>CAZHLD010000068.1:0-17686 GCA_964533185.1 uncultured Acidobacteriaceae bacterium | reverse complement strand
GAGTGGTACCGGCAGCTTCTCTCCTGGAGGTACCAAAGAAAGGGATACATCGTCGTGTATGACCGGCACTTTCAGTTTGACTTCGAGTACGACAACGGGACGAAGGGGCAAAACAGGCGGCTCTCGGACCGGATTCATCGCTGGTGCCTGGCCAAGCTCTACCCGCGGCCGGACCTGGTGATCTACCTCGATGCGCCGGCCGAGGTGCTGTTTGCGCGGAAGGGCGAAGCGACGCTGGAGTGGCTGGAATCGCGGCGGCGGAGTTTTCTAGACCAGGAGGCGAAGACGCCGGGGTTCATTCGAGTGGACGCGACGCAGCCGTTGAAAGCGGTGTGCCGTGAAGTCGGAGGGCGAATCATGGAGTTTTACGAGGCGAGACTGAGAGGGACGACAGGGAGCTCCCATCAGCTAGCGCAGCGCTGGGAGCGGCCGCGCGCAGCGGCAGAAGCGCGGAGGGATTGAATGAGAAACGGGTCAACAGTGGCAGGCGAGCTACGACAGCGAGCGAGTACCGGGAATTGGAGCCAGGGGCTCAAGAGGCTGGCGGCGGGCGTAGCGCGGGAATGGAATTGCTCACCCGGGAGCGGGATGGCAATCCTGGTGGCGCCCTTGCTGATTGCGCTGAGCGGTGTAGCCGCGGCGCTGGTGGGAAAGGGTTTCTATAAGTGGTACACGGAAGAGGACGGCTTTTGCGAGGACATGCAAGTGGCGTTCTACGTCGCCGCCCTCGTGCTGTCCCTGATCATCGTGCGCCGGTTGTGGAATAGCGGCGAGAAGGGCATTGCCGGGCTGTACCTGCTGGTGTGCGTGGGCCTCTTCTTTCTCATCGGCGAAGAAATCAGCTGGGGACAAAGAATTTTCGGGTGGGCCACACCGGAGGCATTCCAGACGGCTAATAAGCAGGATGAAACCAACCTGCACAACATTTATGGAGTGGGAAGTAAGTTCAAGTGGATCCAGATGCTGGTGGGGGCGTACGGAGTGTTCCTGCCCCTGCTGGTCCTGCGAGCCAGAGGGCTGGCGCGGTACCGGGAGAAACTGGCCCTGCTGGTGCCGCCGTACTCGCTGATTTCCTACTTCTTCTTCATGTTCGTCTGGAGAGCCTACCGGAACGCGGTGCCCGAACCACCGCATAGGTTCTACTACGTCATCACGAATTACAACGAAGTGGTCGAACTGATCCTGGCCGTGGGGTTTTTCCTCTTTATGGCCTACCAACTGAGGAGGATTCGAGCAAGGCAGACTGCGTCAATGATTGACGCAGCCGGCATATCGGCGGTCTAGGGAAAGCAGAGAGCACAAGAAGACCGCCGGGCCATAAAACTCCGCAGGATGGTCCGCAGTCAGGAGTGCAGCGATGAAACGCGGACTTCATTCCGTTCAATTGGCGGCGCCGGGAGGCGCCACTAGCCCCTCGAGCTGGTGGGAAGTGGTGGGCGCGGGAGAGCTGAATCTCTCGCACGTCACGCTGGTGGCGGTCTTCAGCGTGCCGCTGGTGGTGGCGCTAACTGGAATGCTGATGGCCGGGCTGGATCGGAAACTGTACTTCCGGCTGACGGCAGAAGACGGAGTCGTTGAGGATCTGCAGGTCATCTTCCTGACGATTGCGTTTCTGCTGTCGCTGAGGCTGGTGCAGAAGTTGCGCGAGGCCGGGCATCCGGGATTCGCACTGTTTTACGCGTGTATGAGCGCGGGGATTCTCTTTGTGGTCGGGGAGGAGCTGGATTGGGGCCAGAGAATGATCGGCTGGGCGACACCAGCCGCTCTTAACGCAGTGAACGCGGAGCATGCCACAAATCTCCACGAGATTCCGGGCGCGAACGAGCTTTTCAAGGGGATCAAGCTTTTCATCGGGGCGTGCGGGACGGTGCTGCCGCTGATGGCACTGCGAGCGAACCAGCAGGCGCGGTTGCGGGGAACACTGCTGTTGCTGGCGCCGCCGGCCATCCTGGTGCCGTATTTTTTGGTGGTGCTGATCTGGAAGACGTACCGCCTGCTGTGGAATGCGTCGAACGCGGAGGAGTCGATCCTACTCCGGTACTCGGAGTTCATGGAGCTGACGCTGGCATTGGCCCTCCTCCTGTTGATGGCATTGCAGCTAAAACGGGTGAAGTCGGCGTTCAAGACAAATCGAGTATTGAGCCGGGCAGAGGCGGCGCAACTGGACCTTTCGGCACGAATCAAGCTGGAAATGACACTGACCGACGCCGAGGCGGAAACGATTCAGCCAAAGACGATAGCGCCGACCGCGGTCTACGCCACCTACCGAAATCGGTCGCCGTGGCGGCGAGAACTGTTCGACTTCCTCGAGCCGTTGGAGGGACGAACGATCCTGGATCTAGGCTGCGGGTTCAACCCGACGCCGGTCTATCTGGCACTGGCAGGAGCAAAGCGAGTGTATGCCTGCGACGTCTCACCGCGAGCAGTGGCATACGTGCGAAAGGCGGCTCAAGAGGCAGGGGTGGCGGACCGCGTGTTTGCGTTTGTGGCCGCGGCCGAGCAACTGCCGCTGCCGGACAGCAGTATCGACGTCGTACACGGCGAGTCGACCCTGCACCACCTGGAACTGAAGCGGGCCGGACAAGAACTGGCGCGGGTGATGAAGAGGGTCAGCAAAGCCGCGTTCAAAGACCCGCAGGGACACAACAAGCTACTGGAATTTGCGCGGGACTACTTGCCATACAAATGGAAAAAAGCGGCCAAGGGGACGGACCGGCCGCTCCGATTTGCAGAGGTCGAGGAGTTTGGGCGCAACTTCGACCGCTGCCAGTACCGGGGGTTCTGTTTTTTCGCGATGCCGGCGAGATTGGTCTTCGGGCGAGGCAAGTCGAAAGCGCGGAATCTGATGTATCGCCTGGACAACTGGCTACTGGACGTCCTGCCGTTCCTGCGGAGGTACGGCCGGTTTGTAGTGACTTGTGTGGAGAGGAAGGATGAGGGTCATGGATAGCTTTCAGAAAGCGACGTTCCGCGCCGTGAATGACGCGGGCATTTTGTATGTGGTGTTGCGTCCCGGCGAAGAACCAAGCCCAACGGGGACGCGACAAGAGATCGACCTGCTGGTGGCGCCGCATCAGGTGAAACAACTGAGGGAGTTGCTGGAGCAGCGGGGCTATGTTTCGCTGCCGGCGTGGGGACACGCGCCGCATCAGTTCTGGGTGGCCTACGACCGGGCGAGCGGGAATTGGATCAAATTCGATGTGGTGACCGACCTGTGGTATGGGAGTCCGCTCCGCTATTTGCAGGTGCCCCTCGCCAGCCAGTGCCGGCGCAGCCGCAAAGCGCAGGGAGCGATGTACATCCTGGCGCCCGAAGAGGAATTGGCCACGCTGCTGATGCACTGTCTACTGGACAAGGCCAGCTTTGAGCCGGGCCACCGCAAACGGCTGGTGGAGTTGCGACAGGAGATCGGCTCGGGACGGGAAGCAGAGAGGGACGGCGAGATACAAATGGAAGACCTCCTGCCAGGCGAACTTAACTGGGAAAAAGTTAAGCGGGCGATTGACCGGGAGGACTGGCAGGGTTTGCTGAGCCGACGCGCGGCAGTGAGGCGGCGGCTGTTCTGGTCTGCGCCGGGCCAAAATGCGAGGCGATGGATTTCGAACTGGGTGCAGCGGAGGATGATGCCGCTGCTGCGGGCGGTGTCGCATCCCGGTGTTTGCGTGGTCCTGCTTGGCCCCGACGGAGCCGGGAAGACGGAGTTGGCACGAAGCCTGACGCAGGACGTCCAACTGCGCGCGCGACAAATCCACATGGGGAACAACGCAGAGGCCAGCACGGTGGGCCTGCCATTCTCAAAGTGGCTGCGAAGAGTGCGGGAACCGCGCAACCGGGTGCTGGCGGCCCCGCTGAAGGGGCTGCGCTTTGTCAGCCGGCTGGCGGAGCAGTGGTATCGCCTGGGCGTGGCGCGATACCACACGCTGCGGGGGCGATTTGTGGTGTTTGACCGGTTCGTCTATGACTCGTGGCTGAACCCGAAACCGGCCACGCCGCTGAAACGGTTGCGGCGTACGGTGCTGCAACTGGGCTGGCCGAAACCGGACCTGGTGATCGTGCTGGACGCACCGGGCGAGGTGCTGTACGCGAGAAAAGGAGAGCACTCGCCAGAATGGCTGGAGGAAAAGCGACAGGGCTACCAGGGACTACGAGCGCGGATCCCGCAGATGAAGATTGTGGACGCCACGAAGCCTGAACATGAGGTGCGACGCGAGGTCACGGCGTTGATGTGGGAGCGCTACTTCAGCGGAGATTCCAAGCAAGCAAGAAGAGAGCGGGTGGCGCAATTGCTGGCCAAGACGACGGCCCTGCTCGTGGTCGGGATTCTGGCACTGGTGGCCTTCCAGACGACGACCGAGAGTGGAAACACGGCGGTGCCCGTGGTGGCCACGGTGGAAACCGATCCCGTACCGACCAGCGGGGACGCGGCCGATGACGCGACGATCTGGGTGCACCCCACCGACCCGTCCGAAAGCACAATCATCGGGACGGACAAGGACCGAGGGCTGGCGGTATACGATCTCTCGGGGCGGCAGATCCAGTTCCTGCCCGACGGGAGGCTGAACAACGTGGACCTCCGCTACGATTTCCCGCTCGGCGGGGAGCGAGTGGCACTGGTGACGTCCGGCAATCGCGCGGACGACAGCATTGCGATTTATCGCGTGAACCCCACGACGCGAATGCTGGAGAACGTGGCTGCGCGCAAGATCACAACTCTGGCGGCGTATGGCTCCTGCATGTACCACAGCCAGAAAACCTCGGCGACTTATTACTTTGTGAACTCGGAGCAGGGGGATGTGGAGCAGTGGAAGCTCTATGACAACGGCACAGAAAAGGTGGACGCGCACAGAGTGAGGTCTTTCCAGGTGGGATCTCGAACGGAAGGTTGCGTGGCCGACGACGAACTCGGCTATCTGTACATAGCTGTGGAGGACCTGGGGATCCGGAAGTACGGCGCCGAGCCAACCACGGGCGAATGGTACACGGTTGTGGACACGACGGGTCTGGGCGGGCATCTGAATCCCAACGATGTGGAAGGTCTGGCGCTCTACAAAGAGAAGAATGGGACCGGGTATCTGATTGCGTCGAACCAGGGCCAGAATGACTTCGTGGTGTACATTCGCGAAGGAAACAACGCGTACGTGGCAACGTTTCGGATCGTCGGCGGCCCTGGAATTGACGACGTGACGCATACGGATGGGATCGCGGCACAAAGCCGGAACCTGGGACCTCAGTTCCCCGATGGCGTGTTTGTTGCTCAAGACCACGAGAACGACGGGCAGAACCAGAACTTCAAACTGGTGCCGTGGCGGCAGATTGAGCGGGCGCTGCAGCGCTCGTCCCAAGCGCGGGAGATCGCGCGGAAGACCGAAGGAAGCTCGTAAGAGCACCGAGAAGCAGGAGACGGCCTACGCGAGAACTCATACCCAATGCGCCGGAGCAGCCACTGAGAGAACCCGTACAAGAATGTGCCGAGAGGCTCACAGCGGTGGAGAGCAAAGCTGCTCAGGAGGTGAACCGCAAGCAGATTCGCGGATCGAGCCTGCTGCTGACCGGGCGGCTGATCTCCGTGGGGACCAACTTCCTGGCGCAGGTGCTGATCGTGCGGTACTTGAGCACGACAGACTACGGGGCATGGGCCTACGCGCTTTCGATCGTGGCCTTCCTGCAGACGTTTGTGCCACTGGGTTTGGACCGGGCGACGTCGCGATTTGTGCCCATTTACCACGAGAAGCACGAGTACGACAAGATGTTCGGCACGATCGTGATGGTGCTGGGAACGATTTTCGTCGTGGGCCTGCTCTCCGTTGCAGCCTTCTTTATCTTTCCGGGCCAGCTGGCGCGTCTGATTCATGACCAGCAACAGCCGCTGAGGCTGATTTTCATTTTGATCTTCCTGGCACCGGTGGAAGCGCTGGACGCGTTCATGGTTGACCTGTTCGCGTGTTTCAGCAACGCGCGGGCGATCTTCTTCCGGCGGTACGTGCTCTCGCCCGGGCTGAAGATGGCCGTGGTGCTTCTGCTGATTTTTGAGAAGAGCGGAGCGGAACTGCTGGCCTATGGGTATCTCGCGGCAAGCGCCTTCGGGGTGCTGTTCTATAGCTGGGTCTTAGTCCGGATGTTGCGGAAGCAGGGATTACTGGAGAAGTTCCGGTTCAGCACGTTGCAAGTGCCTGCGCGGGAAGTTTTGGGATTCACATTACCGTTGCTGACCTCGGACCTGGTAACTGTGGCGATGCAAATGTCCGCGGCGATGATGCTGGGGTATTTCCACAACATCTCTGCGGTGGCGATGTTTCGCGTCACACTGCCGCTGGCCCTGCTCAACAAGCTGGTGATGAATAGCTTTTCGACACTCTACAAGCCGGCGGCAGCGCGGCTCTTTGCGCGAGACGACTTCGCGGGGATCAACCGGCTGTACTGGCAATCGGCGGTGTGGATTGCGGCGCTTTCGTTTCCGATTTTTGCGGCCACCTTTTCGCTGGCCAAGCCACTGACAATTTTCCTTTACGGAAGGCGGTATGAAGGGGCCGGACCGATCCTGGCGCTGCTGGCGCTGGGGTACTACTTTGACGCGGCGCTGGGGAACAACGGGCTCACGCTGAAAGTGCTGGGAAAGATTCGCTACGTGGTGGCTATCAACTTTGTGATCTTCTTTGCAAGCCTGGGGATCCATTACCTGCTGATCCCGCGGTACGGGGCGCTGGGCGCGGGGATGAGCACGGCGGCGTCGGTGATTCTCTACAACATCCTGAAGCAGGCGGGGCTGCGACTGGTGAGCGGGGTCAGCCCATTCGACAAGCAGTATGCGCCGTTCTATCTGACGCTGCTGCTGGGAGCGGGGGGGCTGCTGCTCGTAGGATTCTTCGGCCGGCCCAGCATCTACGTGGCGCTGGCGCTGACCGGACTGGTGTCGTTCATTGTGCTGGCGCTGAGCAAGAAGAAGCTGAAGATCGCCGAGACGTTTCCGGAACTGGCGCGCCTGCCGTTGATGCGATTGATCTTTGCCTAAAGGCTGCTCTCCGTTGAGGTGAACCGTTGCTGGAGCTGACGCTAAGAACGAAGTTTGTGCCGGGGACGAACGTCAGCGGCGACATGGCGTGCGCCGACTGGCGGTTCCTGCTGCCGAGCCTGGACCTCGAGGAGGTGCTGTGCCTCGGAATCCCCCCGGTCAATACGGTTGCCGTACTTTCCACGATTTGCCGGCAATTGAACGTCCTCTCGACGGATCACCGGGGAGTGGCAGAGCTGAGAGAAGTGGCGCGGCAGCGAGGACTGTCCAAAGTGCAGGCCATCGCCGTCACGAAGTACGAGCAACTTCCCTTCCCGGATCAAGCGATGGACTTGATCTGGACGACGGCAGGGGCAGGGTCGCCCGATCTGACCCGCTCTGCGGGGCTGGTGAGAGAAGTGGAGCGGCTCCTCCGAGCGGATGGCTCGGTCTATTTTGAGACGCACAGCCTTGCGGATCGCCTGTCTGCCTTGCACAGGTTGCGGCGGCTTGCCAATGGGAGCCTGGGAACCCCGCAAGTTTACTGGCAGACGCCACAAAGCGGAGAAATGCGCACGGCACTGGCGGTGGAAGACCGCGCGATGGCGCGGCATTTCTTCCGCCATGTGTTGTTCGGGCTGTCGCTGAAGAAGCGGATGCTGAGTCGAATCGGAGCGACGCTGAGTGCGCTGGGCCTGCTGCGGGCCGTGATGCTGCGGCGGGGAATTCTGGTGACGCGCGCGAGGAAAGACGATGACACGCATCAACCGCCGCAATACCTGGCATCACTGGCGGAGAAGGCGGGGATGGATCTGAGGCGGAATCGCTTTGGGTTTTCGGCGCGGGGGCTCTACAACTCGAACAAAGTGGTCTTCTACTTGTTCGAGCGGTCATCGAAGAAACCAGAAGCGATCGTTAAGATGACACGCGCGCCGGAGTTCAATTTTCGGCTGGCGAATGAAGCGGCGTCGCTCTCCAAGCTTGCGCAGAAGGGCTATGTGGAAGCGGGGACGTATCCGGAGCTGCTGTTCTTTGACACGTATCAGGGACACGCGGTGCTGGCGCAGAGGGCGATCCATGGGGAGCCGTTTCGCCAGCACACGACGCTGAGGCCGGATTGTCCTTACGGGCGAAATGCTATCGAGTGGATTACGCGGCTGGGAAGGGAGTCGGCCAACAGGGCTGCGGCCACGCCAAAGCAGGTGGCGGCGGGACTGATGAAACTCTTTGCACAATTTGAGGAGATTTATCAATTGCCGGAGGAGGAGCTGCGGTTTTTGCGGGAGCAGATTGGAAGAATTGAGAGCGCGCAGGGCGGGTTTCCATTGGTTTTCCAGCACGGGGACCCGGGGTCGTGGAATTTGCTGGTGCGGAAGGACGGGCGGGTGGTGTTTCTGGACTGGGAGAGCGGCGAGCCGGAAGGAATGCCGCTGTGGGATTTGTTCTACTTCGTGCGGAGCTTTGGAACGTGGATTGCGCGAAGAAAGGGTCAGCGGGATGCGCAGGGGAGCTTTCGGAAAAATTTTATTGCGAGGTCGGCGCTGAGTGAATTGCTAGCCGAGGCAACGAAACGGTACTGCGCGGCGGTGGGGTTGGATCGAGACCTGGCCGAACCGCTCTTTTATACGTGCTGGATGCACCGGGCGCTGAAAGAGTCGGCGCGCTTGCAGCCGGGCAAATTGCAGGGCGGGGAGTTTGTCAAGCTGCTGCGGCTGTGTATCCGCGAGCGGAACCGGCCGGAGCTGGCGTTGCCGTTTTTTGCGAAAAGCCAAGAGGAATCCAGACAGGGTGACGCGGAGCCCGGCGAGACGAAGGGCGCGCGTGAGGAAGTGGGAGCCGCTTCGACCACTCCTCTACAAGCGGAAGCAAGCCGCACATGACGAATACGAAAAACACAACCGCGGTGAGTGTCTACCGACCGATTGTAGCGGTGAGCCTTTCGATGCTGTTCTCGCTGCTGGTGCTGGCATACATAACCAGCCGCTTAGGAGCAGCGGCATCCCTAGGAGTGGCGATCCTGGTGGGCGTCGGGCTGGTGATGGTGCTGTGGCCGGAGACGGCCACGATGGCGGTGATGTTTGTGCTGTATTCGAACCTCGCGGTTGTGGCCGTGCGGCAATTCCATGTGAACGAATGGGTGGCGGCGCTGGGGGCGCTGCCGCTGAGTATTCCGCTGGCCAGCTACCTGCTGGTGCGCCGCGTACGAATCAAGACCGGGCTGCCGCTGGTGCTGATGGTGGTTTTTTTGATCTGCATGATGCTGTCGTCGTTTTTTGCCAAGGATCCGGGACTGGCGGCGGAGCGCATAACCACCTACCTCCTTGAAGGATTGCTGCTGTATTTCCTCGTGTTCAACGTGATCCGGGATATGACGACGCTCAAGCGAGTCCTGTGGGTGCTGGTGCTGGGGGCAGCGTTACTAGGGGGTCTCTCGCTCTACCAGGCGGCGACAGGGTCGTATAACCAGCAGTTCGGCGGACTTGCGCAGCGGAATCTCAGCCTCGAAGAAGAGACCGATCAAACCCCCGACAAGTTCGGGCACAAGAAAACCACAGTACATCTGGCCGACCGCTCGGGTGGGCCGCTCGGCAGTCCAAACCGATATGCACAAAACGAGCTGATGGTGCTGCCGCTGGCGCTGTTCCTGCTTTGGAATGGCAAGTCGCGAGTGATGCGGGTGGTGGCTGCCGGCAGTGCGGTGCTAATTCTGTCTGCCGTTCTGCTCAGCTATTCGCGCGGGGCGTTTGTGACGCTGGCGGTGCTGCTGCTGCTGTTTGCAATGGTGCAACGACGGCGCCGATTGCCGGTGCTTGCAGCCGGAGCACTGGTGATCGTGCTGGTGTTGACGCTGAGTCCCGGGTACTCGGAGCGGATGAAAACGCTGCTGGGAGTTGAAGGGCTGTTCTCCCAAGAGGCGAGCGTGCGGCCAGACTCCGTCACGCGGGGCCGAACGACGGAGATGCTCGCGGCGCTGCACGTGTTCCTAGACTATCCCGTCTTCGGGGTGGGACCCGGACAATATGCGCCCTTCTATTCGATGGCCTACCACATGAATCCGGAGATTGCGCTGCGGGTGATCCCCAAGACGCGCCGGGCCCACAGCCTGTATGCGGAACTGGCGGCAGAAACCGGGATTGTGGGACTCATCGTGTTCTTTTCGATTGTGGGCCTGATTCTTCACCACCTGTGGCAAGCGCGGCGCCGGTGGTCGTATGGCCGGCCCGACCTGGCGCAGCTGGCGACCGCATTCGTGTTCAGTATTCTGGCGTATTTGGGGACCGCCGTGTTCTTGCACCTTTCTTACGAGAGGTATTACTGGCTGCTGCTGGCAGTGGCGAGCGCAGCTCTGCAGATTGGATATGCGGAATACCAGGCCAGCAGAAGCATTGGGCCGGTACGCAGCGCACCGGTTCGTTCAACACGCCGGCTTTTCTAACCCATGGAAGCAATCGCTGAAAACACCGCGGTGAATGCCGGAACAAACGGAGAACGAAAGAGGAGCGACCGGGATCTCCAAACGGCGAGACGTTTGGACTGGCGGTACCTGCTGCCGGACCCGAGACTTCACGAGGTGGCCTACGTGGGCCGACCGGAGGGCACACTGCTGGAGGCGCTCGAGCAGTTTAGCAAGGCGGTGACGGTGGTCAGACGCGAGACCGCGAGTGGCGAGGGAGTGCCCGGGGAGTTTGATGTGGTGGTGCTGCGGTCGCGCGAACGGAGCGAGGTGGAGCTGGCGAGCTCGGTGCTGCAGGCCGGCGGGTACTTGTACTGGGAAGTGGCGGGCGGGCGGCGGGGGCCGTCAAGGCGAAGCTGCGTTGCGTGGCTGAAGCAGCTCGGATACGACCAGATCGAATTGAACTGGAACCGGCCGAGCTTCGAGAATTGCCTGGAGATTATTCCGCTGGGTGAACCGTCGGCAGCGACGTTTGTGCTATCGCGGAGGTACGGGGGCGTGCGGCGACGGATGGTGCAACTGGTCGGACGCGTGCTAGCGAAGCTGGGAATGCTGAAGTGGCTGATGCCGTGCCAGAGCATCGTCGCGCGGAAGAGAGCCCCGGCGGAGCAGTCGATGAACGCAATGGAAACAGTTGTGAGGCGCAACTGGGAGCGGCTGGAGCTGGGTGAGGATGGGCCGCCGAATGGGTTGACGTCGATTGTGGCGACACCGGCGTATCGGGCGTCGCGGCACGCCGTCTTCATGATCTTTACCAAGGGCTCCCCGGAGCCACGATTGGTGGCGAAAACACCGCGACTGACGGATGAAACGAGCTCGCTGGATCGAGAGGTGGCGAACCTGAGAGCCTTGCACGCCATTCGTCCGGGCGGATTCGACAGCGCGCCGCGCGTGCTGGCGTATGAGGCGCAGTGGGGGAGCCAACTGCTGCTGGAGACGGCGGTGGTGGGGTACACGATGAGACCGGCGGTGGTGCGGCGGCGGCCGAAAGAGTGCGGCGAGGCGGGCATCCGTTGGCTGGTCGAGGTGCACCAAGCGTCTGCCCAACGGCGGCACGACCCGAGGGGAGCGATTGAGCGGCTGGTGAATGGGCCGCTGAACTATTTCGAGCGAGTTTTTCCTGTCACCAATGAAGAGAAAGAATTGATCGCCGAGACGCGAAGGCTGGTGAAGCCGCTCGAGAGCATAGAGATTCCGCTGGTGTTCGAGCACGGAGACTTCAGCGCACCCAACATCCTGATGGGCGAGGACGGGGAGATTGGGGTGGTGGACTGGGAGCTGGCCGAGCCGCAAGGGCTGCCTGCGGTGGACCTGTTCTTCTTCATTTCGTATTTGGCGTTTGCGCGGAGCCGGGCCGAGAAAGTCGAAGAATATCTGGACGCATTTCGTGGTGCGTTTTTTGGGCCGGAGGCATGGGCGCCACAGTACGTGGCGCGGTACCAGGAGAGGCTGCGGCTGCCGGCGGCGAGCCTGAAACCGCTCTTCATCGCCTGTTGGAGCCGGTACGTGTCGAATTTCCTCGCGCGGCTGAACGAGTTGGGAGCGGGGCCGCGAGCGAAACCGGAAGAGGAAACTGCCGAGTGGCTGAGGAACAATCGGTATTTTAGTTTGTGGAGGTATGCGGTCAAGCACGGGGATCAACTCCGATTGGCCGAGTAGGAGAAACCGAGTGGCCAACGGAGCGAATTCGTTGACGCTGAATCCGAGGCTGATCAGCGCCACACCGGATGAGTTCAGCGAGTAGTTCAATGCGCTGTAAAGGATGCAAACAATGATCACAGGTCGCCTCCGCACTCTCCTTCCATTCGCAGTTGCACTGGCTGCGGCGATCCTTCTCCTCGGCCTGGTGCTCCATCGCGCTACCGAGCAAGAAGGGACTGATTTCGATGGAACGCCGACTCCATTGGCGGAGAGGATTGAACTCAAGGGCGTGCAGAATTTTGCGCAGGTCACGCCCGCACTGTACCGAGGCGGCCAACCCACAGAAAAAGGCTACGTGCAGCTCAAAGAGCTTGGAATCGAAATCGTTGTTAGCCTTCGCGGCACTCACAACGAAGAGACCCTGGCTGAGCCCGGGCGAGTTGAGGTTCTGGGTATGAGCTATGTGAGGATCCCTTGGAAGCCTGAGCAGCCGCCCGACCATGAGCAAGTGGCCACGTTTCTCGCGCTCGTCCGGGACAATCCAGACAAAATGATCTATATGCACTGCCGCACCGGCAAAGACCGCACCGGGGTGATGACCGCAGCGTACCGAATTGCAGTGCAGAAGTGGACACCGGAACAGGCACTGAAAGAGATGGAGACGTTCGGCTTCGATGGCAAACCGAGCTTCTTTAACCTTGGCCGGCGGAGTCGCCGCCAGGAACGGACGGAGTACATCCGGACTTTTGCACAGGAGTTGGCCTCCAATCCGAGCTTCGGTTCACTGAATGGTTCCCCAGGTGCGAGCCAGCCGTAATTGCAAGAGCACCGAATCCGAGCGGCGACTGAACTATGCGGTTGAGCATGCAGATCAACACTGATTGGCCGACCAGGGGCACTCCCAAGGGGATGGCGGGAGGACGTTTGTGCTTCGTGTAGTGACCTACCATCGAGTGGCCGACGATGCGGCTTCGTCCACGCTGAATCCGAGGCTGATCAGCGCCACACCGGCCGGGTTCGGCGAGCAGATGGCCCACCTCGCCAAGAATTACAACGTGGTGACCATGGCCGAGGTGCTGGAGGCGATCGAGAAGCGGCGTCGTCTTGCCCCGCGCGCCGTGCTGATTACGTTTGACGATGCCTACCGCGACTTTGGAGAAGTGGCCTGGCCGATCCTGAGGAAACACCGGCTGCCGGTGACTTTGTTTGTGCCCACGGCATATCCGGGGCAACCGGAACGGAGGTTCTGGTGGGACCGGCTGCACCAGGCGATTACGGGGACGTCGCGCAAGGTGCTGGGGAGAACGAGGATTGAGGTGCGGCTCGATACTCCGGAGGAGCGCCGCGCAAGCCTGCGGAAGATTCAGTCGCACATCAAGGACATGCCCCACGCCGAGGCCATGGCCCTGGTGGACCGGATCTGCGCGCGCTGCGGGGAGGCGCGAACGGATCAGCGAACCGTACACAACTGGAATGAATTGCGAGAGCTGGCCCGAGACGGCGTGACGCTGGGCGCGCACACACAGACCCATCCGCTTCTGACCCAGTTGACGCCGCCAGAGGCGCGCAAGGAGATCCGCTGCTCGCAAGAGGACCTGCGACGCGAGATCGGAAATGTCCTGCCGATTTTCTGTTATCCCAACGGGTCCTACAACGAAGGCATCGTGCGCATCATGAGGGAAGAGCGTTTTGTCCTGTCGTTGACAACCGAGGACGGGCAAAACGACCTGGACCTGGCGGACCCGCTGCAACTGCGGCGAACCAACATCACGCCCCGGACCACGCCGGCGATCTTCCGTTTGCGGCTGATGCGGCTGGGCACCTACGTGGATAGCTGGCGACACCGCGCGCAACGAGTGGTGGAAACGCTCTCAGGCCAATGAACGAAACGAAAACCACCCTGCCTTCCCCGGAACGCACCAAGAGCACGATGACCGTCGCGACGAGGATGCCTGCCGAGCCGACGACGGTGAAAGTGGCTTACATCATGTCGCGATTCCCGAAGCTGACGGAGACCTTCATCCTGTATGAGATTCTGGCGTTGGAAGAGCTCGGTCTCCGTATCGAACTCTATCCCCTCCTGCGAGAACGGCAAAGCGTCTCCCATCCGGAAGTTGACAAGTTACTGCCGCGCGCACGCTTTCAACCATTTTTCTCGCTGCCAATCCTGAAGGCACAGTGGCACTTCCTGTGGCGGAAGCCGGTGGAATATTCCCGGACGCTCTTCACTGTCCTGCGCGGGGCGTGGGGCAGCACGAACTTTTTCTTTGGAGCACTGGGGATCTTCCCGAAGGCGGTGCGGTTTGCGTACGAGATGCAGGAACAGGGGATCAACCTGGTGCACGCGCATTTTGCGAACCACCCGGCGGTGGCTGCGCTGATCATCCACCGGCTGACCGGCATCCCCTACAGCTTCACTGCCCACGGCTCAGACCTGCACGTGGAGCGGCGGATGCTGGACAAGAAAGTGGAGGCAGCGGCGTTTGCCGTGACGATCTCCTCCTATAACAAGGAACTCATGATCCGAGAGTGCGGAGAAGACGTGCGCGGGAAAATCCACGTGATTCACAGCGGGGTGGATCCGAATGTCTTCCGGCCCGCACCCAGGCAGGCGAAGAATGGCCGGCCGCACATTCTGTGCGTAGGGTCGTATGAAGAGGTCAAAGGTCACACCTATCTCGTCGAGGCGTGTCGAATTCTGCGTGACCGAGGCGTGGACTTCGTGTGTGACCTGGTGGGAGAGGGTCCGCTGCGAGGCAAGGTCGAGGCACAGATTGAACGGGCGGGTTTGCAAAACGTGGCGCTGGTGCACGGAGGGCGTCCGCGTCCGGAAGTGGCGCAGATGATGGCCGACGCGGACATCATGGTGCTCCCAAGCGTTCCCACGCGACGGGGCAAGCGCGAAGGGATCCCGGTGGTGCTGATGGAGGCGATGGCCAGCGGGCTTCCCGTGGTGTCGAGCGCGATCTCGGGGATACCGGAGCTGGTGGAAAACGGCCGTACCGGCCTTCTGACTCCTCCCGGGGACGCGGCGGACTTAGCCGACGCGCTGCAACAACTGCTGCAAGATCCGGAGCTGCGCACGCGCATGGGACGGCTTGGAAGAGAAAAGGTGATCCGCGAGTTCAACCTGTACCGCAGTGCGGAAAGGCTTGCGAAGCTCTTCCGGGCCACCGCCAGGAGAAAAGATTCCACTACAATGCAGGGCCAGGAAACTGGCATTGGTGGAAAGATATAGAACTAGGTAATTACGTTTGGAGGTAGCCGAGGAACTTTCCCCGTCGCACGAATGAGTTGAAGTAAGTCCCCACTCCGCAAGGCAAGACAGCCGTTACCTCGAGCAGTTGAAGACCTCGGACTCGGTCGGTTGCAGTCGCGAGGGCAAACGGGCCCGCACGATCCAAACCAAAACTTGAACCACACTGAGGGCACTCCGATGCTGAGACGAAAAACCCCGTCACTCCTGTCGCGCCACCAATTGAGAATCCGTAGTTTATTGATGGTGATCACGCTGCTGGCGAATTGTGTCTCGCCGGCATTTGTGCCTATCGCACAGGCGTCCACGCCCATTGAATTCGGCTATAAGGACTTCTCCTATAGCAACAGCGGGGACGGCACGATCACCGGCGAGAAGCCGCAAAGTAAATTGTGGTGGAACGACGGGATCTGGTGGGGGATTTTGTGGAGCAGCCTGGCTACCGACTACCACATTTACCGGCTGGATCTGACCACACAAGACTGGGTAGACACCGGGACGACGGTGGATACGCGCGCCCTTACCCGGTCCGATGCCCTATGGGACAGCGGCATCCACAAACTCTATGTGGTGTCCGAGTTGTACTCGCAGAATGCCGGACAGCCAGCTCCCGCCGGCCAGCGAGGACAGCTCTACCGCTACAGCTACAACTCCGTCACAAAAACGTACAGCCTCGATGCCGGCTTCCCGGTGGAGGTAAACGGAGGAAAGAGCGAAACGCTGGTGCTGGCAAAGGACTCCCTCGGCACCCTGTGGGTGACCTACACGGAAAATCAGCGTGTCATGGTCAATCACAGCCTGAACGGAAATGACCTGACCTGGGGTACGCCGTTCGTGCTGCCGGTGACGGACACAGCGAACCTGGCCCTCGACGACATTTCCTCCGTGATTGCCTACAACGGCCGAATCGGCATTTTCTGGAGCAACCAGAACACCAGCAAGATGTATTTCGCCGGGCACGTGGACGGCGATGCCGATGCGAGCTGGCAGGGCGCGGCCGTCTACACGCTTTCTGCCGACGACCATATCAACCTGAAGTCCACGACCGTAGGCGCGGGAGGCCGGGTGATTGCCGCGATCAAGACGTCGCGGTCGGCCGCTCTGATTGTCCTCTTAACATGCAACAACAGCATTTGCACGTCGGCGGCTGACTGGACCAGCTATACGGCCTATACCAGCGAGTTCAGCCCGACCCGACCGATTGTCCTGTTGGATGAGGAGAATTCAGAGCTGTATCTCTTCACTCGGAACCAGATTACAGGCGCAGGCAGTGCGGAAGCGATCTATTACAAGAAGACGAGCCTGAACAACATCCAGTTTACCGTCGCGGACCTCGGAACTCCCTTTATTCGCAGCACGACCGACATCAATATCAACAATCCGACGTCAACTAAGCAGAATGTGAACTCAGTCACCGGCATCACAGTGCTGGCTGCCGACGACAAAGTCGATTTTTATTATCACAACTACCTGTCCATCCTGTCTGCCGGCACGCCGGTCGTCACGTCGTTCAGCCCCGCGAGCGGGCCAGTCGGCACGCAGGTAACGATTATAGGAAGCAAGTTCACCGGCACAACGGCGGTGAAGTTTAACAACACCCCTGCGACCACGTTTACCGTCAACTCGAACACGCAGATTACCGCCACCGTGCCGGCCGGGTCCACGACGGGAAAGATCAGCGTCACCAACGCGGTGGGCACGACCCAGAGTGCGGCCGACTTCGCCGTGATTGTCGCCCCTGCGATCTCGTCGTTTGCGCCGGCCAACGGGCCTGTTGGGACACAGGTCACCTTGACCGGCAGCGGGTTCGCCGGAACCACGGCGGTGAGCTTCAACGGCACGCCGGCGTCATCCTTCATCGTCAATTCCAACACCCAGATCACTGCTGTGTCCCCTGGCGGGGCCACCACCGGGAAGATCAGCGTGACCAACCCGGCCGGGACGGCGCTCAGCGCCACCGACTTCACCGTGATTGTGGTGCCGACGATCACTTCGTTTGCTCCCGCCAGCGGCGTGGTGGGCAGTCAGACCGTGCTGACGGGGACGGGATTTGCCGGAACGACGGCGGTGAGCTTCAACGGAACGGCGGCCACCGTGTTCACCGTCAACTCGGGCACGCAGATTACCGCCACGGTGCCGCTGGGAGCGACCACCGGGAAGATCAGCGTCACCAATGCGGCCGGGACGGCGCTGAGCGCGACGGACTTCACCGTGATTGTCGCGCCGACGATCACCTCGTTTGCTCCCGCCAGCGGCGTGGTGGGCAGTCAGAGCGTGCTGACGGGGACGGGGTTTGCCGGAACGACGGCGGTCAGGTTCAACGGAACGGCGGCCACCGTGTTCACCG
>CAZHLD010000067.1:0-17890 GCA_964533185.1 uncultured Acidobacteriaceae bacterium | reverse complement strand
ATGGAGGTCCTCGCACATGCCTACCACGAAAGAATTGACCATTCGCATGGACGATCGCCCGGGCACACTTGGGAGAATCTGCCGGGCGGTCGCCGACCGCGGAGTAAACGTTCTCGCATTTCAATCGTTGCCGTTCGAAGGAGCCAGCCTCGTTCGCATCGTTGTGGACAACCCCATGACGATGAAGACGGTGCTCGACTCCGAGCGAGTCCCCTACACCGAAACGGACGTGGCGCAAATCCGCCTGCCGCACCGGCCCGGCGAGCTGGCCCGCGCCGCCACCCGCCTCGGTGAAGCAAACATCAACATCAACTACGCTTACGCCGGCGTCGAACCCGGCACCAACTCGCCTCTGCTGATCTTTGGCGTCACAGAGGCCGTGCGGGCTGCGGCGATCCTCGACCAGGGGGCCGCCGTGGCGGGAGCGTAAGAGCTGTCCGCAGCCATTCGATTGGACCGAGGGGCGTCCGCCGCGGCGGACGCCCCTCTTTTTCTTCTCAATGGTTCACCCATGCTGAAGGTGAGGCAGATGATCCCGGCAGTGACGGCGCGCGCGGCAGACGGCCGCGCGGTGTGCGCATGGGACTACAAGCAGAAGAAGAACCTCGTCATCGCGTTCCTGCACGCGGGATGCGCGGGGTGCGAAGATTTTCTTAAAACGCTGGCCGAGCGCTCAGCGGAGCTGGCCGAGCGCGAAGCCGTCGCGCTGGTGATTTTTTCCGAGACGCCGTCGGCGCGCGTAGTCGAGAACCTGCCGGCGCAGATCGTCGTCGCGACAGACATGAGTGGGCGGGCGCAGAAGGCGTTTCTGGGCCGCGAGGCATTCGGCGCCGCGGGACAGCGGTTGACGGGCGTGTTTGTCACCGACCGCTACGGCGAGCTCTACGCGCAGTGGTCGGGCGCAGACGACGCGGGACTGCCGGGTATGGGCGAAGTGCTCGAGTGGCTCGGACAGATCCAGGTGGCGTGCGAGGAGTGCGGCGTGACGCACTGGCCGGGCGAATCCTGACATACGGAATTCGGAACCCGTGATTCGTTTGAGCCAGCGCGGGTGAGTTAGAAATTCTGGAGCCGGCAAGATGCCGGCGCTACCAGGAAGCAAAAAGGGGTCCCCAGCGGGACCCCTTCTGCTATACCCCTAAGGCTCTATCCCGTCGCGGCAGGATAAGCCCACCCCGGGAATCAAGAGACAGCCTGACAGCAGAAGAGCAAACACAATGCCAGCCGTGTCTCGATTTGCAGGGGTGGCGCAAGCCTTTGCCAATGTTGAAGTTACGCCAGGATGGCCCTGTGTAAGGAATTGCCCAGGCCGCCAAACCTACGGTTTCTCACAAGAAACGAAGTTTTTTCCTACGGAGTTTGGGAGAAGTCCGCGTTCACGCGGCTATATGATTTTGTAGGGGCCCCTACGCGCCGAGGGAGGAGCGGATGGCGGAGGCGATGGCTTCGGACCAGCGCGAGACGTCGTCGGCGCGCTCGGCTTCGACCATCACGCGCGCAAGCGGCTCGGTGCCGGAGTAGCGCAGGACGACGCGCCCGCGCTCGCCCAGCGCGCGGTTGGCTTCGGCCAGCACGCGGGAGACTTCGGGCAGCGTATCGAGCCTGGGCTTGCTGCGAACTTTCACGTTGACGATGGTCTGCGGGAAATCCTTCAGCCCGGTGACGAGCGTGTCCAGCGGGCCGCGCAGCGCCACCAGACCGGCGATCTTGAGCGCGGTGAGCAGGCCGTCGCCGGTGGTGGCGTCGTCGAGAAAGATGATGTGGCCGGACTGCTCGCCGCCCAGATTGCAGCCGAGCTTCTGCATGCCTTCCAGCACGTAGCGATCGCCGACGTTCACCCGCACCAGCTCAAGCCCTTCCTTCGCCAGCGCGCGCTCGAGTCCGAGGTTGGTCATGGTAGTGCCAATGATGGCGCGGCCCTTGAGCTGGCCGACAGATTTGAGGTAACGGGCAGCGGCGAGCAAGACTCCATCGCCATTGACCAGCGCACCCGAAGCGCTGACGAAGAGCGCGCGGTCGGCATCGCCGTCGAAGGCGACGCCCAGCGGGGCGCGTTCGGCGACAACTCTTTTCTGAAGCTCCTGCGGGTGGAGCGAGCCGCAGCCGGCGTTGATGTTGCGGCCGTCGGGCTGGTTGTGGATGGCGACAACTGCGGCGCCCAGCGAGCGGAAAAGCGCCGACCCAAGGAAACTGGCGGCGCCGTTGGCGCAGTCGAGGACGATCTTCAGGCCGGCGAGCGAGGCGCCGGGCAGAGCGCGGCTGCGGAGGAAGGCCAGATACTCCTCGTCGAGCGAGGAGTCGGCTTTGAGCGAGCCACTCTGCGCCTGCGGCTCCTGCTTCATGCGCGCGGTGAGCTGCTCTTCGAGGCGCTCTTCGATTTCGTCGGGGAACTTCATGCCGGATGCGGCGAAGAGCTTCACGCCGTTATCGTGAAACGGATTGTGCGAGGCGGAGATGACCACGCCGGCAGCGAAGCCCTTCTGGCGGACCAGGCAGGCGACACCGGGCGTGGTGATGATGCCGGCAAACTCGGAAACGGCGCCGGCGCGCTGAAGGCCGGCGGCGAGCGTCGCGGCAATCGCCGGGCCGGATTCGCGCGTATCCATGCCGATGAGCACGCGGGGGGCGGGGCCGCTGCGGGACAGGTGTTCGCCGACGGTGTGCCCAATCCAGTAGAGCGTGCGCGCGTCCAGCGGGAACTCGCCCGCGACGCTGCGGATGCCGTCGGTGCCGAAAAGCTCCTTAGCCATGCAGCTTTCTTTCGAGGTGCGTCACGCGCCAGCCCCACGCTTCGCGAAACCAATGGAAAAGTTTAACACGCTCAACGCGGAGGCGCGGGCAGGGTTTCCTTACGAGTTACCAGGCGCAGACGGAGCTGCGCGGGTGAAATGCGGACGACGGTAGCGCCGTAGGGCGGCGCGATCTGGTCGGGAGAGATTTTCACCGCGGTCTCGCCGGCCGCTTTTCCGGCAAGGTCCATGCGAATGGCGAGGTCGGCCGGCGTCAACCGGCGGAGCAGCATCGAGCGGCCGCGAACGCGGACGTAAGCCTGCGCGGGTACGTCGCCGGAGATTTCGAGGTCGGGGGAGAGGTTGTGGAACTCGATGGGAACCTGGTAGCCGATCTCGGCCATGGGCTCGGCGGTGTAGGCGGTCCAGAGGAGAATGGCGATGCCAAGCGAAAGAAGCTTGAGCGCCCAGTTGCCGAAGATCCATTTGCGAAGGCGAGCGAGCATGGCCTATTTCCTTGCCGCCGCAGTCCAGGGGCCGGCGGGCGGGGCGGCAAATCCGAGGGCCGGGCGGTAGCGGACGAAGAGCTGGCCGAGGCGCTCGGCGAGCTGCTCAGGGGTGAGGCCCAGCTCGATTGCTCCGCCGGTGGCGAGGGCGATGGCGCCGGTCTGCTCGCTGACCAGCACGACGATGGCGTCGCTTTCTTCCGTGACGCCGATGGCAGCGCGATGGCGCGTGCCGAGTTGGTTGGAGATGGTGGGGTTGAGCGAGAGCGGCAGAAAACAAGCGGCTGCGGCGATGCGGTTGCCCTGCAGGATGGCGGCACCGTCGTGCAGCGGCGAAGAGGGGTGAAAGATGGCCAGCAGCAGGTCGTAGCTGAGCGTGGCGTCGAGCGGGACGCCGCTTTCGATGTAGGTGCGCAGGCCGACTTCACGCTCGAGGGCCACCAGTGCGCCGATGCGGTTCTGGGAGAAGTAGGTGACGGCCAGGACCAGGTCGTCGTGGGCTTCGGCGGAATTGCGGGAAGAAAACCACAGGAGAAATGGGCGGCGGCCGACGCGGGCCAGAGCGCGGCGAATCTCCGGCTGGAAAAGGACGATGAGCGCAATGGCGAAATAGGGCAGCAGGGTGGTGAGCATCCACTCGAGCATCTCAAGCCGGGCCCAGCGCGCGCCCCCATACAGCAAAACGAGGAGCAGGACGGCGATGACCATCTGGGTGGCGCGAGTGCCGCGGAGAAGCTTGAGGAGGTAGTAGATGATGGCGGCGATGATCAGGACGTCGAGCGCGGCAATGACGCGCGCGTTGAGCTGCGCGAATGGGTCCCAGAGGAGGGCGGCGGGGTGCATGGCGTACCTTAACGCACCGCAGCCGAGAAGAGCAAGGGCGAGGCGAGTAGCAGTTTAGTTGACAGTGAGGGTGAATTGATGGCGCGCGAAGCGCTGCCGGAGATGGCCGTCACGGTGATGGTTGACGTGCCCCGCTGCCGACCGAGTCCAGGGCTCCAAAACTGACCCAAAACGAACCACCTTCCAGCAAAACGACAACAGCCCCGGATGAGGGCAGGGGGCCGTGGCCTGGAAAAATTTATTTCACGCCGGCTGTGATTCTACAACGCAGAGGACATGTTCCTAGATGCAGTGGAGTGACTAACCGGATACGCGGAGTACCATTGATTGAAAAGCGCACGGGACGCCGGACAACGCCGCAGGGCCGGACCGAATCGGACATAATGGAGCTTGAACCCGGCCCAATCCTCGACCAGCGAGGTGGCAGATGAACACAGCAACCGGCAACAGCAAGGCACGTTGGATGGCGCCGGCCGCACGGCTGGCCGCGCTGGGCATGATCCTGGCGGCGGCTCCGGCGGCGCGGGCGCAGTCGGAGGTGCCCACGGGCACGCGGTTCCTGGCGGAGCTGCGCGACAAGCTCGAGGCCAAGAAGATCAAGCCGGGGAAGAAATTCGAGGTGCGCACGCTGGACGCGCTGCGGGCCAGCGACGGCAGCGTCATTCCGTCGTGGACGAAGATTCGCGGGCGGGTGTCCTACGTCGAGAACAACAAGATCGTGCTGCGCGTGGAGCAGATCGAAACGCCGCGCGGGAAGGTACCCATCGTCGCCAGCGTCGTAGGCGTGCAGGGTGAAAAAGACGTGCGCAGCAAGGTCGGCAACGAGGGCGAGATCAAGACTGCCAGCCACCGCGGGCGCAACGCCGCCATCGGAGCCATCGTGTTGGGCGGGCTGGGCGCGACCGTCGGCGGGGTCCAAGGCGGAGGAAAAGGCGCGGCCATTGGCGGGGCCGTCGGCGCAGGTACCGGTGCCGCAATTGGCGCTTCGACGGGCGGGAAAGACCTGATCCTGCGCGAAGGCACGCGCATCGAGTTCGAACTTGACCGCCCGCTGGTCTTCCGCGCGCGGCGGTAAAGTTTCCACCCAGGTAACCACATCGTAGGGGCACAATCTATCGTGCCCCTGCGAATTCCCACATCAGACATAGCAGGAACGGCGGGATAAACCCGCCGCTAGACCTTCGTTTCGAGGGTAGGGCGTCTCTCCATGCGCCCCTACTACCAGAAGATGCGTGTGATATTGTGTGCGCGCGCGAGGGGAGGGAATTTCAAATGAAATGGCGAATGGCTGTGGCGGGCGTGCTGTGCGTTGTGTGTGCGATGGGGGCGGGCGGGGTGACGGCACAGAGCGCGCCAGCACAGAGTGCTCCGGCGGCGAAGAAGCTGAAAGTGTACATCTCGGTGGACATGGAAGGGATCACGGGCGTGGTGACCGGCGACCAACTGGGGCCGGCGGGGTTTGAGTACGCGCGCTTCCGCGAGTTTATGACCAGGGAAGCGCTGGCAGCCGTACAGGCGGCGCGGGAGGCGGGCGCGACCGAAATCCTGGTGAGCGATTCGCACGGCAACGGCGAGAACCTGCTGATCGAGCAGTTCCCGCCGGAGGTGCGCATCATCCGGTCGTGGCCGAGACGGCTTTCCATGATGGCAGGGATTGACGAGACGTTTGACGCGGTGCTCTTCATCGGCTACCACGCCTCCACAGACAACGTGTGGGGCGTGCGGGCGCACACATTTTCAAGCGCGACGCTGACGCACGTGGCCCTGAACGGCGCGGCGGTGACGGAAGGCGCGTGGAACGCCGCCATCGCCGGGCACTTTGGCGTGCCGGTGGTGTTTGTGGCAGGCGACGACGCGGCGGTGGCCGAGGTGAAGGCGCTGGTGGGGCCGCTCGAATCGGTGGAGACGAAACGGAGCCTGGGCTTCCATTCGGCCAATACGCTGACGCCGCAGGCGGCGTGCGAGCAGATCGCGCAAAAGGTGAAGGCGGCGCTCGCGCGCCTCAGGGACTTCAAGCCGTACCGCATGGCCACGCCGGTGACGCTGGACATCAGCTTCAAGCAGTATCTACAAACCGAAGTGGCGGCGTATTTGCCGATGGTGGAGCGGACCGGGTCACATTCAATTCGCATTCGCGCGCGAGACATGGTGGAAGCTTCGAGCTTCATGACCTTCCTCACAACCTACGAGCCAGGACTGGCACCGTAAGAGTTTCCAGAGAAAAAACGTGTCTGCGCGCCGTGGGAGGAAAGGGCGCGGGGGTGTGGTAAGGTGAGCGTTCGGACATCGCTTCCCTCCAGGATCAGCCAAGAGATGAGCAGCGAAGACAGCTCCCCGACGCATCGCTCGAACATCAGCCAGCGGATCATCGCGCTGGGCGTGGTGGTGGGGTTCTGCTACTGGGCGTCGAGCGTGTTGATGACGCTGCTGCTCTCCGTTCTGATCGCCTATTTCCTGGACCCGTTTGTGGAGGCGCTGGAGCGCTGGCGGATCCCGCGGGCGCTGGGCTCGCTACTGGTCGTGCTGCTGCTGATCGCGCTGGTGGCGTCGCTGGGCTACCTGATGTACGACCGGGCGCAGCACTTCGCCGAAGACTGGCCGCGGTACAGTGCGGTGCTGCGGGACTGGATCGACGCGGTTCAGAAAAAAATCGAGGAGCTCGAGACGCGTTATTCGCAGATCCAGCCGGCGGCCCCGGAGAGCAAGACGCTGCAGGTGAAGGTGGCCGACGACCACCCGGTGCGCGGGCTGCTGCGAGGCCTGCTGGGGTCGCTCTATTCGATCCTGTTTGTGGTGACCTTCGTGCCGTTTCTGGTGTTTTTCATGCTGGCGGCGAAGCGGGACGTCTGGCACGGGACGCTGCAACTCTTCCCGCCGACGCAGCGGACGCGCGTGAAGGAAATTCTGGAGCAGGTGGGGGAAGTGCTGCGCGGGTTCATGTTGGGCAACGCGGTGGTGGCGGTGATCCTGGCGCTGGTGAGCTGCGTGTTTTTCTGGGTGCTGGGGCTGGACTACCCGATGCTCGCGGGCGTGACCTCCGGCGTACTCAATCTGGTGCCGTACCTGGGCGCGGTGCTGGCGTGGGTGCCGCCGTTTGTGGTCGGGCTGGGAAAGTGGCAAACGATCGGGCCGTTCGTAGGCATAGCGCTGATGCTGAGCTTCTTCCACTTGATCGCCATCAACGTGCTGATGCCGGCGCTGGTGGGCAAGCGCGTCCACCTGAACGCGCTGGCGGTGACGCTGGCGCTGCTCTTCTGGGGCTGGATCTGGGGCGGGCTGGGGCTGATCTTGGCCATCCCGATTACGGCGACCATCAAAGTGGTGTGCGACAACGTGGAAAGCTGGCAGCCGCTGGGGCGCTGGCTGGGGTCGTAGTCTTTAACAGGTCAACGCGTGGCAATCCCGCTCGGTTCCAACTGAACGCCCAAACCCTCCGCGATCCGGTTCACGAAGTTGAAGTAGGCCACGACCAGATTCAGGTCGAGGATCGCGCTATCGCCCCATCCGGTTTGTCGTAACGCCGCAATGTCGCCCTCCGAGCAGTCCCAGGGTTCCCGGGTTAGTTTCACCGCGTAGTCGAGCAAGGCTCGCTCCGGTTCCGAGATAGGGGCTGTGGCATGCTCAGACACGATAGCCTTCACCAACTCTTCGTTGTTTGTGAGTTTGCGGAGACCCTCCGCATGATGGACGATTCAATAGTGACAGTTGTTCGCAGTGGAGACCACCACGGCAATCATCTCGCGCTGCGCCCGGCTGAGCTCGGAAGGCCCGAACATAATCGTCTTGAAGAGCTCGAAGTGTGCCTGCAGCGCCGCCGGGTTCAGGCTATGGACGGCAAGAATGTTGGCTACGGTACCGTCCGGGCCATGCATTCGACTGTAGCACTCGGCCAGGTCGCCAGATGTCTCCGAGGGCCGAATCACGCGAATCCACGCCATACGATTCTCCTTTGGCTAAGACAGTTGGTGGTTTTGGAAGTGAGCGCCAAACGGTGGGCAGTCCGGGCACGCAGACTTCAAGTCCGCACGCCCGGACAGGCCGCGCCGCTCTACATCATCATCCCGAGCTTGACTTCTTCCCACTTGCCGGCTTTGTTGACTTCCACCTTGGAGGCGAGAATCGCGCCGTTGTGCAGAGTGCCGTTGATGCGCACTGTCTGGCCCACATAGGGAGCCAGGACCAGCGAGGGGGCGAGGATGGCGTGGAACTTCTTGTCCTTGGTGAGCAGCCCGCCGGGGGTGCCACCCTTCAGACACATCGTCCCACATTCCTTCACTGGGCCATGGTCGTTGCCGGTGAGTGAGTTGTCTTTCAGGTAGCACTTGCTATCTACCAGCGTGCCTTCGAACGTGGCTTCTTTCTGGGCCCAAGCCACGCTGACTGCCAGCGTGAGCGCAAGTGCTGCGAGAATCGGATACGGAGCCTTTCTCATCTAGTTTTCCTCCTTTGGAATGGTGTTGCCCGTGGTTCTACAAAATCTTTCCCGCCAAGTTTCTGCGTGCCGCGTGCGCCTAGTTGCCCGCGGTATAAAGCTGTCGCAGGCGCGCGTGCAGCCGCTCACTCACCGGAATCGGCGCGGCCGTCGGCAGGCAGTCGCTCATGATTTCCAGCGTCCGGCGCGTCGTGTTATAGACGACCCAGCAGCGATGGCACCGCGCCAGGTGCTTCTCGATGGCGTGCGTCAGCTCCAGCGTCACCTCGTCATCGAGGTAGTTCGAAATCTCGGCCAAGACCTGTCGACAGTCCAGCATGGCTAGTTCACCTCTTTCTGACCGGGAAGCTTGGCCAGTCGGCCCGTCATCATCCCGCGAACCATCCATCCCGCCCGCACGAACTTCGACTTCCATCCCGGGCGTTTCTCGAACCGTGCCGCCAACTGTTCGCGGACCATCAGGCGCGCGCGCAGCAATCGGGACTTCATTGCAGCGATGGTCAGCCCCAGTACCTCCGCGGCCTCGACGGTGTCCATCTCGGCTATGTCCCGCAGAATCAGGACCACTCGGTACGCTGGCGGAACTGCCGCAACCGCCTCCTGCACAATTCGCCGCAGCTCTTCCGTCGCGTAGAGCTGCTCAGGGTTCTGCTGCCAGCTCTCGAAGTGCTTCGGCATGTGCATCGATTCCGGCAAGTCGGGGTCGTCGAGCGAAACGTTCTCCCGGCGGTGCCGAAGCTTTTGCAGGGCGGCGTTGATAGCTATACGAGTCAGCCAGGTGGTAAACCGTGAGTCGCGCCGAAATTCTCGCAGGTGCTTGAATGCGTTCAAGAACGTGTCCTGCAGGGCGTCCTCGGCGTCATCCGGATTGCAGGTGACTGAGAGAATTGTGCGGTACACGCGGCTCTGGTGTCGGTGCACGAGTTCGTCGAACGCCTGGGTATCGCCGGCCAGCGCCCGATCCACCAGCGGCAGATCCTCGTCCGCTGCCCCCACGCGTCGGTTAAGCGACGTTTCTGAGTTCCTGGGCTTCACGACCTGTCAGGTTTCCTCTCCATGTGGGATACGGGAAACCAGCGAGAGGATTCAGCGAATCTACACCCTCCCGCGGCCGAAATGGGCTTCCTGCTCACCGCGGCTGCCATCGACGCTCCCGCGCGTCAGCCGCTTCGGGCGGCTGGCTAGTTGACTGCGCGTCCTTCGGTGGAGCCAGCGTGCGGATGTAATCCACCAGCGGCCAAATCTCTTCGTCGGAGAGCACCTTGCCGAAGCCCGGCATCCCGGTCAGACGAACTCCGTTCTTGATAATCCAGAATAGCTCGGCATCCGACCATTCTTGCACGGGCGCTGACCCCAGATCGGACGCGCGCGGATACATCCAGCGGCCAATCTCACTAGGAGTGCGCCCGTCCAGCCCGTGGCAGGAAGCGCAACGTGCGCGGAATTGCATTCCTCCGATTGCGGCGGGATTCGGCAGAGCTAGACGCCGTTTCGGCGACGCTTCTCCCGCTCGCCTGGCCACGAAGAAACGTTTTGCGCGCGTCGCGGCATAGGTTTCCAGCGGACTAGGCTCGTCCAGCGCGCTGAGGCTGGCCTGCGAGAGAACAAGCCCCAGAGCCAGCAGTATCACTGCGAGCAGGGCAACCAGCGAGAAGGCGACATGTCGGTTCTGCATTCGTGTCCCTGTAGATGGAGGAGGACCATCCATACGATCCTCGACGGAGAAGAAAAGATTCCGGAAGGTCCGGTAACCCTAGGCAGGACTCAGGAGATGATTCCGAGCAGCCTTTCCAGCTTCGGGCGGTCAAAGCCGACGACTACCTCGCCGTCGATCAAGGTCACTGGCGTCGTCATGTAGCCGAGCTGTTCCAGTTCGGTCAGTGCAGTTTCGTCGGCGGCGATATTTCGTTCCGTGAAGGCAATGTTGTTCTGTGAAAGAAACTCTTTCACCTTGCCGCAAAACATTCAACCGGGCTGGCTGTAAACGACAACCGTTCTTGGCATTTCGCCTCCACTTCAGTACACCAGATAGACGTCGGCGCGGGCGCGGTGCTGGAGCATTTCGTCAAGCGAAAGCGGCTTTGCGATAGGTTCGAGTTGGCCGACGTCGTGAATACCGTTCGAAAGGTTTGTTAGTTGCGCCAGCGAGCCGTTAAAAGTGATCTCGACCCCTTGCCGGTGGAGCCAGCGCAGAAACTCTTGATAGGTTCTGGGGAAATCTTTCTTGGCCGGAGTCTTGTATTGCTGAACCAAGATGTCTTTCAGCTTGTCCGGCAACTCATAGGCCAGGCTGGTTGGTTTGCCTTGCCAGACTTTCAAATCCACCACGGCTCCGGCATCGAAAAGCATTTCGACCTTTGCCCCCTGCTTCAACGCGGCGAAGGCCACGTTGAAAGCCACACACGGCTGGTTGTCGTCTTGATTGAATCCCGTTTTGAGATGTACCAGGACGCGTTTCCCAGCCAGCGGCCCAGGCGAAGCGTCCGACGTCGTCGCCCAAGCCAGCAAACCGAGGGCAAGAATGAGCGCGACCACAAGTTTCACCTTCATCAGCTTCCTCCTATTCTTGACGATAGATTCTCTGCGCAGGCCTACCGCGGCAGGGCACTGGTCTGCAAGACCTTCAGGCCGTCCTGCACGGACCGCGCGACATCTCCCAAGCAGCACTTGCCTGAGGGATTCTTCACTTCGCAAGCGCAATTGCCTGTCTTCACCTCTCTTTTAATATGTTCCGCAACAGTAGACCTTCCCGTCTGCGCGATATCGTCCCAAATATCTTTTCGCGTGAACCCAAAGCAGTAGCAGACCGGGATCGGATCTTCTCTTTCTTTGATGCCCACTCGCACCAGGACATCAGCACGATGGAAACTGGGAGCTGCCGGGTCTGAAGGGAAGTAAACCACATCGCAATCCGGTGCTTCGCAGAAGTAGTACTGCGTTGGCGGCATACCCAAGGGCAGATGCCGAACGAGAGCCCCTACGGTGAGCAGGCCCACTTGCTTCGAACGCGTCCCGCTGACTGGGCAGGCCATCACCCCAGTTGCCTGAACTCTTCGGTGAACCGAACAACAATCCGACATGACGATCTTCCTCCTCCGGTTCAGACCATGTACTGGACATCCGATCCATGTGTGGGGTAGGCAAACAACGCTTCTCGTAAGTCCGTTGCGCGCAGGCCGGATCGAATGGCCAAGGCAAACAGGTTGATCGTCTCGTCCGCGTGAGGACCGAGCAGGTGAGCCCCGAGAATGCGGTCGTTCTCTTCCTCCACGAGTACTTTGAAACCAGAACAAGTCTCGGCCACGCGAAGGGAGGAGTACCAGGCGGAGGTAATCTCACGCTTGACCCGAAACCGAAGACCCTGTTCCTGCGCCGCATGTTCAGACAGGCCCACTGTGGCCAGCGGCGGAATCGTGAAAGCCACGCTGGGAATCCCCCGGTAGTTGGCCCTGCGATGGTTCCCTTCGAGCAGGTTGGCGGCGACAATCTGGGCTTCGTACCCGGCTACAGGGGTCAGGGGCGGGCCGTCGGTTGCAGCAGCGTCGCCAGCGGCATAGACAGAAAGGTTCGATACGCTTTGGAGGTATTCGTTGACCTTGACGCCGTGACGATCCCATTCGACGCCCGCTTTTCCCAGGTCGAGGTCATCGATCTCAGGGACTCGACCTGCCCCGTGAACGACCGAATCGGCCTCGAATTTGAGATTCTCGCCGCCCCGCGACGCATGAACAACGAGGCCGCTCGGACCTCGCTCAATTGCTTCAGCGCGCGTCTCCAGATCCACCTCTATGCCTAACTCTCTGGTTCTTTTAACGAGCTGATCAACAAGATCAGGGTCGAAGCGCGGCAGGGGACGCGAGCCACGGTGCAAGATTCTCACTTGGGCTCCGGCGCGTGCTACAACGTGCGCGAACTCAAGAGAAATGTAGCCGCCCCCGATGAACACGATGCGCTGTGGGAGGTTTTCCAATTCCAAGAACTGATCGCTCGTTGTGAGGTACTGTTCTCCCTGAATGTTCAGCGTTGCCGGTCTCTGCCCGGTAGACACGACGATGTAGCGTGCTTCGAGAACGTCTTCACCAACCTGGACTGCGGCTGGACCGACAAAACGAGCGCGACCATGGAAGGCGGCGATTCCAGCCTTTGCTAGGCCCTCTGTACGATGCTTCGGAACCGGGGCGGTAAACGACCGCTTGAAGCGCATCAATCCGCTCCAATTCATCCGCGCGCGGTCTGCGACCACTCCTTGTCCTGCCATCCGGTCACCCCAGTCAACGAGGTCGGCTGCACCAACGAGCACCTTCTTGGGGTCGCAGCCGCGCAGCGCGCAGGTGCCACCATACGGGCGCGAGTCCACTATTGCGACTTGCCAACCTGCTCTTCGGCAACGCATGGCGACTCCCGAAGCCCCCGAACCTGTTCCGATCGCTACGAGATCAAACTTCTGGGTCACTTTTCTGTTCCTTCCGCTTTAATGTCGAGATTTCGATCAAAGCGAGGCCTTGAATCCGGTCTTGTTGACGGCTTCAATGAGCTGGGCCGTGGAAACCTTGCTCTGGTCGTACTGCACTCTCGCACGGGCTGATTCCCAGTCCACTTCCGCTGCGGTCACACCCGGCGTTTCCACGAGTGCGTTGCGCACGCTCACGGCGCAACCACTACAGGTCATTCCGCTCACCTTCAGTTCGACCGTGGAAAGTTGGGCGGGCATGGCCGCCACAGGGGTTGGTTGCTGAGGCTTGTCGAATGCTGCGCGGAGTGGTCCGTAGTAGTAGGGGAAAGTCACCAGCGCCACGACTGCGACCGTAGCAATCCAAAGCAGCGGCCGGCCCCAGCGCGCCACACGCGGCGCCTCGCAGACCTCACCATCACACACAGCCGCCCGCTTCGGTTTGCGATAGGCAAAGTAGAAACCGAGCCCAAGAAGGACGGCAGTCAACGCAAGAAAGTATGGCCGCAAGGCAGCAAACTGCTGTGCTGCGGTCACCGCTCCTATCCCTAATCCCGCCAGCACGACCGGACCGATGCAACAAACCGAGGCCAGAACGGCTGTGCCAATTGCGCCAAAAATGCCCACTCTTTCGTTCATCATTTCCTCCGAAAACAGAATTCTTCACTGCATCTTCAGGACCTGCGCCAGAGCGCCCTTGAGCTGCCGCAGAGCCTTTTCGCCGTGGCCGGCGCGCACGCAGTCGGCGACACAAGTTTCCATGTGATTTTCGAGCAGTCGCGCGGTGGCCTGGTTCAGCGCCGAGCGAATCGCGGAGAGCTGAATGAGTAAGTCTTCGCAGGTGGCGTGTTCGGCGAGCATTCGTTTGACTCCGCGGACGTGGCCTTCGATGCGGCTCAGGCGGTCCTGAAGTTCCACTTCGACAGCGGGATCGAGGTAGATAGCTTTCCCGAGAGTGTCTGCCTTTGGCATATCCCCTCCTGGGGGATAGGATGCCGCAGAAGCTGCCTTGGGTGCAAGGTATTTCTGCGGGCCTGCCGAAAAGTGCTCCCTGCCCGTAGGCCGGGAATCCTCTTGACAGGGCCGGGCATACCATGCGACTCTCCGATGACCCCCACGGGGTGGGGGTATTAGGCGACCAAGGAGGACGAAGATGCGCCGTGCCATTCCCCTGATGGTTGGAACACTGCTTTTCGCTGGACTCGCCCTGTCGGCGGGGCAAGCTCAGAAGAAGCCTGCATCGTATCGCTGCACGCTCACCGGAAAGAGCATGGAGGCGTGTTGCTGCGAGCAACGGGATAAAAAGCTTTACTGCCCGCTGGCCAAGAAGACCATTGAGAAGTGTTGCTGCGAGCCTGCGGGCGTCCAGAAGAATGGCCAGAAGTAAATCGAAGGGGCTCGGGCTCCGTTCGGCTCCGCCCCGGGGAGGACTTTTCCAGAATGAAGACTACCACCTTGCCCATTTACTCGAAAGAACGACAAGGGAACGCCATCCGTAGACTGAAGGCGGCTGAGGGTCAGACTCGCGGGGTGCAGGAGATGCTCGAAGCGCAGCGACCGTGCCTGGAGGTCTTGACACAATTGGCTGCCGTCCAGAGTGCCCTGCGGCAGGTCAGCCGGATTGTGCTGCGCAATTACCTGGAGAATTGCGCGACGCAGGCCATCCGGCGTTCTGATCCAAAGGCTTACGACGAATTGATGGATGCCATCTTTAAGTACTCCCAATAGCCCCCAAATGATTGCTTAAGAACCAGAACGAAGTCGTGGCACTGCTGCGGAGAGGTCGGGCGATTCCTGAAATAGGCGGATGGCGGCGAGGCCGGCGGCGCCGGAGCGGAGGCAATCCGCAGCGTTCTCGAGGGTGATGCCGCCGATGGCGAGAACGAGGATGCGCACGGCGCGGCAGACTTCGCTGAGGCGGTCGAGCCCCTGCGGCGGGCCGAACTTGCGCTTCGCGGGCGTGTCGAACACAGGCCCGAAGAAAATGTAGTCAGCGCCATCGCGTTCGGCTTGCTGCGCTGCGGCGAGCGAATGGCAGGAAGCTCCCACCAAGAAGCTGCGGCGCGTCGGCTCGGCGTTTCGCCAGCGAATGACCTCGGCCACCGGCACCGACTCCTCACCGAGATGAACTCCCGCAGCGCCCAACCCCAGTGCGATATCGAGACGGTCGTTGACGAGGATGCGCGTGGAACTGCCGCTAGCAGCGCCCACGGCATCGCGGACCAGCTCCGAGAGGCGCCGACCGGAGAGGTCTTTCTCGCGGATCTGAATCCAGTCCACGCCGGCGGCGATGGCGCGGCGGATTGCAGCGGAAAGCGCCGCGAGGCGCGCGTCTTCGTCAGGGCCGAGCAGGTGTCGGTCGGTGACGTAGCAGAGGACGGGTCTAGCTGCGGCTGGCAACGGGTTCCGGTGGCCGCCAGCGAATCATGCTGGCGGCAAGAAGAATGTTGAGCACGCCCAGGCCGGAGATGGCACCGCGAATGGCGGGGTGAAGCAGGACGGGGATGAGCACGGGGTAGCGCGTGAGGAAGTAATTGCTCTCCCAGGACTTGACCCAGGGAATAAAGAGCAGCAGCGCCCCCATCTCGAAGCAGACAAGGATCAACAGGACGCGGAGCAGACGGTTCATGGGCGGAGGGTGTCAGCGCTGCTTCTGCAGCGCGGCAATGCGCTCGGCGACGTCGCGGTAGTCTATGTTCATGCCGTAGACCAGAGATAAACTCTTGAGCGCCGCAGCCGGTTCGCCGGAGAGCTCCTGGGCCACGCCCAAGTCGTAGCGTAGCGCGAGGATGGTCTCCGAGTCGAGCCCGGGCGTCTCCAGAGCCTTTTCATACCACATCACCGCGATTAATGGCTGACCTTTTTCGAGGAAGGAGAGGCCCAGCAGGGTGTAGCACTGCATGGTGTAGGGGAAGGCGCGGCCGTTCTGAACGGCCTTGGCAACTTTCTGAAACTCGCCGATGGACTCCTCAGCCAGGCCCATTTCGCGGTAGGCGATGCCGAGGTTGTAGTGGGTTTCGAGGTCTTCGTCTTCGACGCCCATCTCGCCGAGCTCGGCGCGGAACTCGTTGAAGACTTCGTGGAGCGGGTCGTTTTCGCGCGGCGCGGCAGGCGAGGCCTGTCCCTCGGCTGCGCTCGGGACTCGCTGAAAAACGCGCGGAGCGGCCGGCGGCGTAAACGCCGGGACCTTGCCGCCAAATTCGGAGGCGAGGTCGGAGAGAAACTGGTCGGAGGACAAGACGTGGGTCGAGGATTGAGCCGAGGGCGCTTCGACGACGGCCGGGGTCGCGGCGGATTCCGTCGCGGCGGGGGCGGGCTCGAGCTCGAGTTCATATTCGGCGGCAGGCTCGGGAGCAGGCACCTCGTGGAGACGCTTCGCCGCGGCGTCGAGAGCGGCGCGGAGCGCGGCAGTGTCGTCGGCGCTGATTGTGGCGAGCTCTTCTGCTTCCACCGGAGATTCGATTTCGATCTCAGGAGGTGCAGCAGATGCCTGAGGCTCGGCAGGTGACGCGCCGACGGCGTGGGCCATCTGCTGGGAAAGACTAGCCCACTCTTCGGAGAGGTCCACTTCATGGACGGTGGCTTCGGCAGCGCGATTGACTTCGACCGGCACGGGCACAGCGGCGACCTCGGGGGCCACGGGTGCGGCGTCCACCAGAGGCACGCAGAATTCAGCGGGCGTAGCTTCGACGGTGGGAGGCACGGCCAGCTCGGCGTCGGATACGCCAGCGGCGCGCTGGTAGCGCCGGCGGAGTTCGGCGAACCGCTCGGCGCCTGCAGAATCGCCGCGGTCGAGATAGACCTGCTCGAGCTGGGAGGCGAGCTCGGCGGTGTGGCGGTCATTACCTTCACCGAGGTTGAGATCCAGCAGACGCTCGAGGACAACGGGGTGATTGGGTGCGCGCTCGAGGACCGTCTCAAGCAGGGTGATGGCTTTCTGCGTGAGGCCGTAGCTGGAAAAGAGGTCCACGTCGGTGAGCGACTGTGCGACAAAACGCTGAGTTTCTTCGTCGATCGTTGCTTCCAGAGACGGCGCGGGCTGGGCTTCAACTTCGGCGGCTTCAGAAGGCGCGGCCGGTGCGGTGCGCAGGCTACCGGAATCTTTGTACGGGCCGAGGCCCATCTTGGCGCGGAGCCGGTTGAGGCTGCGGCGGGCGGTCTCATTTTCAGGGTCGTGGTCGAGGAACTCTTCGTAAGTCTGGCGAGCGCGGCCGAGGTCGCCGGCGGAAACTAGCGCGGCGGCCAATTGCGAGAGAGTCTCCGGCAAACGGAAGGAATCGCTGGTGCGGCGGTAGAGATCGACAAGCCACTCGAGGGGCTCGAGGCGCCCCGGCAGGCGCTCGGCGGCAGATTGAAGCGCCTGGGAAAGGCGTTCCTGGTCGCCGCCTTCGACCATGGCGTCGCGGACCGAGCCGAGCAGTTCCAGGGCGGGCGCGGCCTCGCCGGATTCGATCAGTGCCACAGCCACTTCGTGTGCGGAGGCGTAATTCTTCGGGTTGCGGACGAAGACGCTGCGGGCCAGCTTGATGGCGCGGTCGGAATGGCCGTGCTGGAGATACAGCTCGAGGAGGAACGCGGTAGCCTCGGAGCCGGCGTCCAGCTCGGGGAGGCTTTTGAGAAGCTCGATGGCGTCGTTGGGCTTGCTGTTCGCGGCGAGGCAGCGGGCGCGCAGCGTGAGTGCGCCAGCGTGGTTGGGATCCGCGTCGAGGGCGCGGCGAGCGAGCTTTTCGGCTTCGGCAGGGGCGCGATTCTCGAGCAGGCTAGTGGCGGCGGTGAGGAAGGCTTCAACCGCTTCCTTGGGCTTGCCAATCACGAGGTACAGCTCGGCCAGGCGCGTCTGGACGCGGAGGTTTTCAGGCTCGGCATCGAGAAGTTTTTTCAGCAGGCCCACGGCCTGCGGCTGGCGGCCGGCCTTGAGATGCGATTCGGC
>CAZHLD010000066.1:0-18222 GCA_964533185.1 uncultured Acidobacteriaceae bacterium | reverse complement strand
TGCTTCTGCGTCTGCCAGTGCATGGCGGTGGTGCGGTCGTCGAAGACCTGCATGCGATAGACGCCAATGTTGCGCTTGCCGGTCTCGGGATTTTTGGTGATGACGAGAGGCCAAGTGATGAAGCGTCCGCCGTCTTGCGGCCAGCACTTCAGGATTGGGAACTCATGTAGAGAAAAATTCTCCTTGCGGATGACTTCTTTGCAGGGGCCGGTCTTCACGCTCTTGGGAAAGAAACTGCCGAGCTCGGCGAGCTTGGGAAGCATCTTAATTTTGTCGAGGAGGCCCTGCGGGGATTGGAAGTCGATCATCGAGCGGATGCGGTCGGCGACGTCGCCGAGCTTTTCGACCTCGAGAGCAAGATTCATGCGGCGGTGGCTGCCGAGCGCGTTGATGAGCAGAGGGACGCGGGAGCCTTTGGGGTTTTCGAAGAGCAGGGCGGGGCCACCGGCCTTGGTGACGCGGTCGGTGATCTCGGTGATTTCGAGGACTGGGTCCACTTCGGCGGTGATGCGGCGGAGCTCGCCTTCTTTTTCAAGGCGGCGGATGAAGTCGCGCAGGTCCTTGTAGGCCAAACCAACCTCCCCAGCGTCGGATGCCCGGAGAGTCGGGCACCCATAAGGCGCACACTCTAGCACGGAAGGAATTGATGAAGAAGAAGTACGCATGGATGAACAAGCGTTGACGAGGCCAGACGGGCGGCCTAAGATGATGCGGCGAATAACTTTTTCAATGGACAGCCAGTGATCGGAAAAAACATTACGCATTACCGCGTGACAGTGAAGCTCGGAGCGGGCGGGATGGGAGAGGTGTACCGCGCGCAGGATGAGCGGTTGGGGCGGGAGGTGGCGCTGAAGATGCTGCCTCCAGCATTTGCCGCTGATGGGGAGCGGATGGCGCGGTTCCAACGCGAGGCGCAGATGCTGGCGTCGCTGAACCACCCGAACATCGGCTCGATTTACGGACTGGAAGAGAGCGACGGCGTGCGGGCGCTGGTGATGGAGCTGGTGGATGGGCCGACGCTGGCCGAGAGAATCGCTGCCGGGCCCATCCCGGTTGCGGATGCACTCCAAATTGCGGAGCAAATTTCCGAGGCGCTGGAATACGCGCACGAGCATGGCATCGTCCACCGCGACTTGAAACCGGCCAACATCAAGGTCACGCAGGACGGAACGGTCAAAGTGCTGGACTTTGGCTTGGCCAAAGCGTTCGGGGAGGAGTCGAGCGCGGTTGACATCGCCAATTCGCCGACGATCAGTGTGGCGGCGACACGGGCCGGGGTGATCCTGGGCACGGCGGCGTATATGTCGCCCGAGCAGGCTGCGGGAAAGCAGACCGACAAGCGCAGCGACATCTGGTCGTTTGGTGTCATGCTGTGGGAGATGCTTACAGCGAAGCAGCTCTTCACCGGCGATACGATCTCGCACGTTCTCGCTGATGTGCTCAAGAGCGAACCCGACTGGAACAGCCTGCCGGCTTCCGTACCTGCGACCATCCGCCACTTGCTCCGCCGCTGCCTCACGCGCAGCGTGAAGGATCGGCTGCGCGACATCGGGGAAGCCCGAGTCACACTCGAACGCTACCTGGCGGAACCGCAAGCGGAGGAGCTAGGAGCGGCGCGCCCGGCGCTGGCTTCCCGCCGGCCGCAGGACTGGCTCACCCTGGCTGGCGCCTTGGCCATCGGCGGACTGATCACCGCCGCGGCCTTCTGGACGTGGCGGCCGGCGGTCCCTGGGTTGCCGCTGCGCAAGTTGGACCTCACGGTGCCGAAGCTGGACGTCAGCCTTTTCGTTTACCCCGTGCTCTCCCCGGACGGGCGCAAGGTGGTTTACTCCAGTGAAGACCGGCTGTGGATTCGTGAATTTGATCAATTCGAGCCACGCCAACTTCCTGCTACCGAAAAGGCCGAACTTCTTTTTTGGTCGCCTGACAGCGCCTATGTGGGTTTTGTGGCCGATGGCAAGTTCTGGAAGATCCCCGCCAGCGGCGGCGAAAAAAAACCCCTGGCCAACGCCATGACCGAGGCCGTGGGGGCAGCGGAAACACCTGGGGACTCGAGGGCATGATTGTCTCATCCCGCGGCAGTACGGGTCTCTACCAGATACCCGCCACGGGTGGCGAACCCAAACAGCTACTGAGGCCCGAGGCCGGAGTAGAAAACGATATCCACGAACCGCGTTTCCTGCCCGACGGCCGCAGCCTAATTTTTGTTGTTCACCGCACCGCGCACGGTCCGGACAGCCTCACTCTGCTTTCCGGAACAACCCGCAAGGTGCTCCTGCAATACGATGGGCAAACCATCTGGCATCCTGTGTACTCGCCCACCGGCCACATCCTTTTCTGGCGCAATCCCACCAATAGCGGATTGTGGGCACTACCGTTTTCTCTCTCTCGCCTGGAGGTGACCGGCGAGCCGTTTCTCGTCGTCCCGGACGCCAACTACCCCAGCGTCGCCGACGACGGCACGCTTCTCTATGTGCGCAGGGCGGGTTCTGTTCCCCTGCAATTGGTCTGGGTGGATCGCAGCGGAAAAGTCCTGGGTGCCATCGGAGAGCCGCAGCAGGACATCCGTCGGCCGTCGCTCTCGCCCGACGGGCGCCGCGTCGCGGCGATCGTGATTCAGAATGGCGAGTGGGATCTGTGGAGTTATGACCTCCAGCGCGGCACCCGGACCCGGCTCACGTTTACTCCCACGGGCCAGGAATGGGATCCGGCTTGGACACCAAACGGAAAAGAGATTGTCTATGTGGGCGAAGGGAAACTCCTGCGGATCTCGGCCGACGGAACCGGCAAACAGGAACCCGTGGCCACCGGAGCGTCGCTCGCCAAACCGGTGTTTTCGGCCGACGGGAAGTTTATAGTGTACGTTGCCCAAGGCCCCGACGCGAAGGGGGGTCTGTGGTACCTGCCCTTGGGGGGCGAACCCAAGCCCGTCGCCTTTGCGGCCACGCCCGAAGCCGAAGGAATGCCGTCACTCTCTCCCGATGGACGCTACGTCGCGTATGTTTCGACAGAGTCGGGGCGCCAGGAGGTCTACATCACCAAGGTTCCTGGCGGCGAGGGAAAATGGCAGGTTTCGGTCAATGGGGGCACGTTGCCGCACTGGCGGGGCGCCCGGTTGTTGTACCGCGAAGGCGATTCCCTGATGGAAGTACAAGTGTCAACCCAGCCTTCACTGGTGCTGTCTGCTCCGAAGCGATTATTCTCCACCACGGGAACCGGGCTCGAAATCAATGAGCCGTATCGCTACGACGTGGATGCGACCGGCCAGCGTTTCCTGATGATGCAGCAAGTCCGGTCCGAGACCCGCAGCCCGGCCATCGCCATCGTCCAGAACTGGTTCGCCGAGTTCCAAGACAAGCAAAAGAAGTGATTGGACAGAACATCGCGCACTACAAGGTGACTGCCAAGCTGGGTGCGGTCGGCATGGGCGAGGTGTACCGCGCGCCGGATACGCGGCTGGGGCGCGAGGTGGCGGGCGATGGGCGCTCGGTGATGGTTCGGCCGGTGCACCAGAATGCGGGAGTGCGAAGCCTGACGCTGGTGCAGAATTGGATTGCGGAGTTTCGGGGCAGACGATGACGGGAATGTACAAGATGAGCAACGGAGTGCGAACCCTGGATGCGCGGGTCGAAGAGGCCAGTCGGATCGAAGGAGTACGGAAGCGGGAGCTGCGCTGCGGAGACTGGGTGGTGGTGACGACGAAGAACTCGGTGTATTCGATTTGCGTGCTGGGGGAGGAGAGGTACTCGGTTTCCGGGGGATGGTTTGACCGGGAAGGGGTCTCGCCGCAGGAGACCACGATCAACGGATGCACGTGGGGAGGCAGCGCGATTAAACAGGATGTCGTAGCCGCGCAGGGGCTGTTCCTGGAGTTCGGCAACCGGGTGATGACCACGCGGATCCAGCAGGTGCGGGTGATCCGGCAAGATGAGGGGCCGGTGGTCTGCCAATGATTGGCCGGGCATTCGGCAGTGGCGAGTCTGCGCGGAGAAAGCGGGCGGAAGCGCGCGGTGTCTGGCGCGCGAAGGGCAGGGCGAAGAACCTTGCAGGGTAATGGGCGGTTTGGTAGGGTGAGAAGTGAGCGGGAGTAGTTCAATGGTAGAACACCAGCTTCCCAAGCTGGTAGTGAGGGTTCGATTCCCTTCTCCCGCTCCATGAGAGCGGCCAGCTTTCAGCCGTCAGCTTTCAGCTATCAGTCTTCAATCAGTTCCATCTTTCAACCCAGTTAGGGTGCGTGCTGGTCGGATCACTGCTGGGTGATGCTGAGAGAGGGATTCTTTCCGGCAAGGCCGGAATCTTCGGTTCCGACCGGGTCGGAATCTTCGATCGCCTTCCGGCATCGCCCCGCAAACCCGTTCGGGGCGCAGAAACCACGCAAGCTGTTGTCGGAGCTCAGAATGACAGATACGGGCTATGGTCGCGCTGGCGGCGGGTCAGGCGCGGGCGCGGGAGGCGGCGTCTGCCCAGCGGCCCTGGGCTTTGAGGAGTAGCTCGACGACCTGAGAGACGGCACCATCGCCGCCCGCGCGCGTGGTGACGAAGTGGGCGGCCTTCTTGACCTCGGGGGCGGCGTTGGCAACGGCGACGGCCAGTCCGACGCGGCGCATGACGGGAATGTCCGGCAGGTCGTCGCCGACGTAGGCTACTTCGTTTTCATCGACGCCGGTGCGGCGAAGAAACTCCTCATAGGCAGGAACCTTCTCGGGGCGGCCCTGCAGGACAAACTCAATTTCACATTCGCGGGCGCGACGAGTGACGGCGGCGGATTCGCGTCCGGTGATGAGGCCGGTGCGCAGGCCGGCGGCGCGAGCGAGCTTGAGGCGAACGCCGTCCTGCGAATGAAAGCCCTTGATCTCCATCGCGGAACCGTCGGGCCAGGACTGCAGCCAGACGCGGCCGTCGGTGAGCACACCGTCAACGTCCATGATGAGAAGCTTGATGCGACGGGCGCGGCGCGTGAGCGAAGAAGAGCGTTTCAATGAGGCCTCCGAGGGAACCAACAAGAAAGGAATTTAACACATAGGGCACGGAGACGCAGAGGAGACAGAGGAAAAACATATCGCAGAGGGCGCAGAGGAGCAGAGGTTGCAGAGAAGGAAGAGAAAAAGGCGTCGAGACGCCGGCGATATCCTAGAAGAGTTCGAGAGTCCAGAGGTCGTGGATGTGGAGGACGCCGAGGACGCGGCGGTCGGAGTCGGTGACGACGACGCTGGTGATTTTGCGCTGCTCCATGAGATGGAGGGCGGCGCTGGCGAGTTCGCCGGGAGCGATGGTGACGGGGTTGCGGGTCAGGCAGTCGCCGACGGCGAGGTCAAATGTGGCGCTCTTGCGCTCGAGCATTATGCGGCGGAGGTCGCCGTCGGTGAGGATGCCGGCGAGACGACCGGCGTCGTCCACGACGGTGGTCATGCCCAGGCCTTTCTTGCTCATCTCGTAGATGACATCGGGCATTTTTGCAGAAAGCTTGACGCGCGGGACGTCGTCGCCAGAGTGCATCAGGTTTTCGACGCGCTGAAGCTGTTTGCCGAGGCGACCACCGGGATGAAGCGCGGCGAAATCGTCGGGGCCGAAACCGCGGCGCTCGAGGAGGGCGATGGCCAGGGCGTCGCCCATGGCGAGAGCAGCGGTTGTACTGGCGGTGGGAGCGAGGTTGAGCGAGCAGGCTTCCTCTTTGACGCTGATGTCGAGGACGACTTCGCTTTCGCGGGCGAGCGTGGAGCGCGGGTTGCCGGTGAGCGTGACGAGACGCACGCCGAGACGCTTGGCGGTCTCGAGCAGGGAGATGATCTCGGGCGTTTCGCCGCTGTAGGAGATGGCCAGCAGGACGTCGTCGCGGACAATCATGCCGAGGTCGCCGTGGAGCGCTTCGGCAGGGTGAAGAAAGAGCGAGGGCGTGCCGGTGCTGGAGAACGTGGCGGCGATTTTGCGGCCGATGAGGCCGGATTTGCCGAGTCCGGTGACGACGACGCGGCCCTTGCATTGGAAGAGCAGCTCGACGGCGCGGTCGAAGCGGGCGTCGAGGCGGTCGAGGAGGCCCTTGATGGCCTCGACTTCGATGCGCAAGACGCGGCGCGCGGTTTCGAGGCTCACGAGGGGCTCCAAGTGCGGACGAGCGAGGCGAGGCGCGAGAGTTTGCCGAGAAGCGGGCGCAGGTGGTCAAGCGGAAGAGCGTTGGTGCCGTCGGAGAGAGCTTTGGGCGGATTCTCGTGAACCTCGAGGAAGAGCCCATCGACACCGACGGCGGTGCCAGCGCGCGCCAGCGGCTCGATGAACTCGGGCTGGCCGCCGCTGGACTTCCCTTCCCCGCCGGGCAATTGAACGGAATGGGTGACGTCGAAGACGACCGGGCAGCCGAGCTTGCGCAGAATGGGAAACGCGCGCATGTCCACGACCAGGTTTTGATAGCCGAAGGAGGTGCCGCGCTCGGTGAGAATGATTTGATTGTTGCCGGTGCTGGAGACTTTTTCGACGGCGTTGGCCATTTCCCAGGGCGAGAGGAACTGGCCTTTTTTAAGATTGACGACGCGGCCGGAGCGGCCGGCGGCGAGGAGAAGGTCGGTCTGGCGGGAGAGAAAAGCGGGGACTTGCAGGACGTCGCAGACTTCGGCGGCGGGACCGACGTGCGAGACTTCGTGGACGTCGGTGAGGATGGGGAGCTTCAGTGCGTCTTTGATTTTTTTGAGGATGCGCAGGCCTTCGGTCAGCCCGGGGCCGCGGTAGGAGTTGACCGAAGAGCGGTTGGCCTTGTCGTAGGAGGCTTTGAAGATGAAGGGGATTTTTTCGTCGGCGGTGATGCCGGCGAGCTGCTCGGCCAACATGGTGCAATGCGCTTCGCTTTCGATCACACAGGGGCCGGCGATGAGAAAGAGCGGCTGGCTGCCGCCGAGCTTGATGGAGCCGATCGAGATTTGGCGCGAGGGGTGCATCGCGATTTGAAATCAAAGATGCCGGCCTGAAGGCTGCCGCTACAACTAAGCAAGGCCGGCTGGAAGCCGGCGCTACCAACCCAGGACCTGCATGGCGGGATAAACCCGCCGCAACAGCCGCACTAGAGTATGCGCGACGGCGGGGAAATTCAATGCAAGAGGCGTGCGAAACGGCGCTGATGAGAGGGAGAAAAGCAGATTCCTCGTTCCGGCATCGCAAGCTCTTGCCGGAACTCGGAATGACACGCAGGCAACTTTTCCAGCAACCTGTTAGCGGGCGGAAGCGGGATTGGTGGCGGCGGAGACGGAGCGCTCTTCGGAGGAGGCGATTTCCGGATGGCGGTGCTTCCAGGCGGCGCCGAGGAAGGCGCGGAAAAGCGGGTGCGGGACAAGAGGCTTGGACTTGAACTCAGGATGGAATTGGCAACCAAGGAACCAAGGGTGGTCGGGGGCTTCGATGATTTCGACGTAAGTGCCGTCGGGAGTGCGTCCGGTGATGCGAAAGCCAGCGGTGGTGAGTGTCTTCTCGTAGTCACAGTTGAACTCGTAGCGGTGGCGGTGGCGTTCGCTGATTGCGAGCTGGCCGTAGGCCTGATGGGCGAAGGAGCCGGGCTCGAGGCGGCAGTCCCAAGCGCCGAGGCGCATGGTGCCGCCCATTTCGTCCACGCCGAGCAGCTCGCGCAGCTTATAGATGACGCGGTGTGGTGCGGAAGGCTCGAATTCGGAGCTGTCGGCCTGAGCGAGGCGAGCAACGTTGCGGGCGTACTCAATGGTGGCGCACTGCATTCCGAGACAGATGCCGAAGAAGGGGATTTTGTGGTCACGGGCGTACTGGATGGCGTAAATCATGCCGGCGATGCCGCGCTTGCCGAAGCCGCCAGGAACGAGGATGCCGTCCACATTACGCAGGCGGCGAGCGGCGGCTTCGACCGAGTCCAGCTCTTCGGCTTCGACCCACTCGATTACGGTGCGGAGGCTGTGAGCTAGGCCGCCGTGCACGAGGGCTTCGCGGAGGCTCTTGTAGGCATCCTCGAGCTGGACGTACTTGCCGACGACGCCGATGCGGACTTCGCCGGCGGGATTGTGGATGCGGTCGAGCAGAGCGTGCCAGTGAGAGAGGTCGGGCGGCGGAGCGTTGATTTTCAGAAGACGGACGATTTGGTCGTCGAGGCCTTCGCGGGAAAGAGCGACGGGGACGCCGTAGATGGTGTCCACGTCCTGAGCGGCGATGACGTTGCTTTCGGAGACGTTGCAGAACAGAGCGATCTTGGCCTTAAGCTCGCGCGGGAGGTGGCGGTCGGTGCGGCAGAGGAGCAGGTCGGGCTGAATGCCGATGCTGAGCAGCTCTTTGACGCTGTGCTGGACAGGCTTGGTCTTGAGCTCGCCGGCGGTGGGGATGAAGGGAACGAGCGTGACGTGGACGAAGAGAGTGTTTTCGGGGCCGAGGTCGAGGCGCATCTGGCGGATGGCTTCAAGGAAGGGGAGCGATTCGATATCGCCGACGGTGCCGCCGATTTCGACAATGACGACGTCTACGCCGTCGGTAACCTTCTTGAAGGCGGCTTTGATTTCGTCGGTGACGTGAGGAATGACCTGGACGGTCTTGCCGAGGTAATCGCCGCGACGCTCTTTGGTGATGATGGACTCGTAGATGCGGCCGGTGGTCCAGTTGTGGTCGCGGGTGAGGTGAGCGTTAGTGAAACGCTCGTAGTGGCCGAGGTCGAGATCGGTTTCGGCGCCGTCGTCGGTGACGTAAACCTCGCCGTGCTGGTAGGGACTCATCGTCCCGGGATCAACGTTAAGGTAGGGATCACACTTCTGAAGGGTGACTTTGAGGCCGCGACTTTCGAGGAGACATCCGATGGATGCGGCAGCGACTCCCTTGCCCAGGGAGGAAACCACGCCGCCGGTCACAAAGATATACTTGGGGGCCATGCGCACAGAGCGCGTCCCGGAAAACACGTGGAACGCGGAACCGTTCCAACTCCTCCAAGAAAGTCGGCGTACAACGCATTATGAGGGAGAACGAAGGCGGTGTCAAATTGTCAGGAGGAAGCCGGCTCAGCACTGGGAATTTCGCGGAGAAGTTTTTCGACGCGGGAGACGTCGTCGGGAACGTCGACGCTGACGGAATCGTAGTCGGTTTCGACGACGCGGATGCGGTAGCCGTTTTCGAGCCAGCGGAGTTGTTCGAGCTGCTCGAGCTCTTCAAGCTCGCCGGGGGGCAGGGTGAGAAATTCGGTCAGAGTTTCGCGGCGCGCAGCGTAGAGGCCGAGGTGCTTGAGGTGGCGAGGAGCGCCGGGTCGGCCGTCGCCGCGAATCCAGGGAATGGGGGCGCGGGAGAAATAGAGGGCGTCGGCCTGGAAATCGAGGACCACCTTGACGATGTTGGGGTCCATGATGTCGCGCTGCTCGCGAATGGGAGTGCAGAGCGTGGCGAGGGAGACTGCTGCATCGTCGAAGGCGCCGATGAGGGCAGCGATGGCGGCGGGATCGATGAGCGGCTCATCACCCTGAACGTTGATGACGATGTCTGCATCGGAATGGGCGGCGACTTCGGCGACGCGGCCGGTGCCGGAGCGGTGGTCGGAGCGAGTCATCACGGCTTCGCCGCCAAATTGGCGGACGGCCTGGAGGATGCGATCGTCGTCGGTGGCGACAAGAACGCGGGAAACGCCGGGCGCGCGGCTGGCGCGCTCCCAGACGTGCTGGACCATCGGCTTGCCGGCCAGAAGAACGAGCGGTTTGCCAGGTAACCGGCTGGAGGCATAACGGGCGGGGATGACGGCAAGGACGTTCAAAGAAAAACCTCACTGCGTACAAAAACGGCTCAGGGTAGACGATGCTACCACATTGCCGAAGAGGGGGTAGTGAGTCACCTCGGGTCAAGAACGAGGCCAAATTCCAGCGGCCATGTCACTTTCCGAGAAGGACGTTTTTCAAGCGTGATCCTGATCGATGGTGGGAAGGGCTGCTATCGGTAGCAAGCAGGTCGGGGTCCTTACAGCTCCCCGGAATGTTGACAGTGATTTAGCACGAGCCTATATTTGCGGATGTCGCCTGTGCATCGACCTTTCAGAATTCGGCGAATTCTAATTCGGCTTGGAGCCTTGTCGGTCTTGTTCGTCTGTTTTGGCGGGCACTCTTCCGAGATGTTTGACCGCTGGGATCACACTCTCCAGACCGGAAACGACATCGATTACACTGCCGTTGTCATCGCTGTCGTGGCGGGTGCGATTCTCGGATCAGTTGACCTTGCGTTCAGGCTCTTCTCAAAGTCAAAATGCACTGATTTTTGCCCTGCCTTACGTGCCGGAAGCTTATTGCCGGTGCTGTTCGTTGTCGTCCCGCTTACTCCGTCCCCGCCTCTCAGTCTCCGAATCTAAAAATCACACCCACATTAGGCGCGTGTAGCGCACAACCGTCGCTGTAGATGACACGCGCGGTCAAGCGACGGAAGACCTGTTCTCATACTTCATTTCTAAGCACATTCACCTACGCAATTAGGAGATCAGATGACGACTCGCGGCTTGTTCCGTTCCTTTTGCTTGACGGCTCTTATTGTCTTATCTGCTGGACCTACCTCAGCGCAGACCACTCCTGTTGGCGGTGTTCTGACGGGAAGCGTGAGCGATAGTAGCGGGGGAGTGATCCCCGGCGTGCAAGTGCTCTTGCGCAACATCGACACCAATCAGATGCGCGAGGTCAGAACGGATGACCAGGGTTTCTTCCGCGCGACAGAACTGCCCGTGGGTACTTATGAGGTGCGCGCCGAACAGCCAGGCCTTGCCCTTTATCGCCACACGGGTGTTGTGTTGGCGCTCGGCGCGACGGTGCATCTGGAGATCACGCTCGTCCCAGCGTCCGCCACGGCGCAAGTAAGCGTGAGCGCCCAGCCGACGGCGCTCGATCCGTCACAGACCTCGGTCACCTCCTCCGTCAACCCTAAGCGTATCGAAGAGTTGCCCGTCCGCAGTCGCAACTATCTCGATTTCGTGCTGCTGTCACCGGGCGTAGCGAGCACTCCCGCAACTGCTGGCAGCGCAGGTCAGACGCCCTTGGACGGAAGCGGGTTCACGTTTGGAGGCTTACGTTCGAGAAGCAACAACGTGTCGATCGACGGTCTGGACAACAACGACGAGTACACCGGCTCAAGCCGGACGGAATTATCTCCCGAGATTGTTTCGGAATTTCAGGTGGTGAATACCGGACTCTCCGCAGAGTCCGGCGGAGCTTCGGGCGGGTCGATCAACGTTGTGACGCGATCAGGAGCCAACGTGATTCATGGGGATGCGTTCCTTTTTGTCCAAGACGGCTCGCTCAACGCTCACAACCCTTTCGAGAACGATACAACAAAGCCAAACCTGCGCCGTTATCGGGCGGGGGTTGCGCTCGGTGGGCCAGTTGTGAAAGATCGGACGTTTTACTACGTGGCCGCTGAGCAGGAGCATAACCGCGCGCAGGACGCCTCGGACATCAATCCAGGAGTCATACAGGCTATCAATTCTGCGCTCTCAGCAGGTGCTTTCGCTGGTGTCACAACACGCCAGCTTTCGACCGGACGTTTCCCGGTTGCGCGCGCGGAAACGGAAGCAGCGGGCAGGCTCGATCACCAGCTTAGGCGCAACACTTCCCTGATGCTTCGCTATGCTTTCACTAACAACAAAGAAGCTGGCGACGCTTTTAACACCGACGGTTTAACCGACGCCAGCGCTCGCGGCAGCAGTTTCACGAGCGACAACGCATTGGCCGGCGCATTGGTGACTGTTTTCGGCTCCGCAGCCGTCGGCGCACTTCGGTTTCAGGTTGCTACACGCCGCGCGGTGTTGCGCACGAATGACACTCAGGGACCTGAGGTGGATATAGCTGGACTGGTTCGCTTCGGGCGGCCATACGAGGGCAACAGCCGCCGTCACGAGAACCACTATCAGACGACCTATACCTTTACAGAGAACCACAGCCATCACCTGTGGAAAGCGGGCACCACGCTCAATCGGGTTTCCCTACGCGCGACAGTCCCGGACGGATTCGACGGGGTCTATCTTTTCGGCAGCCTAGCCGATTTTTTGGCCGGCCAGCCGGACCAGTCTCGGCAAGCGTTCGGCAATCCCGGAGCGGACCTTTCCGTCACAAGTATCGGCGCGTTCCTGCAGGATCATTGGTCGGTGATGCCGCGCCTTACACTCGATCTTGGTGTGCGCTACGATTTCGAGCGGTTGCCGTCGCTCTTCAACCAGGACACCAACAATGTGAGCCCGCGTGTTGGCTTGGCGTGGAGTCCCTCGTCGCGATGGGTGCTGCGCGGGGGGTACGGCATCTTCTTCGACCGCTACGTCCTTGCCAATCTCGCTCGAGCCGTCGAAAAGAATGGGACGAACGCGTTCGAACAGATTGCCTATGGCGCTGCGGCTGTGTCGCTCTTTACCGCCGCGCAGGGCGGGCCACTGTCGGCACCCGCCCCTGGGATTGCGCCTTCGATCTTTCGTCCTGAACCGAACCTCGCCACACCCTACAGCCAGCAGGTGAGTGCCGGGGCCGAATATCTCCTTCAGAAGAATCTAACGCTCTCGGCAACATATCTTTTTGTGCGCGGCATCAAACTTTCTCGAACGGTGGACCGTAATCTGCTGCCTCCCGTAGTACTGACGCCAGCTAACGCCGCAAGCCTCGGCGTTTTGAATCCCACACCGCAGCAGATCGGACGCCCCGTCTTCGGTCCAGGACGGCTCGATCCGACATTCAACGACATTTATCAGCTCGAAAACTCGGCTAGCTCCAGCTATCAGGCCATTTCATTCAGTCTCAACCGCCGTCTATCGAATGAGCTGCAGTTTTCGGCAAATTACACCCTCTCGAAGGCCCACGACGACGCTTCGGATTTCAATGAGCAACCACAGAACCCTTATCAATTGGCCGCGGAACACGCTCTCTCGCGCCAGCAGCAACAGCAACGCTTTGTTTTGAACGGTACTTGGGATCTTCCTATCGGTGATGAAGAGGACAAGCCGAAGGGAGCGAAATTTTCTTCGTGGGAGCGTGCCTTCGGCCACATCGAGGTCGCGTGGATTTTCACGGTCGAAAGTGGTCAGCCGGGAAACCCGCTGACCGGCCTCGACTCCAACCGCTCGCACGCTTTCCCGTTAGGCTCACGACCGCTGGACTTCGGGCGCAATAGCCTAGAGACCCCGCATAGGACGACGCTCGACTTCCGTGCGTTGAAGTACTTTCCAATAGCGAACCGTGGAAAGCTCGACCTCGTAGTCGAGTTCTTCAATCTCTTAACCCGCGCCAATGCGACGCAGCTCAACCCATTCTTCGGCAGTAGCCTTACACCGGGCGCGGGTTTCCGCCAGCCCATCCAAGGCCTGAATGCGCGGCAGATTCAGTTCTCTGTGGATTTTGAATTCTAATTATTCCCCACCGAGATCCCACTATCTATGCACTAGCCATGGCGGGTTGGGAATGATAGATCGGCTTCTCGGAACCTGAGACCAGCTACCCAGCCGGTCTTTTCTGCCGAGTAAGTTCAACCAAAGTGACCCAGTACCGGAGAGGGCGACGGGGGCTTGCGTTCGCACGGGCCAGTGGTAGAATGAACCCAAGGTCGCGCATATTGGTGGCCGTCGAGAGCAGTCGCAAGGGGGAGCGGTGAAGGCGAACCGCAGCCAGCTTCGCGCTGTATACACTGCGCTGCTCACGTGCGTACTGCTTGCCCTGCCCGTTGTCGCCCAAAAAGCCGGCCAGCCGAAAGCTCAATCCAAGCAGCAAACTCAGCCAAAGAAGAGCAGCGATAAGACGATCCGCGTGGACGTGGACCTGGTGCTGGTGAACGTAACGGTGACGGACCCGTTCAACCGGCTGGTGACGGGGCTCGAGCAGGAAAACTTCCGGGCGCAGGAAGACAACGTGGAGCAGGAGGTGGTCCATTTTTCGAGCGAAGACGTGCCGGTATCGATTGGCGTGATCTTCGACCTGAGCAGCAGCATGTCCAACAAGGTGGACAAGGCGCGGCAGGCGGCGGTCCAGTTCTATAAAACGGCCAACCCGCAGGATGAATTTTTCCTAGTGAGCTTCGCGGACCGCGCGCAACTGACCAGCCGGTTTACGCAGAGCGTCGAGGAGCTGCAGACGCGGATGATGTACACGCAGGTAAAGGGGCGGACGGCGCTGCTGGACGGAATCTACCTGGGGCTGAGCCAGATGAGGGGTGCACACAACGCTAAACGGGCCTTGCTCATCATATCCGATGGAGGAGATAATCATAGTCGGTACAACGAGTCGGACATCAAGAACTTCGTAAAGGAGTCTGACGTCCAGCTCTACGCCATCGGGATCTACGACCCGATCGGGTTTCGGAATCGCACGCCGGAGGAGATGAATGGTCCCTCGCTGCTGACTGAGTTGACGGAAATGACCGGCGGGCGGGCTTTCCCGGTGGAAAACCTGAACGACCTGCCGGACACGGCAGCGAAGATCGGAATGGAGCTGCGTAACCAATATGTCCTGGGATACCGACCGAGCAACCGCGCCCGCGACGCCAAATGGCGGAAGATTAAAGTCAAGCTGCGCCCACCCAAGGGCCTCCCACCGCTCAATGTGTACGCCAAGTCCGGCTACTACGCGCCCAGCCACTAGGCTGGCACTCGCTTCCCTGTTCACCACGCTGACGCTGCTGGCCAGTGTGCTGGTGTGGACCGTCGGCGCGCGTGCGCAGCAGGGACAAAAGGACAAGGATTACCGGATCCGGACGGACGTCAACCTGGTGGTGCTGCACGCAACGGTGCTGGACCAGCGGGGACGATTTGTCGCTGACCTGAAGGCGGAGAACTTCCGAGTGCTCGAAGACCGCACGGAACAGAAATTGGCGCTCTTCAAGCGCGAAGATATCCCGGTGACGGTCGGGCTGGTGATTGATAACAGCGGGAGCATGCGGGACAAGCGGGAGAAGGTGAACACGGCGGCCCTGACCTTTGTGCGCAGCAGCAACCCGGAAGATGAGACCTTCATCGTCAACTTCAACGACGACTACTTCCTGGACCTGGACAAGGATTTTACCAGCGACATCAACGAGATGAAGGAAGCGCTGGAACGGATTGATTCGCGGGGGAGCACGGCGCTCTACGACGCCGTGATTGGGTCGCTCGACCACTTGAAGAAGGGAAAGCGCGACAAGCACGTGCTGCTGGTGGTGACCGACGGCGAAGACAATGCCAGCCGGAAGAGCCTCGAGGCGACGGTGCAGGAGGCGCAGCAGTCGGAGGCGGTGATCTATGCGATCGGACTACTCGGTACGGAAAAGAAGCGCGCGCAGAAAAACGCGCGGCGGGCGCTGATGGAACTGGCGCAGGCGACGGGCGGGCTGGCGTTTTTCCCCGAGAGCGTCGAAGACGCGGAAGCCATTTGCGCGCAAATCGCGCACGACATCCGCAACCAGTACACGCTGGCCTTCTACCCCACGAACATGCGCAAAGACGGGACGTTCCGCGCAGTGCAGGTGGAAGTCATCCCGCCGCGCGGGCGCGGGAAACTGAGCGTGCGGACGCGCAGCGGATACTACGCGCAGAGAGCGACGGGGACGGCGGGGAATTAAGGAGCCGATAGCCATCAGCTTTCAGCCATCAGCCGTCAGCAGCAATTCTCTGCCCTAACAGGGCGCTGAAAAACACCGGGTCTTGCCATTCCGAGGGGTGGGCCGCGTCTTCCGACCCGTGGAAGCTGCGTTTCCTTTTACTGCATTCCGATCACGAGCAGATTCCTAGCTCCGCTCGGAATGACACCGGCGGCAATTATCTAGCACTCTGCTTGCCGGCGGAAGCGAGCTCCCCGTAAAGACAGGTCAGTTGGAAACAATCAGAGAGAGAAAACTGGAGCCGTGAGAGATGGAGCCGCCGAAGTTCTCGGCGACGGTTTGTCCCATGTCAGCGAGAGTGTCGCGCGTGCCAATGGAAACGCCGCGGCGGCCACCGGGCGAGTATGTGACGATGGGAACGTATTCGCGGGAGTGGTCAGTGGAGGGGTTGAAGTCGCTGGGGTCGCAGCCGTGGTCGGCGGTGATGAGGAGAAGATCGCTGGTGCGGAGGGCGGCGAGGAAGGGGCCGAGGAGGGCGTCGAATTCTTCGAGCGAGCGGGCGAAACCTTCGACGTCCTTGCGGTGGCCGTAAAGCATGTCGAAGTCAACGAGATTGGCGAAGATCAGGCCGGCGGGGCATTCGCGGAGGGCGGCGTGGAGTTTGTCCATGCCGTCGGCGTTGTTTTTCGTGGTGACGTAGTGAGGGACGCCGCGGCCGTGGTAGATGTCGTGGATTTTGCCAACGCCGAAGACGGGGACGCGGCGGTCGGCGAGAACGTCGAGAAGCATGGGGCGAGGCGGCTCGACGACGTAGTCATGGCGGCGCTCAGTGCGCCGGAAATTGCCGGGCGTGCCGAGAAAGGGTCGCGCGATGACGCGCCCGACGCGATGCGGGCCGTCGAGCAATTTGCGGGCGAGTTCGCACATGCGGTACAGCTCGGCGATGGGGATGACCTCTTCGTGCACGGCGATTTGAAAGACGCTGTCGCCGGAGGTGTACACGATGGGGCGGCCGGTGCGAACGTGCTCTTCGCCAAGTTCCTTGATGATTTCGGTGCCGGAGGCGGGCTTGTTGCCGAGGGTGCGGCGGCCGATGGATTTCTCGAAGGCGGCGATGAGGTCGGCGGGAAAGCCGTTGGGATAAACCGGGAAGGCCTGGTCGAGCCAGATGCCGGCCATCTCCCAGTGGCCGGTGGTGGTGTCCTTGCCCGGTGAGTGCGTGGCGCCTTTGCCGAAACAGCCGTCGGGCTGGGCAGGGGGAGTGAGATGGTCGAGCGGGGCGATGTTGGCGAGGCCGAGACGAACGAGATTGGGGAGCTTGAGCGGGCGCGATTTGGCGATGTGGCCGAGTGTGGTGCGGCCGGTGTCGCCGTAGTCAGCAGCGTCGGGGAGCGGGCCGATGCCGACGGAGTCGAGGACGATCCAGAGGATGCGGGAGAAAGAGGGCACGACTACCTCGCAATGGCCGCAATCGAGGAATCTACCACAATGTCATTCGGAGAGGCACATCTGTACCGTGCTAGTTCGGCGGGCCGTAGTAACTAGCGCTGGTAGCCACCCGCAGGCCATCTCGCGTTGTCACGACCTTTACAGCTCGGAATTCGTTCTTGCGGGCCGGGCGGCCGGGCTGAAAGTTGATTGCGTAGAACGCATTCAGGTTAGCTGCGATTTGATGAAATGCCTGGTCGGCCCCTTTCGAGCCATTCGCAGATACGTAGAGGCCACCTGTCCTGGAAGCGAGTTCATTGGCTTCGCGATGTTGCCTTCGTGCCCTGCGGTACGCGTTCCCTCCACGCGTGGAGTCGATGGCAATGACATAGAGTGCCGTGTTTGTTCGTATGGCCGCTTCAATAGCTTTGTCTATGGGTGTACGACTGGCGTTGTCGGGGCCGTCCATCGTGATCACGAGAATTCTGCGTCCGGCTACCTTACTCAATTGCTGTTCACACGCCCAAATGATGGAATCAAACATCGCACTGGCACCGTGCGGTGCAACGGACACGAGTTTCTAGATTCCCAAGGTCATTAATTCTTTGTTTGAAGTTCGGTCTGTATATGCATCGATATTGTCGGAGAACACCGCTGCGAACGCCTGATCCGCTTCTCTAACTGTTTGTCGAATGAACTCAACGGCTGCTTCCTTCTCTACGAAGGGGGCATGTCGGCGGGAGTTACTTCCGTCCAGCAGCAGGCCGACAGCAAGTGGAAAGGATCGCGCCGGAGCAAAGGTGATGATCTTTTGCTCGACCTTATTCTCGAAGACTCTGAAGTCGCCTTGAGTCAGGTCCACCATCACGCGCCCGCTCTTGTCTGAAGCCGTGACAAAGATTGTGACGGACTGAGGCTCGTCGGAAGGAGCCTGAGAAACACCCGAGGCGGCCGACCAAGTCATGAGGACCGCCAGGATCGGAGGAACGAGTCGTAGGAAGAGCGGCTTACTCATGGGCGTACAGTCCTTATCGCATAATGAGGAGGAGAGAAGGACATCCTAGGTTGGGAGAGGTGCGTGAGAAAGAAAGAGATCAATTCCTTCGAGAGGGAGCGTTTGAAGCGAACTAGAAGGGCACGTATAATGTGAGGTTTGGGATGAGACAAGAGAAGCGACTGTAGAGGCCCATCCTTGGCGAAGCAGAAGGCGGCAGTGGATGCGGGTGCGGCGGGCAAGACGGCTGGCGCCGCGACGGGAGCTTTGCGGTGTTGGACTGGTGGGCGGCTCCCGCCGAAACC
>CAZHLD010000065.1:0-18642 GCA_964533185.1 uncultured Acidobacteriaceae bacterium | reverse complement strand
GAGAGACGTCGAGACGGATCTGGCGGACGAGGTCGGAGAGAAAAATGGAAGCGCCCTTGAGGACGCCGATGAGGTGAAGATGCTGGCCGCGGAAGTCGCGAGTGATTTGCGCGGCCATGGCCTTGACGCGGCGCTGAATGGCGGAATGGCGCAGGAGGATTTTCAGGTTTTTCTTGCCGCGCCTGGGCATGACCGGGATGGCCTCCGTGCAGAAAGGCGGCTACTCTAAACCAGGGGAGGGGAAACTACAAGGCGGGGGAGGGACGGGAAATTGGCCGGGCGCTCATGGAGCAGTAATGAAGAAGGGCGAGGCTGGAAGTGAGAGTGCGATGCGGGGGCTTTTTCCGATGAGTCTTGCTTGACAATGAGGGGCGGGGTTACTAGAGTAGCGGGCATCGGGGGTGTGGGTGTTGGACTGGCACACTAGTAGGCCGTCCTTCACGAAGTTATTTGGCGGTCGGTGGTCCTTCTTGAGGTATGCCTGCTCATCAAAGCAAAGCGGAAAACTGAACGAGGAGGGAAAAACGATGCGAGGAAGAACGTGTCGAAACGGATTTGTGCTACTAGCAGTGTGTGCGGTGCTGATCGCGTTTGCGCCGAGCGCGGATGCGCAGTCAACGACCGCCGGAGCAATCGGCGGGTCAGTGGCGGACCAATCGAAGGCGGTAATACCCGGGGCGAGTGTGTCTGTCAAGAATGTGGGGACCAACACCAGCTCGACAGCGACGACGGATGAGAGCGGGAGGTTCCGCATCATCAACCTGCAGCCGGGCGAGTATTCAGTGGAAGTAACGGTGAAGGGATTCAGCCCCTACAAGCGGGGCAACGTGATTGTGGAGGTCGGGCTGGTGACGTCGCTGGAGATTGAGCTGTCGGTGGCAGGGACGGTGGAAACGATTGAGACGACGGCCGAGGCGCCGGTCATTAACACGCAGCAGCAGGATTTCGCCTCGAACATCAATCAGAAGGCTATCAACGAGCTGCCCATCAATGGGCGGCGGTGGTCGAATTTTGCGCTGATGACGCCGGGAGCGGCGCCCGACGGAAACTTCGGACTGATCAGTTTCCGGGGCATTTCCGGCCTGCTGAACAACAACACAGTGGACGGCGGGGACAATAACCAGGCGTTCTTCGCCGAGGAGCGCGGGCGGACACGCATCAGCTATGTGATTAGCCAAGCGGCCATCCAAGAGTTTCAGGTGAACACATCGAACTATTCCGCCGAGTACGGAAGGTCGGCGGGTGGGGTGGTGAACGCCGTGACCAAGAGCGGGTCGAACCAGTTTCACGGCGGGCTGTTCTACTACGTCAGGGACAACGGAGTGGGAGCCACGAACGCATTCACGACGCAAACGATTGTGATCAATGGTGTGAATACGGTGGTCAAGATCAAGCCGCAAGACCGACGGCATCAGTTTGGCGGAAATATTGGGGGGCCGGTCTTTAGAGACAAGCTGTTCTTCTTTTTCAACTATGACCAGCAAAAGCGGAACTTCCCGGGAGTGGCGAATCCGGGAGATCCGGGTGCGTTTCTCGCTGACTTGAGGCCAGCCGGGACGACGTCCTGCACTCCTGCACCGCCCACCGGGACCGATTACGCCACTCTTTGTGCACGCGGCCTAACTATTGCGCAGGCGAACTCGGGACTGGATTTTCTGCGGAGCATTACGGGTGTTGTGCCGCGAAAGGGAAGCCAGCAACTGTACTTTCCGAAGGTGGATTGGAAGGTCAACAGCAACCACAACCTGGCGGTGAGCTACAACGCGCTGCGCTGGAATTCTCCGGCGGGGATTCAGACGCAGCCGACGGTGAGGCGAGGAATTCGGAGTTTCGGCGATGATTTCGTGAAAGTGGATTCGGTAATCGCGCGGGTCAACTCGCTGTTCGGGAGCAGCATCACGAACGAGTTCCGGTATCAGTATGGGCGCGACCTGGAGTTCCAGACAAGCCAGGCGCCGGCACCGGGAGAGCCAACGACGGGCCCGGGCGGGCGTCCACCGCAGATCGCCGTGGGTGGAACCGCCGGGATTACCTTTGGAAAGCCGGACTTCCTCGAGCGGCGTGCCAACCCGGACGAACGGCGAAATCAGATCGCGGATACCGTCGCCATTATGCGGGGGAAACACCTGCTCAAGTTTGGGTTCGACTTCAACCACGTGAGCGATTTGCTCGACAACCTCTTCACGGAAGGCGGGTCGTACACTTACAGCAATCGGGTGGACTTTATCACTGACTTCATCGGCCCCCCGGGGAACATACGGCGCTTTACCAACTATTCACAGGGATTCGGTCAGCCGGCGTTTAAGTTTACGACGAACGATCTCAACATTTTCGTGCAGGACGACTGGCGAATTCACCCTCGGCTGACGGTAAATCTCGGAGTGCGGTATGAGAGGGAATTCCTGCCCAATCCGCAGATCCCGCTGACCACTTTCGCGCTGACCAGTCAATTCCCGTCCGACGAGAACAACATTGGACCCCGACTAGGAGCTGCGTGGGACATGCTGGGAAAGGGGAAGTTGGTGGTTCGTGGCGGCTACGGGATCTACTACGGACGGGTGATTAACTCGACGATCTCGAATGCGATCACAAACACGGGATCCACTTCCGGTCAACGCCAATTCAGCTTCACACCCACAACTGCCGGTGCTCCGATTTATCCGGCGGTTTTCTCAACACCGCCAGCGATAACCACTTTGCCGCCGGATATTGTCGTGTTCGACCGAACCTTTACACTCCCGCTGATTCACCAGGTTGACGCCATAGTGGAGTGGGAATTCATGCGGAACACGGTTTTCTCGGTTTCCTACATCGGCAGCCTGGGAAGAAGCCTGCCACAGTTCCTCGACCGGAACCTGCCGACTACTACAGCGCCGATCACCTACCGAGTCGTGGGAGGAGGGTTTGATGGACAGACCTTCACCATCAATCGGTACACAGGAACGCGGCCGAACACAAGCTTGGCGCGCATCACGACGATTTCGAGCGTGGTGCGGTCGAAATACGACGCGATGATTCTGCAGGTGAACCGGCGGTTTACGAGCGGCTTGCAGTTCCAGACCGGCTATACCTATGCAAAGGCCTCCGACAACGGGCAGGTGTCGCAGACGTTTACGACCGGAAACGGAGTGCTGGATCCGAACAACTTGGCGCTGGAGCAGGCGCGGTCGAATTTCGAGGGCCGACACCGGTTTGGGGCCAACGCCATTTGGCAGCCAAACTACTTCAAGGACAGCGGCCCGGTGGTGCGTGCGCTGCTCTCCAATTACACGATTTCACCCATCGTCTCTGTGTCCTCCGGGCGGCCCTACACGGCAACGGTATCCGGAAACCCATCGGGGTGCCCGAGCGGGTTGGGCGGAATCATTTGTGCAAGCGGCACGAACCGGGTATTCCTCCACCCGGGGAACGTGTCTGTAGCGCGCAATGCGTTTACACAACCGAGGACGGTAAACGTTGATCTGCGCATCTCGCGGCGGTTCGCGATCCGGGAAGCGATGAAGGTGGAATTCCTGGTCGAAGCATTCAACCTGTTCAATCACCTGAACGTCACCGACGTGAATAACCGGCTCTATCAAATCGGAACGACGACAGCGGCATCCTTCACAGGCCCGACGGGGCTGTCGGCTTGCCCGTCCCCGCTGAGTGTAGTTGGAATTCCGGCAGGTACACCCGTGCTGTGCCTCGACTCATCCTTTGGGCTGGCGAACGCAGCGGGGAATACGCTGCTGCGCGAGCGGCAGGTCCAGTTTGCGGTCAGGTTTCAGTTCTAAGAGCAGGTGACAGGTTGTAGGCTGTAAGGAATCAGAGAAAACAACGGGCGTTTCGGCTTCGCAAGAGGCTGGGGCGCCCGTTGTGCTTTTGGGAGGTCGGAGAAGAGAGAAGTTGGAGGTTGGAAAGAAGAAGCGGAGGGATTCTTCGGTCCGGTGGGGCAGACCTCAGAATGACAGAGTCAGAGAGGCGGGGAGATGGAGCTAGGATTTGCGGGGAAGGGTTTGGAGGAGGCGGAGGAATTCGGGGTCGTCGTGAAGGCAGGCGAGGTCGCTATCGCGGGAGACCCAGTCCAGGTCACTGTAACCGGATTCAAAGGCCCGCTTGAGCATGGCCAGAGCCTCCGCTTTCAAGCCTAAGACGCCGTAGGTGCAGCCCGCGTTGTAGAGGGTGTTGGGGTCGTTGGGGCGCATGGCCACGGCGCGTTCCAGGTTGTCCACGGCTGCGCGGGAGTTGCCCATGGCAGCGTAGTTGGCGGACAAGAGGATGCGGGCGCGGGCGTCCTCCGGCACGATTTCGAGCTGGTGTTCGAGGACACTGGTCTCCTGTTCACGAAGTTTCTGAGCCGCGTCCAGATTCCCCAAGGAAGAAAGGGCATTGATGTAGGGGATGTAGGTGTTGTAGTCGTCGCCGTTGGCGGCGATGGCGCGGTCCACTAGGTCGGCGGCTTCCTTCCAGTGGTCCGAGGCGAACAGGGCGCGGCCGAGGACGTTGTAGGCTCCTTCGCAATCGGCTTTGCGGTCAATGGCCTCGCGGGCCCAACGCATGGCCTCGTCATACTTTTTCTGGGAGTAGCAGATGCGGGCGCGGGCGGCGAGCGCTTCGGGGAGCAGAGGTTGAAGCGCAACAGCGCGGTCGGCGGCGATCAGACCCTTCTCAACCCAGCGGGGATCATTGCCATGAAGGTCAGCGAGCATGCCACAGGCGTGGGCGATGCCGGCATGGGCGAGAGCGAAATCGGGGTCGAGGCGAATGGCGTGGTCGAACATCTGCATGGCGAATTCGAGGTTTTCGCGGCGGGCGTAGTTGCGGCCGCGGAGGAAGTAGTCATAGGCCTGGAGATTTTCGGTGGGCTTGCGGGCGATGGTCTTCTCTTCCTGCGGCGAGAGGGTGATGCGCAGGGCTTGAGCGATGCTGCGGGAGATTTCTTCTTGGACCTCGAAGACGTCTTTCAACTCGCGGTCGAAGCGCTCGGCCCAGACGGGATAATCGCGGGCGGTGTCCACGAGCTGGGCGTTGATGCGGAGGCGATTGCCGGCGCGGCGAAGGCTGCCATTGAGAATAAAGGCGGCGGCCAGGCGCTGGCCGATTTCCGGGGCCGTGACAGATTTGTCGCGGTACGGCAGAACGGTGGCGCGGGGGAAGACGTGCAAACCCTTAATCTTGAGGAGCTCGGTGATGATGTCTTCAGTCATGCCGTCGCGGAAGTATTCGTCTTCTTTGGCACCGCTGAGGTTTTCGAAGTAGAGGACGGCGAGGGATTTTTCGGCGCGAGCGGCCGGGGAGGGGGCGCTGGGAGAGGAGCCGGAATCTTTTTTGAGGCGGCCGAGGTCGGCGCGGAGATTGGCGGCGGACTGATAACGCGCGGTAGGCTCTTTTTCGAGAGCGCGGTTGATGATGCGCACGAGGTCCTGCGGGAGGCTGGGATTGAGGCGCACGGGCGAAGTGGGGACGCGGTTGAGAATGGCGTCGAAGATGACGGCGGTGGTGTTGCCGGTGAAGGCGGGGCGGCCGGTGGCCATCTCGTAAAGGACGACGCCGAAGGAGAATAGATCGCTGCGGGCGTCGAGCTCTTCGCCGCGGGCCTGCTCGGGGGACATGTAGGCCACCGTCCCGATGGCGGTGCCCGGGCTGGTGAGGTAGTCGGGCGAGGTGGCGCCAACCGTTTCGACGGCGGAGACGCCGACGGCTTCGCCAACGCGCTCGCGGCGCGCGACGAGCTTGGCGAGACCGAAGTCGAGGATCTTGGCCTGGCCGCGCTGGGTGAGAAAGATGTTGGCGGGCTTGATGTCGCGGTGGACGATGTGCTGGGAATGAGCGGCGTCCAGGGCGTCGGCGATTTGCGTGGCGAGAGAGACGAGCTCGTCGAGGTCGATGGGGCGGCCGTCGATGCGATGCTTGAGGGTCTGGCCCTCGAGCAGCTCCATGGCGATGAAGGGGCGACCGTCGTGCTCATCGATGTCGTAGATGGTGCAGATGTTGGGGTGATTCAAAGCCGAGGCGGCGCGAGCTTCGCGCTGAAAACGCTCGAGCGCCTGAGCGTCGGGAGCGAGTGCGTCGGGGAGAAATTTGAGCGCGACGCTGCGGCCGAGGCGGGTGTCCTGGGCTTTGTAGACGACGCCCATGCCGCCTCCGCCGAGTTTGCTGAGGATCCGATAGTGGGAGACAGTCTGACCAATCATGGATGAAAGCAATGAGACGAAGGGGAATGATACGCGGGGGGAAGAAGCAAGTCAACGAGCGGAAGTTGGAAGAAGAGAGAGGGGATTCAACGCAGAGGGCGCCCCGACCGGGTCGGGGCAGGCGCCGGACGAAAAGGACACGGAGGAAGAAGAGAGAAAAGCAGATCCCTCGTCCGCCGCCCTTCGACTCGCCACGGCGGGCTCAGGGCAAGCGGCGGACTCGGGATGACAGCTTAAGGTGGGCGGGTACGGACAAATAAGATGGCAACGTAAATCCAGCGCTACAGGGGCACGCAGCTGCGTGCCCCTACGTAGGAAGAAACACTGCAAAACCCAGAGGGATTCTTTCCGGCAGGGCCGGAATCTTCGATCGGCCCGACACAAGGCGTCGGGCCTCAGAATGACAAATCCAGATTATGCCGGGGTGGGGGTGGGCACAGAAAGAGAGAGGCTATGCAGGGGTGGGGGAGGTGGGGACGCTGGCGCGGATTTGCTGCCAACGGCGAGGGCGGCGCCTGGGGTCGAGAACTTTCTTGCGGAGGCGGATGGACTTGGGAGTGACTTCGACGAATTCGTCGTCGGCGATGAACTCGATGGCGGTTTCGAGAGTCAGGACGCGGTGGGGGACGAGGCGGATGGCTTCGTCGGCGCTGGAGGCGCGCATGTTGGTCTGCTTTTTTTCCTTGGTGACGTTGACGTCCATATCGGCTTCGCGGGAATTTTCGCCGACAATCATGCCTCCGTAAACTTCGGTGACGGGGCCGACGAAGAGTTCGCCGCGCTCCTGGAGGTTCCAGAGGGCGAAGGCGGTGGTCTTGCCGACGCGGTCGGCGACGAGCGCGCCAGTGGAGCGCGAGGCGAGCTCGCCGGCGTAGTCGGTCCAGCCAGCAAAAAGAGAATGCAGCAAAACGGTGCCGCGCGTTTCAGTGAGGAGCAGGCCGCGGAGGCCAATCAGGCCGCGCGAAGGGATGCGGAACTCCATGCGGACGCGTCCGGAACCGTGATTGACCATTTTGGTGAGCTCGCCGCGGCGGGTGCCGAGAGTTTCCATGACGATGCCGACGAAGGACTCGGGGCAATCCACGACGAGCTGCTCAAGAGGCTCGACGCGGCGGCCGTTTTCAGTGCGGACGACGATTTCGGGCTTGCCGACCATGAGCTCGTAGCCTTCGCGGCGCATGGTTTCAATGAGGATGGCGAGCTGGAGCTCGCCGCGTCCGAGGACGCGGAAGGCGTCAGTGGTGTCTGAGTCTTCGACGCGGATGGAGACGTTGGTGAGCAGCTCTTTCTGCAGGCGGTCGCGGATGTCGCGCGAGGTGACCAGACTGCCTTCGCGGCCGGCGAGCGGAGAGGTGTTGACGGTGAAAATCATGGCCAGCGTAGGCTCGTCGATGGTGAGCGGCTCGCAGGGCGCAGGAGCTTCGAGGTCGGTGATGCTTTCGCCGATTTGAATGCCTTCGACGCCGGCAATGGCGACGATGTCGCCGCAGGTGACCTGGTCGGCTTCGTCGCGCTGGAGACCGCGAAAGGTGAAGAGCTTGGTGATGGTGGTGGGCAGGAGCTGGCCGGACAGCCTGGCGATGCCGACTTCGGCGCCGCGACGCAGCGTGCCGTTGAAGACGCGGCCGATGGCGATGCGACCGAGGAAGTCGTTATAGTCGAGATTAGTGACTTGAATTTGCAAGATGCCGGAGGGATCACCGGAGGGAGGAGGAATCGAGGCGACGATGGTTTCGAAAAGGGGCTGGAGATTGGTGGAGGAGTCGTTGAGTGCGCGGTGAGCGACGCCGGTCCTGGCGTTGGTGTAGAGAACGGGGAAGCCGAGCTGATCTTCGGTGGCGTCGAGGTCGATGAAGAGGTCGTAGATTTCGTCGAGGACTACTTTGGTGCGGGCATCGGTGCGGTCGATCTTATTGAGGACGATGATGGGGGGCAGCTTGGCCTGCAGGGCCTTTTGAAGCACATAGCGCGTTTGCGGGAGCGGGCCTTCGCTGGCGTCAACGAGAAGGAGGACGCCGTCCACCATGCGCAGGGCGCGCTCGACTTCGCCGCCGAAGTCGCTGTGGCCGGGGGTGTCGACGATATTGATTTTGGTGTCGCGGTAAAAGAGGGCGGTGTTTTTGGCGAGAATGGTGATGCCGCGCTCGCGCTCGAGGTCGCCCGAGTCCATGACGCGGTCGGCGACGATTTGATTGTCGCGGAAGATGCCGCTCTGACGAAGCATGGCGTCCACAAGCGTGGTCTTGCCGTGGTCCACGTGGGCGATGATGGCGATGTTGCGGATCGGCTGTGTCATACGTGCTTCATTTCCCTTCCCTGCGTGCGCCCCGCAAACGAAAGGGGCTGCAGGTGCGACCTTGCAGCCCCGGGGAAAGAGTTCGATGGCGAACTGCTTACTAAGAGCAACAAACGCAAAAGTATTTTAGCACAAAGCGCGGTGAATTGCCTGACGCTGGCAGAGAAGAGGAGCCAGTGCGCCGGAAGGAATAGCTTGGTGAGTTGCAAGGACAAGACGTTGAGATTCTTCGGCCATCCTAAGCGGATGGCCGAAGGATGACGAAGGGGGGGCCGGCGTTCCCTGGCTCGCTTCGCGCGTTTGGAACAAGAATCGTGCAGGCCGACGTGAATGGATAGGTGCTGGCCTCACTCGGCGACGCTCACGGCAGAATCGGGGGGGCCAGGCGGGAGAAGTTCAGGGAAGTGCTTGACAGGGTGGGCTCAGTCACCTAAGATAGATATAACCCCGCAGGAAGGCCAAGGAGTGTGCGTCCTCCTGGTTGGTATTTCTTTATGTATTCCATGATGCGAGGAGACATTGGATGATTAAGCGTGGTCTTGCCATTCTCGCAGTGTGCGGCTTCCTGTCGATTGGGGCGATGGTCATCTATGTTGAACTCCGAGAGGACCGCGGGCAGGCCAGACGGGACGAGGACCACAAGGTCAGGCCCTATGGAGTGCGGGATTTCGACCAGGTGACCCCCAGGCTGTACCGAGGTTCGCAACCACCGCCGGAGAGCTATGCCCAATTGAAACAATTGGGCATCGATATCGTTGTCAGTTTCCGGCGAAAGACGAGCCTGATGGAAGAGGAACGGCGCGCGGTCGAAGCTCTGGGGATGCGCTTCGTCAACATCCCGTTCTACGGTACCATCGCGCCGGAGAACCGGCAGGTGGCCGAGTTTCTGGAACTGGTGCGTGCGAACCCGGAGAAGAAACTCTTCATCCATTGCAAGGCCGGCCACGACCGAACGGGAGTGATGGTGGCCACGTTCCGTGTGGCGATGCAGCGCTGGTCGCCGGAGCAGGCAGTTGCGGAGATGGAGCAACACCACTTCGACCCAAACCTGGACCTCGACCAATTCCTCCACAAGTGGCACCGGCACAGGTGGAGTCTCGGTCAGGCCTGCGTGGCAGGCTATGAGGGATTCCTGGGACACCACTCGCTGAAAACGTATGTGGAGAGTTTTCCCCAGCAGTTGCTGACAGACCCTATCCTCCGCACACTCTTGTCCACAGAGCATACCGAGAAAACGCCAAGCAACGGGCCGGGCGGGCTGCATTAAGAGTTAGCGCTAAGCCGAACGACCTCGTACGCCAATCAAGCCGCAATGAATCTGGCCACCTCGTTCGACGAGCAAGGCACTGACGAGAAAAGAAAGATGCTGGGCTGAAGCCCGGGGCTACACAAGCCGAAAACAACCGGCGAGAGGCCAGCGTTATCAATGTGCACAGGCAAGAGTGCCTGTGCCACCATGACCGGCGCTACAGGAAAGCCAGCTAAAGCCAGCCCCTACAAGGCCTGCACCGGAGTGCCTACGTTACTTGCGGCCGTGGGCGGCGGCGCGCTTGGCGAGTTCCTCGGGGGAGACGTCTTCCTTGTGAGTGGCGATCCACCAAATATGGCCGAAAGGATCGGTGACACCGCCGCTGCGGTCGCCATAGAACTGATCCATCACGGGCATCAAGGTGGTGGCGCCGGAAGCGACAGCCTGGTTGAAGACAGCGTCCACATCCTCAACGTAGAGATAAATGTGCATTGGTGAGCCGTTGAGGGACTGAGGGCTGCGGCAGACGGAAAGCTCGGGGAATTCGTCGGCAATCATGAACGGCGAATCGCCGATGCGAATCTGGGCGTGACGGATTTTGCCGCCAGCGTCAGCGTGACGATAGATCTCCGTTGCGCCAAAGGCCTTTTTGTAAAACTCGATGGCGCTGGCGGCGTCGCGGATGATCATGTACGGCGTGGCGGTGTGGAAACCGTCGGGGATGGGTTTGGCTTTGCCGAGCATGGATGGTCTCCTTGAGGCAGTTTGCTCAGCAGGGAGGATACCGGGCGACGGGCTCAGCGGCAAGTCGGGCGAGCGCGCGGCAAGGCGAGGGGAGCGGTGGACAGGCGCTTGCTACATGCGGCGGACCTCAGCGCAGGCGGCAAGATGGAAGAAAATGCCCCGCCTCTAAAGAGGCGGGCTACAGGGCTTGCCACAGTCGTTTGTTGGCAAAAGGATGGTAGGGGCGGTGGGGATCGAACTTTACTTCCCCACTCGCCAACTCATTGAATCCACTCACCGTCAGGCTTCGACTTGGGCGCATTTGGGCGCAAAATCGCGGCCAGTTTCTCGACCGCATTGCGCTGCGAATCCCCTACAACGTGACTGTAAATCCCGAGCGTGATCCTCGGATCGGCGTGCCGGAGCTGCGCCTGAGCGACCGAGACCGGCGCGCCGCCTTCCACAAGCAGGCTGGAATGCGTATGCCGGAACGCATGCAGCCCGCAGTGAGGAATCTTCAGCGCGTCGAGGATCGGCCACAGCCTCTTCTGCACGAGTTTGTTCGCGTTGAACGGACGACCGAGCCGGTTGACGAACAGCAGCCGCATCGGGTTAGGCGGCCATGTCCGCAGGTGACTCTTGAGCATGAGCGTCAGCGGCTCCGGCATCGGGAGAGCGCCAGCGCTCGCCTTGCTCTTGAGCGTCTGAATCCGACCGCACCACACCGACCGCCGGATGAAAATCAACCGGCGCTCGAAGTCGAGGTCGTCCACCTGCAGCCCCAAGAGTTCTCCGGCCCGAATCCCCGTCATCGCAAGGACGGCGAGCATCGTGGAGTATGGCTCGGGTGCGGCCTCGATGATCCGACGGGCCTCGTCGGCGCTGAAGAAGCGGGCAACAGAGCCGACGCTCGCCTCGGGCAGAGCCAGCTTGCCGAACTCCACCGTCTCGCAAACGTAGCCCCATTCCCTCGCCTTGTTCAGCATCGCCGAAAGAGTCCCGAGCACGTTGAGCAGGGTCTTGCGCGCCACGGCTTTTGACAGCCGCGTCACGAAAACCTGCTGGTTCTCCCGACTTATCTGGTCAAGCCGCATCTCTCCCAACTCCGGCAGGATGTGGGATCGCAAGTGAGTCTTTGCCGTTTTGATAGTTGACGCCTTCCGTTGCGATAAAACCTCCGCCTGCCATCGTTCGCCAAATTCCGCGAGCGTGGCGACGCGACCCGGACGGTAGCTTGGCGCGTTGATTCGAGCAAGGAGCAGCTCCAATCTCCGAGCCGCGAGACAACGGGTTGAAAGCTCGGCCTTGCCGCCGAGAACCGTGGACTTCTCGATTCTCTTGACTAAGCCGTCCGCCGTGACTACGTCTTCGCGCCATCGGCCAACCCAAACAGGTGTTTTACCGCGCAGGAACAGGCGGCCCTTCTGATACCGCCGACGAGCCATCGAGCCTCCTCGCTCGTCGAACGGTTGCCCTCCGTGTGGCATCGTAGAGGGTGTAGCGTTGTTCCTCAAAACGAAACCGACCGGAGTCTCGCAAAATCTTGTGGAAAACTCCCGGTGGGTTCCACGCACGCCCGCTGAGTGTGGGCGCGCCCGAGACCGAGTTTGGTTCTTCTCCCGCACCTGGGTCCTTCACGCTCCCGAGTTAAACGACTCTTGTTCGTGTCTGCGGGCCTGGCCTGCGAGGGACCTAGCTTCGCGGGGGTCAGGCGTCCCTCGAAAGCCCCAAATTACCGGAGTAAGGGGTAGATGCCTTCCCCGCAAAAGTGTCCCTCGAAAACCCGCGTAAAACGGGGGTTGGAGAGGGGTCAAAAGCGCCGGTTAGGACTTTCTTCGCCCCGCTGTTTCTCCGGGCCTGTTTCTTGCACGCTCCCGAGCAATACCGCGTCCCGGCCCGAAGATGGGCAAGACTGGCAGGCAGCCCGTTCTCTCCGCTAGGGCAGTTCGGGTTTTCGCAATACCCATTCGCGGTTTGGCCGCCGGCGAGACGCCGGTAGGCTTCCGGCTGGTGGACCTGGAGCCAGAGCACGAATCGTTTCCCCATCCCAAGCGCAGCGGATTTGTCGCCCTCGACGTGCTTCCAGTACGATTCTTCGCAGTCCTCGGAGCACAGGCGGCTGCTGATGCCGATGTAGGGCTTGCGCATCTCCGCTCCGCACCAGCGGCAGTGCTCTTGGCCGAAAAGCACTGTCTCCAGGCACTCAACCGAGCACGAAACGCCGGGAATGCCCGGAGCCTTGAATCCTCCGCCGCTCCAGATGTGTTTTCCGCAGCCTTCACAGGAGCCGCGCGGATGGCCTTCGATTCCTTCCGACACATGCCTGAAGATTTCCATTCCACTCATCGCCTTCTCCTTCGCTCAAAATCAGATGTTTTTGGAGAGCCACTTCTGCCCGATCTCATGCCCGCAATCTCAACGGCTTGCAGACGCGCCAGCAACAGGGTTTTTGGAACAGCGCCCACCAGGCCGAGAGCAACGCGGGGCTGGCTCACCTTTCACTCGCTTCAGCGGTGTCATTACACCCTTCCTTTGGCCTCCCACTTCACCAGCCAGTCCAGGTAGTCCTGCGCTGCCTTCGGCGGGTGAATCCTCGCGCCCCCCGGAACCGAGTAACACCCGGCACAGTTCTCAGACCCGCAGCCCTGAGACTTCCTCGCCCTCAAAAGGGCCAGGACCTCCGGCTTGCGCTCTTTCAGGACTGCCCATAGGTCTTCAGGTACTGGCGTGCTCCCAATTTCACGCTTCACTAGGTGAAGCGATTTATTCGCCTGCGCTTCCCTGAGTGAACTGAGGTTTAGACCTTCACAGGATAAAGGGGTGGGGTTGGTTTCTGTTTCAGGGTTAGGCTTTTCAATTTTCGCGGGTGAGTGTTCTGAAAAAACGCGCTCGCAGGCTTGGTTTTCTCTGCCGACGCGGAGCTCTAAGCGGCAGGCGCGTTCCTGTTCGCCCTCATCGCGTGTTTTCCTGAAGGTTTCGGCGCACAGTTGCAGCAACTTTTCATCGTCCAGAGTGACGCGATAGGAACTGCAATCGCGGGTCACTCCGAATCGCGGGCTGCGGTTCTTTTGCAGGGCATGAATCTTTTGTAAGTGAGACAGCGCCAGTGACACGCTCTTGGGGCTGCCGACACCGGCATAACGCATCAGCGCCCGGTAGCTCATCCTCGTCAAGCCAGTTTCGAGGTCGCGGAAGAAATACAGGACGAGCAGGATTCTGCCCTCTGGTGGCGCGAGTTGTCCGAACAGTCCCGACCGAATCAGCGTCTCAATCTCCAATCCGCTTGCGCCAACTCGGTATTGCGGCTGCGACGCTGACCGCGCTCCGATCGGACGCCCCGGCTTGGTTCCAGGGACGGGAAACTGTTCGCAAATCCAAGACACCGCAGCGGGAAAGTCGCAACCTAAAATGCCCATCACCAAGTCAATATTCGAGTGGCCCCCGCGCAGATCGCAGACAAAACAGCGCACGCGGTTCTTCCGGGAATAGAATCGAAGCGATGGGTCGGCATCTCCATTTGCGTGGTCCTCGGTGCGCCAGCATTGCGCTCGATTGTGAACGACGCGCAGGCCAAGCTCCCTCGCAACATCCTGGATTGGGATTTTCTGCTTAATCCAAGCAAAGTTAGGGCGCTCAGGTGCGCTTACCACAAGCGCCGTAGCGGGAGCAGAACTCATCGGCGCGTACCTGCCGCTTTTGGCCCGGCCTCGCGCAGCATCCTGAGAATTTCATCGCGCTGCGTCTCGGCAAATGTCGGCCTACCGCGTGGGATTTGTTCTGTACTAGTCTTCGCCATCGCTGGTTCCATTTCGTTGTCGCGGGGCCGGTTCCCCCGAGCCGGTCCCGCTGCTGGCTACCACCAATAAAACTTTCCTCCCCGTTCACGCATCGCAAACTCTCCAAACCATCCGGGCGGGATTCGCACTCCCGCCCAAAACTTTCTTCAGCCGCTCGGGGAGACCCCCGCACGACATTCAACCGTAGGCGATCCGTCTACGTTCTTGGCTCGACGCCGACGCTGGCGGTTCCACTTTTCAAGGCTCGCCCTGCTGATGCGCCAGTGGCCGTTTTCGTCTTTGCGTGCAGACAGCCTGCCCATGAGGATGAGTCTGCACAACACGTTGGGATGTGTGTCGTAAGTCCGTACTGCTTCAGATGTGCTCAAATGGTCGGCCATCTCACTCCCTCGGGCTGCGGAATTTTTCTTGATGCCACAGCCACACCTCTAGGATAGGGGCAGGGAAACACTCGTCAATCGGAAAGGGCGGTTAAGGGCGGTTTCAGCGAAGATTTTTGGCAAAACGCGGAAATTCCCGGAAGGAAAAGCGGAAAACTGAGGAACTTAATTTTTGGCTGGCAAGTGTCTTTCATCGAACTGCGCGGTGAATTTCTGGTCCACGACGATTCGGCCACTGGCGGTCTTCGTCAGCTTCCCGGACTTCAAGCGGCTGCGGATCGTCCGATCGGTGCAGCCGAGCTCAGCCGCAGCTTGCGTCTGACTAAGCGAGTGCATACTCCGAAGCTTTTCTAGGTCGCCGATCGGCTCGACAGCGTTTCGTTGCTTCCTCAACATGGTAGGTCGCGCGCGCGACGATAGAGATCTCTCTCAGTTCCGCAATACGCTTCAGGTGCTCCGTCTGCTCTATGAACCAGGGCTCGGGCGCAAGAACAGAGTCGAACTTCTGGCCAATCTCCGCAAAGTACTGCGCCCTGTCGTCCACACTCTCGATCTGCAAGAACCGCTTCTTCAGGACAGCGATGAGCCAGTGCGTATCGCCGCTTCCTCTCGCGGCTTCGAGCTCGGCCTGATAGGCCAACGCTTTCCTCTGCTCTGGGGAGATTGCGCTGGCTTGGGATGCTCTTCGTTCCACCTCAGCCAGGAATTCGGGCAGTAAGCCCTTGCTGTTAATCTCCTCGATTAACGCTTCCCTCTTCGGACTGAAAGGGCCAATTTGAAAGAGTTCTTGGACGGGATTACGATCCGCCGTCACTGTTTCCGAAGGCGGGTTGAGCGGCGGCTTGCTGGAAGACCTTGCGCCGGTCGCGCGAGTGGCGATACTCTTCTTGCGACGATTCACAGAGCTCGACCATCCGCCCCGGCGCCCGAGCCGGGGCTTCCCTTTTCTGCCTGAGATTCTTTCACGTGGCCCTTGACAGGTCAAGATAAATATGCTAATGGTGGTAAGCGATGGCGGCATACTCTACGCCCGAGGCAGCAAGGAAGTGCGGAGTTCATCACATCACGCTTCAGCGGTGGGTTTCTCAGGAGAAGATAGCAGCGCCTCGCAAAACCCGTGTAGGAGGCGTCGTGGTGAGGCTTTGGACCGAAGCTGATCTGGAGCGGGTTCGTCGCTACAAACAGAAGTTCTATCGCAAAGGCAGAGGAAGAAAACCGAAGCCGAAACGGTAGAGACAAAGCGGGCCGCCGCGTAGCGTCAACTACCCGGCAGCCCTGACCACCATCACCTGTTTAGGAGGCAACGATGGCTGACCCGATTCTACCCCAGGAAAAACACCCCTCGTCATTCCGCGCGGCAATCTACGCGCGGGTTTCGACAGCAAACAACGGCCAGGACCCCGAGATGCAGACCCGCGAGCTTCGGGAGTACTGCCAGCGGCGTGGCTGGCAGATCGTCGGGGAGTATGTGGACGTTGGGATCTCCGGATCGAAAGAGCGGCGGCCGGAGCTCGACCGCCTTCTTGCTGACGCCCACCGCCGGCGCTTTGATGCCGTGGTGGTCTGGAAGTTCGACCGCTTTGCCCGCTCGGTGTCGCATTTGCTCCGGGCACTGGAAGCTTTCAAGGCGCTGGGCATCGAGTTCGTCTCACTTTCAGAACAGGTGGACACAAGCACCCCGATGGGCAAGATGGTGTTCACCGTCTTGGGAGCGGTCGCCGAACTCGAACGCAGCCTCATCGTCGAACGCGTGAAGGCTGGCCTCCGCAACGCCCGCGCCAAGGGAAAACGCCTCGGCCGGCCGCCATTGGTCGTGGATCGCGGTAGAATTGCCCGCCTTCGCACGCAGGGGCGCTCCTGGCGCGAGATCTGCACGGAAACGGGAATCAGCAAGGGGACGGCCCAGCGATCGCTTTCTAGTTTGCCCAAAAACATATGAATCGTGGGAGTCGGGGCGTTCGCGTCGTATGTCGCACAGTTTCAAGTTGATATGACCGTACGCGAAGGTTTTGGGGCACCGACTCTTGGAGAACCTCTCACGATTCGAGAGCGCATCCCGATCATGGAGAGGTCGAGGTATGAGCTTCTGAATATAAAGCCGAAATTGGGTGGCGCCCTAAGGGACGATCTTAGAACTCTGGCAATGAGCCAGGTTGTGGCAAATATTCCACAGTTCGATTATGGAATTCAGATCTAGTTGTTGAAGTAGCTTCAGACCATCCGGACCTCGGGGTATTAGGACTCTTGAAATGCCATGCTTACTTTGCCGGTCTGCCGTGATGCAGGCATAGTGCGACCAGATCCGAGACATTCGCTTCGCCCACGCACATGACCGTGTCTGCGCCCCCCCAATAGATTTTCACGGTTCCATCGGACTCGGGAACGGCCCCACAGGTGAATACCACGTTGTGGACATATCCAGTTATTTCCCAGGGGTCCTCAGGTTGCAAAATCCACGAGTCACCTACACCGATAACCTTGGCCGGGTTCTGCAGGTCATGAAGAGCAACCCCCAAACGATAGACCGATCCATCCATCGTCTGGAAAACTCCGTGATAGATGGAAAGCCATCCCTGGTCCGTTTTGATCGGCGGGGCGCCGGGACCGATCTTCATTTCATCCCAGTGATATGGTTCGGGCCTCATGATGAGCTGGGATTGACCCCAAAAACGCAGATCCGGAGAATAGGAAATCCAGATTGACCAAGGAGCGATTTCCGAATGGGGACGGTCGAGCCGGGCATAGAGTCCATCAAACTTCTCGGGAAAGATCACCACATTCCGATGATCCGCCTGCGTGATGAGGGAGAGCCTTTCCACCTGACTGAAGTCCTTCGTCTTCGCCAGGACGATCCGCACTCCATTTCGCGAGTAGGCGCTGTAGGTGATGATGTACTCCCCTTCCAGTCGCGTCACGCGTGGGTCCTCCACGCCGAACTCCTCATAGGCGGCAAAAGGGCTGTCCCGCTCAGGAATCAGAAAGGGCTCTGGATCGGCGGTGAAGTGGAATCCGTCGGGACTGCGTGCCAAACCAATGATGGACCGTCCCGTGCGAAGATGGGAGCGGAAAAGCATGATGTATTCGTTCTCATGCTTCACCACCGCCGCGTTGTGAACGGTTTCCACTGGGTAGGGGATCTCGGCCTTGGTGAGGATGGGGTTGTGGCGGTATCGTCTGACAATGTCTGGCTTCATGATCGTCTCTTCGCTTCCAGATCAAAAATCGTCGAGTAAACCCGTTCGTACCCGTCCACCATCGCGTTGATCGAGAAGTATTGCCGGACACGGGCGCGGCAGGCACGACGATTGATTTCAGGGATTCGTCCAAGGGCGCGAACTGCTTCAGTGACGTTGTTCACCAGAAAACCGGTCTGCCCATCGCTGATCACCTCACGGCAAGAACCGAGGTCCATCGCAATGGCGGGTACGCCGGCGGCATTGGCTTCGACCAGGACAAGTCCGAATCGCTCCGGGATAGTGTTCAGGTGCAGTAGGGCTCGAGCCCGGGCGAACAATTCGTTTTTGCCCGGCACGCCCACTGGTCCGATATAAAGGATGTTTTGATCATCGAGATGGGGTTTGACCTGCTCCCGGAAATAGGCCTCATCCTGGATAATACCAGCGATGATCAAACGTAACCCGCTCAGACGAGCAACCTCGATGGCCAGATGAACACCTTTATCCGGGTGGATTCGACCGAGGAAAATCAGGTCATCACCGCTGGGTTCCTGAAGCGGGTACAACGAGAGGTCGATGCCGTTGTAGACTGTCGCTAAGTAATTCAGCCCTGCGGCTCGATCGGAGTCGCTGATGGAAACAAAATATCCGTCACGATACTTCTGATAGACGGGCATGATTTTGGCTGACGAGAATCCGTGGATGGTAGTGAGGACCGGTGTCTTGACCAGTCGGGTGTAGGTCAAAGCCATGAAGTCGTAGTGGCTGTGGATGAGGTCAAACTCAGCAGCGCGCTCGAACGCTTCGGAGATGTGAAGGTATTCGGCTACTTTGGGATCGACGGCGGA
>CAZHLD010000064.1:0-19385 GCA_964533185.1 uncultured Acidobacteriaceae bacterium | reverse complement strand
TCTTGGATTACTACCTCAACGACGCAGGGGGATACGATGTCCCTAGGCTTCCCTACTTTGGAGTGCGGCGGCTCTTGTCCCGAGCGCAGTCGAGGGATGCCGCCACTTTCGAATTCACCGCATCGCCCCGGCTGTCATTCTAAGCTCCGGCAATAGCTTGCGCGGTTTCTGCGCCCCGGACGGGTTTGCGGGGCGATGCCGGAGCGATCGAAGATTCCGGCCTTGCCGGAAAGAATTCCTCTGTGACTTCCCTCTCCCTTTCATCAGCCCATCCGTGCTGCTAGAATCCCCCATCGTGCTCTTCCTTCGCCTCCTCGGCGTTATCTTTTTCACCGGCCTCAACGCCTTCTTCGTCGCGGCCGAGTTCGCCCTCGTCGCCGTCCGCGTCACCCGCGTCAAGCAGCTCATCGAGCAGGGCGACGCCCGCGCCAGCGTCGTCCAGGAACTCCTTGGCGACCTCGACCGCGTCCTCTCCGGCGTTCAGGTTGGCATCACCATTGCCAGCCTCGCCCTGGGCGTCGTCGGCCAGCGCGCCCTCGCGCAAGTTTTTCTCGGCGGCCTTGGCTGGATCCCCGGCCCGCAGGCCGTCGTCATCGCCAACTCCATCGCCATGGTTCTCGCCTTTTTGCTGCTCACCTTCATGCATGTCGTTCTGGGCGAGCTGGTCCCCAAAACCCTCAGCCTCCAGCGCGCCGAGCGCATGGCGCTTCTCGTCGCCCGCCCCCTCCGCTGGTTTCTGCGCGTTTTCAGTTGGGTGATTGTGCTTCTCGACCACGCCTCGCAGATGTTTGTCCGCGCCATGGGCATCCGCACCTCACAGTCCCACTCGCTCGTTCACTCTGCCGAAGAGCTGCAAATTCTCATCCGCCAGGTGCGCGAGCGCGGCCTGCTCGCCCCTGGCGAAGAAAAATTCATTCAAAGCGCCATTGAGCTCGGTCAGCTTCAGGTCCGCGAAATTATGGTCCCTCGCCCCGACCTCCATGTCCTCCCCGTCGAGGCCACCCTCGAAGAAATCATGACCGTCTTCGCCACCACCCAGCGCTCGCGCATTCCCGTCTACGAAGGCACGCTCGACCACGTCCTCGGCTTCGTTCACATCAAAGACATGCTCTGGGTCCTGCTCGACCGCGAGCGCCGCGCCGAAGAGGGTCTCCCCGCGCCCGACTTCAGTCTCCGCCGCGTCCTCCGCGAAGTCCTCATCGTCCCGGAAAGCAAGCTCGCCGGCGAGCTGCTCCTCGAACTTCGCTCCCGCCGCGTCGGTCTGGCCATGGTCGTGGACGAATTCGGCAGCATCCTCGGCCTCGTCTCCGTCGAAGACATCATCGAGCAGGTGGTCGGCGAGATTCACGACGAGTTCGACGTCATCGAGCGACCCCAGACCCTCGCCGACGGCGCCATCATCTTCGACGCCTCCCTCAACGTCCGCGACCTCGCCTCGCAGTACTCTATCGAGCTCCCCGACGACCCTGCCTACGCCACCCTCAGCGGTTTTGTCCTCTCCCAGCTTGGCTTTATCCCTCGCGGCGGCGAGAGCTTCGACTTTGAAGGCTACCGCTTCACCGTCGTCCAGATGGATCGCCGCCGCATCGCCCGCGTCAAAATCCAGCAGATCAAGCCCGTCGAGCCTCCCGCCGCGCCCGCCGCCCCTTCGCAAGACTCAGACGCCCCGCCCCCCGCCTCTCGCGCCGCCTCCGAATGATTCGCCACCTCTTCTACCGCTTTCTGGTCACCCTCCCGGCCCTCTGGCTCATCCTCACCCTCGTCTTTCTGCTCATCCACATCGTCCCCGGCGACCCTGTCCAGCAGATGCTCGGCGAATCGGCCCGCGCTGAAGACGTTCAGCAACTCAGCCACGCCCTCGGCCTCGACCTTCCTCTCCATGTCCAGTACGGCCGTTATCTCCGCGGCCTCGTCTCCGGCGACTGGGGCGCTTCCCTCCGCTTCCAGCAGCCTGTCCTGGGCATCATTCTCGAGCGCTACCCCGCCACGCTCCAGCTCGCTCTCGCCGCACTTCTCGTCTGCGCCGTCATCGCCATACCTGCCGGCGTACTTGCCGCCGACCGTCGCGGCCGTGCGCCTGACCGCGCCGTCAGCTTCTTCACTCTCCTCGGCCTCTCCGTCCCCAACTTCGCGCTCGGCCCGCTCCTCATCCTCCTCTTCTCGATTCAACTTGGCTGGCTGCCCGTCTCCGGACGCGGCAGTTTCCTCAATCTCATCCTCCCCGCCGTCACTCTCGGCGCTGCTCTGGCCGCCATCCTCACCCGCATGGTCCGTAGCTCCATGATCGAAGAGCTATCCGCCGACTACGTCCGCACCGCCCGCGCCAAGGGCCTGCCCGAATCCGCCGTCCTCTTCCGCCACGCCTTCCGCAACGCCCTCATCCCCATCATCACCATTCTCGGCCTTCAGTTTGGCACGCTGCTCGCCGGCGCTATCGTCACCGAGTCCATCTTCGCCTGGCCCGGCATCGGACGCCTCACCGTCCAGGCCATTCAGTCCCGCGACTACCCGCTTCTCCAGGGCTGCATCCTGCTCATCTCTTTCTCCTACGTCCTCGTCAACCTCTTCACCGACTTCCTCTACGCGCTGGTGGACCCGCGCATTCGTCTCCAATGACCGCCTTCTCCCAATTCGTCCGTTCGAGCGCCCTCGGCCGCTGGGGCCTCACCGTCACCCTGTTGCTCGTACTCGCCGCTCTCTTCGCCCGCTGGCTCGCTCCCTTTGACGCCAATGTGCAAGACCTCCCCGCGCGTCTCGCCTCGCCCAGCGCCGCCCACTGGATGGGCACCGACGAGCTCGGCCGCGACATCTTCTCGCGCCTCCTCTTCGGCGCGCGCGTCTCCATGCTCGTCGGGTCTTCTGTCGTTCTCGGTTGCGGACTGATTGGTCTTGCGCTCGGCTCTCTGGCGGGTTACTTCGGAGGCTGGTTCGACCGTCTCATCAACGTCGTCCTCATCAACTCATTCCTCTCCTTTCCCGGCATCCTCCTTGCCATCGCCTTCGCCGCCGTACTCGGCCCGGGCCTCGGCAAAGTCATCCTGGCTCTCGTCATCACCGGATGGGCCGGCTACGCGCGCCTCGCCCGCGCCCAGGTTCTTAAAACCAAAGAGCTCGAATACGTTCTCGCCGCGCGCTCTCTCGGCGCTTCGCATCTCCGCATCCTCGCGCGCCACCTTCTGCCGAACATCCTCCAGCCCGTCCTCATCCAGGCCACCATCGGCATGGCCAGCGCCATCCTCGCCGAGTCCACCCTCAGTTTCCTCGGCCTCGGCGTCCTCGCTCCATTCCCATCATGGGGTGCCATGCTCAACGACGCCCGCAGCCATCTCTTCGACGCCCCGCACATGGTCGTCTTTCCCGCACTCGCCGTCATGCTCGCCGTCCTGGCCTTCAATCTCCTCGGCGACGCCCTCCGCGACTGGCTCGACCCTCGCACCCGCGCCTACCTCCTCACCCTCGACCTCCCCCGCTAACGTAGGACAGGCTTCAGCCTGTCCTCTTTTCTTCGTGTTGCGCCGGCACTTGCCCTGGGCGCGATCGAATGGGCCCCGGCCTGCGGTTTGCCCTTGTAGCGTCGGCGTCTCGCCGGTTCTTTTTTCTCGCAGGGGCCGGCTTCAGCCAGCCCTCTTCGCGGTCTCATCCTGAGTCCGCCGCCGCGGACAAAGGCTCTCTCTGTCGGCTCAGCCCGAGCAGTGTCATCCTGAGGCCCGACGCGTTCTGTCGGGCCGAAGGATCCCTCTGCCTTCTTCTTGGATTGGAATCTGAAAATCGGTTAACGGACAACGGAAAACAGATGACGGAGGACAAAGAACGAGTCACGAATAACGAATTACGTCTTTCCCTTCCCCTACTCCCCACTCCCTACTCCACTTCCACCACCACTTCCGCCCCCCTCTGCACTCCCAGCGCCCTCGCCGCATTCCCCTTGTGCACTGCAATCTCCAGAAACCCACTCGACCCCACAATCGCAAACGGCTCTCCCGCCTCGCCCTGCGCGTACGTCTGCGCCAGCTTGGTGATGGCCTTACCGTTGACCGTCATCCGCAGCGGCCCGCCCGACGTCAGTTGCGGCAACTCCTCAGCGGCAAAGTTCGTCAGCAAGTTCCCAAACGCATCAATCCGCAGCACGATGCCCTTCAGCGCCGACCCCGCCGCCTTTGGCTTCGGCAGACTGAACCGCATCGGGTCGCTGACCTCCTCTCCAAAGGCTGCCGTCTGCCACGTCTTCGAAAGCCACGCCGCCACCGGCGCGAAAATGTCCCGCCCGTGGAACGTGTTGCTCACCGGATGCAGAAAATAATGCTCCGACGTAATGTGCCGCGCGCTGTGCGTCGCCTCCCGCTCATAGACCAGCGACAGCGCACCATTATCCGGCGCCAGAAAATACTGGTTTTCGCCGCTCACCAGCAGCGGACGCCGCTGCGTTCCCACGCCCGGGTCCACCACCACCACGTGAATCGTCCGCGGCGGAAAATACTTGTACGCCGACCCGATGCACAGCGCCGCATCCAGCACGTCAAACGGCGCCACGTTGTGGCAGATGTCCACGATCTGCGCTTCCGGGTTGATCCTCAGGATCACGCCCTTCAGCGTCCCCACCAGGTGGTCGCTCGTCCCGTAGTCCGTCGTCAACGTGATGATCGCTTGCGCCAAGATTCTCTCTCAGGAAGGGCTTTAGCAGCGCTTCGTGGCGTACATGGATCGGCGCAATACTTCGCGCCTCGTTCCGTGCACCGCTCCATGCTTCGTTCCGTACGCGGCCTCGCATGGCAACCTAGCCCACGCCCCTACCCCTGTCAAGCTGCCGTGCTCCACCCGCCACTTCTCTTCTCGCCGCCCTCTGGGCTCTTGACTCTCAACTCTCAACTCTCAACTCTGAACCCTACTCCCCCTCTCTCCTTGACCGCATTCGTTTCGCCCGCTATCCTGTGTTTTAAGACCGACCTCGGACAGCGCATAACGAATTGCGAGTTACGAATAACGAGTTTCGGTCTTCTCTTCATGCGCCGCATCTACTTCGACCACAACGCCACCACCCCGGTCGCCCCGGAAGTCCTCGCCGCCGCGCTCCCTTTTTTCTGCGACGACTTTGGCAACGCCAGCTCGATCCACTCCTACGGTCAGAAGTCCCGCGGTGCCATTGAACGCGCCCGCGCGCAAGTCGCCGCGCTGCTCGGCGCCAGGCCCGCCGAAATCACTTTCACCAGTGGCGGCACCGAGTCCAACAATCTCGCCATCTTCGGCATCGTCGAAAACGCCGCAGGCCCACGCCACGTCATCACCACCACCATCGAGCACAGCGCCGTCCTCAATCCCTGCCAGGCTTTGGAAGCCCGCGGCGTCGAAGTCACCTTCGTCCCCGTCAACCGCGATGGCCTCGTAGACCCCGACGACATCCGCCGCGCCCTCCGCCCGCACACTATCCTCATCACCGTGATGTACGCCAACAACGAGATCGGCACCGTCCAGCCACTCGAAGAAATCGGCCGCATCGCCGCCGAAGCCGACGTCTTCTTCCACGCCGATTGCGTGCAGGCCGCCGGCAAAATCCCGATTGACGTTGACTGCCTCGGCCTCGACCTCGCCTCCATCTCCGGCCACAAGCTCTACGCCCCCAAGGGTGTCGGCGCGCTTTATGTCCGCAGCGGCACGCATCTCAAGCCGCTTCTTTACGGCGGCAAACACGAACGCGGTCGCCGCCCCGGCACCGAAAACGTCGCCGGAAGCGTCGCCCTCGGCTGCGCCGCCGAGCTTGCCCTCGAAAAGCTCACCTCCGAATCCGCGCGCCTCGCCGCCCTGCGCGACCGTCTCGAGCATGGCATTCTCGAACGCGTCCCCCTCGCCCGCGTCAACGGCAGCCGCGAGCATCGCACGCCCAACACCACCAACATCCTCATCCCGCACATTGAGGGCGAAGCCATGGTCATCGCCCTCGACCTCAAGGGCCTGGCCTTCTCCACCGGCGCTGCCTGTTCTTCTGGCGCCGTCGAGCCGTCTCACGTCCTCACCGCCATCGGCCTCCCCAAGGAAGACGCCCGCGCCTGTCTCCGTCTCAGCCTCGGCCGCGCCAACACCGAGGATGACGTCGACTACGCTCTCACCATCATCCCCGAAGCCATCGACCGCCTCCGCCAGCTCTCCCCCTCCTACAATAGAAAACCCGTCCCCGCCCAATAGGCCTTATAATGTTGTCATCCTGAGCGAAGCGATCGAAGATTCCGGCCCTGCCGGAAAGGACCACTCTGAATTCTTGGTCATGAATGCGATCAACGCTAATCCGCCCCTCACCGCCGTCGCCATGTCCGGCGGTGTGGACTCCTCCACCGTCGCCGCTCTCCTCCACGCCCGGCAGGAAGCCATCGTCGGCCTCACCATGCAGCTTTGGGACCAGCGCCGCCTGCCCACATTGCAGGGCCCCGGCCCCGCCCAGCACCGTTGCTGCTCCCTCGACGACGCCTACGACGCTCGCCGCGTCGCCGAACATCTCGGCTTCCCCCACTACGTCGTCAACTTCGAGCAGCGCTTCGAGCAGGACGTCGTTCGCCCTTTCGTGGACGACTATCTCTCGGGCCGCACCCCGATCCCCTGCACCCTCTGCAACAATCACGTCAAGTTCGACCAGCTCCTCGTCACCGCCCGCCAGATTGGCGCCGAGCGACTGGCCACTGGCCATTACGCCCGCATCCGCCACAATCCCGCCACGCAGCGCTACGAATTGCTCCGTGCTCTCGACGACGCCAAGGACCAGTCCTACTTCCTCTTCGGCCTCACTCAGGAGCAGATGTCTCGCACGCTCTTTCCGCTCGGCGAGCTTACCAAGGACGAAGTCCGCGCCATCGCCCGCCGCGCGCAGCTCCCCGTCGCCGGAAAGCCCGATAGCCAGGAAATCTGTTTCGTTCCCTCGGCCAACTACGTTCGTTTTATTGAGGCTTATCTGGAAGAGCAGGGAAGTAGCTTGCCGGAGGATTCCGGCGAGTTGGTCACCACTTCAGGGGAGGTGATCGGCCGCCACGCCGGCGTGCATCATTTTACTGTCGGCCAGCGCCGCGGCCTGGGAATCGCCGCTGGCCGCCCGCTTTACGTTGTCGCGCTCGACCGCGCCGCCAACCGCGTCGTCGTCGGCGATGACGCTGATCTTCGCCGCGACTCCTGCGAAGTCCGCGACATTAACTGGATTTCTCACGCCCGCCTCGCCCACCCCCTCGAAGTCGAAGTCAAGCTCCGCCATCGCCACGCCCCCGCCGCTGCCACTCTCGAGCCGTTGGGCCCCGGCGAAGTCCGCGTCTGCTTCCGCCAGCCTCAGCGCGCCATTACGCCCGGACAAGCCGCCGTATTTTACTCGGACCATGCCGTCGTCGGCGGCGGCTGGATTCGATAATCTCGTCCATCTCCCACTCCACCATCCACCGTGCCAGCGTCGCCGCCCGGTTCTTGTTCTCGCGCAGCATCTTCTGCGCCCGCTCGAAGTCCGCCGGCCGGTCCAGGTCAAAGTCCCGCCTCATCAACCGACAGCTCGCATGGGCTTTCCGAATCGCCGCCAGCGTCCGGTCCAGCACCTGTGACGTCCCCCACGGGATATTCCAGAACATCGCCGGGATGAATCGCCGCGCCCCGATCAGGTAGTACCCGCCGTCCACCGTCGGCCCAACCACCGTATCCGCCGTGCGCAGTGTTTGCAGCGTGCGCAAAACACGGTTGCTATCCATCCACGGCGTGTCTGTTCCTACGACTATCACTTTCTGAAACCCCGAGCGAAATGCAGACTGGAACGCCTCCTCCAATCTCGCTCCCAGGTCGCGGCCGTGTTGGATCCCCACGTGCCACCGCCTCGTCAACTGCAGCTCCCGGCCGAGCTCCTGCGCCCGGTCCGGACGCGCCGCCACACGCAGCCACTTCCGGCATCCCGGCACGTTGGTCATCTTCGCAATCGTGTCGGCGATGCACGCACGGTGCAGGCTGGCAGCTTTTTGGGGGGTCAGCAGACTCAGCAGGCGGGTCTTCACGCGGCCCGGTTCCGGCGGCTTGGCAAAGACAATGACAACCGAGCGAAACTGCAAGGCAGGGCTCTCCCGAAGAATGGTCTGGCTGGATTTCTCCTGGACCACGCTCCCAGGGCTGCGGTATCCGGGAGTCTAGATGAACAACCCTTCGTCTTGATCAGCCGCGCCTTCCCGCGCGCGGCCCCTGGAGCGGAAGAACTCGAGTCCTGCTTGAATTCCTTTAATCAGCGCCGACGCCTGCTGCACCGGCCCCAGCACCGTCCGCCGGATCTTCGACCCGGCCACCTCGACGGCTTCCATCGTCCCCGACAGGATCTGGTCGGCGTGGATCAATTGCACGCGCAGCCGGTCCACCGCCTCGGTGAACACGCGGTCCACCTTCTGCGCCTGTCCCCGCGCCAGATTCACGATTTCGGAGACGTCGGCCACCATCCCGGAAAGCCGAGGCTGCGTGTCTTCCATCAGAATCTGCAACCGCGTCAGGATCGGGTTCATCCGCGACTGGAAATCTCCTAGGATCCGCGTCATCTGCTCGCTCATCCGCCGGATCTGGAAATACATCGCCGCAAGGATGGCCATTTGCAGCACCACCGCCAGGGCCGTCACCGCAATAAAGTAGGGTAGCAGGTCCTGCATTCAGCCGCCTTTACTGTGCTTTCGCCTTCTCCCGCTGGTAGGCCTCGCGCCCTGCATCCACCGCCGCGCTGAGCTGCTCCTTCTGACGCCCGACCATGTCTTTGCTCCGCTCCATCAGCTCTTCGGCGCGTTCCCGCAGCTCGCGGGCCTTCCGCTGCGCGTACTCGCGGCCTTCCTCGGCCTTGCCGCTCAGGTACTCGCGCGTCTCCTCTCCGGACTTCGGCGCAAACAATATCCCCACCAGCGCGCCGATGCCCAGACCCACCAGGAAATAACTCACCTTCGAACCAGCATTATCGCCCATGGTAAACCTCCCTCCGCGAACCTAGCACACCCTCCATCCTCATGCAAGCCATCCCGCGCCATGCTAGCGTCCTAATTCGGTTTAGCCCCGATTTCCATACGAATGTCAGTCACATTGGGATTACTAAAGTCCTTGGCGGGAATCTGTGCGCGCCGGAAGGCACCCATGAGAGCTGCCGCAGCAGGTGGAATCTGGTTCGGGTCTCTGATAAGAACCTCAATTCCTATTGGGATTTTGTTCGTTGCAGGCGCCTCATTTCTTTCTATCATCCAACCGGCTTCCTCAAAAATAGAAAGAAACTGCCTTGCATAAGCTTGTGTCTCGGGGTCAGGGCTGGCGATCACGAAAACCAAACGTTGGCCCTTGTAGGGAGAAAACGCCTCCTTAAGAATTGCTTTTTGAGCCAGCGTGAGGTTCCGCCAAGCCTGCTTGGCCTCCACGGCACTGAGTTTTTTCTGTGCTTCTTCTTGCAGTTTTTGAGATTCCGACAATTGCTGGGACAAATCCGAGATTTTGTCTCGGCGTTCCTTCTGCTGCTGGTCGAACTTCACTTCGGTTTCTCGGCGGGCCTTCTCGGTAAGGGCAACCTTCTTTTTGTCGGCATAAATAAGCAAGACCGCCCCGACGATAGTCAGCGTGCCAGACACAACCATGACCCATTTTATGACCATGACCAGCCGCGATATGCCGTCAATTGTGTCCCAGAGGGAATGCAACCAGGATGTCATTCTTGCCTCCCGCCGACGGTTTCTCGCTCTTGTTCTGCAGGGTTGCCCTGATTGTAGCAGCCTATGCACTCGGTCGCCACCACCGCGGCACAAGGAAGCAATAAGCCCATGCTCCCACTACTTCCTTCCCGAAAAAGCCGTATTTTCCCCCGAAAAGGGGTTGTAGTGCACCCCGCTAATTTAGACAGTCAGGGCCTCGGTTTTTAGTACAGCTGCAAAACCCAGGAACGCCCCGCGCGGGGTGCATTACAAGTGTAATTGAATCACGTTCTTGAAGTACTGCGACTTGCCGCCGAGGGTTTGCCCCGCACAGGTCGCGCCAGCATCTCGTCGGTTCTTGATTTGTCATTCCAAGTCCCGACGACTTGTGTCGGGACGGAGAATCCCTCCGGTTTCTTCATTGCTCCTGGTGAAACACGAACACATCGCATCATCCTTGCGACCACGTCACACCTTCTCTTTCGCCTCTCCAGCAAAATACCCCACAATCCTTTCCGCCTGCTTCCTCGTCACGACCCTACTCAGCTCCTCCACCCCCGCCTCCCTCAACCTCACAACACTTCCAAACCTTCTCAGCAGCCTTTCCGCTGTCTTCGTCCCAACTCCCGGAATCTCCAGCAGTTCACTTTTCAACTCGCGGCTTGTCCTCCGCTGCCGGTGAAACCCCACCGCAAACCGATGCGCCTCATCCCGCACCTGCTGGATCAGGTGCAGGATCGGCGAATGCCTCTCAAGCATGATCGGCTCATCCTCCTGCCCCAGCACGTAAATCACTTCTTCTTTCTTCGCGATGCTGGCCACCGGCTGGTTGATAATCTCCAGTTTCTCAAGCGCCTGTGCCGCCGCGTGCAGTTGGCCGATGCCTCCATCAATCAGGATCAGCCCCGGCAGCGCCTTCTCCTCTTTCTGCAGCCGCCGGTAGCGCCGTTCCACCACCTCGCGCATACTCGCAAAGTCGTCGTTCCCCGTCTCCCCGCGCACGATAAATTTCCTGTAGTCCGACTTTCTCATCCGCCCGTTTTCCCACACCACCATCGACGCCACCGTGTCCGACCCCTGGATGTGCGATATGTCGAAGCACTCAATCCGCCGTGGCGCTTCCGGCAGGTTCAGCGCGCTCTGCACCGCCTCCACAATCGCCTTCGAGCTTGGCTTCAGCACGCGGAACCTTTGCTCGAACGAATGTCTCGCATTCTTCTCCACCAGTTCCAGAAACGCCCGCTTCTGCCCCCTCTGCGGCGTCGCAATCTCCACCCGCCTCCCCGCCCGCTCGCTCAACAACACCTCGAGCAGCTCGCGGTCCTCAAACTCCCTTGGCACGTGGATCGATCGCGGCAAGTACGCTGCCTCGAGGTACAGTTGCTTCAGCAGCGACGTCAGGAACTCCTCCGCCTCAAACTCCTTCAACTCCTCCCAGTAGAAATCCCTCCGATCCACCACCCGCCCACCGCGCAGGTGAAACAAATTTACTGCCACCTGCGGCGGCTCGGCATACCACGCCAGCACGTCGGTATCTTCTCCCTGCGCCGCGGCCACCTTCTGCCGTTCATCAATCTCCTCGATCGTCCGCATCAGGTCGCGATACGTCGCCGCTTCTTCAAACCGGTCCGCGTCAGACGCTTGCTGCATTCGCTCCGTCAGGCTGCGCACCAACTCCTGCCGCCGCCCTTCGAGGAACGTCTTCACGTCCCGCGCCGCTTCGGCGTATCGCCCATCTGTCGTCAACCCCGCCGCGCACGGCCCCAGGCACCGCTGGATGTAGTACTGCAAGCACGGACGCGGGTGCGTCCGCGTCAGGTCCACCGTGCACGACGGCACCTTGAACCGCTTGTGGATGAAGTGCACGATCCGGTGCGCCAGGCTGTGCGGAAAATACGGCCCGAAATAAATCGACCCATCTTTCAGAATCCGCCGTGTCACATACACCCGTGGATACTTCTCAAACGCCGTGTATCGGATGTACGGATAGGTCTTGTCGTCCCGCAGCAGCACGTTGAACTTCGGCTTGTGCTGCTTGATCAGGTTGTTCTCCAGCGCCAGCGCCTCTCGCTCGTTGTCCACCACGATGTAGTCCACGTCGGCGATCTCGCGCACCAGCGAACCCGTCTTCACATCCACCCACTTCGACTCGAGGAAGTACGACTTCACCCGGTTCCGCAGCGCCCGCGCCTTGCCCACGTACAGAATGTTCCCCAGCACGTCCTTGAACAGGTACACCCCCGGCTGCATGGGCAGGCTGCCAACTTTTTGCTCCAGTTCCATTTTTCTCGCCGCCCCGCGCTACAATCTCCCCGCGCGCTCATGTAGCGGCGGGCTCTGCGCCCGCCATCTTCGGTGTCGGGTTTTGTAGCGCCAGCATCTTGCCGGCCTTGCGTGGTACGACCCCGCCCCCCGTCTAGGAAAGCGGGTGTCATCCCGAGTCCCAACATCTTTTTTGTCGGGACGAGGGATCTGTGTTTCCCCTGGGCGTCGGTTCTACCACGCCAGAAGCGTAATGACGCGCGGACAACGTTCATCATAGCAAAGCGAATCATAACCGGCTGTATGACTCCTCACCTCATCACTCTCGCCTTCCTCACCCTCTTCTCACTTTCTGCTCTCGCTCAGCAACCCCCGCAAAAGCAACCACCTCCCGCGCCCCGCCCCGAATCTCCTCCTCCCGCTCCCGCCGAAGAGCCGGTTTACGATCCTCTCCGCGCCGAAAAAGCCATCGAAGTCGGCCGCTTTTACCTTAAACGGGGAAATCTCGACGCCGCCATCGAGCGCTTTCAAGACGCCGCCCGCTTCAAATCGGGCTACGCCATTCCGTATCGCTGGATGGCCCTTGCGTACGAGAAGAAAGGCCTCAAGTCCGAAGCCGTTTCTGCCTATAAGAAATATCTGGAGCTTTATCCCTCGGCCGAGGATGCCGAGAAAGTCCGCAAGCGTATCGACAAGCTGGCGCGGGAAATCGCGCGCAAAGCTCGAAAGAAATCCTCAGGCTAGCCGGTCGAGGAACCGCCGCGCGCTCCGGTACGCATGAAATCTCTGCTCTTCCCGGCGAAACTCCCGCGAGTGCGCCTCCAGCCCGCACCGCGCCACGCGCAGCGGGTGCTTGACGTGCAGCATCTCGTGGTACAGCACGTACTCCACCACGTACCCCGGCACGCTCTCGCGGTCCAGCCTCACGTTAATCACAATCTGGTCTAGCGCCGGGTCGAAGCACCCCAGTTGCGCCCGCCACGCCCGCCGGCTCCAGCCCAGTCGCGACCGGTGCAGTGTTCCATCAAAGTATTTTCGGTTCAGCGCGCCAAACATCGGCTCCAGGTCATGTGTCTTCCCCTGCGGCCCCTCTGCAAGCCTCTGCCCGCGCTCCCGCCGCACGCGGTCGAGTCGCCGCCGCGTCCCCTGCGCGCTTGCATAGTTCCGGTAAGCCTCCAGTAGCTCCTGCGGCGCTCGCCGCCGGTAGAGCCGCGCCAGCAGTATGGCCGCCGTCGCCTCCAGCACCGTCATCGGCGCGCGCTGCACCAAATCGGACAGCCGCACGTGCGCCCAATCCTCCTTCAACCGAATCGTGTGCATCAGGTTGGCGTACGGGTAGAACTCCACCTGGAAGTGTGGCGGACGCCCCTGGCATCCCAGCCGCGTGAACATTCGCTGGAATACTCGCTCGCCCCCTGGCAACCGGCCCGTCTGCGACGCCCCGCGCCTCACTGTTTCCTCCGCACCGGCGGCGCGTACTCTTTCGCCGCCTTTTCCGCATCCTTGATGGCGTCCTGTGTCGCCTCGATCGCGTCTTCGAGTGTCCTCTGATACTTCTCCCGCTCCGGCCCATTCTCATTCAGTCCCTGCAAATACTTCAGAAACTCCGGCGCCTTCTTCTGCATCTCCTTGAGGCCTTCGCGGATGTCGGTCTGTTTCTCCACTCCCAGTTGGACCAGCTCAATCGCGTCGTCCAGGCACCCCGTGTAGCCATTCAGCAAACTGTTCAACAACTCGCCGCGACGCCGGTCGCTCGACGTCCGCTCCAGCTCGTATTGCAGCTTCCGTATCCGCTCGGCCGCAAACGTCACGAACAATTTGATCCGCTCCGACGGCGTCTCCGCCTCGCGGATCTTGTCCGCTTCGAGCTCGCTCAGGTAATCCTTCTTCTGCGCGCGCACCGGCGCAACGCTGCCTGCCAGCAGCACCGCCGCCACCACCGCCCCTCTAATGATTCGTAATCTCATGACGTCATCTGGTCGTTGGTGTCATCCCGAGTCCCGACGCCTTTGGTCGGGACGAGGGATCTGCTTTCTCCCTGGAAACGCAGCCTGGAGCTGCCGGCCGAACTTGTCCCAAGCGTGATCATCCCTTCGGTGCTTCCTTTCCCGGCTGGCGCGGAAACAGCACGTTGATCAGTTGCTTCTCGATGTCCCGCAGGTCTCGCCGGTACACCTCCAGCGAACCCCGCTCTTCGGCCGGCACCCATAGGATCATCTGCTCCAGCTCCCGCAAGCTCTTCCGCGCGTGAATCTGCAGCTCCTTGAACCCGCGCGGCTTCTTCTCTGCGTCAATCCCGCTGGCCTTGAGCGCCTTAACGGCCGTTTCCGTGTCATCCAGGTATTGCAGGACTAGCCGCCGCGCCTCCGCGTAGTCATCCGCCGCGCTCGCCTTCCGCGCCGCGTCCCACTGCGCATTGCCCAGCCGCGTCAACGCCTTCGCCTTGCGCACCGGGTCCGTCTCACTCTCGAACTGCTGCCGCAGCTCGGCCATCCGGTCCTGCGCGCGCGCCGGCGCCGCCACCAGCAGGACCAGCCCTGCTCCCAGCGCCACTCGCCAGCCCGCCAACGCTCTTCGTGTCATCCTATCTCTTCTTCTGCTCGAGCTCGCGCATCAGCGCTTTGATCCGCCCGCGCGCCTGGAACTCTTCCCGCTCCGTCCGCGGATGTTCCCCGGCCATAAACTCCTTATACGCGGCCAGCGCCTCCGGCTTTCGTCCCAGTTTATCGTAGCAGATGGCGCGGATGTACCAGGAGCCGCCGCTGAGCGTTTCCCTCTTCGCAAGCAACTCAATCAATTGCAGAGTCGCCTCGTACTGTTCGGCCAGAAAATAGACCGCCACCAAATCTCGCAGCGCATCCGTCCACTTGGCGTCGATTTCCAGCGCCAGCCGCAGCTCGCGCTGTGCCGCCGCCAGTTCCTTCTTCTCCAGGTAAGCTCGTCCCAGCCGCGCATGTAGCTGCGCATCCCGCGGCTCAATCGCAATCGCCTTTTGCAGCACCGCGATCGCTTCGTCTATCTTCTTCTGCTGCAAATAAATTTCCGCGCGCAGCTTCAAACTCGCCGGCGGCGCCTCCGCTCCCGCATCACTCTTGTCGAGATCCGCCAGAGCCTCGTCAAGCTTTCCCAGCTCCACCAGCACCGCCGCGCGCTGCCTCCGCACCAGCGCGTCCTGCGGCTCAAGCTGCAGATACTTCAAATATTCCCCGGCCGCCGCCTCGTACTTCTTCTGCGACAGCAAACTCTCCGCCAGCCCTAACCGCGTCGGTGCCGACTCCTTCTGCAGCAGCAGCGCATCGCGAAACCGCTCTTCGGCCTCGCCGGCCCGGCCCGACGCCAGCAGCGCCCGCCCCAGCGCAAACTGTATGTCAAAGCTCTTCGTGTCAATCACCGCAGCCGCCTGGTACTGCTCAATCGCCTCCGCAATTTTCCCCGACCGCTCCAGGGCCGTCCCCATGAGAAAGAGAGGCTTTGCCTGCCTGGTCATCAGCTCCGCTGCCTTGCGGAACGACTCCGCCGCCGCTGCCGGCCCTTTCTCCATCAGCACCAGCCCGAGGTTCAAGTGCGCTTCCGCCAGCTTCGGATTGATCGCAATCGCCCGGCCGTACTCGCTCTTCGCCTCCTCCCATCGCGCAAGTTCGCTGTACACGTAGCCCAAATGGAAATGCGCGTTGGCGTCTTCCGGCCGCTCGGCGAGGTACTTCTGTAGCGGCTCGATCGCCGCCGCAAAATCTTTCTTCTCAATCGCCGTCTGCGCCTGCCGCAGCAGCGCCTCCAGCGGGTCCGGTTTTTGCTCAGGAGTTGTTTGGCTTTTCTTGGAAGGACTCTTCTTGGTTGGCTGTTTAGCTTGCTGTGCCGCCTGCATCACGCCGCCGAAAAGCAGCGCCAGCAGCAGTGCGCCCGCGGCCGTTTGCCGGAGAAGCTTCATTTGTTTGCGTTCGACTTGCGGTTCCCTGCCTGGCCGTTATGGTTCAGCACCCGCGCCAAAAACTTCCCCGTGTACGACCCCGCATTCCGCGCCACTTGTTCCGGCGTACCCGTCGCCACCACGCGGCCTCCGCTTGCGCCGCCTTCGGGCCCCAGGTCAATCACCCAGTCCGCCGACTTAATCACATCCATATTGTGCTCGATCACGAGCAGCGTCGCCCCGCCCTCCAGCAGCTTTCGGAACGCCGCCAGCAGCTTCTGGATATCGTCAAAGTGCAGACCGGTGGTCGGCTCATCAAAAATGTACAACACTCCTTCGTTGGCCTGTCGGGTAAGATGCGCCGCCAGTTTCAGCCGTTGTGCCTCGCCGCCGGAAAGCGTCGTCGCCGACTGCCCCAGTCGCAGGTACCCCAGCCCCACCTCTTCCAGAATTCTCAGCTTCGCCCTCACTTTCCCCGCGCCGGCAAAAAACGCCAGCGCCTCCCGCACCGTCAGTTGCAGCACCTCGTGGATGTTCCGCTCGCGGAACTTCACCTCCAGCACGCCGCTCTTGAACCGCGTCCCGCGGCACTCTTCGCACACCAGCTCCACGTCGGCCAGGAACTGCATCTCCACCGTCACCGTGCCGTCGCCCTGGCACGCCTCGCATCGCCCGCCCGGTATGTTGAACGAGAACTGTCCGGGGCCGTAGCCGCGTTTCTTCGCTTCCGGCGTCCCTGCAAACACCTCGCGGACCGCGTCAAACGCTTTCAGGTACGTCGCCGGGTTCGACCGCGGCGTCCGCCCGATGGGCGACTGGTCCACCAGCACTACCTCCTGTATGCGTTGGTCACCTTCTAGCCGCTCGCACAACTCGCGAATGCTCGCGCCGGCCTTCTTCGCCGCAAGTGCCTTGTAAATCACGTCGTGCACCAGCGTGGACTTCCCCGACCCCGACACGCCCGTCACCGCCACCATCGTTTGCAGCGGGATCATCAGGTCGATGTTCTGCAGGTTGTGCGCGCGCGCGCCAAACACACGCAGGAATTTTCCATTCGGCTTCCGCCGCAGCGCCGGCGTCACAATTCGCAGCTCCCCGTTCAGGTACCGCGCCGTCAGCGACATCTTCGCGCCCGCCAACCCCTCCCGCGGCCCCGCATACAAAATCCTCCCGCCCAATTCGCCCGCGCCCGGCCCCAGGTCCAGCACCGTATCCGCTGCCGCAATCGTATCCGGGTCGTGCTCCACCACCAGAATCGTGTTCCCCAAATCGCGCAGTGACCTCAGGATCTCGATCAGCCGGTGCGTATCGCGCGGGTGCAGCCCGATCGACGGCTCGTCCAGCACATAGAGCGCCCCCACCAAATGCGACCCCAGCGACGTCGCCAGTTGGATTCGCTGCGCTTCGCCTCCCGAGAGCGTTGACGTCAGCCGGTCCAGCGTCAGGTACTCCAGCCCCACCTCGTCGAGATACCGCAGTCGCTGCTGGATCTCCTCGAGTATCTTCTCCGCAATCTGCTTCTGCGCCGGCCCGAACGTAATCCCGCCATAGAACTCCCGAGCCTGCGCCACCGTCATCTGGCAAACCTCGGTGATCGGTTTGCTCTCGATCTTTACCGCCCGCGCTTCTTCCCGCAGCCGCGTCCCGTTGCACTCTGGACACCTGGCGTACCCGCGATACCGCGACAAAAACACCCGCACGTGCAGCTTGTACTTCTTCCTCTCCAGCCAGTCGAAAAATCCCTTCACGCCCGCGAACCCCGCCTTCGAGTCGCCTTGCAGGATCGCGCCTTTCTGTTCCGCGCTGAGTTGTCGGTACGGCACGTCCAGCGGGATGTCGTTCGCCCGCGCATACTTCTTCATCTCCTGCAAGCTCGCGCGGTACCTCGGCTTCGTCCACGGCTCCACCGCGCCTTCGTTCAGCGATTTGCTCTTGTCAGGGATCACCAGGTCCAGATCAAAATCAATCGTGTTGCCAAACCCCTGGCATCTCGGGCACGCCCCGTATGGGCTGTTAAACGAAAAAAGCCGCGGCTCCGGCTCTTGATACACCGCCCCGCATCCCTTGCACTCAAACCGCTCGTTAAAGACGAGCCGCTCCGCCTGCGCCCCCTCTGTCTCCGCCACAAACTCCAGCACTGCCTCGCCGTGCCCCTCGCGGTAGCAAGTCTCAATTGCATCCGCCAGCCGCGACCTCGACTCCGCCCGCACCGCCAGCCGATCCACCAGCACCCACACCGGCTTCGCGAAGTCAACGTCTAGCAGCGCCTCCGGCGTCGAAAACTCGTACATCTTCCCATCTTGCACAAGCCGCGTGAACCCGCGCTTCTGCAATTCGCTCAGCGCCTGCTTCACCGCATCCGCTGTGGGCCGCGCCGATTTTCGCCCCGCACCCTTTCGCGCCGGCGCCGCCAGCGGCAGCACGTACAGCACGTAGAACCGCCGCCCCTCCTCGAGTGCCATCACCCGGTCGGCAATTTCGTCCAGCGTGTCTCGCTTCACCTCCGCGCCGCACTTCGTGCAATACGTCCGTCCGATCCGCGCGTAGAGCAGCCGCAGGTAGTCGTAAATCTCCGTCGCCGTGGCCACCGTGGACCGCGGATTTCGCGTCGAGTTTTTCTGCTTGATGGCCACCGCCGGCGATATGCCGGTGATTTCGTCCACGTCCGGCTTTTCGATGCGCTCGAGAAACTGCCGCGCGTAGGCCGAAAGCGACTCGATGTACCGCCGCTGGCCCTCGGCGTAGACGGTGTCAAACGCCAGGCTTGACTTGCCCGAGCCGCTCACGCCCGTCACCACCGTAATTGCATTGTGGGGAATGTCGAAGCTGATGTCTTTCAGGTTGTGGACCCGCGCCCCCCGCACCCGGATCGCATCCGTCTCACCCTTCCGCCCGTCGGCGCGCCCTCGATCCGTCCCGCCGCTGCGCCCACCCAATGTCTTGCTTGCCTGCCTGCGCGCAATCGCTCCAGCCAAAGCGCCCGATGGCTTGCTCGCCTCACCCGTCTCCACCGCCGCCTTCTGCTTCGCCAAGGACCAGCCTCTACAGTGATTCGCTTTGCGCAACCTCAAACCCTACATCTTACAACAGGCGCTCACCTCCAGCCACCAGCCAATCGCCACGGCACTGTCCAGCCATTCTGTTGAAAGGGGAGTTGGGGGTGCTCCGGGTCCTGGTGGTTTTGCTCATGAGTGCATGGCTTCTGCGGCGAGCAGGAAGCAGCCCAGGATCTGTTCGGCGTGAGCGGCATCGCCGCAGCCGGGAAAGCGATTCAGATATTTGCGCAGATGGCGGAAGAAGTCTTCGGCCAAGTTGGAGGTGCGCAGGCGGTGACGCCAGCGCGCCGGCCAGCGCCAGTAGGCCAGCACGCGGTGCAGTTCGTCGCGGAACTTTTTCACCATGTCCGGAGCGTGCCAGCGGGCACAGCAGCGTTGCGCCCAGCGGTGCAATTCGCCCTGGTCCAGCGCGTCCCACAGAGGCCAGAAGTCGCGGCGGAATCGGCGTCGTTGCCCACGAGCATGTCCCGCCTTTAGTTGAAACCTGAAAAAGGGAGTAGCGGCTCTCGCCCC
>CAZHLD010000063.1:0-19845 GCA_964533185.1 uncultured Acidobacteriaceae bacterium | reverse complement strand
CCTCGACGATACGGGTCTTGCCCGAGCCGGTGGGCCCGAGGAAGAGCAGGTTGCCGACGGGGCGCCCCGGGGAGTTCAACCCGGCGCGGAAAACCTGATAGAGATCCACGAGGGAGCTGACCCCTTCCTCCTGGCCAACAATCTTGTTGCGAAGGGAGACGTCAAATTCGAGCGATTCGACGCTGCGGCGAGTGGGATCGAGATGATTGGGGCGGCGGCTCATGGTGTGTTCTCCTACCGAAAGCTCGGTACGGTCAACACACCCCGGAGCGGAGTGCGGTCGAATTGATTGAGCTTGACCTGGACCGTGGATTGAAGCAGGCGGAGCTGCGCCAGGATTTCCTGGCTGGTCTCGGGCGACCGTGCGGGGTCGAGCATGGGAGGAAACAGGTCGGCGAGATCGAGATTAAGGGTGCGGAGTGACGCCACCAGGCGCTGCACGTATTCAGAGCGCGGATCGAAGAGCTCGACCCGGCTATTGACCTGCTCGCGGAGATGGGACCAGTCGAGGTCGAGCAGCGGATGGGCGCGGGAGACCTGGCGCATCACGTCGTCGGTGATGCGGGGCCGTTCGCCGAGTCGCGCAAGATGGAGCTGCTTCACTTTGCCCCTCCGGCGCACGTTGTGCACCAGGTAGTAGGCGTTGCCGCGGCGACGCACAAAGGCCATGATCGGGCTCCTGGAACGCGTCCAACAATCGTAGTGTAAGTATGTGCCACTACGCCTGTCAATGGACGATGCGTCCCATTGGCGGGGGTTGCTTCGTAGCTGCTATTGGCCGACACAGCACGCGCAACCGCCCGTGTTTTGAGGGGTTCCCGAGAGGCTCTGTGGCTGCCGCGGATTCGCACTGCCCGAAGCACCACGGTCGTCATTCCCTTCTGCCCACAACGCTGGGCCTTGCCATCTGCCCTACACTAGGTTAGATGCGGGTTAGCCCGAGCATTATGCAGTTTGGCGCAAATCATCAGCGGCGGGTATCACTCTATAGATTCAATCGCTTGGCACCGACGGACTAGTACCGAGGGGAGGATGACCATGTCGTGGGATCCGGTGTACCGGCTGGTGAAGCGAGTTCCGCGCGGGTGCGTGGTTACCTACGGCCAGATCGCGCGGGCGCTGCGGCTGCGCGGAGGTGCGCGCACGGCCGGGCGGGCGATGGCGGCTTCGCCTTCGGGAAGAGGCATCCCCTGGCACCGCGTGGTGGGGGCGGGCGGGCGGCTGCTGATCCCGGAGCCGTATGCGTCGCTGCAGCGGAAGATGCTGGCGAGCGAAGGAGTGCGAATCGTGGAAGGACGCGTGAACTTGAAGAAATGCGGGTGGAAATTGAAGAGAAAGAAATGAGTCAGAAAGCGATTGGTGGCAGTCAGGGCGTCGGCGCAAGAACCGACCGAGTGTGATATAGAAGAGCGGGCAAGATGGGCGCATCCATTATCGCCGTTGAAAACTTGACCAAGAGCTACGGCGCCGTGCAGGCGGTGCGCGGGGTGAGCTTCGAAGTATGCGAGGGCGAGGTGTTCGGCCTGCTGGGACCGAACGGCGCGGGCAAGACGAGTACTGTCGAGATCTTGGAGGGGCTGCGGACGCCGGACAGCGGGCGCGTGCAGGTTTGTGGTCTCGACCCCCAGAAAAGCGGCGATCGGTACAAGCAAGAGATTGGCGCGGTGCTGCAGTCCACGGCGCTGCCGGAAAAGCTGCGAGTGATCGAAGCGCTGAACCTCTTTGGCAGCTTCTATTCGCGGCGGCGGGACTCGGCGGACCTGCTGAAGCGCTTCGGGCTGGAGGAGAAGCGCGCGACGTTTTACATGCATCTCTCGGGCGGTCAGAAGCAGCGGCTGGCACTGGCGCTGGCGCTGGTGAATGAGCCGAGGGTGCTTTTCCTCGATGAGCCCACGGCGGGGCTGGACCCGCAGGTGCGGCGGGAGATGTATGACATCATCGAAGAGCTGAAGAGCGAGAAGAAGACGATCCTGCTGACTACCCACTACATCGAGGAAGCCGAGAAGCTGTGCGACCGCGTGGCCATCATTGACCACGGGCGCGTGATTGCCGAAGGGACCCCGGCGGAATTGAAAAAGAGGTCGCAGGGCATGACGCGGATCGAGGTGCGGCTGGCGCGGCCGGAGTCCGACGTTGCGCTGCGCGGCCTGGAGGCAGTGACGGAGTGCCGCTCTGAGGACGGCGGCTACCTGCTGCACTCGAAGCGGGCGACGCAGACGATCGTGGCGCTGGTGAAGTTTCTCGAGGCGCAAGCCAACGAGCTGGTAAGCCTGGAGATTCGGACACCTTCGCTTGAAGACGTTTTCATTGAGCTGACGGGCCGGAGGCTGCGGGACTGAGGGGCGGGTGACGTGAGAACAACGTGGACATTGACGAAGAACCGGATGCTGCTGGCGACGCGAAACCGGGCGTTCATTTTTTTCAGCCTGGTGATGCCGCTGGCGTTCCTGTTTCTGTACGCAAGCGTGTTCGGCAAGGGCGACCCGCGCCTGGTGGGCTACATGATGGCGGCGGTGCTCTCACTGACGGTGATGGGCAGCTTCTGGGGCTTGAGCATTCAACTGGTGATGTTCCGCGAGCAGGGCATCCTGCGGAGGTTTCGGGTGGCGCCGGTGGGGCCGGGGGCCATGCTGGCCTCGAGCTTGCTGTCCAACTACTTTCTGACGATTCCGACGGTGGTGCTGGAGCTGGCGCTGGCGAAGTGGATTTACCATGTGCCGAGCTTCGGCAACCTGTGGGGCGTGTGGATGCTGGTCAGCCTGGGCACACTGGCGTTTGCAGCGCTGGGTCTGATCGTGGCCAGCGTCACGAACACGATGCAGGAAACGCAGGTGATCAACAACGCCATCTGGTTCGTCTTCCTGTTTCTTTCCGGGGCGACGATTCCGCTGCCCATCCTTCCCAAGTGGCTGCAAAGCGTGGCCGTCTTTCTGCCGGCCACCTACCTGGTGACCGGGCTTCAGGAGGTGATGCTTCGCGCAGCGTCGCTCTGGGAGGTCGGCGCGGAGGCGCTGGCGCTGGCGGGCGGGACGGTGTTTGCGTTTTTCATTTCGAGGAACCTGTTTCGCTGGGAACCGGAGGAGAAAGTCACCCGGCGGGCGAAGGCCTGGGCCGTCGCGACCGTGATTCCTTTCCTGCTGCTGGGCGTCTGGGAGAGCGCAAACGGGAAGCTGCGCAAGGACGCGCGGTTTAATCTGGACTCGGTGCAGCGGCCGATGCAGCCGCCCAACCCAACACGCTAGTCGAACAAACAAGAAAAGAGATGCCAAAATGGCCGCGGGGCGGAGCGGGTACTAGTGCTGCGGGCCGATTGACAGGGCGCGGAGGGTGGGTTACTTTGGCGATGGGACAAGCGGAAGGTAGCTCCCCGCGAGACCATTTGCCACACCGCACCGGGCCGATGCTAGAGACCAGAGTTTGCAGCAGGATACTTACCCCGCCCGGAACCGACCTCCCGTACTATCAGGCCGTGCCCAACACCAAAGATCGATCGAGCGGAGAAGACTGATGCCCGTCAAATCAACTGAGAAAATCTGGCACAACGGCAAGTACATCCGGTGGGACGATGCGAAGATTCACGTGCTCTCGCACGTGGTCAGCTACGGCTCGGCGGTGTTCGAAGGCATCCGCTGCTACCAGACCAGGCAGGGCCCGGCGATTTTTCGCCTGAAGGACCATCTGGAGCGCCTCTTTGATTCGGCGCGCATTTACCGGATGGAAATCCCCTACACGCTGGACGAGCTGGCCGCGGTGAGCCTGGAGCTGGTGCGCGTGAACAAAATGGGGGCGTGCTACGTGAAGCCGATTGTGCTGCGCGGCTACGGCGACGTGGGCGTAAACCCGTTCCCCTGCCCCGTGGAGGTGTTCCTGGCGTGCTGGGAGTGGGGCAAGTACCTGGGCGAAGACGCCATCGAGCAGGGTGTGGACGTCTGCGTGAGTTCGTGGAGCCGGATGGCGCCGAACACGCACCCGGCGATGTCCAAGTCCGCGGCGAACTACATGAACTCGCAACTGATCCGCATGGAGGCGATGACCAACGGTTACGCTGAAGGGATCGCGCTGGACGTAAGCGGTTACGTAAGCGAGGGCTCAGGCGAAAACATTTTTATCGTGCGGGATGGTGCAGTCCTTACCCCGCCGCTGGCGGCCAGCATCCTGCCCGGCATCACCCGCGACTCCGTGATGAAGATCTGCGCCGACCTGAAAATCCCCGCCGCCGAGCAGATGATCCCGCGCGAGATGCTGTACATCGCCGACGAAGCCTTCTTCTGCGGCACAGCGGTGGAGATCACGCCGCTGCGGAGTATCGACCGCATCCAGGTGGGCAACGGTACGCGCGGGCCGATCACCAAGCGGCTCCAGGATGAGTTTTTCGCGCTGACCAGCGGGGCCATGCCCGACCGGCACACCTGGCTCACGCCCGTGGGCCTGCCGGTGAGCGCGCCGGTGCGCTAGTCGTCGGCCTCGCCAGCTCCCCCCGCCAGCGGCGGCGGGGCTGGAAACCAGTGGCGCGTACGGTTGCACACTGCACACACCGAGAGCATCACCGGCACCTCGACAAGCACGCCGACGACGGTGGCCAGAGCCGCGCCGGAGGTCGGGCCGAACAGCGCAATTGAAGTGGCCACGGCCAGTTCAAAAAAGTTGCTTGCTCCGATCAAGGCCCCCGGGGCAGCCACCGCGTACTCCACCTTCAGCACCTTCATCAAGCCATACGCCAGCGAAGCAGTGAAATACACCTGAACGAGAATGGGCACGGCGATCAGCAGGATGTGGAAGAATTTCGTCATGATATTGTCGGCCTGAAAGGCAAAAATAAGAACGAGCGTGACCAGCAGGGCGGCCACGGCGACGGGTGACATGCTCGGCAGCAGAGTTTCTTCAAACCAGACACGTCCACGACGCCGAATGAGCCACTTTCGCAGCGTGGTGCCCGCCATGAGGGGTATGACAATGAAAGCGACGACCGAGTAGAACAGCACCGCGAATGGAACCGCGAGCGAGGAAGCCCCACTGACCAGGAACCGAACAATCGGCGCGAACAGGAATAACATCAACAAATCATTTACAGACACCTGAACCAGCGTGTAGGCGGGGTCGCCGTCGGTCAAATGGCTCCACACAAACACCATCGCCGTACAGGGGGCCGCCGCCAGGATTATGGTGCCTGCAATGTATTGATCGGCCTCGGCCGCAGAGATCCAGCGCCTGAACACAAAGCGGAAGAACACCCAGGCAATCAAGGCCATGGAGAAGGGCTTCACCAGCCAGTTCACAAACAGCGTGACCAGGAGCCCACGCGGACGCTTGCCGATGTCGCGCACCGCGGCGAAGTCTACTTTCATCATCATAGGTATGATCATCAGCCAGATCAGGACGGCAATGGGCACGTTGACTTGGCTGCCTTGGCCAAACTCGATGCTGCGCAGGAACTGGGTCATGCCTGGAAAGGCTTTCCCCAGCGCGACGCCCACCAGCATGCAAAGTCCCACCCAAAGCGTCAGATAGCGTTCGAAGATGTTGAGTCGCTTCACCACGGCGGAAACCGGAGTGTTGTCTTTTTCTGTGTACATCCCTACTGCCCCTTTGCAGTCGCGTCTTCGGAGTGAATCGTCTCGCTGTGTTCCTCACTGCGCAAAGCTCCGTGAGGAACACGATCACAGAGCATCAAGGCGCACAGCACGAACTCGATTTCTTGATGCGCCTGGCCCGTGAGGCATCGGCCCGGATCTCGGGTACATCGCCGAAACAGCTCCCCAGGCAGTCCAGAAGGCGTGCGTGGAACGCGTTTCTCACCGGGGCAAGCGCGTAGTACACCCAAAGACCCGCTCTCCGAGTGACGACCAGGCGAGCCCGGCGAAGGTAGGAAAGATGCCGGGATGCCGTGGGCTGGGGCACGCGGAGGATGCGCACCAGGTCGCCGACACATAGTTCTTGTGTTCGAAGCAGATGAAGGATGCGCAGCCGCGTCCGATCAGAAACGGCTCGAAAGATCAGGTCAATGGGCGTCTCACGCATGCCGAGGCTATATTCGCCTAAGCGATTATATTAGCAAGCCTCTGTGATGTCCACCGCAACCCGGCCGCACCGGTTCGAACCGGCGAGGGCAGCGGCACGCGCGGGCCGATCACGAAGCGGCTTCAGGGCGAGTGCTACGCGCTGACCAGCGGGGCCATGCCCGACCGCCACAGCTGGCTCACACCGGTGGGAGTGGCCGTCAGCCCATGTTAGCTGCGGAAAAGCGAGCATCGAGGTCTCACAGAAGGGGCACTGTGTTTCGTGCCCCTTCTGTTTGGCAGGACCCCACCCTGGAGGCCGAACTCAGAGCCCAGGCCCAGACGGCTCGCCTAACTTGACGTACACGCGGCCGCCATCGACCCGGACCGGAAAGACCCTCAGCGGCTTCAACTGCAGGCGCAGCTGCGGCATGTCCTCGGGATAAACGTTCGCCGGGTAGACGTTGGCGCCGGTTTTCACGTCGAAAAGGAAGTGGTGCCACGGGCACTGGAGCTCGCCTTCCCAAATCGTGCCCTGGTCCAGAGGCCCGCCCTGGTGCGGGCAGACTCCGCTCACTGCATACACTTCCCCCTCGAGATGAACCAGCGCCAGCACCTGCCCAGCGATCTCCACACGGCGGATCTCCCGAGGGCGCAGGTCGGGAACGCGACCGACGTCCACCCAGCCTTCGCCTGCGAGCGAAATGCCGGAGTGCCCGCTCACGAGTTAGCGCTTCGGGACGACCAGGAAGCGGCTAGTGTACGGCGACTCGCCCGGAGCGCCGCGGCGGAAGTGGCCCGAGGGACCCTCGCCCAAGTATTCCGAGAACCAAGCCTCGTGCTCGACTTCCTCATGCAGGATGGCGAGCGCGATGTCGTAGGTGCGAGGATCCTTGCCGGCGGTCATGCTGCAGATGTCGGTGTAAACGCGAATGGCGCAGCGCTCAGCCTCCACCAGCACCTTCAGCATCTCGGTCATGTTCCGGGGATCCTTGGGTAGGTAGGCATCCGGGCAGGCCGCGTCCTTGGCGAAGTCCCTGATGTCGCGCGGGAGCGAGCCCCCCAGCTCGTAAATACGCGGGGTGAGCGCCTCGAAGTGATTGCGGTCTTCAATGCGCGCGTCCTCGATGATTTCCTTCAGGCCTTCGCCCTCGAACCCAATCGAGTTGACGCGGAGGATGGTGTAGTAGTAGTAGGTGGTGAATTCCGCGGCGGCCGCGCGGAGGAGTTTCTTGACGAGCTCCTCCACGTTGACGCCGGCTTTCTCGACAACTTCTCGTGCCACTTTTCCCATGCGATAACCCTCCGTTCGGAATTTAGAATCATTCTAATTTTAGCAGAAACGCGCGGCCCGTCAAGCCCTTCCCGTCGCCCGGCGCACTCCCTCCCATGCTTTGACGCGCCGGGAGCCTTCCGGTACAATCCCGCCCTCCTTAGAGCCCGGTTGGAACCAGCGGTCAAGAGGTCCATCCCATCGTCTTTCGGAGGAACCATGTACGGCAGACCGCAGAAGCTGGTGGCTGAATTCATCGGCACGTTTGCGCTGATCTTTTTTGGCGCGGGGTCGATCTGCGCCGACCAATTGCTGCGAGCCGGCGGAGGTAGCGGCCTGGGCTTGCTGGGAATTGCCGTGGCGCACGGGCTGGCGTTCGGGATCATGGTGACGGCGCTGGGGCACATCTCCGGCGCGCACTTCAACCCGGCGGTCACGGTCGGCATCTGGGTGACGCGGCGAATCAGCACGTTTGACGCGCTGTCTTATTGGGCGGCGCAACTCGCCGGAGGCATCGCGGCGGCCTACATGCTGCGGATCGTGGTGCCGGAAGATGCCTGGCGTGCGGTGATGCTGGGAACACCGCAGTTGGCGAGGGACCTCACGCGCGGATATGGAATGTTGATTGAAGGCTTGCTGACGTTCTTTCTTGTTTTTGTGGTGTTTGCCACGGCGGTGGATGAGAAGGGCGCCTTCAACAAGATTGCCGGCTTCGCCATCGGTCTGACCATCACCATGGACATCCTGATGGGCGGGCCGCTCACCGGAGCGGCGATGAACCCGGCACGGGCGATGGGTCCGGCGGTGGCTACACGGTGGTGGACGAACCTGGGCGTGTACTGGGTGGGGCCGCTGGCCGGAGGCGTGCTGGCCGGCGCGCTCTACGACAAGCTCTACCTAAAGAAGTCCTGAAACAGCGGCCGGGCGCACTGCTCGGCCTAAAGCCCGTACAGGTTACTCAACGGCACACGGCGCGCGAGGCGCGCTTGCCAGCCTTCGAGGCGGATGCTAGTTTGGCCTGAAGGCACTGGAAAGCGGGGTTCCTCCGCCATGGCACTGAGTATTGACGACCTGCTGCGCCGCGCGGTCGAGAACAAAGCCTCCGACTTGCACTTGAAGGTGGGCAACCACCCCTACCTGCGCATCGACGGCGTGCTCCACCCGATGGCCGATATTCCGCGCGTGACGCCCGAGGAAATGCTCTCGATGGCGTTCAGCATGATGACCAACCGTCAAAAGCAGAAGTTCAAGGAGACGGCCGAGCTGGACATGGCCTACGGCGTGGCGGGGCTGGGGCGATTCCGCGTGAACGTGTTCCAGCAGCGCGGCAACGTGGGCATGGTGTTGCGCGTGATTCCGACGAAGATCCGCACCATTGAAGAGTTGAACCTGCCGCGCGTGGTCGAAAAGATTTGCGAAGAGCAGCGCGGGCTGGTGCTGGTGACCGGGACAACCGGCTCGGGCAAGTCCACTTCGTTGGCGTCGATGATTGACCGGATCAACTCACAGCGCGCCGACCACATCATCACGATTGAAGACCCGATCGAGTTCTTGCACCGCGACAAGCGCGGGTTCATCAACCAGCGCGAGGTCGAGGTGGACACAGCCAGTTTTTCCACCGCGCTGCGCGCCGGGCTCCGCCAGGACCCGGACGTAATCCTGGTGGGCGAAATGCGCGACTTGGAAACGATATCGACGGCGTTGCTCGCGGCGGAAACCGGTCACCTGGTGTTTTCGACGTTGCACACCCTCGATGCGACGGAGACAATCCAACGCATCATCGCCGTCTTTCCCCCGCCGGAGCAGAAACAAATCCGCCTGCAAATGGCGGCGACGCTCAAGGCCGTCCTCAGCCAGCGGCTGGTGCGCTGCGCCGACGATCAGGGGCGAGTGCCGGCGGTCGAGGTGATGATTGCCACCGCCTACATCCGCGACTGCATCATCAACCCGGACAAGACTCGTCTGATCCACGACGCGATTGCAGCGGGGACTTCGCAATACGGGATGCAGACCTTCGACCAGTCGCTCTACGACCTGTTCACGCGTCAACTGATCACGTACGAGGAAGCAATGATCCGCGCGTCGAACCCAGACGAGTTCAAGTTGCGCGTGCAGGGTATCCGCTCCGCCGCCGACTCCGCCCGCGAAGAGATGGAGCGGACAATGACGGAGTTCGAGCGGTTCGGAAAGAGATGAATAGCTTTCAGCTCTCATTCTTCAGCCATCAACTTTCCAAAACTAGCCGTCTGTAGTCAGCGCTCAGCCTTTGGAATTTGTCCTTGAAGAACAGAGCCACACCTCCCCTCGTCAGTTTCCTGAGCTAAACTGTGAATTGATGGCGCATCGAGAGGCCACTTGGACTTGGCCGCGACGTTCGCTATCATGGGTGGCCATCGGACGATGACGAAGCCGCGCAAACGACGGAGCCGCCTGTACCGGATCTACCGGTACGCATATCTTGCATTCGTGCGGAAGAATGATTCGCCGGAGCGGCTGGGGCGCGGCGCGGGACTGGGCGTCTTCATTGGCGTGGTGCCCACGTTCTACTCCGGACCGATTATCGCCGTGGCCGTGGCGGGGCCGCTGGGGGCAAACCGCGCGGCGGCGCTGGCGGGGATGATCGTCACAGGGCCGGTCATGGCGCTGATCTGGACGCTGTGCGTACTGGTGGGCAATGCGCTGGTTAGCCCCGAGCGCCGCATCGGTCAGGCGTTGATCGAGCGGCACGATACGGCGGCCATCCTGTCGAACTTCCTGGGGACATTTCTTCTTGGAAACGTGATTGTGGCGGCTGGCCTGGCGCTGGTCGGTTATGGACTGGTGTGGTGGATGGCGGCCAGCTACCACTCGCGGAAGCGGCAGGCGTGCGAACCGTTGACGCAGCCGCTCGACGCCGACTGAAGACTCGCAAAAGACCCTTGTCGTAACATCCCCGTACACTCCTTGCTTCCCTGCCCTGTTGCTTCTATGCTGAGCCGCGATGTTCCGGAAGGCGCGCAAACTCGCGAGTGAAGAAGAGCTGTATGCCGCGGGGCTGCGGGCGCTGATGCGGCGCGCGCATTCCGTCTATGAGATGCGGCAGGCGCTGGAGCGTCGCGCCGAGGAGAAATCGCTGGCGCGGCGTGTGCTCGAGCGGCTGAAGCGAGAGGGCCTGCTCGACGACGGGCGCTACGCGCGGCAGTTCGCGCGCCAACACGCGGAGTCGCGGCGGCAGGGGCGCTTCCGGATTGCGCGCGACCTCCGGGCTCGCGGCGTGCCGGACCGGCACATCGAAGCGGCGCTCGAGGAGATCTTCACCGAGACGGACGAGGCGGTGCTGGTGCGCAAACGGATCGAGCGACGCCTGCGGGGATTGCGCGGACCGCTCGACGAGCGGCGGGTGGCGTCGCTCTATCGCAGCTTGATGCGCGCGGGGTTTTCGAGCGATTTGATCCGCACCGAACTGCGCGCGGCGACCCGACGCGACGTCGAGGGACTGGTTGAGGTGGAAACCTCCGAAGATGCGGAAGACGGCTGATTGCGGGGTGGGTATGCCTCTGCCATAATCGAGGAGCGAAACCGAAGTTGGCGAGATGAACGCACCAGGACAGAGTCCGCAAAAGAAAATGACGGGAAATGAAATACGCCGGAGTTTTGTGGAGTTTTTCGCGCGCAAAGGCCACCGCGTGGTGCCCAGCTCGTCGCTCGTGCCGGCAGGCGACCCGACGCTGCTCTTCACCAACGCGGGAATGAACCAGTTCAAAGATGTATTCCTGGGGCTGGAGCAGCGTGACTACAAGCGCGCGGTCACCGTGCAGAAGTGCGTGCGGGCGGGTGGGAAACACAATGACCTCGAAAACGTTGGGCGGACGGCGCGGCACCAGACGTTCTTCGAAATGCTGGGCAACTTCAGCTTCGGCGACTATTTCAAGAAGGACGCGATTGCGCTGGCGTGGGAACTGGTCACGAAAGAATGGGCCGTCTCGACTGACAAGCTCTACTTCTCCGTCTTCGGAGGCGCCGAAGTGGCCCCCGGAAACAAGCTGGGCGTGGATGAGGAATCGAAAGCCCTTTGGAAGAGTCAGGGCGCGGCCACTGACCGTGTCTTTACCATCCCCGGACTCAAGGACAACTTCTGGGCCATGGGCGACACGGGCCCCTGCGGGCCGTGCTCTGAGATTTTCCATGACTTTGGACCAATGGCAAGCGACTTGGGTCATAAGGACTGCAAGTTCCCGTGCGAGTGTGGGCGCTACGTTGAAATATGGAACCTCGTGTTCATGCAATTCAACCGCGACGCCGAGGGGAAGCTGAATGCCCTGCCAAAGCCGTCGGTGGATACTGGCGCGGGCCTCGAGCGCGTGGCCGCTGTGCTCGAGGGGAAGATCAGCAACTACGATACAGACCTGCTGCGCCCGCTGATTGATTTCGCCAGCGAGCTGAGTGGCAAGCCCTACGGCGAGAATGCCGACACCGATGTTTCGCTTCGCATCCTAGCCGACCACAGCCGCGCTGGAGCCTTCCTGGTCTCGGACGGCGTCCTGCCCTCCAACGAAGGCCGTGGATACGTGCTGCGGAAGATTATCCGCCGCGGTGTTCGCCACGGCCGGATGCTCGACCTCGACAAACCGTTCCTGAACGAAATGGCCGCCAGAGTCGCCGAGCTCATGCTCCAACCCTACCCGGGATTGTTGGAGAGTATCAGTCGCATCAGCGCAGTGATCCGGCACGAAGAGGAACGGTTTGCGCACACCCTTGACGTTGGGTTGAAGAAGCTCGATGAGAAGATCCGTGACCTGCCACCGAGTGGCTGGCTCCAGGACGACAGCGGCACTCAGCAGGCGGTAACGGCGTGGCATCAAGACGCCGCAAATCAGCAAACGAGAGCAGCCTTGGCGCAAACGCCCGCAGGGCGTGTGTTTCCTGGTTCGGCGGCTTTCGAACTCTATGACACGTTCGGCCTCCAGGTCGATTTCATTGCTGAGGTCCTCCGTGATCAAGGATTGAAGTTGGACGAGGCCGGATTCGAAAAGGCGATGGAGGAGCAACGCACGCGGGCGAAGGCATCATGGAAAGGAGCGCACAAGGAAGCGGCGCGGCCGGTGTACACGAAGCTGGCAGAGACATTTCGCACGGAGCCGGACTTCTACTACAGCGCGACGACGAAGGACTGCCGGATCGAGGCCATTGTCACAAAAGACGGGCAAGTGAATGAGATCTCGGCCGGAGCGGAAGTCGAAGTTGTGCTTGACCGCACGGTGTTCTACGCCGAGGCAGGCGGACAGGTGGCTGACGTCGGCGCGTTCATGGACAACGGGATGAGTCTGCGGCTGGCCGAGGTGCGGGGCGCATACTATCCGGTGGCGGGGCTGATTGCGCACCGCATCACGGCAAAGGAAACGCTGCGCGTTGGCGACCGCGTGGCGCTGGCGGCCGACGGCGAGCGTCGCGAACACATCAAGCGCAACCACACCGGGACACACCTGCTGCACGCGGCGCTGCGGAACATTTTGGGCACACACGTCAAGCAGGCGGGGTCGCTGGTAGCGCCGGACCATCTGCGGTTTGACTTCAGCCATTTTGCGGCAGTGGATGGCGACGAGCTGCGCGAGATCGAGCAGCAGGTAAACGAACAGATCCGCTATAACGCCGAGATGCACACCGACGTCACCACGATCGACGAAGCACTGGCCAGCGGCGCGCTGGCGTTTTTCGGCGACAAGTACCCGGAACAAAATGTGCGCGTAGTGACTGTGCTTGATGCGGGGTCGCCACGCGGCTTTTACAGCAAGGAACTGTGCGGGGGCACGCACGTGCGGCGGTCGGGCGACATCGGCGTGTTCAAGATCACGGGCGAGCAGTCGGTGGCCGCGGGAGTGCGGCGCGTGGAGGCGATTACCGGCGCGCGAGCGCTGGCAGATTACCAGAGGGCGCTCGGCACGCTGCGTCAACTGGCTGGGGCGCTCAACACCGGCGAAGAGGGTCTGGTGGCCGCTGTGGAACGACTAACGGCCAACGCAAAACAACTCGAGAGGCAGACCGAGGCGCTCAAGCGCAAGGCGGCGTACGGAAAGGTGGATGAGCTTTTCGAGCAGGCGCGCATGGTGAAAGACGTCCGCGTGGTGGCAGCGCAGGTCGAGGGATTAGACCGCGAGGCGATGCGGCAGTTGGTGGATAGCTTGAGGCAGAAGCTGGGATCGGGCGTTGTGGTTCTGGGAACGGCTGAGGACGGCAAGGTAGCGCTGATCAGCGGGGTGACCAATGATTTGACGAGCCGCGTCCACGCCGGCAAACTGGTGCAAGAGCTGGCCAAACAAGTGGGAGGCTCGGGCGGCGGAAGACCTGACCTTGCCGAGGCTGGCGGAAAAGACACATCAGCCCTAAAAAGTGCCCTGGAAGGGGTTTATGGGCTGGTGGAACGGATGCTATAATTCCCCTGTAGCGCCAGAGGCGTGTCCGGGAACGGACACTTTTCTGTTCATAGGGTCTTGCCGTGTTTTACCCACAGGAAGTGGAATCGTTCTGCTTTCCCCAGCAAGAGATGAGGTCAGACGTGGTTTGGATGGCGCGCATTTTGTTGATAATGCTTGGCTTGTGCGCCATCCCGGCGGAGGCGCAGGTCACATCGGTGGTGGATGAAAACGGAAGGCGAGTTTTCATCAACGCTGACGAGCCTGTGTTTCGCCGAACTGCGATGGGAAAGGGCGATGGAGCAGCCAGCCGTCGCACAACCCCGGGGCAAGCCGCCGCGTCTGGAAATATGAACCTTGTCGGGGGGCACTCAAAGGAGTACCTCGAACGGCTGGTCCAAGAAGCAGCTAGTCGGCACCGGGTGGATCCGGCGCTGGTGAAAGCTGTGGTCGATACCGAGTCGTCGTGGAACCCCCGAGCCATCTCCCACAAAGGGGCGGTCGGACTAATGCAACTGATTCCGGGGACAGCAGAGCGGATGGGCGTACGAAACGTGTTCGACCCGCAGGAGAACCTCGAAGGCGGGGTGCGGTACCTGCGTTCGCTGCTGGAACGGTACAACGGCGACCTGCACCTATCGCTCGCGGCGTATAATGCCGGTGAGCGGGCCGTGGACCGAGCCGGCGGCGTGCCGCGGTATCGCGAGACGCGTAATTACGTCCAGAAGATCACCGATTCCTACTTCCGGCCCGGCTCCGACCGACAGCCAAGTGCGTGGGGAGCTTCGCGACCCATCTACCGGCTGATGGACGAGCGGGGACGGGTGGTGTTTACGAACGAATGAGGCAAGACCTGCGGCTCAACGCCGCTCCAGTTCAACCAAGTCCCTTCCCTGAGCGCAGCAATTTGCTCAGCCAGCCTTTAGCGCGTTTCCCTGCCCTGCGATTGAGTATCACTCTGCTGGTGTGTCTGCTGGCGGCGGTGATGGTGCTGCCGGCGGATGGGGCGAAGGCCGACGCCAAGCACGATGCGGCCAAGAACCAGTTTGCGAAGGCCGAGCGACAGCGGATTGCTCTGCAGGGCAAGCCGCAGAACCAGCGCACGATCGAAGAGTACACGCAACTGGTGGCGGCGTTCCGGCGGGTTTACTTGATCACGCCGCACGCTACCCAGGTGCCGCAGGCGCTGCTGGCCGTCGCCGAGCTTTACCAAGAGATGGGGCGGCGGTTTGACTCGAAGTACTACCAGTCCGCCGTGGATGCCTACCAGTTCCTCTTGCACGAGTATCCCGAGAGCCGTCACAAACAGGACGCGCTGCTGACCATCGCCCGGATCCAGAAGGACGACCTCGAGCAATACGACCTGGCGCAGAAGAGCTTTGAGGAGTTTCTGGCCAAGCACCCGTGGTCGGAGCGGGCTGCAGAGGCGCGCCGCGAACTGGCCGAGATCGCCGAGGCGCGGGAGAATCTTTCGAAGCCGAAGTCGCGGGAGAAACTGACCGAACAACTGGACCGGGAGAAGCAGCTTCCGCAGGTCACGCGGATTCGCACCTGGAACGCGGAGAATTACACCCGGATCGTGGTGGACGTGGAAGACGACGTCAAGTACCAGGCGGCGCGCATCTCCGGGCCGGACCGCATCTACTTCGACCTGAGCAAAGCGAAGCTGAACTCGGCGCTGGCCGGAAAAACAATTGATGTGCAGGGAGGCGGCTTCCTGAAAAACGTCCGCGTGGCGCAGAATCAGGCGGGCGTTGTGCGGGTGGTGCTGGAGGTGGACAAGGTCAAGGACTACTCCGTCTTCCTGCTGCCCAACCCTTACCGGCTGGTGGTGGACGTCTATGGCGAGGCGACAGTCGCGGCGAAGAGTAGCGCAGCACCGAGGACTGCCAGGACCGCGCAGGCTCCAACGAAGGGTGCGAAGACCGAAGCGGCGTGGCCTGAGACTTCTTCGGCCAAGACGGCGAAAGCGGAGCCCAAGCCGCCTGCCCCCACGCTGGAACAACCAGCTAAGACGGGAGCCGCCCAGGTGTCCATGCCGCCGGGCAAAACGAAGGCAGCGGCTGTACCACCGGCGCCAGTACCTGAGATTGCGAGGATGGAGCCTCGAACCGATAGTCTGACGGGCGCGGAGACGGCCAAGAAAGCGCCGGGGAAAGCCGGAAGCGAGAAGAGCGGCGCGCCAGTCCGTGAGACCACCGCAGGACTTGGCCCCCCGCTCGTACCCGAGCCCACCAAGAACGGCCAGCATTCACTGACACGGGCGCTGGGCCTCAAAATCGGGCGGATTGTAATTGACCCCGGGCATGGTGGTCACGACACGGGGACAATCGGCCCAAGCGGCTTGATGGAAAAGGACTTGTGCCTGGATGTTGCCATACGATTGGGCAGGCTGCTGGAACAGCGGCTGCCGGGAGCTGAGGTGATCTTCACCCGCCAGGACGATTTGTTTGTGCCGCTCGAGGAGCGGACGGCAATCGCCAATCAGGCCAAGGCTGACCTGTTCCTCTCCATACATGCCAATTCCAGTCAGGACCATAGCGTGCGCGGGGTAGAGACCTATTACTTGAATTTTTCGGCCTCGGGCGAGGCCATGGAAGTGGCCTCGCGCGAGAACGCGCTGGCGCAGGGGTCTATCCACGAGTTGCAGGAACTGGTCCAGAAGATTGCGCGGAACGAGAAGATTGAGGAGTCGCGCGAATTGGCCGGCGAGGTGCAGGACGCACTGACGAAGCGGCTCCAGCGAAGCAACCGCACGCTCAAGAACCGGGGCGTGCGTAAGGCGCCGTTTGTGGTCTTGATCGGCGCCAACATGCCCTCGGTGCTTTCGGAAATCTCCTTCCTGAGCAACCCCACCGACGAACAACAACTGAAGAAGCCGGATAACCGGCAGCGCGTGGCTGAAGGGCTCTACCACGGAGTCGAAAGCTACCTGCGCAGCATCAACAGTCTGACGTACAACCAGCCGAAGCCAGCCCCGAACAGCCGCTAAGCCGGCTGGCGAATCGCGGGAACTCGCAGTACCATTAAGGCGTCTAATAGAAGGAGAGATATGCGCAGGGCTGTTCCCATTCTGATTCTCGCACTAATGGCCGTGACGGTTGCTGCGGCTAGAGGGGATTCCCTTCCCTCCTCCTTTCGAGCGTGGAGCGGTTCGGGCGGAGCGACCCGACTGACGGCAGAGAATCTGGAGCTGGTGGCCGACCCGAACGCGACAGTCTTGCGCGAATATGGCGTGCTGGGCGTTGAGCAGCGGGCATATTCGCGAGGCACTGCGAAACTGACGGCCAGGCTTTACCGGATGCGCGACGCAAGTGCTGCATTTGGCGCCTACACCTACTTGTTGAATGAGCAGATGGCGCCGGCTGACCTGAGCCACTTCGCAAGTGTCTCAGCGGAACGCGTGCTGGCAGTTGTGGGCGACCAGGTGCTGGAAGTAACCGGAAATGTCGAACAGTCCAGCCCGGGGGATTTGAAGACACTGGTGGCGCAAGTCATGCCCACAAAGGGCCAATACCTTTACCCAACCATTGGTGAATACTTTCCGCAGCAGGGCCGAATCCGCAATTCCGAACGATACGTGATGGGGCCGCAGGCCCTAAACATCCTGCTGCCGATCGGGAATGGCGATTGGCTCGGGTTTGGCTACGGTGCAGATGCACAACTGGCTCGCTACCGGGTTGGCGGCAAGGAATTGACGATGCTTCTGGCCGTGTACCCCACGCCACAGGTGGCAGCACAGAAGCTCGAAGAACTGGCCAAGCGCTTTTCGGTGAACCCGCAGGAATCTGCTTCGCCCGGCAGCGCTGAATCGCTCTTCGTTCGTCGCAAGGGCTCGCTGCTGGCGATGGTGCTGTCCAACGACTCGCCTCAGGCGGCGAACGCACTGCTGGAGCAAATTCGTTATGAGACGCAAGTCACATGGAACGAGCCGAACCATACACTGAAAGACCCCAGCATCGGCGACATCATCGTCGGCACGTTGTTGGGCACCGGAGTCTTTCTGTTGCTGGCATTGGCGGCTGGAATGGGATTCGGAGGCGTGCGGCTGCTGGTCAAGAAACTGCTTCCCGGTAAAGTTTTTGATCGGCCGGAGCAATTGGAGATCCTCCAGCTCGGCCTATCAAGCAAACCCATCGAAGTAAAGGACTTTTACCGATTTTAGGGCTTTGGTGCGGCTGCGGCAGCAGGTCAGTGAGCAATCTGGCGCGGTACCGCATTGTAACCAATTGAATATACAAGACTTGTACTACTGAGTTTTCAACTGTTTCTTTGCTTGACTTCACCTTTTCTGCTCTTCTAGACTCGCCCTGAGGACAAAGAGTTCTGGGGCCTTCCGCGCATAGGCCTGGGACTATTCTCCCCTCTGGAAGGCCCACCTTCACGGGTGGGCTTTCCATTTCCGGCACGGCTCACCCCGGCAAGACTGTTATCCTTCCCACCTTTGGCTGCAGATAGCGGCAAGTCCGTCGAGGAGTGGTCATCCCGATTCCAGTTTCTGCTCTGGCCTCTGACTCTCTTCGACAAAACAAACGCACTGAAAAAGGAAGACCTGGCCGTTTCCGAGCGCGCCAAACGGACCCGGTATCCGATCCGCGCGATGCGTTACTCGTGGCCGCTGTGTGCGATTGAGGACGAAGCGCGACGGCTCGGGCGCGCGCCTATGGTTGTGGACCTGGGTTGTGAGCACGGCACGCTGCGACGGCTGGCCGGGCCGCGTCTGAATGCGCGGTGGGTGGGCCTAGACTGGAATGTGGATGGAGAATTGCTGGCGCGGGCCGGGTACGAAAAGACGGTTGCGTGCGATTTCGACTAGCCATTGCCGCTGGAGGATGAATCAGCCGATATCGTTGTGAGCCTGCACGTCTTCGAGCATGTGCCGCAGCCGGAATTCACAATCAGCGAGATCGGACGCATCCTTAGGCCGGGGGGGAATTCTGCTGGCCGGGTCGCCTTCGGCTCCGGACTGGGTGGCACCGGTTGTCGAGCGACGATTTGCGCGGGAGAGGAAAGACGGGCTGAGAAGACGGGGGGCACACATTCACAGCCTGTCGCCGCGACGCTGGCGCCGGCTGATGGCTGCCGCGGGAATGCAAGTCGAATTCCTGACGGGCTCGCACCTGATGCGGCTGAGCGGGAACCCGCTAGAGAATTCGCGGCTGTGGGTCCGGTTCAACCAGTTGTGGGGTGCGTTATTTCCTTCGCTGGGCAGTGAAGTCTATCTTCAGGCCCGGAAGTGACTTGTGGAGCCGAGGGCCGGAATTGAACCGGCGACCCGCTACCAAGTTCTTATCCAAGCTGTACTAGGGCGACTTCGCGGTCGAAGTGGGGCTTCTTTTCAGCGTGGAGTTTCAGGCCCACGCCGCAGGCGGCGGCGATGCGCTCGAGCATCGAAAGTGAATGCCCCATGTACTCAGCATCTTCCAGCCGGGCAATTACAGACTGTGTGGTGCCGATCTTTCGGGCGAGCTCTGCCTGCGTCAAACCAGCATTTTCACGCATCTCTCGGACGAGCAGAGCCAGGTCAATCTGCTGCAAGGTGCGGGCAAAGGTCTTCCGGTACGTCGCGCTCCGGCGCGCGCGACGCCCGACGATTTCTGCATGTCGGTCGCGTTTCATAGGCCCAACTCCTTCACGATGGCTTCCCTTTCCTTCGGAGACCCTGTGTACCGATTTCGGTACTTCATCCAGAGGTTCCTCAGCTGTTCCGCCCTGGCAATTTCGCCGGGTGGGGTCCGCTTAGTCTTCTTCTGAAAGCCCGAAGTAACAACAATCAGCATCCCGGGCTGATAAAAGAACGGGATGCGGAAAATCCGGTCGAACTGCTTGACCCTTAGCTCAAAGATCTCGTGCGTGAGCTTCTTTACAAACTTGCCCTGCATCTGGTTCCCATAGATACGCAAACGCTCAATAAAGGCGTCTATGCGGGCTGCCGCCTTGTCATCCAGCGAATCCACGAACTCCCGGGCGGGTATCCGCCCGTTCGGCAATGCAACATACTCGATCGCAAACTCACTCACCCTACTGACCCGCTCTGGGTTCCGCCGCTTTGTAATATAGCAATAATGCTATACGCCTGTCAAGCTTCCAAACCCACCGGATAACGCACGACATCAATCAGACCTCAAGAGGTGACTAAGAACTGTGGAGCCGAGGGCCGGAATTGAACCGGCGACCTGACGATTAC
>CAZHLD010000062.1:18540-20408 GCA_964533185.1 uncultured Acidobacteriaceae bacterium | reverse complement strand
TGGCGGAGAGGGTGGGATTCGAACCCACGGTGGAGTTTCCCCCACACTCGCTTTCGAGGCGAGCTCTTTCAACCGCTCAGACACCTCTCCGCGCAAGAGACGGTTAGTTGAGAATAGCAGAGGCGGGCCGAGGGCGGCAAGTGAAGGGACGCAGGGGTTTTTCGTTCCGACATCGCGCGCTGTTGCCGGAGTTCAGAATGACGGACTGCGGACAGGCTGAAGCCTGTCCTACATGCGCTTCTTGGGAGGCGATTTTTTGGCGGGGGAGGCGGCGGGCAGGCCCTTCATTTTTTCCTGGGCGAGCGCGCGATAGGGGCTTTCGACCGAAGCGGCCTCCAGGAAGGCGACGCGAGCCTCGGAGAGACGCTTGAGGTTGATGAGGGCGAAGCCGAGGCGGTACTGGTTGCGGGCGTAGGTGACGGCGGCGGGCTTGAGCAGCGGCGCGGCAGTGCGAAAGGCTTCAACGGCCTGAGCGTCGCGCTTGCGGTGGATTTGCACCTGGCCGATGGCCGACCAGGCCAGGCCGGTTTGCAGGGACTTCTGCTGCGCCCACTGCTCGTCGGTGATGCCCTCGGGGCGCGACATTGAGGAGAGGATTTCGATGGCCTTGCGGGCGTCTTGCTCGGCGGCGTCGAGCGCCTGGCCCTGCTCGCTCCAGTGGTCGGCGAGGAGGATGAGGATGCCGGGGTTTTCCGGATTGGCGGCGAGGGCTTTGCGGGCGGCGTCAATCATTTTGGGGACGTTGTTGGCCTGCTGGTAGGCAGCGACAACCATCCCGAGGGCCTGGTTGGCGTACTGCGAATCGGGGAAGGTGGCGGCGTAGCGCTCGAGCAGAGCGGCGCGGGCCATGGGGTCCTGGGTCTGGTAGGCAATGCTGAACAGGGTGGAGTCAACGTAATTGATGTTGTCCTGAAGCTGATCGAGGACGAGAGATTTTTCGGCTTCCCAGGTGGAGGGGTCCTTGCCTTCGGGCGCAGGCCGGGCTTTGAACCGGGCGAGGATGCCGGCGACGGTCGAGCCGACGGCGAACATCTTCGGATGGTCGCCCTTTTCCTGGGCGGCGCGGAACAAGGTGACGGCGATGTTGAAGTTGTCGGGGTCGAGGGCGAGGGATTTTTCGCCGTACTCGAAGACCTTGTCGTAGTTTTTCTGGGCGAGGTAAACCTGGATATAGAGTTCGTAGGCGATCAGGGCCATGTCGCCCTGGCCGTAGTCGGCGAAGAATTTATCGATGAGCCTAAGTTTCTGGGTCGGGTCGCTGGTGGCGGAGATTTCGACAAAGGCTTTGTCTTCCGGCGTGCCGGCATGCAGAGGGACATGCTTGCCGATCTGGGCGCGGGCGGGCAGCGCCGCGAGTGCCAGAATGCAGGCCGCGAGAAGGAAGAGGGAGCGACGCATAGATGCCTCCTGCCGGGCGATGGGGCCGACGGGCGAAGGATACCAGAGATAGTTTTCAGTTGTCAGTTAGAAGCTGTCAGCTATCAGCTTTCAGCGGTCAGCAAGAGCCGGATGGCCGAGCGTGCTTCGATCAGTGAGGAAGAGGGATTCTTCGTCCGCCTGCGGCGGACTCAGAATGACACAGTTGGAGAGCTTTAGTCGTTGCGGGGGAAGAAGCGGAAGGGGAGGAAGCCGGGGACGCGGCGCGCGTAATCGTCGAAGGCGGGACCGAAACGGGCGCGGAGCTCGCGTTCTTCAAAGAAGATGAAGAGCAGGGTCAAGAGCCACCAAACCAAAGCCACAATCCAAAGGAGCAGGGTGCCAGCCATCAGGCAGGCGCCGAACAGGGAGCAGAACATTCCGGCATAGCGGGGGTGGCGGATGCGGGAGAAGATCCCGGTGGTGATGAGCTCGCCGCGGCCTTCGAGCTC
>CAZHLD010000062.1:0-18440 GCA_964533185.1 uncultured Acidobacteriaceae bacterium | reverse complement strand
ATGAAGGGATGCACGATGAGCCAGTAGAGCGGGACGGGCAGGTGAAGAGCGAGAAGGACGGCGGCAAACCAGTCGAGGGGCGTCATTTTACCTGCGCTGGTCACTGCCGCGGAAGAGCCGCACGAGTGTGCTGAAGCCGATCAAGCCCTCGGTGATGAGCCATACGGCCAGCAGGGCGCAGAGAATGCGCAGCCAGTCGGCTTCGACGGCGAAGATGCCGTAGAGGCCGACGGCTAGACCCACCGCGCAGGAAACCATGCGACCCAGAGGGCCGAGATTGGATAGAATCGGCATGCACCACTCGCGGGCGGGATGATAGTCGAGGTGAGGCGCGGGGGCAACTGTGCAAAGAAAGATTTCAACACTGAGATCACAGAGAAAAGACTGAGGACACGGAGAAGAGGGGGAGAGGGGATGCAGCACACATCGTGGGAGAAGATTGAGACGGAGCGGTTGAGCGAGACGATAACGCGACAGATGCTGAACGGTGAACATACGACCGTGGCGCGGATCTTTCTGAAGCGGGGAGCGATTGTGCCGCGGCACTCGCACGTGAGCGAGCAGTTTTCGCTGATTCTATCGGGAGCGCTGCAGTTTGTGTTCGATGACCGGACGCTGGTGGTGAAGGCTGGCGAGATGTTGTTCATCCCCGCCAACGTGCCGCACGCGGCCGAGGCGCTAGAGGATACGGTGGATTTGGACGTGTTTGGGCCGAGGAGAGAGGACTGGATTAAGAAGGATGATGCGTATTTGAGAGGGTAGCCGTCTGCTTTCAGCGGGCAAGTGGCGAGGAGCACTCGGGAGCAAGAGCAGCGCCAACAGGAGAAGAAAAGCAGATTCCTCGGGCCGGTAAATGGCACCGGCCTTCGGAATGACAACTTGGCGTGGGCGAGGCGCGGAGAAGGAGTAGCTCAATGGATCTCGGACTGAAGGGGAAGGCGGCGATTGTGGCAGCGGCCAGCTCGGGGCTGGGCCGCGCGGTGGCCGAAGAGCTGGCACGGGAGGGCGCGCAGGTGGCGCTGTGCGCGCGGGGCGCGGAGCGGCTGAAGCAAACGGCGACGGAGATTGAGAAGGCCACGGGCCGGGCGGTGTACGCCGAGGCGCTGGACGTGACGGATGGGGCGCGGGTGGCGGCGTTTGTCGAGGCAGTAGAGAAGCGCTTTGGGCGGGTGGACATCTGCGTCACGAACGCGGGCGGGCCGCCGTCGAAGACTTTCCTTGAGATTTCGATGGAGGATTGGCGGCGGGCGGTGGACGTGACGCTGTTGAGCGCGGTGCACTTTGCGAGGGAGGTGCTGCCGCGGATGAAAAAGAACCGCTGGGGGCGGCTGGTGACGATTACGTCGATGTCGGTGAAGCAGCCGGTGGACGGGCTGCTGCTCTCGAACTCGATCCGCGCGGCGGTGACCGGACTGGCGCGGACGCTGGCGAACGAGTTTGGCCCGCATGGGATTACGGTGAACAACGTCTGCCCCGGGTACACGATGACCGACCGGTTGAACGAGCTGGTGGACAAGCAGGCGCGGGACGCGGGCGTGTCGCAGGAGGCCATTCGGCAGAAGTGGACGTCGCAGATCCCGCTGGGACGGCTGGCGAAGCCGGAGGAGTTTGCGGCGCTGGTGACGTTTTTGGTGAGCGAGCGGGCGAGCTATATCACCGGGACGACCATTGCGGTGGATGGCGGATGGGTGCGCAGCCTGATGTGAAGGGACACCAAGGGGCCGGCGATGCGTCTAGGCAAGTTGCGGGCGGGATGGCGACAAGGCGCAAGTGATTGAGGGCGAATCATGCGGAGGAATAAGGAATGGACAGGATGAAGCGAGTGGGGCGACGGCGAACGGCGTGGCGGCGAGCGGCATGCTTGCTGGTTTTGGTACTGCTGGTGGGCGTGGCGGCGCGGGGGGACGAGCCGTACGCAAGGTCGCGCGACTACGACCTGCAGAACTCGCGGCTGGAGCTGCGGTTTGACACCGCGAACCGCAAGATCATGGGCATGGTGACGCACACACTGGCGCCGCTGCGCGATGGTCTGAAGCAAGTCGAGTTTGACAGCGTGAACCTGACCATTTCCGGTGTAACCGTGGGCGGAAAGCGGGTGAGGTATGAGATGACCGGGGCCAAGCTGCGCGTGGAGCTGCCGGCGGCGAAGTCGGGACAGGCGCTGAACGTACAAATCCGCTATGAGGGCCAGCCGCGGCAGGGGATGTACTTCATCCTGCCGGACAAGAACTATCCGACCCGGCCGGTGCAGATCTGGTCGCAGGGGGAGTCCAAGGAGACGCGGCACTTCGTGCCCATCTACGATTACCCGAACGACCTGACCACCTCGGAGACGCTGATTACGGTGCCGAAGACGTGGACGACGCTCTCAAATGGCCGGCTGGTGAAGGTCCGCGACACCGCCGACGGAATGAAGACGTGGACGTGGCGGCAGGCGCTGCCGCACGCGACGTACCTGATTTCGTTGGTGGCGGGCGAGTTCGACGAGAGCAAGGACACGTGGCGAAACATCCCGGTGACCTATTACGTGCCGCGAGGCCGCGCGGAGCGAATCCCAACGACCTTTTCGCACACCAAGTCCATGCTGGATTATTTCTCGGAGAGGTTCGGAGTGCTCTACCCGTGGGACAAGTACGCGCAGATCGCCGTTGAGGAGCACTTCGGCGGGATGGAGCACACCAGCGCGACCACACTTGCGGCCGACAGTCTGGTGAACCCGAAGCTGGCCGGGGAATACCACGACCCGGCGGACGGGCTGGTGGCGCACGAGCTGGCCCACCAGTGGTTTGGCGACCTGGTGACCTGCAAAGACTGGGGCGACATGTGGCTGAACGAAGGGTTTGCCAGCTACGCCGAAGAGTTGTGGGACGAAAAACTGTACGGCAAGGAGATGGTGGAGTTTGACATCTGGAACCGGCGAAACCAGTGGCTGCTGGGACAGCGGGCGTATCCGCTGCCGCTGGTGAACCGCGGGTTCAAGGACATCAGCGAGAACTTCGCGAACATTTATGGCAAGGCGGCGGTGGTGATCCACATGCTGCGGCTGGAGCTGGGCGATGAGGACTTTTTCCGCGGGCTGAAACACTATCTGCAAAAAAATCGGCACCAGAACGTGAGCGCGGCAGACCTAGCGCGGGCATTCGAAGAAGCCACGGGGAAAAACGTGGATCTCTTCTTCGACCAGTGGGTGTACGGGGCGGGAGCGCCGAAATTTGAGATCAGCTACACGTACGACCCGGCGGCAAAGCAGGTGAAGATGGAGGTGAAGCAAGCGCAAAAGGTAGAAGGACGAGTGGGGCTGTTTAACGTGCCGGTCGAGGTGGAGGTGACCACGGCGGAGGCACGGAAGAGCTACCCGATCCGCGTGAGCCAGGCCAGCCAGAGCTTCACTTTCCCGGCGGAGTCGAAGCCGCTACTAGTGCTCTTTGACAAGGGGAACAAGGTGCTGAAGGCAGTGGACTTCCCAAAGGGCGCGGACGAGCTGAACTACCAATTGCGGAATGCGGAGAGCGTGGCCGACCGTTTGGATGCGGCGCGGGCGCTGGGCGATCCGAAGCACGGCGACGCCGGCGTGGCGGTGCTGGGCGAGGTGTCACGGACGGACAAGTTCCGCGGCGTGCGGTCTGAGGCGGTGCGGTCGCTGGGAAAAATCGGCGGGGCGGCGGCGCAGAAACAGATTGCCACGGCGCTCGCTGATCCGGAGCCAGCCGTTCGACAACTGGTTGTACAACAGATGGGGAACTTCAAGGAAGACCCGTCGGTGCCGGGGCAGCTCGAAAAAGTCTACCGCGATGAAAAAACCTACCGCGTACGGGCGGCAGCGCTGGGCGCGCTGGCACAGCAGAAGGGCACCAACGCATTCGATGTGCTGAAGGCGGCGGCGGCAACTGAATCACCGGACGACACGCTGCGGGCGGCGGCGTTGCGCGGGATGGGTACACTCGGCGACGACCGCGCGGCGCCAATCCTGCTGGAGTGGTCGGCCGTGGGCAAACCGTTTGCCGTGCGGACGGCAGCGATCGGCAGCCTGGGCAATGTGGACAAGAAGAACTCGGCCATCACCAGGACGCTGGCGGCGTACCTCGAAGAGCCGTACCGGCAGGTGCAGTTCTCGACGATCCTGGCGCTGGGCCGTCGCGGCGACCCCGATGCGGTGCCGGCGCTTGAGGCGCTCATCAAGCGGAGCCAGGAGGTTGAAGGCGGGGGGTTCACGAGCGGGCAAGTGGTGTCGTTTGCGCAGGCGCAAGTGACGAGGCTGAAGCAGGTGGCGGCGGCGGAAAAGAAGTAGGGCGTTGTCCGTTGTCCGTTTTCCGCTAGAGGCGAGAAGGCCGGCCAAAGCCGGCCCCTACACAGGCGAGCTACTCGGCGAGGAGGATGCGGAGGTCGCGGAGGTTGTTGCCGGTGGGGCCGGTTTCGATGGCGTCGCCGAGCTGCCTGAAAAAGTTGTAAGCGTCGCTGCGGCGGAAGAAGTCGCGCGGGTCGAGGCCTGCGGCGCGGGCGCGACCGAATGACGCGCCATCGGCAACGGCGCCGGCGGCGGGGCTATTGCCATCCACGCCGTCGGTGCCGGCGCTGAGCACGGCCACCTGTAAGTCTGCAATTTTCTCCACACAATAAAGGACAAAGGCGGAATTGCGTCCGCCGAGGCCATCGCCGGTGACAGGCGAGCTGACTTCGCCATCGGCGATGACGGCAACGCGTCGGCCGGGGTTGGCCTGGCGGAGCTGGGCAAGCTGGTCGAGCAGGAAGTCGGCGGCAGGCTCGAGCGGCCAGTCGTCCGTGGAGTTGTCGCAGATGGTGACGCAGCCGGCGGCTTCGGCGACGCGATGCGCCTGGTGAAAGAGGTCGGTCATGCCGAGCAGGATCTCGAAGTGCGCGCGGGAGAAGGCCGGATCGCCGGGCTTGGGAGTTTCGGTGAGGGCGCGGCGGTCGATGAGCGCGCGGAGGCGCGGCGGGAATTTTGCGAGCAGGCCGTACTGATTGATCAAGCGATAGGCGTCGGCGACTGTGGTTGGGTCGGGGAGCGTGGGGCCGGAGGCGAGAGCGGATTCGCGGCCAACAGGGACGTCGCTGACGCCATAGGTGAGTTTTGTCGAGAGCGGGGCTGCGGCGGCCAGGCGCCCACCTTTGACGGCGGAGAGATGCTTGCGGACAGCGTTGATGTCATCGATGGGAGCGCCGCAGGTGACCAGGAGGCGGTTGAGAGACTGGACGTCGTCGAGGGTGAGGGACGGATCGAGCGGCAATTCGACCAGGGCTGAGCCGCCGCCGGAGAGAAGGAAAAAGAGGAGCGTGTGCTCTTCGCAGGAGGCCAGCAGGTCGAGGATGGCGCGGCCAGCGGCGAGGCTTTGCGCCGTGGGGACGGGATGGCCGGCGACGAACACCTGGAAGCCGTCGAGCACGCGCGGGGCTGGCGAGGGCGTGACGAGAATGCCGAGCGGGCGCACGTCGGGCGCGAGGAGGTCTGCAAGACCACTGGCCATAGCGAAGGCGGCTTTGCCGAAGGCGACGACGCGGACCTGCCGGAAGGCGGCGAGATCGACGATGGCGTCGGCACAATGGATGCGCGTGCCGGAGCGGGCGAGCCTACGCTGGAGCGTGGCAGGGATGTCAATGGCCGCGAGGGTTTCCGTGAAGAGATGGCGGGCGGTGGATTTGAGGTCGGGCATGGAAGGAGGGCGCTATTCGTTATCCGTTGGTCGTTGTCCGTTGTCTGTTATCCGGTCGGAGTCAAGAGTTCAAAGTCAAAAATTGAAGCATGAAAATTGCCGGCAAGGATGCCGGCGCTACCCGGAACCCAGCACCTCGGGGTTGAGGGCGTTGGGGGGGCGGCGGCCGTGGAACAGGGCGATGACGTTTTCGGCGGCCATGACGGCCATCTTCGTGCGCGTTTCAACCGAAGCCGAGGCAATGTGCGGCGCGAGGACGATGTTGTCGCGTTTGACGAGGCCGGGATGGATGGCCGGCTCGTTTTCGTAGACGTCGAGGGCGGCGCCGGCGATGCGTCCGGCGTCGAGCGCTTCGACCAGGGCGGCTTCGTCCACCACCGGCCCGCGCGAGGTGTTGATGAGAAACGCGGTGGGCTTCATGCGGGCGAGCTCGGCACGGGAGATGAGGTGGCGGGTTTCGGGGAGAAGCGGCACATGGAGAGAGAGGAAGTCGGCCTGGGCGAGGACCTGTTCGCGGGTGAGAAACTCGGCGACGAGCTCGCGCTCGATTTCGAGGGGGGCGCGGATGGCGTCGTTATAGATGACCTTCATGCCGAAGCCGCGCGAACGGCGGGCGACGGCCCGGCCGATGCGTCCAAAGCCGAGGAAGCCGATGGTCTTGCCATGGACGTCAGCGCCGCAGAGTTGGTCGAGGTTCCAGCCGCGCCACTGGCCGGAGCGCCCGAGGCGATCACCTTCAATCAAACGGCGGGCGACGGCCATGAGCAGAGTCCAGGCGAAGTCGGCCGTGGTTTCGTCGAGGACGCCGGGGGTGTTGGTGGCGACGATCTTGCGGCGGGAGCAGGCGGCAAGGTCGATATTGTCGAAGCCGACGGCCACGTTGGCGACGATGCGGAGCCTGGGGGCGGCGGCGAGCAGTTCGTCGTTGATTTTTTCGGTGAGCAGGCAGATGAGCGCGTCTTTATCCGAGACGCAGCGGAGAACTTCCTCGCGAGGCGGACGCTCAGGGCGCTCCCAGTAGTCCACGTCGAAATGGGCGGCGAGGAGCTGGCGCGGGGCGTCGAAGAGACGGTGAGTGGCGAAGATGCGGCCTTTGGACATGGACCAGCCTCGGGAAGAACGGGAGAGTAGCACAGATGAAGAAAAGGTGGCAGGTGGTATGGGGCAGGTGGTAGGGGGCAGGTGACAGGGAGAAGAGGAAAAGCTGCAGTGGGCGCGCGTTGACGCAGACCAGAGCGGAGAATATAGTGGCCGAAGAACCAGACGCTAGCCATGGATAAGCGATTCATACGCGAGATGGAGGAGATACTGGGTCGCGAGGGAGTGCTCGCGCGGGCAGAGGACCTGTTGATGTACGAGTACGACGGGTCGGTGGAGCAGGCGCGGCCGGAGTGCGTGGTGTTCCCGCGGACTACTGAGGACGTGGTGAAGATTGTCAAGGCTGCGGGAAAGTTTGCGGTTCCACTGGTCGGGCGAGGGGCGGGGACGGGCCTATCCGGCGGTGCGCTGGCGCGCGAGGGCGGGTTGATGCTGGTGTTTTCGCGGATGAACCGGATCATTGAGATTGACTACGAGAACCAGCACGCGGTTGTGCAGCCGGGCGTAGTGAACCTGGACCTGACGCTCGCGGTGGAGCACGCGGGACTTTACTTTGCTCCCGACCCATCGAGCCAAAAGGCGTGCACGATCGGCGGAAACGTGGCGGAGAACGCCGGCGGTCCGCACACGCTGGCTTACGGAGTGACGACGAACCACGTCACCGGGCTCGAGTTGGTGCTGCCGGATGGCGCGGTGGTGCGGGTGGGCGGGCGGACGGCGGAGACGCCCGGGTACGATTTGACCGGGCTGCTGGTGGGGTCGGAGGGGACGCTGGCGATTGTGACCGAGATTACGGTGAAGCTCTCGCGGCTGCCGGAAGCGGTGAAGACGCTGCTGGCCGTCTATGAGACGGTGGACGACGCGACCGAGACGGTGGTGGAGATCACGGCGCGGGCGATCACGCCGGCGGCGTGCGAGATGTTGGACGGCTGGACGCTGCGGGCGGTGGAGGAGTTTGTCCACGCGGGCTTCCCGATGGATAGCGCGGCGGTGCTGCTGATTGAAGTCGAGGGGTTGCGCGAAGCGGTGGAGTGGCAGGCGGAGCAAGTCTCGGCGGTGTGCCGGGAGCATCACGCGCGCGAGGTGCGCGTGGCGAAAGACGACCGCGAGCGCGAGCTGCTGTGGAAGGGTCGCAAGAACGCCTTTGGCGCGGTGGGGCGGCTCTCGCCGAGTTACTACGTGCAGGACGGCGTGATCCCGCGAACGAAACTGCCGGCGACACTGCGGCGGATCGAAGAGATTGGGAAGAAGTACGGCTTCCAGATCGGGAACATTTTTCATGCCGGGGACGGCAACCTGCACCCGATTATCCTCTTTGACCAGCGCGACCCGGAGCAGTTTGAGCGCGCCGTGAACGCGGCGAACGAAATCATGCAGTGGTGCATCGACCAGGGCGGCGTGTTGACGGGCGAGCACGGCGTGGGCATGGAGAAAAACGAGCTGATGCCGCTGCTCTTCAGCGCGGACGACCTTGACCTGATGCGGCGGGTGCGCGCGGCGTTTAACCCGTCGGGGCGGCTGAACCCCGGCAAAGTTTTCCCGTTCGGCAAAGGCTGCGGCGAAGTGCGCGTGCGGCCAATGCCGGTGTCGTCGGTGAGTCCTGCCTGAGACTCCTTCGTGAGCACACGACCCACCTCGTTTGTGGAAAGACTGGAAAAGCTGGCCGGCCCGTCGAACGTTGCGACGGACGCGGCGACGCTCGAGGCCTGCGCTGTGGACGGCGCGCGACCGGCGGTGGTGGTGCGTCCCGGCTCGACCGAAGAGGTCGCCGAGGTGGTGCGGTTCGCCGCGGCGGAGAAGCTGGCGGTGATTCCGATGGGCGGGCGAACGAAGCTCGGGATCGGGATGCCGCCGCGGCAGTACGACATCGCGCTGGACATGACGCGGATGAATCGCGTGCTGGCGTACGACCCGGGGGACCTGACGCTGGGCGTGGAGGCCGGGATCGGCGCGGAAAAACTGCTCGAGGTGCTGGCGGAAAAGAAACAATTCCTGCCGCTGCTAGTGCCGTTCATGGAGCGGGCGACGATCGGCGGAGTGGTGGCGGCAAATTCGGTGTCGCCGCTGCGGTATGCGTACGGCGGGCCGCGGGATTTTGTACTGGGGGTGGAGTTTGTGACCGGCGATGGGAAGCTGTGCAAGAGCGGCGGGCGGGTGGTGAAGAACGTTACCGGCTACGACCTGCACAAGCTGCTGATTGGGTCGCTGGGAACGCTGGGCGTGATCACGCGCGTGAACTTCAAGACGTTTCCTCTGCCGCCGGCGCAGCAGACGTTTGTGACCAGCTACACGAACGCGGAGGAAGCGATGGCGCTGGTCCAGGCGATTGCGAAGTCGCCGCTGTCGCCGCGGCTGGTGGAGGTGGTGGAGCCTGGCGCGGCGAAAATCATAGGGAGCGAGAAGCTGCCGGCGGAGATGTGGTCGGTGGTCGTGGCTGCGGCGGGGAATGAGAAGGTGGTTCAGCGACACGGGACGCAATTGGAGCAAATGGCGGTTCAGACGCGGGCGAAGCAGTTCCAGGCGCTGACGGATGCGGAGAAGCAATTGCTGCTCGGGCGGGTGCGGGAGTTCGTAAAGCACGTTCTCGAGGCGCACCCGGCGGCGACGATCTTTCGCATCAGCGCGCTGCCGACGGCAGTGGCCGAGCTGGTTGAGCGGCTGCGGGAGATAGCATTGCGTAACCAGTTGGCCTCGTGCGCGGTGGTGCGAGCGGGCGGCATGGTGTACTTCGCGGTGTGGCCGGAGGCGGGCCGCGAAGGAGACAGTGTGCGGCGCGCGTGCGAGGAGATTTTCGCAGCGGCGGAGGAGGCGGGGGCTCGGGCGGTGATTGAGTTGTGTCCGGCGGAGTTGAAGCGCGAGGTGAATGTGTGGGGCGCAGCGCGCGAGGACGTGGAGCTGATGCGACGGATGAAGATGGTGTTTGACCCGGGAGGAATTCTTGCACCGGGGAGATTCGTCGGCGGTATCTGAGGCCGGCGCACGAGAATGGAAAAACACGTTGAGATCACCGGGCGAAGCGGGTTCACTGGGGCGGAGCGGCCCGCCTATGAGGACTACGCGCGGTGCATCCACTGCGGGCTGTGCCTGAACCATTGCCCGACGTACCGGCTGTGGGGCATGGAGGCGGATTCGCCGCGCGGGCGGATCCGGCAGATGGTGCTGGTGGACACGGGGCGGCTCGCGCTGGGGGAATCGTTCGTTACGCACATTGACCGCTGCCTGGACTGCCGGGCGTGCGAGACGGCGTGTCCTTCGGGGGTGGAGTACGGGAAGCTGGTGGAGGCGGCGCGGGCGCAGATCGAGCAGAACTTTCGGCGGCCACTGCTGGCGCGGATGGCGCGAGGGCTGGTCTATCGGCATCTGCTTCCCTTCCCCGGACGGATCGCGGCGGCGGCGCGCGCGGTGCGGTTCTACCAGCGGTCAGGCTTGCAGCGGCTGGCGCGCGGGTCGGGCGTCCTGAGGCTGCTGGGTCTGGCCGAGCGCGAGCGCCTGATGCCGAGGATCGAGGATGAGTTTTTCTTTGGGCAATTGGGGAAAACGTTTCCGGCCGTGGGCAAGCGACGCGCGCGGGTGGCGTTGTTTGCAGGGTGCGTGGCGCAGGTAGCGTTTGCGCGGCTGAACGAAGCGACGATCCGCGTGCTACAGGCAAACGGCTGCGAGGTGGTGGTGCCGGCGGGACAGTTGTGTTGCGGGGCGCTGGCGGTCCATGCGGGCGAGCGCGAGTCGGCGCGGGAGCTGGCGCAGAAGAATATGGACGTGTTCCTCGGCGGGGAGTTTGACGCGGTGGTGACGAACGCGGCGGGGTGCGGGTCCACGCTAAAGGAGTACGAGCTGCTGTTTCCGGCTAGCGATTCGGCGCATGAGAAGGCACGCACATTTCGGGAGAAGATGCGGGACGTGACCGAGTTTTTGGCGGAGCTGGGACTGGTGGCACCAATGCGCGAGGTGCCGCTGCGGGTGACGTACCAGGATTCATGTCACCTGGTGCATGGACAGAAGGTGTGTGAAGCGCCGCGGAAACTGATTCGCGCGGTGCCGGGCGTCGAGCTGGTGGAGATGCAACTGGCGGATAACTGCTGCGGCTCGGCGGGAGTATACAACGTGACCGAGACGCAGGCCTCACTCGAACTGCTGGCGGACAAGATGGAACACGCGCGCGCGACCGGCGCTCAGGCGATTGTTACTGCGAATCCGGGGTGCATGCTGCAGTTGCGCGCAGGTACGGATATTCACGGGACAGGGCAGGAAGTGCTGCACGTGGTGGAGCTGCTGGACCGGGCGTTGGCAAGATAGTGGAGAGTGGCTGGTGGCTAGCAAAATCGGCAAGGACAACGTAGAGGAGTGGGGGCACTGACGTTCGCAGAGAAGACCAAAATGCGCCTCGGCTGAAACCCTGTGCCACTCTAGAGCTGGGGCAAGCTTCACAAAACTGCTGGGTTACTAGCTCCTTCCGGGTTCTTCCAAGCGAATTGGAAAACCCTGTCCCAATCGTCCGGCAAGTTTGAAAGCATTCGTCCCCCCGGATAAATTGTCCCCTTGAGCAAAAATCCGTATTTCACCATCAGTCTTTCGATCGTATCCAACGCACGATTAAGGTCATCGAAAGTGGGTTCGTTAAGCACTCCGGATAATCTCTTCTTGTCAAAATGCGCCACAAACCTGTCGGCAAAAGTTTCCACAGCTATGGTTGCATTTTCGAGTTCGAAAAGGTCTGCACTGACTTCTTTGGATGACAATTTTCTTATCCCAACACCCATCTGCCGGTCCCACTCTTTCTCAGCTTTCTTCCGAAGGATGGTTGTTAAAACTGAATCATCCGGAATGGCTGTGAAAAAGTTAAGCGCGCGTTCGCGTGTGATTAGCTCTGGTCTCTGCTCCAACTCTTTTAGGATGCGTTGAAAAGAAATGCCATTTTCTTCAACTGACGGCGAACAGCCATGACAATCGAACCTACATAGGTCCAATACATCCACCAGAAGAGAATGCTCTTTGAACTACGGAGGGAAGGATTGGATTCCACAATTGTATGAATTTCGCGACGGATTTGCCGCGCGAGGAGAGCATCCTGAAAATCTGGCTCCAGTGCATCAAACCACTTACAAAGTTTGGTGAGCTGCTCGTCAGCGGAATTCATGGTTGCGTCCTCATGAGTGTTTTTGATTTCCTTTTCCTATTTCTCACCGATTAGATAGTAGCAGCGGCCCGGCACATGGAGTGCGGGAGCTTGCTCCCGCCGTCGGAGGCCGCTGCGCAGTTTTCAAGCGGCTCCTACATCCGATAAGACTACACTGAACTCATCCCGCACCTGAATCCCCTTGCCCGTGAAGCTCAAAACCGTACGAAAAAAGGCACGATTGGCAGTACGTTCGAACCAAGAAGCCGAACACCAGGGATAGGCCGGCGCAACGGGCACCAGTCCGTGATGAACGGGATTTTGATGCACATAGCTCAGTCGGGCCAGATAGGATCGCTGAAAGGTGAGGCGAGTATCCCAGTATTCATACCAGACCTTTCTCGCAGGTGTTTTGTCCGCGGCGTTGACCTCACGCGCAGTTTCCGAATGGAGATGTTGGATTAAGCGACGAAGCGTGGCGGGGTTTGCGGGGCTGATGGCCACGAAATGATAGTGGTTCGGGAAGACGGCCCAGGCCTGCAATCGCCATTCGTAGTGCTTGGAGACTTGAAGGAGGCTGTTGGTGAGAAGTGAGAGGCGGTGAGCGGAACGGAAGATGGGGAACTTGCCGTAGGTGCCAGCTGTAACCATGTAGGCGCCTGCTTCGGTTAGGCGATGGATGGGGCTGTGAGGCCAGTCCGGCATGGGTATTATCTGAAGGATTATATACTATGTTGTTGGCCATCCGAGAAAAAGGCGGGAAACCAAAGAACGGCGGCAGCAAGCTGCCGCACTCCAAGGCGAGCTAACGCTCGCCGATGAGGTAGCGGCAGCCGGCGGGGCCCGTTTTTGCGGAATGCACCGTACCTGCGGGGACATCCACTCGATCACCACTGCGATAGGTGCGGGTTTCGCCGTTCTGGGTGAGGGTCATTTCGCCGTCGAGGATGATGTGTGCGGAGAGAGTGGGATGAGTGTGGTCGGGGTAGAAGGCGCCGGGGCGGTCCTGCCAGGTGTAGATGTGGGTGAAGCCTTCGGAGCGGAGCTGGTTCCTGCAGTCTTCTTCTTTCATCGCGGGCAGATTATAGACCCCGAAAAGACGGATTAGCCACCCCGACCGGGTCGGGGCGGGCGGCGACGTCGAGACACACAGAAAATCAAGATTTCTTGACCCGGCCCTAGAGCTTCCGTACCTTATCTCTTGATATCTACCTAGCTTGGAAGTGAAGGGCGGGCCAGACATCCTCACGCAGGCCCGGACCAGAACCACCGGCGAGATGACGGCGCTACGACGGGGAGGAGCGATGGAAGAATTTGATCCGAAGGTGCTGGCGGAAAAGGCGATTGCGCCGCCAGAGGATTTTCAGAAGCGGGCGCGGGTGCGGTCGATGGAGGAGTACGAGGAGATGCACCGGCGCGCGCTCGAAGACCCGGAAGGCTACTGGGGCGAGCAGGCCGAGTTGCTGGACTGGTTTGAGAAGCCAAAGAAAACGCTCGAATGGGACCTGCCGCACGCGCAGTGGTTTGTGGGCGGTACGCTGAACGTGGCCTACAACTGCGTGGACCGGCACGCGGAAAAGCATGGAAATCGTCCGGCGCTGATGTGGGAGGCGGAAGACGGCAAGGCGCTGCAACTGACCTATCACGAGCTGCGCGACCTGGTCTGCCGGTTTGCGAACGCGCTGAAGTCGCTGGGGGTGACGAAGGGCGACTGCGTGGCGCTTTACCTGCCGATGGTGCCGGAGCTGGCCATCGCCATGCTGGCGTGCGCGCGAATCGGCGCGGTGCACTCGGTGGTGTTTGGCGGGTTCAGCGCGCCGGCGTTGGCCGACCGAATCAATGACGCGAAGTCGAAGGTCCTGGTGACGGCGGATGGAGGCTACCGTCGCGGGCGCGTGATTCTGTTGAAGGAAGCGGCGGACACGGCGGTGCAGAGCTGCCCGACGATTGAAAAAGTGGTGGTGGTGAAGCGCACCGGCGAGCCGGTGGCGTGGAACGAGAAGCGCGACCTGTGGTGGCACGAGATCTGCGATGCGGCGTCGGAGAAATGCGAGCCGGAGAAACTGGATGCCGAGCACCCGCTCTTTGTCCTCTACACGAGCGGGACCACGGGGAAGCCGAAGGGCGTGCTGCACACGACGGCTGGGTATCTGGTGCAGTGCGCGTGGTCGATGCGGCTGGTGTTTGACCTGCGCGAGGACGACATCTACTGGTGTACGGCCGACATCGGCTGGGTGACCGGGCACAGCTACATTGTGTACGGGCCGCTGGCCAACGGCGCGACGATTGTGATGTACGAGGGCGCGCCGGATCACCCGCAGAAGGACCGGTTCTGGGAAATCGTCGAGCGGTACAAGGTGACGATCTTCTACAGCTCGGCGACGGCGGTGCGGGCGTTTATGGCCTGGGGCAAAGAGTGGCTCGAGAAACATGACCTTTCGAGCCTGCGCCTCTTGGGCACAGTAGGCGAGCCGATCAACCCGGCAGCGTGGAAGTGGTATTACGAGGCGGTGGGAAAAAACCGCTGCCCGATTGTAGACACGTGGTGGCAGACGGAAACCGGCTCAATCTTGATTTCGCCGCTGCCGGGCGCAACGCCGACGAAAGCTGGCTCTGCGACGCGCCCGCTGCCGGGGATCGCAGCGAAAGTGGTGAACCTCGAGGGCAAACCGACCAAGCCCGGCGAGACCGGGTACCTCGTGATCGAGAAGCCGTGGCCTTCGATGCTGCGGACAATTTACGGCGACGACGAGCGGTTCCGGCGGGACTACTGGCAACGCATCCCGGGAGTTTACTTTGCTGGTGATGCGGCGCAGTGCGACGCGGACGGAGACTTCTGGGTGCTGGGGCGCGTGGACGACGTGATCAAGGTGGCCGGGCATCGGCTCTCAACGATGGAGATCGAAAGCGCGCTGGTGAGCCATCCGGCGGTGGCCGAGGCGGCAGTGGTGGCGCGTCCAGACGAGATCAAGGGCGAGGCGATAGTGGCGTTTGTGACGCTGAGAGCGGGGCACGGGCCGTCGGCTGAGTTGAAGGGCAAGCTGGGCGAGCACGTGGCGTCGGTGATTGGGACGATCGCGCGTCCGGCGGAGGTGAGGTTTGCTGACCTGCTGCCCAAGACCCGCAGCGGAAAAATCATGCGTAGGCTGCTGCGCGAGCTGGCGCAGAAGGGATCTGTGTCGGGCGATACGACAACGCTGGAAGATATGGGAGTGATCGTGAAGTTGGCGCAGCAGCAGGGGGAGGAAGAGTAGGGGATAGGAAGTAGGATGTAGGGTTCAGAGACTCGTTTTCCGCTGTCCATTCTCCGTAAGAAAATCCTTTAGAAAAACCCTAGACCGGCGGCGGAGCCTGTACATCCTGTTGACCCAACACGGCAGGGGGCTGCGGCGGTAGCTCACCTGAGCACGAAGGGCATGGCTGTGAGTATTGGCCCTCAGGACTCTTCGTGCGGGCGGAAGAGCGAGGCGGCGATGCGGGTGACGGCGCGGCGCGGGACGAGTCGCTGGGCGTGCACGCCAATGCGGTTGGCGGTGCCGGAGATGACAACGGACTTTCCGGCGGCGAGCGCGCGAAGGCCGGTGCGGGCAACTTTTTCGGGCGTCTCCTGGCGGCGCCTCATGCGCGCTGGCTGGCCGGCAACATCGTGGAACTCGGTGGTGGTCGAACCCGGACAGAGGACGCAGACGCGGACGCCGTGCGGGTGAACCTCTTCGGCGAGGCCTTCGCCGAAGAGCAGGTCGAAGGCTTTGGTGGCGGCGTAGGTGGTGATGAAGGGCACGGCCTGGAAAGCGGCGGTGGAGGCGACGATAAGGACGTCGCCGCGGCGTCGCTCGACCATGCGCGGGAGGTAGAGGCGCGTGAGGTGGACGACAGCGGCGATGTTCACCTGCACCATCTCGAGGTGGCGGGCGAGGTCGGAGCGGAAGAAGTCGCCATAGGCGCCGAAGCCGGCGTTGTTGATGAGCAGGTCGAGGTCAATTCCCTTCCCCTGCGTGAAGGCAAAGATTTCGTCGGGCGCGGAGGGGCGGGCGAGGTCGGCGGGGCAGAGCTCGATGCGGATGTCGTGACGCGAGCGGAGATGGGCAGAAAGATCTTCGAGGCGGTCGCAACGGCGGGCGGTGAGAACAAGGTGCGCACCGCCGGCAGCGAGCTCGATGGCGAGTGCGCGTCCAATGCCGGCGCTGGCGCCGGTGACGAGTGCCCATTTGCCGCGCCACGTGTCCATGCAATCCCCCGAAGGGAAAAGGCAATGACAGATAAACACAGATGAGCACAGATGAAAAGACCGAAGGAGAAACTCAATAGGGAGGACACAGAGGCACAGAAAACACTGAGAAAGCCAATGTGCTAGGATGCGCCAGAGAAGGGCAGGAGGCGCAGCGATGAAGCGGGAATGGTTGAAAGTCGCACAGGTGGCGATGGCGGCGCTGTTGCTGATTAGCTGTGCGAGAGCGGCGGAGGCGCAGCAACCGCCTTCTGGTCCGCAACAGCCGGCGCAGACTCCCCAGGCGCAACGGGCGAATCCGCTGGCGACGCGGCAGCACTTCCGAATGGCGTTTCTGGCGGGCCAGTGGGAGGAGCAGATCACCTACGCCAAGCCGGGAGAAGAGAGCTTCACTGGAAGGTGGCGGGCGCGGCCGGCGCTGGGACTTTACCTGCAGATTGACTACGAGGGCGCGGGGCCGAACGGAGCGTACCGCGCGTTTGGCGTGCTGACGTGGGACCGCGAGGCGCAAGTGTACCGGATGTGGTGGTTTGACGATGCGGCGGGCGTGGGGGAGTACAAGGGAGACTTCACGGATGAGAACACGCTGACGCTTGAACATGCGGGAACGGTGGAGGGGCGGGTGTTCCGCGAGCGCATCCGGTACACGCGGGTGGCGCCGAACGAGGTGCGGACACAGGTGGAGCAGGCGTGGGGGACGGAGGCGTACCAGCCGTATCTTGAAGCGGTGGCGCGAAGGATGCGGGCAGCGGGCGGGCCAGGGAAGCAGCCGCCGCGGAAATGAAGAAGGGCTGTAACCACAGATGAACACAGATAAACACTGATAGGAAGAAAAAAGGAAAGACTGAAGACATGAAAAGAGAAAGAAAAAAGATGAACACAGATAAGAACGAAGAAAAGTTGGAGAGTGGGGCGACGGCAGCTAGGGGCGAGGCTCGGCGGAGGCGTTCTTTTCTTTGTTGGCATTGAAGACGGCGTCGCGGATTTTGACGCCCTGGGCCTTGAGGTGGTTGAGCAGGCGGCGCGCCCAGACGAATTCGGCGGCGAGCAGAGCGAGTCCGCCGAAGATGGAGGCCCAGCCGGGACCGGGCGTAACCAGCATGACCACACCCAGTAGAAGCAAGGTGAAGCCGATCAGGATGATGAAAAAGCGCTTGGCCTGCTGGACCGTCTTGAAGAACATGGGCCGCCCGGAGCTGCGTGAAGTTGTGAGTGCCGCGATTGCGAATCGCCTTAGCCGAGAACCATTCTAGCATCCTGGGCGGGGCGGCGTGCGAGGACAGCTCGGTCGTGTGTCGAAAAGCAGATTCCTCCGTCCTGGCGTCGCGAGCTATTGCCGGGAGGTCGGAATGACGTAGTCGAATGGATGCGCGCAGACGGGTTGCAACATCGGCTGAGAAAAGCGGGAGCAAGCTCCTGCAGTCCAAAGGAGAGCGGAGATGAAGCTGGAGAGTGTGCGGATGGAGATCCCCGAGGGGGCCAACTTGATCCTGGGGCAGTCGCACTTTATTAAGACGGCGGAAGACCTGTACGAGGCGATGGTGAACACGGTGCCCGGGGCGAAGTTTGCGGTGGCGTTCAATGAGGCGTCGGGGCCGTGCCTGGTGCGCGTGGAGGCCAACGACGAGTCGTTGCGCGCGGCGGCGGTGGCCAACGCGCAGGCGATCGGTGCGGGGCACGTGTTTGTGCTGCTGCTGCGCGAGGCGTTCCCAATCAATGTGCTGGGGCGGGTGAAGGAGTGCTTCGAGGTGTGCTCGATCTTCTGTGCGACGGCGAATCCGGTGGAGGTGGTCGTGGCGGTGAGCGAGCAAGGGCGCGGGGTGATGGGAGTCATTGATGGGTCGGGGCCGAAAGGGGTCGAGGGGCCGGACGAGGTGAAGCACCGGAGGGAGTTTCTGAGGAAGATTGGGTATAAGAAATGAGAGGTACCAGGTGGCACGGGACAGGTTCTACAGGAATAGGATACCGAGGACGGAGGTCAGGCCAAGCTGGAGCGATCGCCTCCCATTGGGTGCATCCCTCGACTGCGCTCTCCGCAAAACCAACCGGGGTAGGCGGGACATATGGCGGAGAGGGTGGGATTCGAACCCACGGTTGAGTTACCCCAACACACGCTTTCCAAGCGTGCTCCTTAAACCGCTCGGACACCTCTCCGCGTGAACAGCCTGCGATGTGAGCCTGGCTCCGGGGCCTGGACTCGAACCAGGATAACCAGATCCAAAGTCTGGTGTGCTACCAATTGCACCACCCCGGAGCCGACCCAGCCAGTTTAGCAAAGGAGGGCGTGTCTTGTCCGAGATGAAGAGAGGCAGAGGGATCCTTCGCGGCCGAA
>CAZHLD010000061.1:19363-20800 GCA_964533185.1 uncultured Acidobacteriaceae bacterium | reverse complement strand
CCGGTAAGCGGGTCGCCGCCGGGCTTTGCCACCAGACGCATGGCCGAAGCGCCTCCGGCGGAGGAGTTCCCCAGCTCGTAGGGTGCTGCGTCGTAACCGCGCCTGGAGTATTCCTCAAAATCATCCGGGGGGATCCAGCCATCGATCCAGTCCGGGGTGAGCACTTCGAAGAACCCAGTGTTTGCCCAGCGGACTTCGTAATTCCCGGCCGGCAGGTTGCCGCCGGGCTTGCCACCAGGCTGGTTAGAAACCGGCACGGGCGCGCCCAGGCGAACCATCGACGCGACGCGCCAGCAGGCCCACAGCTCCCCCGGCAGGGTGACGCGGCACATCCCGGCGTCGGTGGCCACCCAGAGCTGCTTCTCATCCGCGCGAAGTGCGGTGATGATGCTCCCCGCCAGCGGACTCTTTCCCGGGCGATAGCTCTGAACTTCCCCGCTGGCAGGATCGAAGCGCACCAGACCGGCGGCCGGCTCGTCGCCGCCTTCGCGTTGCCAGAGCGTGCCCAGCCAGAAATTGCCGCCCGCCTCGACCATGTGCGTCACCGAAGAAGTGGCCAGCTCGTGTGGCTGAAACGCGCGCGCCTGCTTTTCCTTCGGATCGAACATGACGATGGTGCCCAGCCCCAGCCAGCCCTCACCGTCGTAATGACGAATGGCGAGCCAGAGCCGCGTGCCGTCGTCAACGACGGCGGCGACTTCGGGTTCGGCCGGCTCGAGGTCTACGGCAAGGCGGTCTTCCGTGAGGTCGTTCGTCTCCTCGCGCAGCTTGGCCGCCCAGGCTGCGGCGAGCAGGGTCCGATTCCAAAGGACCAGTCGCAGCAAGGGCTCCGGGTCAGCACTGCTGCGGATTTCGAGGATGCCTTCGTCGTCGGTGGATTCGCCTTTGAAGTGGAATTCGGTGCCGAGCCGCTCACTGCGATAGAAATTCAGGCTGCGCGCCGCCGGCAAGGCGTTTTTCTCTCGCACAACTTTCCACGACCCGGCTGAGGTGTCGAGCGTGTAGGTGAACTCCGCGGCGCGGAAGACGACCGCGCCAGCGCGGGACTCGATTGCGCGCGCGGGGTGGTAGAGCAGGTCGCGGGAGATGTCCGCCGCATCGACGGGGGGTTGCTGGGCGAGCGAAGCAGGGAGGTAAAGGAAGCAGAGGAGGAGAGGGAGGCGCGTGACCTGGAGAGGGCGCATGACGGCCAGATTAGAGCTCGAGGCTCGGGAGCGGCTCGTGCTGCGAGGCCACAAGCAGTTCGCCGCGGAAGACCGCAGCGCCGTTGCGCCGGTTCAGAGCCTCTTCGGCGGAGATCCGCGCCACGTCGGGGTTGTTGTTGTTCTCGGAGAGGTGCGCCAGCACCAGGAAACGCGCCGCGGCGTCGAAGCCTTCCGGGTTGGCGAGGAATTCGCTGACCGAGTGGTTGGAAAGATGGCCGGTGCGGCTCATCAC
>CAZHLD010000061.1:13682-19263 GCA_964533185.1 uncultured Acidobacteriaceae bacterium | reverse complement strand
TAGGTCCAGATGGCGCGCTGGATCACGGCCAACTTGTACTTCTGCGGCGGCAGGTCCGTGTGGAACTTGCCCTCGGCGGCGAGCTGGTTTCCCGCCTGGATAATTCTCGGATACATGCCGTATTCGGCGGAATTGTCGTCCACCTGGTAGCTCAGCGACTGTGCCGTTTGTACACGCGGCGGCAGCGCGAGTCCGAGCGTGGCGAGCGAACCGGCTGCGGCAACGAGAATCGGGTCCGCAGCAACGCGCCCCAGCGTGGTCGGCGGCGGCGGCTGTTTTCCGTAGTCGAGGCAGTATCCGTTGAGCGGAGCCTGCGCGGTCTGGTTCGGCGCGAGGTCTACTCGCTGCGGGTTATCCGTAATCATCCGTTGGTAGTCAGGGTTGGAGGGCTTGAAGACCGTCCCGCCGGGGACTTCGACGCTGATCGGCTCGCCGGTCTGGTTGCGCACAATGATCTCGAAGATGTTGCCGGCAGTTATCCCCAGGCCGACGAGCGTCCAGGTGAATCCGCGCGGCTGGCTGACCGTGCGTGGCCGCGTGCCCGTGCCCGTGGTTGTGGTGCACGTCGGACACTGCGCGCAGGCAACGGCCGCGGCACGCGCGCACAGCCTGGCATATGCCCGCGACCAGGACTCCACCCACTTCGCCGCCCAGGCCTCCGACCAGGTGCTCACCCAGCTCGACGTATATTCAAACAGCTCGGCCTGCGCCTGCGACCGCGCGCGAGCAAAGTCCGCCTGGAAGGAAGCGGACTGCGCCCAGGCAACATCGAAAGCAGCCTTGAACGCCGCCTTGTTGGCGCTGGCGCTGGCCCCGGCCAGCATGCGCCAGATGGTGGCCACGGCCGGCATCGGCACGCCCGGCGTGGTCCACCAGCGGACAATCGCGGGAAGCTGGCCCTCGTTGGCCAGCCTCTGCCGCCACACCGCAGCATAGGCGCTGGCGCCGGCGTTGGAATACGCCGCCGCAAATGCCACCGCGAACGCGCGTGCATTGGCCGTGGCGATGGCCGAAGCCCACGCACGCGCCAGTGCGCGCGCTCCTGCCTGCGCCGCAGCCGAAGCATAGGCCGAGCTGTAGGCCGCCGCGCCGGCTTCCGCCCACGCCTGCGCAAAGGCCTCCGCAGCCGCCGCCGCGCACGCATTCGCCGCCGCGAGGGCGCAGTTCCCGGAAACAGCGGCCACGGCGCTGGCGGTGGCCGCAGCGGAAGCACCGGTCATTGCGGTGGCCCCGGCGCTGGCCCACGCGGCCGCGCCGGCATTCGTCCACACATCCGTCCAGACCGCGGCCTGCACCTCGGCCCAGGCGTCGGTGTTGGCCCAGGCAAAGGCCCAGGAATCCGCGGTGGCATCCGCGAAGGCGAATGCGGTGGCAAATGCGTTGGCCGTAGCATTCGCGCGCGCGCGCGCGCACAGCCACGGGTAATGCAGGAACCATTCTTTGGCCCATTCCTCGGCGTACTGGGCCGTGAACCGGTCGGCCCAGGCCTTGTCTGCGCCGGTCACCATCGGCGACGTCTGCCACGCGCTGTCCCACGCTCTCTTGCCCGTCTGAACTCCGAGTCCAAACCAGTTGTTGTTGCAGCAGCCTGCGCCCGGGGCGCCCGTAAGTCCCACTCCCGCAGCCGTCCACGCCGCTGTCCATGCGCGTGTCCACGCCTGCGACCACGCGCCCGCGGCCTGGCTGGGTGGCTGCCCCGCAGCGAGGTTGGCAGCCTGGAGAGCGTCGCGCCCCGCCAGCGTATTGGCTTCGCTCCAGAGGTCGCGGCACGCGGGAGGTGGGCCGCCGAACGGAGGCTGCGCCTCAGCAGACGCAGCACTGAACAACAGAAGAACTCCGAAGAGCACCCGGAGAATCCAACCCACACGGGGACGGCGCAGGGCGTTCATGGTTTTTCTCCCTCAATGCGAAGTTTGCGCGGGTACGTTCACCGTTTCGGCGGCTTCTGCGCGGGCGAAACCCCCGGCCAGGATTGTGACGTGCGCGGCGATGGCGGCTTTTGTCCGGGATCGACGGAGGACCAGTCCGGCGCCGACGACAGCACGGTGAGGAACACGCGCAGGTTTTCGTGATCCTCGGTGCAGGTAAGCTCGGTACGGCAGGTGAGGCACTTCACGACAATCAGCGCTTCGTACTGACCCGGCTGCAGATTGCGCGTGTCGAACTCCACCGGAGCCTGGAAACTGCTCTTCGGTTTGACAGTGAACTCCGTGGGCCCGAGCACGCGCATGAACGGCAGCGTGGCCGGGTCCACCTGGAAGCGATGCGTCTTCTTGCAGCGATTAATCGCCTCAATGGTGCTGGGCGCGACGGTGTTCTGTTTGAGCTGGACGCGCCATTCGAAAGTGTTGCCGGTAGGCGTCGAGGTCTGTTGCGCCAGCGCGATCGAGGCGACCACGAGGAGCACCAGGGCAAGTGTCGTGCGGGCTCCCATTGCTCACCCCCGGGGCGGGAGTCGAAGAACCTGGCGCGATGGTAGCTCCCGCCCCGAGCCGTGTCAACCGAAGGTAAGCGTCGGTAGTGGGCTAAATCTGTGTTGCCGTCCGATTGGCTACCAGTCTGTTTGGAAAAGACTGGCGCGATTCTTTCAGCCGCACGGTACAAATCAAGATTTGATACTCGGCCCAGCCGTGTCTAGCTCGTGGAGCTTCTTGGCAACTTGATCCATGAAAGCGGTCACACGTTCTGGAACATTTATCCAATTCGTTCCCTGCATGGCGGCCACGGTAATTTGAGAAAGCAGTTCCAACGTTTCTTTGTTCATAGAGGCTCCAAGAGATTAGGGGCGGGATTATACACCCGTTGAAGTAATGAGTTCTTCTATAGACCACGCGCGATTGGTTAATCCGGCTTCCATAGCGGGTGTAACGCGGAGCATTTGATGTACACGGCAGAAATTGTACCAAGCCATCTAGGGCGAGACGGCGGCTTTCAGGTTTTCCAGCTTCTTGCTGAATCCGTTGGTGAGCCGAGTAAAGCGGCGCAGGTGCATCCGCACGCTCAGGTTCGCCCGTTCAACGTGGCTGGCGGGGTTTTGTCCTTGACTTAGAACCCCTTGTATTCACGAAGAATGCCGGGAGCGGTTGGGTTCCAACTGCCTGTCTTATCGCTTGCACTATGAAGTCCTTGAGCGTGATGCCTTTCCAAGCGGCAAAAGCCTTGGCCCGCTTAACTAGGTCTTCCGGTAGATTGCGTAGGTTAACTGTCTTGGTTCTCATAATGCAACCTGTGTATCATAGGATACGTCAGTATGTCAAGTATTATTTTGCTTGACAGAAAGAACCATAATGCGTATAAAAAAAGGGAGTCTAAATCAGTCCCCGCCGCACCCAACAAATGGAGAACAAACAATGGAACGCACGCTAGCTGACATTCTACGAGAGGCTCCACGCAACTGTTGGCTTGCCCTGAGCGAGGATGAAACGAAAGTCGTGGCGCACGGCAAGACTCCTGATGACGCTACCAACGCTGCTCGCATGGCTGGTGTAAATGACCCCGTTCTAATTTGGGCACCGGACACTTGGACAGTACGGGTGTCTTGAGGCGTGGCGATTATCCGAAAGTATCGCAGCCTGCCAATCGACCCTCCTATACCCTTCTTCAAGAATGGGGATATTGAATGGTTCCCCACACGGCAAATAAGGATTTGGAGAAAGCACGGAACGCCAAGCCAAAGAATCATCGCTATAGCCAATTCTGGCTCCCCGTTTTGTCTTTTTAGCGCCAATCTTGGCAGGTCAATTGGGTTGGACATCGAGAAGGGCGATAAGCATCAAATTTCAGGTGTCGTTGTTGGGCCTAGCTTAGACGCTTACTTTCAAAGGATAAGCCTTTCAATCGAAGACGCTTGGACAGTGGACGTGATGGCAGGTTTCGTTGATGATTTCAGCGTTGGGGCATTATTGGGCCGCAGAGGATTTTTTGACAATTTCTCAGTGAGATTCGATCACAGTAGCAGCCCGCCCACACTCGAAGTAGACAAGATCACTCGCCCCAACTGAGCAACACGGAAATAGCCCACTACCTAGGCGTCCAGCATACGCAGCGGTCAATCCGGTCGCGCAGGGACTGCGCACGCGGTAGAGAGTGTGCCCGCGCCACCCCTAGCAGGCAAGCTGCTCGCGGGAGAGGGTGAAGCCGTTGAGGGGGCCGAGAACGGTGGCAGCGATCTGTTCGGGGCGGAAGAACTCCCGGGCGAGCTGCTGCACGGCGTCGCGGGTGACGGCTTCGATCGAGCTGAGCACTTCATCCAGGCTGAAGAATCGGCCGAAGTACATCTCCTGCCGGGCGAGATTGGAGATGCGCGAGCTGGTGGACTCGAGCGAAAGCATCAGCGAGCCCTTCAGATAATCTTTCGCGCGGCGCAGCTCCTCTTCACTGACCGGCCGTTCTTTGAGGCTGCGAAATTCTTCGACCACCAGTTGCACCACGCGCCCGGCGTTTTCGAGCGAGGTGCCCGCGTACACCGAGAGCACGCCGGTATCGCGATAGGGGCTCTGTTCGCTGAAGACGGCGTAGGCCAGCCCCTGCCGCTCGCGGATGTTCTGGAAGAGGCGCGACGACATGCCGCCGCCCAGCAGGGTGTTCAGCACGGCGGCGGCGAAGCGACGCTCGTCGGCCATCGGGCACGACGGCACGCCCAGGCACAGGTGCACCTGTTCGAGCTCGCGCTTGGAGCGCAGCGTGATCTGCGCCTGCGCTGCGGGAGCGGCGTCGTGTGAGGCCTCGTCGGAGGGCTTGAGGGCGCTGAACTCGCACGCGACCAGTTCGACCAGACGGGCGTGCTCGAGGTGGCCCGCGGCGGTGATCACCAGGTTTCCCGGCGCAAACCAGGGGCGGTAGCTGCCGAAAACGGCCTGCTGCGTGAACGCGCGCACCGTCTCCGGCGTGCCCAGGATGGGTTTGCCGAGCGCGTGGTTCTGCCAGAAGCTCTGCGTGAAAATCTCGTGGACGAGGTAGTCAGGGTTGTCCTCGTCCATTTTGATTTCTTCGAGGACCACCTGCTTTTCCTTGGCGATGTCGTCTTCGGCAAAGCGCGGGCGGAGGACCAGGTCGGCAAGCACGTCAAACGCCAGCGGCAGGTGCTCATCGAGCACCTTGGCGTTGAAGCAGATCATCTCCTTGCTGGTGAAGGCGTCGAGCATCCCGCCGATGGAGTCCACCGACCGCGCAATCTCCTCGGCCGTGCGCCGCTCGGTGCCCTTGAAAAGCATGTGCTCGATGAAGTGAGCGATGCCGTTGCGCTCGCTCGGCTCGCGGCGCGAGCCGCTGCGCACCCAGACGCCCACCGACACCGAGCGGACGTGCGGCATCGGCTCGGTGATTACCACCAAGCCGTTCGGCAGGAGGTGGCGCTGGATGTCGCGCGGCGGTTCGGGCATCAGAAGTATTCTGACACACGCGCACGGCAAAGGCCATGCGTGGGCGGTGCGCGTTTCTAGAGGAGTTGTTCTTCCGGGCTGAGCTGGCCGTATTCGCTGGTGTAGTAGAGAGGGGCGTCGAAGTAGGTGCCCTTGTCAAGCGAATAGACCTCGCAGCTATCGAAGGGGTGCGAGTAAAGGTGCAGGCTGACGGCGCGCTG
>CAZHLD010000061.1:4386-13582 GCA_964533185.1 uncultured Acidobacteriaceae bacterium | reverse complement strand
AGACCTCGCAGCTATCGAAGGGGTGCGAGTAAAGGTGCAGGCTGACGGCGCGCTGGCCGAACTCGCGCAGGTTGAGCACCTGATGCACCGGCGCGCGGGGATCGACCATGGCGGGGTGCGCGGGGTCCATGTCGAAGGTGTCGGTGGCCAGCAGCCGGCAGGTGCCGGACGCAGGGTCGCGGTCCTCAACGCGGAAATTCTGCACGCGCAGGCGGCCGATGGGCGTGGCCATCCAGCATTTCTGGCCGCGGGGGTTGTGGATGCGGCTCACCTGGCCGATATCCCAGCAGATGGTCAGGCACTCGAAGAGCTCATTCTTGAAGATGAGGTTGCGCGTGTAGTTGGCCTTGGAGAAGAAGAGGTATGAAGCGAGCGAATCGGGCAGGATCAAGTGCTCGCGCAGGAAGCGCTCGACGTTGGCGAGAGTAAACTCCTTTGCTGGAATGGCCGCCAGTCGCTCCACCCATTCGACAATCTCAAGCCCCTGAGCCACCAGCACCTCCGAGAGCGGTTCTTGAGGCGGAATTATAAGGCCATCGCTGCCCGGTGCCAGCGCGAAGTGCTCTGAAGGGCACGTGCTAAGATGGAAGCAGCTCCTCCGGGATGCACCATGCCGACGGAACTGCTCGGACAATCCGCTGCCGAACTGCGCGCTCTGCTGACTGCCTGGGGCGAGCCGGCCTACCGGGGCGCTCAGATCTACCACGCGCTTTACGCCGAACGGCGCTTTGACGTCGCGGCGATAACCAACCTGCCGGCGGCGCTGCGCGCACGAATGGCTGCCGAAGCTCGAGTGACACTGCCTCGAATCCAGAGGCGGTTCGAGTCGCGCGATGGGTCGATCCGCTACCTGCTCGCGCTTGGAAGCGACGCGGATGGCCGGTCGGCGTCAGTCGAAGCGGTCTTTATGCCTGAGGAGAACCGGCAGACCATTTGCATCTCAACGCAGGCGGGCTGCGCGGTGGATTGCCACTTCTGTCTGACGGCGCAGCTCGGGCTGATCCGCAACCTCGCAGCGGGGGAAATTCTGGGGCAGGTGTTTGTCGCGCTGGAGGAGAACCGCGCCGCGCTTCGGCCGCAGACCAACGTCGTGCTGATGGGGCAGGGAGAGCCGCTGCTGAATTACGAGCCGGTGATGACGGCGCTCGGTATCCTGCTCGACCCGAACGCAGTGGGGCTTTCGCCCAAGCACGTCACGCTTTCCACTAGCGGGATCGTGCCGGGGATCGAGCGCCTGGGTACGGAAAAGGTCAGGCCCAAGCTGGCCGTGTCGCTGAACGCCTCAACCGATGAGCAGCGCGACGCCATCATGCCCATCAACCGCAAGTACCCGCTGGGAACATTGCTCGATGCCTGCCGGCGCTATCCGCTGCGGCCGTGGGAGCAGCTCACGTTTGAGTACGTGCTGCTCGGCGGCTTCAACGATACGCCCGACGACGCCCGCCGCGTTGTGCGCCTGCTCTCCAACGTGCGCGCCAAGGTCAACCTGATCCCGTGGAACCCGTGCGAATTACCCTACCGACCGCCCGCGCCGGAAAGCGTTGAAGAGTTTCGCCGCATTCTCACCGAGAAGGCCCTGCCCGCCTTTGTGCGCTTCTCACGCGGACAGGACATCATGGCCGCCTGCGGCCAGCTCGCCCTGATCGAAACACAGAGCTGAATCAGCGTGGCAGTGGCTCGGCGCGGTAGAGCGCACGAGTGTGTCGGACGGCGGCGATGCACATCAGCAGCGTCATGCCGGCGGCGCCGATGGCCCCGCCAATGTCAAACAGACGGTAGGCCCGACCGATAATCGGCACAACCGGCACCTCGGGGTGGAAAAACAGATAGAGGTTGCCGAGCGAAAGCAGGATGCGCAACTCGGTGGGCCCGAAGCCGCCCATCGAAAGATGAAACGTCCCCAGCGTGTAAGCCGCCAGGTAAACCTCGATCGAAATCAGGTAGAAGGCGATCAGTAGGGCCGCGGCAATCCACGTGCTGATGTATCCGGAAAGCGCCAAGCCGCCCAGCAGGAAGAGCGCGCCAAGCGTGTCCACGATGTGGTCCACGTAGAAGCCGTAGCGCGGGCGCTGCTGGTTGCGGACGCGGGCGATGGTGCCGTCGAGGCTGTCGCCAAACCAGTTGATCGCGAGGAACACAATCACCAGCAGCAGGCCACGACGATCGTAGCGTGAAAGCCAGTAACTGAGTCCCGCACAAAGCATCGCGACCGAGCCGATGAGCGTGAGCAGGTCCGAGCTCACCCAGCGCGGCATGCGCGCCGCCAGCCACAACAGCGTGGCCTTTTCGGCGCGCGCGAGGATGCTGCGTTGCGCGCGCTCAGCCGATTGAAATTGCTTTTCCGGCATTGTGGACCTCCACCTGATCCGAGAGGTTGAAATCTAGCGAGAATCGCGGATGCCAACCACCGCCATCAGCCGGCCCGTGCGAGCGCCTTCGCGCCGGTAGCTGAAGAGCATATCCGTCCGGCAGGACGTACAAAGCGGGCTGGCAATCACACTTGATGCCGGAACGCCGGCGTCGGTCAATTGCCACGCGTTGGCCGCGATCAGGTCCAGCCGCGATTTCTTCTGCGGCGGGGGATGGCCGGGAGGCTTCATGGAAAGCCATTGGAGGGGGTTGGGCTCTTCTTCGGTCTCAAATGGGTCAAACCAATCCGTCGCGCGGGCAAACTGGCTGGCGAAGGCGCGCGCCACTTCAGGTCCCACTTCGTAGCAGCAGCGGCCGATGGCCGGCCCCAGCACAGCGGTCACCTGGTCGGGCTTCGTGCCAAACGCCATGCGCATCCGGCCCAGCGTTTTCGCAGCAATGCGTTTGAGCGTGCCGCGCCAGCCCGCGTGAACGGCGGCCACGGTGCGGTGCTCGGCGTCCACCAAAAGGATCGGCACGCAGTCCGCCGTTTGCACCGCCAGGAGCAAGCCCTTCTTACGCGTCAGTAGGGCATCACCTGTGGCAGTGAAGACGGGGGACGGGAACGCGAGGGCCTGCCCCGGCGCAAAAGGGACACAATGAACGAAGTCGGAGTGAATTTGCTTTAGCGTCACAAGCGACATTTCTTCCCAGTCCAAGGCAACCAACAGTTTTTGTCGGTTAGCCCGAACTCTCGTCCGCGTGTCCCACTTGGTGAAGCCCAGATTCAGCGCCGAGTGACCGTTGAGAATACTGGTGCCACCGGTCCGCGTCGAGAACCCATGCACCAGCCAGGGAAGCCTCTTCAGCACTGCGGCCTGCAGGACTTCAATTTCGCCTTTGCGATGAGCTACCCATGCGGAAGCGGGGTGGGTCGCGCGGCGGGCAGGGCGGATGCGGGTGGCGGTGGTCATTTGTCGGTGGGCGACAATTTTACAGGTATAATCCCGCTGCGGCACAGCGAGTATGCGGCCTAGCGAACCGCAGTTCAGGAAATACTCGCGGCGCTGCTGGAGCGGCCGGGGGGAGCGTGATCGTCGGACTGGGAATCGACATCGCCGAAATCGACCGCATGGAGGCCGCGATCCAGCGGCATGGCCAAGCGTTTCTGAAGCGTGTCTTCACGCCGGCCGAGATCGCTTACTGCGAGCGCCACCGCAACCGCTATGAGCGCTTCGCCGGACGCTTTGCCGCCAAAGAAGCGGCGATGAAGGCGCTCGGCACCGGCTGGCGGCGCGGCATCCGCTGGGTGGATATCGAAGTGGTGCGCCACCCCAGCGGCAAGCCCACGCTCGAGTTGCGCGGCAAAGCCCGCGAGTTCGCCGACCGACTGGAAGTGAAGCGCATCCTCTTGACCATCACCCACGGCGGGAATACGGCGCTGGCCCAGGTTATTTTCGAAGGCTAGTTGAAGCACGCAGCAGCGCTGTTGTGACCCAGCAGATGGGTGCCTTCGGTTGCGGTTGTTTGTACATCCAACATTTGATTCGCCGGCCAGCGGTCTGCAAGATGCACATTCACGTAATTGCTGGACAGCGCGCCGGTCCATTCGCCGCGGTGGTCTTCTCCCTGACGCCGAAGCGTCAGCACACGCAACCTACTCCCCAGCTGTGAAGCCAGGAACGCGGCCTGCTTTTGCGCGGCGAGAGCGCGCAGGTCGCGGCTGCGCCGCTTGATCGTTTCCGGAGGCAATTCGCCGCTCAGCCCCGCCGCCTTGGTTCCTGGCCGCGCGGAAAACGAGAAGACGTGCAGGTAGGTGAGCGGCAGGTTCTCCACCAGGGCCAGTGTGGCGCGATGGTCTTCCTCGGTTTCGCCCGGGAAGCCGGCAATTACGTCCGCGCCGATGCCGGCATCGGGCAGCCGCTCGCGAATCAGCTCAACGCGCCGCGCGTAATGCTCGGCGCGGTACCAGCGGTGCATTGCAGCAAGAATGTGGTCCGAACCCGATTGCAGCGGGATGTGGAAGTGGTGCGCGAGGCGCGGGCGCGATGCGAATAGATCGACAATGTCCTGGGTCACGTCCATTGGCTCGATCGAACTCAGGCGCAGCCGCTCGAGCGGCGTTTCGTCGAGGATGCGGAGCAGCAGGTCGCCCAGCTCGACGCGCGGCGCGATGTCGCGTCCGTAGCTGCCCAGGTTGATGCCGCTCAGCACGATCTCGCGATAACCAGAGGCCGCCAGCCGGCGGACTTCCTCGATCACACGCGCCGGTTCGAGGCTCCGGCTGCGACCGCGCACAAACGGGATCACGCAGTAGGAGCAGCGGTTGTTGCAGCCGTCCTGGATCTTCAGGATCGGCCGGGTGTGGCCGGCTTCGCCGCCTTCGACCGGCGCAACCAGCACTTCGGTTTGCTCAAAGATGTTGCCGGTAAGAATTTTTGCCGGGCCGCGGGCCAGCGACATCGGGTCGGTGTCCACCTGCGCCAGCGGCACGAACGACGCGTCCGGGGCGGCCCCCAGCAGGCCGGCGATCTCTGTCTGGTGGGAGTTGCCCACCACCCAGCGCACGCCGTCGAGCGCGGCCAATTCTTCCGGCGCGCGCTGCGCGTAACAGCCGGTCGCGACGATTTGTGCCGCCGGATTGGCGCTATGGAATGCGCGGATGGCTTGACGCGCCTGCGAATCCGCAGAAGCCGTGACCGTACACGTGTTCACCACAATCACGTCCGCCGCTTTGGCCGCGCCCGAGGGGGCGTAACCGCGCGTAAGCAGTTGCCGCTCGATTGCGGCGGCATCGGCCTGCGTGGCCCGGCAGCCGAAGTTTTCGATGTGAAAAGTAGCCATCCGCTTTTAGCAGGCAGCAGTCAGCTTTCAGCCATCAGCTAGAGATGATACATTCGCTGAAACCAGGCCATCCATTATATAGAATACCGGCTCGGTGATTGCGCCACGGAGGAAAGAAATGAAGGACACCTGCTTCGAGAAAAAAGTACTGGCGGCACTGCTCATGGCGGCGATGCTTTTGCCGGTCAGTCTAGTCGGTGGCGATCCACCGGCAGCGCCCAACCCTTTGCCGCCGTTGCGGGAGCAGGCCAAGATCCAGCAGGAGTGGCTGAAGGCGCGGCTCGAGCGCGTGCTGCCTCGGCTGATGCGGCGGTACGGCGTGGCCATGTGGCTGGTGGTCTGCCGCGAGTACAACGAAGACCCGGCGTTTTGGTCGCTGGTCTCGCCGACCACGTTCGCGGCGCGCCGCCGCACCATCTATGTTTTCTTCGATCGCGGCGAGGAAAAAGGCATCGAACGGCTGGTGCTGGGCGGCGGCTCGAACGGCGGGCTTTACACCGTCTATCGCGACCCGGAAGTGGAAAACCGCGAGCTGTGGGGGCAGGGCCAGTGGGCGCTGTTGCGCAAGCTGATCGAGGAGCGCAACCCGGCGACGGTCGCGGTGGACATCTCGCGCACGCACGCCTTCTCCGACGGGCTCTCGGCCGGCGAACGCGAGGCACTCGAAGACGCGCTCGGGCTGAAGTGGATCTCGCGCATGGTGCGCGCGGAGAATCTGCCGCTCGAATACATCTCCATCCGCGTGCCCGAAATGATGTCCACCTATCGGCAGATGCAGGAGACCGTCCACAACCTGATCGAGCGGGCGTTTTCGAGCGAAGTAATCAAGCCCGGCGTGACCACCAACAGCGACGTGGTCTGGTGGCTGCGCCAGCAGGTGAACAACCTGGGACTGGGCACGTGGTTCCAGCCGACGGTGCGCGTACAGCGCCAGGGCATCAAACCAGATTCACCCATCGCGCAGACCGACGACGTGGTGATCCAGCGCGGCGACGTGCTGCACGTGGACTTCGGCATTCAGGCCATGGGCCTGGCTACCGACACGCAGCACATGGGCTACGTCCTGCGCGAAGGAGAGAAGGAGCCGCCGCCGGGCATCCAGAAGGCGCTGGCGAATGCGAACAGGCTGCAAGACCTCCTGATGGAGCGCCTGCGGCCCGGACGCAGCGGCAACGAAATCCTTGCCGATACGCTTGCGGCGATGAAAGCCGCTGGCATCAATGGCTCGGTCTATACGCACCCGATTGGCGATCAGGGTCACGGCGCCGGGCCGATCATCGGTCTGTGGGACCGCCAGCAGGGTGTTCCGGGCCGCGGGGACGTGTTGGTCCTGCCCGACACGTGGTTTTCGATTGAGCTTTCCGCCACAACGCCCGTGCCGGAATGGGGCGGTCAGGATTTATGGGTGGGGCAGGAGGAAGACGCGGCACTCTCCGGCGACAAAATCGACTGGGTCCTGCGCCGCCAGACCAAATACCTTCTGATCCGATAGCGCCACTCGGTGGGTCTGTAGGGGCGCTGCTTGCTGCGCCCACCGTTGAAAAAGCGTAGAATCTACTAGAGCCCTTGGATGAACACTAAGAACATCAAACGCATCCTGTTTGCCGTGCTGGCCGTAGTGGCGTTCTGGATGGCGTGGGAGCAGTACGGGCAGGTAGGTTTGGCCGCCAAGCCGGTGCTCATCGGCGGCTTCGGAGTCCTGCTGGCCTATGTCGCCGCCACTGGGGTCGGTTGATAGGCCCTGCGCTTCCGCGGCGCGGAGCCAAACCCACCCTCAAAGATCGGGCCGGCCGTTCACGCGCATCTTGCGCGGCTCGAAGGTGGCGCGGATCGAGAGAGCATTCTGGCGGCCGGGCTTCGCGTTCTTCGCAGCAGCCTTGCAGTGAAAAACGACCTTCTCCGCGTTCCGGTCGATCGTGGGCCGGCCGTTCAGTTCCCGCGGAAAATGGAACGCGACGTAGTCCTCACCTGCCTTTTTACCCTCGAAGAACTGGACATCACGGACATCCAGCATCCTCCCGCCGGGCAGTTCAAGGAACGAGGTCTCGCGGGGATTCTCTTCCGCATCGCGCAGGATACGCAGCGGCTCGCTGCCTTCGACTACGATCACGATGTCTTCCGCCGGTTCGGCACGCAGCAGCTCCTTTGCAGCGGTGGCATCGCGCAACTGCCGCAGCCGCTGCTGCGCCAATCGAAGCGTCTTCGACGACCACCACTGCACGGTGAGCGCTGGCAGCGGCTTGCCGCGACCCAGCTCTGCGCCCAGGGCCGGCCCCCGGTCGAGTGGAGCAAGAGGAGAATCGGAAGGCATCCTGGTGAGAGGATCCGATCGGCTGGCGGGGGACAACTCGATCTCAAACTTGTGCTTGGACGGGCTCCAGGGCGAGTCGCGCAGGATCTGATAAACGTCGGCCAGCGTCCATTGCTCTGGTGGCTTGTCCCATATCTCGGCGGCAAAGGCGCTGGTGACCAGAAGCAACACAGCGGGCAATACGCTAATCGTCGGACTTTGCCACATTCGATACGTCGTGGGCCGGGACTTCTGTGAATTCGAAAACATAGGCAACCCTCCTGAACAATTCCGAAGGGACCGTCCACCCAAGCTCTTGTCCATCCTAGATGCCCGGGGGCAGAGCAGCGCTGCCTGGGCGGGCAATTCTTTAGTGCGGCAAATATCTTTTGGGGAACTTCACCACGACGGAATAATTCGGGTCCACCATGTTGGCCACGCGGATGCTGGCGAGCTGTGAAAGCGTCTGATAGGCGTCCCATTTTTCAAACTTGTAGTCTGCCGCGAGCCATTCGACCATCTCAACCGCAGCGATACGCAGCGCATCAGAGAGCGGACGAACGCTGCCGACGGTCATGATGTACTCGTCGTTTTCGATGCGTGGCCAGGCGATCTTTTTGCCTTTGATCAGCTCGAACTGAAAAGTGACGTCCATCGTCGTCTCCAGTCCTGAGCCGCACAGCTCGGCATCGCCCTGCAGGGCATGCCCATCGCCAAAATAGAAGTAGGCGCCGTCGTGAAAGATGGGCAGATAGACCGTCGCACCCTCGCGCACGTCGCTGGCATCCATGTTCCCGCCGAAGTTCCCCGGCCACAGCCCGCCCCAGGCTTCTTCCCCCTGCGGCGCGACCGCGACGCGGCCGAGCATCGGGCTGAGCGGCACTTCGAGGCGTCGTTTGCTCTCTGCCAGGTCGAGCACGCCGGTGGTGCCGTTGTTGGTGATGCGCCAGACGTAGCGCCGCGCCGGGATCGGCGCGTTCAGCATGCGCGTGTACCGATCACTGGCGATGGCACTGATGAAGCCGGGCGTATGCGTTGAAACGGCGTGGTCAATGTTTGGACGCAGGCGCAGGATTTTCACTACCAGAGTGTCGTTGGTCGTCGCGCCCTCGATGTAGAACGGCCCCACCTCGCCCGGCCACGCGCCGCCCGGCTTGGCGTAATAGTCGCCGTAGAGCGACTCAGTTTCAACGATCTCGCCGGGCTTCACCCGCAGGACCGGCTCGCGCACCGCAAAGGTCTGCACGCCGCTGCCGCTGACGGGCTTGAAACGTTTCCTTTCCCCCTGCGCTTGGACACTCCACATCACAAGCAGGCTCGCGACAGCGAGCGATATCCCCAGCAGGATTCGGTGGCGAGAAAGCACGAGACACCTCCGCGCAGAGTAATCTGGGCAACGAGATGGGCAGAAAGCCATGAAACGCGCGAATTCTACCACGCAGGGTGCGAAGTGGACGTGAAACCGCGCCGGGCGACTCAGCAGAGGACGATTTTATTGCGGTGGCGGGCGATGTCGAAGATCCCGGCTCGGCCGGGACGGCGGGTGCCTAGCGCCGCAGGCGCGGGAAAGAGAGATGACCGGGTGTCCACCCGCAACGTAGTCACATCTAGCTACAGCGGCTGACTCAGCAGAGGACGATTTTATTGCGGTGGCGGGTGATGTCGAAGATCCCGGCTCGGCCGGGACGGCGGGTGCCTAGCGCCGCAGGCGCG
>CAZHLD010000061.1:0-4286 GCA_964533185.1 uncultured Acidobacteriaceae bacterium | reverse complement strand
GATGTCGAAGATCCCGGCTCGGCCGGGACGGCGGGTGCCTAGCGCCGCAGGCGCGGGAAAGAGAGATGACCGGGTGTCCACCCGCAATGTAGCCACATCTAGCTACAGCGGCTGACTCAGCAGAGGACGATTTTGTTGCGGTGGCGGGCGATGCGGCGGGTGGCGTTGCGGGTATCCACCACAAGCTGGGCGGCATCCACGATCGCCGTATAGTCGTAGCTGGTGTGGTCGGTGGCAATCACCACGGCATCATACGAGCCGAGTGTCTTTGGGTTGAGCTCGACCGACTTCATCTGCGAATAATCGTAGTGGCGCATCTTGTGGAGGGTCAGGCGCTGCGAGGGAGGGAAAAAAACGGCGCGCCCGCCAGAATGACAGGCGGGCGCGCCAGGGCTGGACCGGCCTTTCGCCGGAAATCAGGGAACCAAACTAGGGGTTGAGCGGCGGCTGATCCTCATGTTGTGAGCGCCAGCCCAGACTGAAGCAGCCGTGCCGGCCACTTGCGGAAGCCACCACATGCGCCGCACCCAGCGTTTGTTGCTGTGCAACATGCGCAGACCGACGTAATCGAGCAGCGCCGGCTGCGCCTGGGTGGCGAAATACAGGGCGTTCGATCCCGCAAAGGGCTTCATGAGCGGGTTCAGCTCGCGGCCTCGACCGCTCTGGATGGCGCGGCGGGTGGAATAGGCGTCGAAGGCAGCGGCGCTGTGACCCGCGCCGGCCAGAACGAACCAGAGCTTGGGAGTGCGCTGTTCCTGGCGCATGGCCCAGAGCGGCGAGAGGGTCGCAACCGGCACGGGGTTCGCGCCAGCCGAGGCGCTTTCCACGTTTGCGTCGAAGAGCTTGGTCAGGTCCTTTGAATCTCGAAAGCTGGCAGGAGTGGCCGGCAGCTCAACCGTCTTGTCCTTAGACTTTGCGGTTTCGGCCCCTCTCTTTGCAGCCGCCGGGGCAGCTTCGCTGGCCACGATTTCGGTCTTGGCGGGCTCATCGGGCCGGGCCTGGGGTACCTCCGGAGCCTGAAGGAGAAGGAGAGCAAGGGCCATAAACATTGGTTTCAGATGTCCTTTTCTGGCGGCCTTCAAGGCTGCTGGGAGGGCCAGCCACCGAGTGCAAAGGTAGCGGCTAAACCCTTTCCACTCAATGGGAAGGAGGTTCCGAGTGGCTAGCCAGGAAGTCCTGGAACGGGGGTAATGCCGGCGCTGGTACCTTGGTTAGGAGAAGCTGTTGGCGGGAGTTCTGGGGTCAGTCGGGCGGCCAGGGAGCATGTCCCAAGTTTAGTTGAAAGTGGCGGCTCTCGTAGAGTTGCACTTTAGGCCACCTGGGCCTGGGAGTGCAACTCGGGATTCAGGATTCGATTCAGCTCCTTCAGTTCCCGATAGCCTTTCACCTGGCGAAACTTCTTTTCCGCTTCGAGCCGGCCGGCGGCGGTCCAGCGGGCGATGTGGTCCGCGCGCGCGGGGCTCAGCTCGAGCGCTTCGCCACCGAAAAGAAAATCTACGCCAACGCCCAGATGCCGCCCAAGCTGATCCGCAAGTACTGCGACATTTCCGCCGAAGGCGAAAAGCTGCTCGAAAACGCCATCACTCGCATGGGCCTCTCCGCCCGCGCGCATGACCGCATCCTCAAGGTCGCCCGCACCATCGCCGACCTCCACGGCGCCGCCAACGTCGAGCCGTCCCACCTCGGCGAAGCCGTTCAATACCGCTCCCTCGACCGCACCTACTGGGCCTGACCTTTCCTGCACCGGCTCGGCCCTGCATTCCCCCTCTCGTTCCGTTGACTTGCAACCGGCCGCTATGCTACCCATACTCCGCCCGGCGCACCGGACCTGAACCGGCGGATGACCAACGAGACCAAGCGGGTTGAAGTCACTCTGGAGACGCTGCTCGATAGCGTCGGCCTGGCCGAGGAGATTTGTCTGCGCATTGCCGACGCCGCCGGCTTTGACGAGGACGACTGCCACAAAATCGGCATGTCTGTCCGCGAAGGCGTGATCAACGCCTGCAAGTACGGCAACCAGATGCAGCGCGAGAAAAAGATCTATCTCAGCTTCGAGCTCACCCCCCGGAGAATCGTCATCCACGTCCTCGACCAGGGCCCCGGCTTCGACCCGGTTGACGTGCCCGACCCCCTCGCCGAAGAAAACCTGCTGAAAACCTCCGGCCGGGGTATATTCCTGATGCGCGCTTTCATGGATGAGTTCGCGGTGCGTCGCGGCACTGCCGGCGGGGCCGAACTGGTGATGGCCAAGCATTTCCGCGCGAATCGCAATGGCGACTCCGGCACCCGCTCGGCGCAGACCAGGGAGGAATGACCTGTGACCTTCAAAGCTACTCCCCGCGAAACGGCCGGCGCCACTGTGGTCGATATCAGCGGGCACATCACCCTCGGTGAAGGCAGCGCCGGACTCCGCGAGATGGTCCGCGAACTGCTCACCAAGGGCCAGAAAAAAATCGTTCTCAACCTGGGCGATGTCTCCTACATCGACAGCTCGGGCATCGGCGAACTGGTCTCCGGCTATACCACGGTAAAGAACCAGGGCGGCGAGCTCAAACTCCTCCACCTGACCAGGAAAGTGCACGACCTGTTGCAGATCACCAAGCTCTTCACCGTCTTCGACGTCCACACCGACGAACGCGTCGCGCTCTCCAGCTTCAACTAGCCGCCACTCCGGCCCCGTTGTCTTCTCCTTGTCCCGGCCGCGCCTTCCTCTGGACACCGCCGCCGTTTTTATGCCAGAATCGCCCCGCGTTTGTGGGTCATGTAATTCCGTAGGTGTACGGAATCCGCCCCGGGCGGGTTTTTTGTGCTACCAACTGGCGTTACACCCAGCAAATAGCAACATCTCAGAACGAGGAGCACGAAGTTGGCTAGAGAACAAGGTGTCGTGAAGTGGTTTAACGCGGCCAAGGGCTACGGCTTCATCCAGCGCCAGTCGGGAGAGGACGTTTTCGTGCACTTCTCCGCGATTCAGATGGATGGCTACAAGTCCCTGACCGAGGGTCAGACCGTTGAGTTCGAGGTCAAGCAGGGGCCGAAAGGCTTCCAGGCCGAGAACGTCACCGCCCCGTAACTACCCAATTCCCATCCGGCCCTGTCCGCACCCGCGGACAGGGCCTTTTCATTCTCGCATAGCGGCTGGTTTATCCCGCCACCGTGCTTCTCTTTCCGCACGAACCTGCTAGGATTCGCCCTGCATCCAATAGCCTGCGCTTCAAGTCCAATCGAAGAGGCACGGTTTGAGCACCACTTCCAATGAGACCTGGCCGTGCGTGGCCGTGATGGGCGCCGGAGCCGTCGGCTGCTACTTCGGCGGGATGCTGGCCCGCGCCGGAGCACCGGTGACGCTGATTGGCCGCCGCGACCGCGTCGAGGCCATCACCCGCGACGGTCTGTTCATTGACAGCATCCACTTTCAGGAGCAAGTCGCCGTGGCGGCTTCCACCCAGCCCGACGCCGCGCGCGATGCCGACCTGATCCTCTTCTGCGTCAAGACGCTCGATACCGAGGAGTCCGCCCGCCTGCTCCAGCCCCACGTGAAGCCCGGCGCAATCGTCGTCAGCCTGCAGAACGGTGTGGATAACGTCGAGCGCATCCGCGGTGCGACGCGCACGGCGTCTGCAAAGAGCGGCATCGAAGCGCTGCCCGCCGTCGTGTACGTCGCAGCGGCCATGTCCGCGCACGGCCGCGTGAAGCACTCCGGTCGCGGCGATCTGGTGGTCGGCCACAGCGCGCGCCGCGCCGAGGTCGAACGCGTCGCGCAGACGTTCCAGCGCGCCGGCGTCCCCTGCCGCATTTCCGAGAACATCGAAGTCGACCTGTGGGTCAAGCTCATCCTCAACTGCGCCGGCAATGCCGTCACCGCGCTGGGCCGCTCGAGCTACGGCCGCGCCGCCCAGTACGAGCTGGCACGCCAGGTGATGAAGGCCACCGCCGAAGAAGCCATTGCTGTCGCTCGCGCCGCCGGCATCCAAATCCCGCCGGCCGACTTCGTCGCCGCCGGCCTCGATCTGGCGAAAAACCTCGGCCCTGCCACTTCGTCCACGGCTCAGGACATTGAACGTGGCAAGCGCACCGAGATTGACTCGCTCAACGGCTACATCACCCGCCGCGGCGCCGCTCTCGGCGTCCCCACACCCGTCAATCATACCCTCTACGCGCTGGTGAAGCTGCTGGAAGAAAACCCGTAGGGGCGTCCGCCGCGGCTTCACGATCGGCGCCGCGCGCCAGCTCCCACTCGCCGATCAGTGCGAGGATCGGTGCGGCCAGGTAACCAACGCCCTGCA
>CAZHLD010000060.1:5207-20810 GCA_964533185.1 uncultured Acidobacteriaceae bacterium | reverse complement strand
TTTTTGTGTTGTGTGGTTGGTGAAACTTACGCGACGAACTTCCCGCAGTCGGCGGGCACTTCGTCCTTGAGCCAGGTCCCCAGCAGGTACACCTTGCCGCTAGCCGGCGCGACGTGGATGTAGAAGACGCGCGAGCAGTTTTCGACTTCGAAGAAGTTTTCCCGGCGCGGATCCGGCTTAGCCAGAGCCCCCGAGGCCAGCAGCGCCCGCAGGTTGTCCACGAGTTCCGCTGGATGCTTCCGCAGGTCTTCAATCAACGGCAACTGATTCAACCGCAGTACCATGTCCCCTCTCTTCCTGACCCCCCGCTTGCTCCTACCTGGTTAAACGCAAAAAGCCGAAAAAAGTTTCGTTGAATGTTTCGGTGGATTATCAGACCCAACCAACTGCATTTCCCTCTGTTCGCTTTCATTTCAATAGACGCTTTTCCGGGCAAAACGTTGCTCCGCGGCCTTGAATTTCCTGCATTCTGACAGTCCAAATTTGGTCCAGCCGCCCGTTTGAACACCGGTACAGGCCCTCGCCCGCAAGTGAACTGTTCCAATCCTGTCCCTCGAGCCAGTAGTGCGCAGCCCTCCGGAGGCGTAGGCTCGTCTCTCCCCAGCTAGAACCCCCTTCCCGGGGTGAGCAAGATGCGTCGAACAATTGTCCAGGTGGTTTTACTGCTGACGGCGGCCATGCCCGCGATGGCCCAAGTCCAGCAGTTTCAGGCTCCCAAAGCTTCGCAGGCCCGCGTCGCGGCCTTCAAAGCCGAGGAGCGTCCCCAGGCCGCACCCTCTGCGCCGCTGAGCAGCTTGCGCGTCGAAGTCGCGCGAACCAGCCAGCTCGCGCGCATTGCTGCGGCGGCGCCGGTGGCCACCACAACTACTCATTTTGTCCAGCAAGTGGATGTTCGCCTGGCTTCAATTCTGGGCGGGCGGATCGAACTGGGTGGCTTCCAGAGCCTGCGACCGATGGGCAACTTGCTCAACGGGCTCCCGGGCAGCGGCAATCGCCCGTCCTGGGGCATTGGCTCGCGCACCAACCCGGGCGCATGGACGCCCAATAGCTCGGAAAGCTACGGCCTTCGTTTGACGGTCGCGCTGGGCAGCCCCTCGGAACCCGGCCGCACTGACGCCTGGCGCTGCCTGGGCTGGTTGGTGGGCGCGGTACGTACCTGCGGACTGTAGGCAAGAGGCAGAGAGAAGAGCAAGAGAGTGGATCAGGGGCCCGGGCCGCACTTCCCTTCGCAAAGGTGGCGCAGCGCGCCGCCTACTTCCCGAACCAGTTCAAGAACGCGGTGATGATGAGTGCGTTGGTGAAGTCCACGAAGAACGCGCCCACCAGCGGGACAACCAAAAACGCGCGGGGAGCGGGGCCATAGCGTTCAACGAGCGCGCGCATGTTGGTGAGGGCGTTGGCGATTGTGCCCATCGCGAACCCGAACAGTCCGGAAGCCATGACCGCGGAATCGTAGTCCCGGCCCATCACCGGGAACGACACCAGCAGCACGAACAAACCCAAGACGAGCACTTGCGCCGCCAGAATCGCTACCAGCGGCGCTGCCAGATGTGCCAGCTCCCAGAGTTTCAGGTTCAGCAGGGCCATGGCCAGGAACATCAGTAGCGAGAGGTTCCCAATCAAGTCCATCATCGGCGGGGAGATGCGGAACCAGCCCAGCCAGTCGTCCAGGTTGCGCAAGAGGGAGGCCACCAGCATGGCGCCGATGTACGCGGGCAGGGTGATTCCTTTTGCTTGGATGTAACCGCTCACTACCGCGCCGATGCCCATGGCGAAAGCCAGTACGATGATGTTGCGCAGCAGGGGAGTATCCTCGCGCTCGGCTTCGAGCGTGACCTGATTCGTTGCGGGGATGCCCGGAGACGTTTCCGCGGCTGGCGCAGCAGTTTTCCCCGCAGACTTGCGCCCCAGGCGTCGCTCCACGATCCAGGTTCCCAGCGGCGCGCCAAACAGCCCCCCGCACATGATGCCGAAGGTGGCTGCGGCGATGGCCAGCGAGGCGGCGCCGGTTACGCCCGCCTTTTCAAATAAGGGCGCAAAGGCCAGACCCGTGGCCGGCCCGCCCACCAGGGTCACCGAACCGGCAACCACACCGACCAGCGGGTTCACGCCGAAGGCCGCGGCGATACCCATGCCCAAAAAATTCTGCACGAAGCACAGGAACGTGGACATGGCCAGGAAAATAAACACCTGGATCCCGCCCTTTTTGAGCAGCGGCAAACTTGCGTTCATCCCGATGGTGGTGAAGAAGGCAATCATCAGGATGGGCTGCAGGGTGGCATCGAACTGAAACGTCGCCACCCGCTGGCGCAAGCCCAGCAGAAGCACCGCAGCAAGCAGGCCGCCCACGACCGGCGCGGGGAGGTTCAGCCGGTCGAGGATTCCTATGCGGCGTTTCAGATAGAGGCCCACCAGAAGAACCAGGGCGGCCAGGGCCAGCGTCTGTGCGGCGTCAGGTTGGAAGTGAGGCAAGGTTGCTTCTCGGGACGAGCGGTCCGTGCCGCGCCAGCATAGACGCTGGACAGGCGGTTGGCAACGGGCCGTTGCGGTTCAGTTGCTGGTGGTTTTTCTCAGACATGGAAGCAGGCAAGTTAAGCGCCCCTCGCCTTGCAGTCAATGGGAATGGAGAGAGTTGTGAGTTCATAGTTCACTGTCAACCCTTGAGAGTAGGATGTTGAAAGCAGGGGTGGCAGAGTAGCAGAGAAATAGGAATGCGGCAGGGGGTACCCCCCTCCCCCTGTGTAAGGCGTTGAAAAAGCAGGCGGATTAAGTCCAATAAACCCGCAAGTGCGGATTCGGAAGGAGTTATTCCGTTCGGGAGCAGAAGTGTTGATTCGAGGGGAGATGGGAGGAGGGGGCCGGATTTGGGCTGCGGCGAGGATCGAAGGGTGGGGCATGGGCAATGCTTATTGAAAACTAGATTTCATATAGATTATCTAAAAGATATTTATGGATGTCAAGAGCAGGCGTCGATCTGGAGAGGATACCCAAATGTCTCTTGGAAGAAATCTCTTGACATTAAAGAGAGGGCAGGTGTATGCACGCGACGTTCGAAACGTATGTTTCAGTTCGCTTCTTCGGAAGGTGAGGGTGATGCGAAAAACAAAGTGGGAAGCCCTGCTGGTCCTCTTTCTCTTGGTTTTCATAGCTGCGCCGCAACTTCGGGCGCAAACCTTCACCGGCACGTTTGTTGGCACCGTCAACGACACGTCCGGCGCGGCGCTGTCCGGCGCCACGATCACCATCACCAATCTGGCAACCTCGAAGCAACATATCATTCAATCGGACTCTTCCGGCAACTACGTCGCTCCGCTTCTGCCTCCAGGCGACTACAGTGTCGTCGTGGAGCACAGCGGATTCAAAAAAGCCGTGCGCGAACGGGTCACCCTGCAAGTCAACCAGGAGCAACGGCTGGACTTCACGCTGCAGGTCGGCGATGTTTCCGAGCGGATCGTGGTGACCGAGGACCCCCCGCTCGTGCAGACGGAGTCGGCGACGGTGGGAACCGTAATCGAGCAGCGCCAGGTTTTGGAGCTGCCTCTGAACGGCCGAAACTTTCTGCAACTGAATCTTCTGGTCCCCGGGGCACTGCCCGGAGCCAAGGGTTCACAGCTCGGCACGCAGGGTGGCTCGATCAACGTCCACGGTCTCCGCGAGGCATCCAATTTCTTCTGGCTCGATGGGATTGACAACACCACGCAGGCCATCGGCCAGTTGGTTGTCAACCCACCCACCTACTCCGTGCAGGAATTCAAGGTGCAGTCGCCGACCTACTCGGCCGAGATTGGCCGCACCGCCGGGGCGCAGATCAACGTGATTACACGCTCGGGCAGCAACCGCCTGCATGGCGACGTCTATGAATTCCTCAGAAACAGCGTGCTCGATGCCAAGAACTTTTTTGACTCCGCCGCCGGCAAGATCCCCATATTCCAGCGCAACCAGTTCGGGGCGGATGTCGGGGGCAAAATTATTCGGGACAAGACATTTTTCTTCGGCGCCTACGAAGGCATTCGGGAGAACCGCGCCGGCACATTCACCTCCAAGGTTCCTCTTCCGGCGATGATCGGTGGAAACTTTTCCAGCTTGCTTCCCGGCACCGTCATCACGGATCCAGCGAATAACAACCAGCCGTTCCCGGGCAACGTGATTCCCACCGCACGCCTCGATTCCGCCGGCTCGGGTCTAGCCAAGGCGTATCCGCCGCCCAACAATCCGTCCGATCCAAACCGCAACCTGATCTCAAACCCGATCAACAAGCTGAGCGACAACAGCTTTGTCTTTAAAGTGGACCACGAACTAACCAAGAAAGATCATCTGTTCGTGCGGTACAACTTCCAGAACATCCAGGAACTGCAGCCGGTCAACACATTCGTAAAGACGACCAATATCCCGGGATTCGGCCGCCATCAGGACAATACGCGCTTTCAAACCTTTGGCGTGAACGATACCCACACCTTCTCTCCGCGCCTCATCGGGGAATTTCGTTTCGGTTGGAATCGCTGGAAGCTGGCCTATTTTCAGCAGGACCAGGGGAGCAACGTGGCCAGCCAGCTCGGCATCACCGGTCTCTCAACCGATCCCAATGACACCGGCTTCCCGCTCATCAACATGGTCGGCGTCTATGACAATCTCGGATCCGCTCTCAATCTTCCCCAGGCAGGACCGTTTGACACGTACCAATGGGGAGGGACGATTTCCAATGTGGTGCGCAACCACAATTTGAAGATGGGCGGTGACTTCCACTACTTCACCTCTACCTTCTTCCTGGACTTTGCCGCCCGCGGCCTGTACCTGTTCACCGGCGCATTCACCAACGACCCGCTCGCTGACCTGCTCCTTGGCCTTCCGACTTTTGCGCTGCGAGGCGTGGGAAAGACCGACTTCCTGTTTGTTTCCAAAACCATCAGCGGGTTCTTCCAAGACGACTGGCGGGTGAAGCCCAACCTCACCGTCAGCCTGGGACTGCGTTACGAGTACAACTTTCCGATGACGGAGAAAAAGAACCGCCTCACGAATTTCTATTTTGACACCGGCAAGGTCGTTCAGGCCGGCCAGACAGGCATATCGAATTCGACCTACGATGCCGACAAGAACAATTTCGCGCCGAGGATCGGAGTTTCGTGGGATTTGTTCGGCAACGGCAAATGGGCCATGCGGGGGGGCTATGGTGTTTTTTACGAAATCGCTGTGATCAACACCCTGCTCGGTCTGCGCTTGAACCCCCCGTTCTTTCAGGTGGACACTGCGTCCGGCGCCGGCGTAACGCTTAAGAATGCCTTTGCAAATCCGGGGGACCTCACTTTGAACCTCAACTCTTTTCAGAAGGATTTCCGGGATGGCCTCGTCCAGCAATGGAGCTTCGGCATCCAGCATGAGCTGGTGCGCAATCTGCTCCTCGATGTCGGCTACGTCGCCACCAAGGGGACGCGTCTCTATCGGTCCCTGGACCCGAACCAGCCTCCTGCGGGGCCGGGCCCGGTTCAGCCCCGGCGACCGTTCCCCGCCTTCGGCGGGATGAGTATGGTGGCATCGAGCGCCGCCTCCATTTATCACGGACTGGAAGTGCGGCTCGAGAAGCGGTTCTCGCAAGGTCTCTCGTTCTTGAGTTCCTACACCTACTCGAAAGCGATTGACGACAGCTCCGCCCAATTCGGAAACTACAGTGATGAAAACTTCCCCCAGGACAGCCACAATCTCGCGGCGGAGCGCGGGCCCTCGAATTTCGACGCGCGGCACCGCTGGGTACTCAGCCATATCTACGAACTCCCCTTCGGCCCGAAGCGCCGTTACTGGAACCAGGCGACCGGCTTGGCCGGCAAGCTTCTTGAGGGCTGGCAGGTGAACGGGATCTGGGTGTTCCAGTCGGGACAGCCCTACACGCCCGCCCTGGGGTTTGACAACAGCAACACAGAAACATTCCAGGATCGGCCCAATAAGATTGGCGATCCGTACGCCTCAGGGTCGGGCTGTTCGCAAACGCGTACTCCGAACTGCTGGGTTAACCCCGCAGCCTTTGCGGCTTCGGCTCCGGGGACGTTTGGAAATGCGGGCCGGGGTTCGCTGATCGGTCCTGGCGTGAAGAGCATTGATTTCTCGCTGTTCAAGAACACCTCGTTTGCAGAAGGCCGCATGGTGCAGTTCCGCGCGGAATTCTTCAACCTCGCCAACCACCCGAATTTTGACAATCCCATCCGGACTCTGGGGCCGACCTTCGGACAGATCCAGTCTGCTGGCGTGTCCCGGCAGATTCAGTTCGGGCTCCGGTTTGTATTCTAGTCTCGAGCGGAAGGCAGAGCGTCAGCTCTGCCTTCCGCGTCTGACTCCGCAGTTCCGCTTGCCAACCCGAGAGGGTAGCCGCGTCTGCAGACCAACACAGGAGAGAGTGAGATGAAGAAACCTCATGCCGCGACTCTCTTTGGGGCGGCCGTGCTTTTCTTCGCGGCCGTGGGCATTTTGCAAGAGCCTGCGCACGAGATGGCGGGCGGGCCGAGGTCCGAGAGCCTGCATAACATCGGCACATTTTCCATTGTGGCCCTCGACCCCGACAACGGCGACCTGGGAGTCGCGGTGACCTCGAAATTTTTCGCTGCGGGCTCGATTGTTCCGTCCGCGGAGCCCGGCGTGGGCGCCGTGGCCACCCAGGCCTTTGCGAATGCCAGCTACGGCCCGCGGGGCCTCGAGCTGCTCCGGCAGGGGCTGAGCGCAGAGGCAGTGGTGAAGCGGCTGATCGCCGAAGACCCGGAAGGTGGTGACACGCGGCAGTTGGCTGTCGTGGACGCGCAAGGTCGCGTGGCCAACCACACGGGCTCCCGATGCATCGTGTGGGCCGGCGGGCTGAAGAGCGAGCAGCGCCCCAATATCTACTCCGTGCAGGGGAATATCCTGGCCGGAGAAGACGTAGTCCGAGCGATGGCCAAGGCCTTTGAGTCGACGCCAGGAGAACTGGCCGACCGCATGATGGCGGCGCTCGACGCCGGCCAGGCGGCCGGAGGCGATCACCGCGGACGGCAGTCTGCCGGCATGCTGGTGGTTCGCAAGGGAGCGGGTTTCAACGGCTATTCCGACCACTACGTTGACATTCGCGTGGATGACAATCCCGAGCCGCTCAAAGAACTGCGCCGGTTACTCCACCGCGCACATACGATCACGCGCTTTTTCCGGGCAATCGAACTTGACAAACGTGGTGACCTGCCAGGCGCTATCGAAGAGCTGAAACTGGCGATCAAGAACGAGCCCGATTACCCGGATACGCACTACAGCCTGGCGACCTACTATGCCCGATCGGGCAAATCACAACTGGCTGTGAGGGCGCTGAAGCGGGCGCTGGAACTGAACCCGATGCTGAAGCGGCTCGCCCAGCTCGACACGAACCTGCAAAGCTTGAAGAACAACGCGGAGTACAAGCAACTCATCGCGGTATCACGCCGAAAAAAAGAATGATGCTCGAACCTGTCCGATAGCCACTAGTCGTAGAGCCTGTTGCATAACCGCCCTAAGTCATTGATTCCAAAGGGTCGAAATCGGGTTATGCAACAGGCTCTAGTATTTCTGACCGAGGTGGGTGATAAGGTCTTCGCCCATCATCCAGCGAAGCGTATTCTTTAGTTTCATCAACTGAATGAAGAGATCGTGCTCGGGGTAGAGCTCCGGCGCGCACATGGGCGACTTGAAATGGAAGCTGAGCCACTCCTGGATGCCGTGCATCCCGGCTTAAACCTCTACTTCGGCACAAATCTTTCCCCGTTGCCGGACCGCACCTTCGCCGACGAAAATGACCGCCACCCCTACACCTGGTTCGAGGTCACCTCGACGGCCGCCACCGAATGAGCCATTGGAAGCGAGGCAGCGCCCGATTGCGAGCCGGGGAGAGCCTTTCCCGTTCCTTCGGCGGTACTCCCTAACTTGATACTTGCGTTCCGACGGTTGACTTGCCATAGTGCCCGGCGTCCCCAATGTCCGACACCGCAGGTGAGGGGCCACGTGAAAAAAAGAAAAAAGAGTCAGTTCGGCAAAGACAAGCGGCGCAAGCACCGCCACTGGCAAGTGACGGTCTTCTACAAGGACGGGGAGAGGTTCGCCCGGGTTTACACCGATCGCGTCAAGGCCACCAAGTTTGCCGAGCGGCAGAAAAAGTCGCCGGTAGTGAAGACGGCCCGCGTGCTTCAGCTCGCGTAAGCCCGGCCCATTCGCGAATTCCTGCTCGAGCGGTGACGGCGGATCCGTGAGGCGGGGTGTTCCTCCACGCGGCTGCGCTTGTCGCCGGCGCGCCGCCATGCTATAAAAAGATTGCGCGAAGCGGCCGTAGTATAGGGGTAGTACGACAGCTTGCCAAGCTGTAGGCGGGGGTTCGAGTCCCCTCGGCCGCTCCATCGTTCCGCGCCGCGGAGCGATGCCCCGAGCGAGCGCAGCGAGTGGTAAGGCTGCCCGCCTTTCTTCTAGCGACTTCCCTTGTCCGATTCCTCTCCGCTGCACTATCATCTCACGCTCGGCCCCATGCTAGTTTACCTCTGCGGTCCAATCGAGTTCGCCGAAGGCGGCGGAAAGCTCTGGCGGCGCAAGCTGATGCCCTTCCTGCGCGAAGAGCTGGGTCACCGCGTTTACGACCCCGCCGAAGACGAAAAGAAAAACCTCTCCGACGAGGAAGCGGCCAGCTTCCGCGCCTGGAAGACCACCGACGTGGAGCGCTTCCGACGCGTGGTGCGCAAGATCATCCAGTTTGACCTCGACATCATCGAGAACAAGGCCGACTACGTCATCTGCCATTGGGACCAGGCCGAAGCGCCCAGCGGCGGCACGCCCGCTGAGCTCACCGTCGCCTACCGCTCGGGCATTCCCGTCTATCTGGTCAGCCCACTGCCGCAGGGTGAGATCAGCGGCTGGATGCTGGCCTGCGCCGACCAGGTCTTCCCTTCGGTGGAGGCGCTGAAGAAATTCCTGCTCGAGCGCTACGCCCGCGACCGCCAGGCCCAGCTCTGGAAAGAGTAGGGTTCGTCTTGATTCAGAAAGTCCTCGTCGCCGTTGGCAGCACGCGCCGCCCCAAGCTCAACGCCGTGTGGGAGGCACTCACCGTTTTCGGGCCGTCGCTCGACTCGAACGCGCAGTTTGACGTCGTTGGCATCGAGGTCCGCAGCGGCGTCGGTCACACGCCCCGCACCCGCGCCGAGCTGATGGCCGGTGCGCGCCAGCGCGCGGAGGCGCTGGTCGAAATTGCCCGTGAGCGCAGCGAACCCTGGCGATACTTCGTCGGCCTCGAGGGCGGACTCGACGTCGTCCGCGAAGACTCGGGCCGCCTTGTCTTCTTGGAGAACTGGGCCTACGTCAGTGATGGCACGCGCGGCGCCTACGGCCAGTCGGGAGCTATCTTGCTGCCCGAGCCGCTCGCCGCGCGCGTCCTCGATGAAGGCATTGAGCTCGCCGCCGCGATCGACGCCTTCGCCGGCAGCCAGGGCATTCGCGACGCTCAGGGCGCCTGGGGCGTGCTTACCAACAACATGATCACCCGCCAGGACGCCTTCCGCACCGCCGTTATCAACGCGTTTGCCCCCTTTTACAATTCAAGCCTTTACAGCTCCGCCGGTCGCTGATCCACCCCGCGCACTTTTCCACAACATCCTGTGCTACGCTTACCGTGGGAGGTGCTCGTGGACATCTTCAAGGGCAATATGGGCTGGGTGGAAGTGATCGTCGGCCCGATGTTTTCGGGCAAAAGCGAGGAATTGATCCGCCGGCTGCGCCGCGCCGAGATCGCCCGCCAGCGCGTGCAGATCTTCAAGCCCATCATCGACGCGCGCTACACCAAAAACGAGATCGTCTCCCACTCCGGCCTGGGCATTCGCTCCGATAATGTTTCCACCGCCGCCGAAGTCCTCGAACAAGTCCTGCCGCGCACCGAAGTGGTCGGCATTGACGAGGCGCAGTTCCTGGGCGAAGGCATCGTCGAGGTCTGCGCGAAGCTTGCCGACATGGGCAAGCGCGTCATTGTCGCCGGGCTGGCCACCGACTATCTCGGCCGCCCCTTCGAGCCCATGCCGCGCCTGCTCGCCGTTGCCGAGGAGATCACCAAGCTGCTGGCCATCTGCGTCCGCTGCGGCAACCCGGCCGTCCACACGCAGCGCCTGGTGGCCTCGGAAGACCTGATCGTTGTCGGCGCCACCGGCGCCTACGAGGCCCGCTGCCGCCGCTGCTTCGAGCCGAACCTGGCGCACGAAAAGGTCGAAGCCGAAAAGCAGTCCGCCGGCAACGGCTCCGCCGCCGAAAAAGCCCGCGCCGCCTCCGTGTAGCGCTGCCCTTCAGGGCAGCATCTTCGTTCTCTTTACCTGTTCCCGTATCGCTTCTTTCAGTTGTCGGTGTTCCGCACACCCAACAACATGCAGGCCCTGTGTTGAGTCCTCAGCATCGCCGGTGCACGCCGCATTGCAGGCCCAGCCGATCCGCCTCCCGCTGGCATTCCACTCGCTCTCGACGAACCCGCCTCGCTCCCGCACCTCAGCAACTTTTGCGATCATCGGGTGTACGAGGTTCCAATCGTGGCAGAGCATGGCCATGTCGCTGCCGGCGCGGAACGTCTCGATGGCCGCTTCGCCCACGCCGTAACACTTCGCGATGGCGCCCATACCTAGATCGTCGGCTAGAATGATGCCGCAAAAGCCTATCCGCTCGCGCAGCACTTCCGTCAGCAGCTTCCGCGAAAGCGACGCTGGCCGCGTGGAGTCGATCTCTGGAAGCAGGATGTGCGCTGTCATGATCATTGAGACGCCCTCCAAAATGGCTCCATCGAACGGAACGAGATCGGCTGCATCCAGCCGCCGCGCCGTGCTGCGATACACGGGCAAATCCTCGTGCGGGTCCACCGGCGCATCGCCGTGTCCCGGGAAATGTTTCGCGCACGCAAGGACTCCTTCGTTGCGCATCCCGCGAATGAACGCCGCTCCCAGTCGCGAAACCCTGTGCGGGTCCGAGCCGAAGCTGCGACCCTTCGTTACCGGGCTTTCTGGATTCACGTGCAGGTCGAGCATGGGCGCAAAGTTGAGGTTAACGCCGACGGCGCGCAATTCTCGCGCCATTGCGTGCGCGACCTGGCCGACAAGCTCAATTTCATCGAGCTGTCCGAGTTCAGCAGGCGAAGGCCATTGCGTGAATGGCTCGGGCAGAGAAAACTTCGTCCCGCCCTCCTGGTCGATCCCGATCAGCACCGGCCCATCCGCCGCGCGGCGAATCTCCCCAGTCAGGGCGCGCAGTCCCTCGGCGCTGGTGAAATTGCGCGGGTAGATCGCCACGCCGCCCAGCCCCGCGGCCAACAGCTCGCGCAACTCATCGGGCAGGGAAGTGCCCTCGAAGCCGAGCAGGAATTTTCCCAGGACGTCACGCGGCGGCAACGATTCGGCTTTTCGGCTCGCAGTCATTTGTTATGATGCGCAACGGCATTGTAGCCGAGTTGCAGCAGCTCCAGTCGGCCACGCATGAGCTTGTGGATTACGGATTACGAATTACGGGCAACGAAAAGCAAACAACAACCTCAAATGAGAATCGACTCCAAAGCCCCCACCCGCATCGACCTCGCCGGCGGCACCCTCGACATCTGGCCGCTCTACCTCTTCCACGAAGGCGCGCTAACGGTCAATTGCGCCATCACGCGCTACGCCTCCTGCCACATTAAGACGCACCGCGGCCCTGGCATCACGCTCGTTTCGCGCGACACGCGCCGTTCTGAGACCTTCGCCTCGCTTACGGCGCTCGCCCGCGCCCGTCGCTACCGCCTGCCGCTGTTGGCCCACCTGGTGCGCTATTTCCAGCCGCGCACTGGCTTTACGCTGACCACCAATTCCGAAGCCCCGGCCGGCGCAGGCATTGGGGGCTCGAGCGCCATGGCCGTGGCCATTTGTGCTGCACTCGACCGGTTGACCCGTATCCGGCGCACCTTCGTGGACTGGATCCACATCAGCCGCGACGCCGAAGCCATCGTCATCCGGGTTCCCACCGGCACGCAGGACCATTACCCGCCGACCTTTGGCGGTGTAAATGCAATTCACCTGTCCCCCGGCAGCGAATACCGTGAAGCCCTGCCGATTAACGTCCGCGAGTTGGAACGCCGTCTCGTCCTCTGCTACACCGGCAAGCCGCGCCAGTCCGGCATCAACAACTGGGAAGTCTACAAAGCACATATCGAAGGCGACCGTCGCGTCTGGCGCAACCTCGAGCAGATTACGCAGGTAGCCATCGCTATGCGCCGGGCATTGATCCGCTCCCGCTGGGCCGAGGCCGGTCGGCTGATGCGCGAGGAGTGGGCCTTCCGCCGCCGCAACCTTCCCACCATTTCAACGCCGGTGATCGACCGCATCATCGCTGCAGCGCGCCGCAACGGTGCTCTGGCTGGAAAAGTCTGTGGGGCCGGTGGCGGTGGCTGCCTCACCCTGCTCATTGAGCCTGACGCGCGCGCGCGCGTTGAAGCCGCTGTCGTTGCTGCGGGTGGTCAACTCCTGCCAATCCGCATCGACCGCCGGGGTGTGCAAGTTCGGAGCTACTCATCATGAGCGAAACCTCGCCCCTGGTACGTCCGGCCGGCTTTTTCATCGGCGCCGACGGAAGAATCCGCCCTATCTGGCGCGCCATTCTCTATGCCACTGCCGGATTTGTAGCTCTTTTCGCGGCCACCATTCTCGTCCTGCTATTCGTTGAAACCTTTGCTCCGGGCGCGATTCAGGGCATGGGAAGCGCAAAGGCAATGATGGCTCGTCCCATGATTTTTGTCGCGGTTTATGCGACCAGCAACGTCGCTCTCCTCCTGCTTGCCTGGCTGTTTTTGACGGTCTTTGACCGTCGAAGCTTCCGCGTGCTGGGTATCTGGTTCTTTGCCGGTTGGGGCAGGGAAGTGGTGGCTGGCGTTGGGCTCGGCGTCGCCGTTCTGGTGGTGTGCGTTGGTTTCAGCGTGACATTCCGTGCCGTCGTCTTCCAGGGAATGGCGGACCTTTCTTCAGCCTCGCTTCTCGGGCTGGCAAAGATAGCGCTCCTGCTTTTTTTCGCTGCGGCCAACGAAGAGTTTCTCTTTCGAGGCTATGCTTTTCAGCGTCTGGTGGACTCTCTTGGCGCACTCTGGACTGTCTTGATCACTTCGGCCCTGTTCGGAGTTGCGCACCTCTTTAATCCTTCTCCCACGCCTCTCTCGACGGCCAATACAGTCCTCGCCGGCGTGTTGCTCTCGCTTGCCTATTTGAAGACTCGCGCCCTGTGGCTGCCCATCGGTTTGCACTGGGCGTGGAATTTCACGATGGGCCCCGTCCTGGGCCTGCCTGTCAGCGGCCTGAACGTCACTCCCACGCTGTTCCGCGCCGAATCGGCCGGGCCGCAATGGCTGGCCGGCGGCGCCTACGGGCCTGAAGGCGGTGTCCTGCTGACCGCGGTCAGCGTGGTGGCCATCCTGTGGCTGGCCCGCTCCCGCAAGATTGCCCCTTCCCCCGCGATGCAGGAAGTTCTAAAATAGGGTTGGTAGGTGTCTGATGTACGGCTGGGCTCTTCTGGCAATTGCCGCGATGCTGCTGGCTGATGCGGACGTTCCGCGCGTCACCTATCTGCGCCCGCCGCGTCCTTCCCCGCCGGTTGAGATTCCCCCCGGCCAGAGCATTCCCGTTCTGCCCGACCTGACCCTCCCGGCCGAGCCGCAACAGCCCGCCAAGAAATCCGACCGCCTCCAGCCCGAATCCCGCCTCCAGCTTGTGCGCTACATCTCCGGCGAGTTCGTCAAGCTGGTGAAGCCGCTGCCGGGCGGCAAAAAGGGCTTCCGCATTCAGGTCGGCCAGCCGCTCAACGATCAAGTCCTGCGCCAGTTCATCGCCAATAATGGCGCCGCCGGCAGCAGCGGCGACATGGTGCAGATCACGAAGATTGAGTTCAAGGATAAGGAGATTGTGCTCGACATCAATGGCGGCGGCAAAGGCCGCACCCGCTGGCGCGACCGCATCCAGATCCAGATGGGCGGCACGAGGCCGCAGTCCACTGTGACCGATAGCCGCAACGTCGCACCCATGGCCCAGGGACAGGGCGCCACGCTGATCCTCGACTTCGGCCGTCCCCTGCCGGACATCACCGTGGCTGAGATGAAGCAGACCCTCGCCGACTTCCTCGATTTCTCCAAGGCGCGCTCCGCCGCCGTGCATTGGGTGGATACGCTCCCGCCGCAAATCCAGAAGGCCATTCAGGAACAGCGCGTCGAAGTCGGCATGGATCGCGAAATGGTCATTGCCGCTATCGGCCGGCCGGAGCGCAAAGTTCGCGAGAAAGACCCTGAAGGCGGCTTCGAAATCGAAGACTGGATCTACGGCCAGCCCCCGAGCAAGACCATCTTTGTCCGCTTCGCCGGCGATAAGGTAGTCAGCGTCAAGCAGTACCCTCAATAGCGATCATTCCTGGACCATTCACACCTGCCATAGGTCCGCGACGGGCGTTTGACTTTTATCGCTCCGCGCCCTAACATCCGCTTTCCGCTTTTGCCGCCGCCTTTTCTGGCGGAGCCGCAATCTCACCGATCCTCGGAGGACGAATGCCAGTCAAAGTCGGCATCAACGGATTTGGCCGCATCGGGCGCAACATCCTGCGGGCGTCGCTGGGCGACCGCGACATCGAGTATGTCGCCGTCAACGACGTCACCGACTCGATGACCCTCGCCCACCTGCTCAAGTACGACTCCATCCTGGGCAACCTGCCCAATAAGGTCACCCACACGGAAGACTCGATAGCCGTCGACGGCAAAAGCTTCCGCGTCTTCAAGGTGAAGGACCCCGCCGAGCTCGACTGGGCCTCGGTGGGCGCCGAGATCGTCATCGAGTCCACCGGCCTGTTCACCAAAGGCTCCGACGCAAAAAAGCACCTCCGCGGCCCGGTGAAGAAGGTCATTATCTCAGCGCCGGCCACCGACCCTGACCTCACCGTAGTCCTCGGCGTCAACGAAAAATCGTACGACCCCGCCCGGCACCACATCGTCTCCAACGCCTCCTGCACCACCAACTGTCTTGCGCCGGTCGCCAAGGTGCTCTCAGACACCTTCGGGATCGTTCACGGCACGATGACCACCATCCACTCTTATACCAATGACCAGCGTCTGCTCGACCTGCCGCACAAAGACCTCCGCCGCGCCCGCGCCGCCGCGCTTTCGATGATCCCCTCGACCACCGGCGCCGCCAAGGCGCTCCACCTGGTATGCCCGGAGCTCAAGGGCAAGCTCGATGGCTACGCCATGCGCGTGCCCACGCCCAACGTGAGCGTCGTGGACTTGACCGTCACCGTCGGGAGGGCCACCACCGTCGAAGAAGTGAACGCCGCCATGAGGCGCGCCGCCGAAGGCCCGATGAAGGGCATCCTCGACTACACCGAGGAAGAGCTGGTCTCCGCCGACTTCAAGGGCAACCCGCACTCCTCGATCGTGGACGCGGGCTACACGAAAGTCGTCGCCGGCAATTGCGTCAAGGTCCTGGCCTGGTACGACAACGAGTGGGGCTACTCGTGCCGCTGCCGCGACCTCATCAAATTCATGGCCGCCAAACTGTAACGCCGGCGCTTGCCCTGAGCGGAGCCGAAGGGTCCCGCCGGTTCTTTTGTTGTAGGGGCGCAGCA
>CAZHLD010000060.1:0-5107 GCA_964533185.1 uncultured Acidobacteriaceae bacterium | reverse complement strand
TGCCCTGAGCGGAGCCGAAGGGTCCCGCCGGTTCTTTTGTTGTAGGGGCGCAGCACTGACAACTGAAAACTTCTTCATGCCCAAACTTTCCATCCGCGATCTCGACCTCTCCGGAAAGCGCGTTTTCATTCGCGTGGACTTCAACGTGCCCCTCGACGGAGCGCGCGTCACGGACGACACGCGCATCCGCGAAACCCTGCCCACGCTGCGGCTGGCACGGGAAAAGGGTGGCCGCCTTGTGCTCGCTTCGCATCTCGGCCGCCCCATGGGCAAGCCCGACCCGAAGTACTCGCTCAAACCCGCCGCTGTTCGTCTCGGCGAGCTGCTCGGCAAGCCCGTAGCGTTCGCCGATGACTGCGTCGGCGCCGAAGCCGAAACGAAAAGCAAAGCGCTCGCGAATGGCGGCGTCCTGCTGCTCGAAAACGTTCGCTACCACGCCGAAGAGGAGAAAAACGACGAAGCTTTCTCCAAGCAGCTTGCCGCTCTCTGCGACGGCCTCTTCGTCTGCGACGCCTTTGGGTCCTCCCATCGCGCCCACGCTTCTGTCGTAGGCATCACACGATTTGTTCAGAAGGCGGCAGCCGGCCTGCTGATGGAAAAAGAGCTGGCCTATCTTGGCAAAGCCATCTCCAACCCCGACCGGCCGTTTGTCGCCATCCTGGGCGGCGCCAAAGTCTCCGACAAGATTGACGTCATCGAAAACCTGATGAAAATTGCCGACGTCATGCTTATCGGTGGGGCCATGGCCTACACGTTTCTGAAGGCCGAAGGCATGTCCGTCGGCAAGTCGCTGGTCGAAGAAGACAAGCTCGACCTGGCCCGCCGCATCCGCCTCGACGCCCAGAAGCGTGGCTTCCCCTTGCTGCTCCCGGTGGACCACGTGCTCGGCCAGGAGTTCAAGGTCGACACTGCCACGCAGGTCACGCCCGTTTCCTCCACGCCCGACGGCTGGATGGGCCTCGACATCGGCCCCAAGACCGTCGCCACCTACAAAAACAAAATCGCCGCGGCAAGAACCATCGTTTGGAATGGCCCCATGGGCGTCTTCGAAATGCCCGCGTTTGCCCAGGGCACCATCGCCGTGGCCCGCGCCGTTGCCGACGCCACTTCCGCCGGCGCTACCTCAGTCATCGGCGGCGGTGATTCGGTGGCTGCGGTGCATCAGGCCGGCGTCGCGGATAGGATTTCGCACATCTCCACCGGCGGCGGCGCCTCCCTCGAGTTCCTGGCCGGGCAAAAACTCCCCGGCGTCGAAGCCCTGACCAACATAATGATCGGCACGGAAAGCGGAAAACGGACAGCGAAACACTGAATACTTATCACTGAGAACTGACGACTCTCTTATGCGACGACCCGTTATTGCCGGCAACTGGAAGATGTACAAGACGCCGACGGAGGCCCGCGCCTTCTTCAACGCGTTCAAGCCGCTGGTGGCCGCCGCGACACACTGCGACATCGTCATCGCGCCGCCCTTCCCGGCGCTTGCCGCGGCTGTCGAGGCGGTGCGCGGCACGCCCATTTCCATCGCCGCGCAGAACCTCCACTGGGCCAAAGAAGGCGCCTTTACTGGCGAAATCTCCACCGCCATGCTCGTGGATTCCGGCTGCCGCGGCGTGATCATCGGACACTCCGAGCGCCGCCAATTTTTCGGCGATACCGACGACTGGGTGAACAAGAAACTCCGCGCCGCGCTCGACGCCGGCCTCGAACCGATTGTCTGCGTCGGCGAGACGCTTCAGGAGCGCGAAGCAAAGCAGACCGAAGTCGTGCTCGAGCGCCAATTCCGCGGCGCTGTGGCTTCGTTGACCGCCGCCGAATTCTCCCGTATCATTGTCGCGTACGAACCGGTCTGGGCCATCGGCACGGGCCGCACGGCCACGCCGGAAATGGCCGCTGAGGCGCACCGGTTCCTGCGGCAGTTGGCCGCAACCAGCTTTACCCCCGAACGGGCCGCCGCCCTGCGAATTCTCTACGGCGGCAGCGTCAAACCCGACACCATCAAGGGGTTGATGGCGCAGATTGAGATTGATGGGGCGCTGGTCGGCGGGGCGAGCTTGGATCCGCAATCCTTCGCCTCCATCGTGAATTTCTAGGCGGCTGTGGATTTGCTTGTGTAGCGGCGGGCTTCAGCCCGCCATCTTGGGTCTTCGATTGTGTAGCGCTGGGCTTCAGTCCAGCACTGTATAATCTGGAATTGGGAGTCTGCCATGCCTTCTGAAGCCAAAGGGATCATCGCCTTCGCCGTCGGCGCCGGCCTCATCTTCGCAGGCTGGAAAGTGCCCATCCTGCTTACCATCTTGCACGTGATCCTGTGCTTTCTGCTGATCCTGGTGGTGCTGTTGCAGTCAGGCAAAGCCGCCGACCTGGCCGGAGCCTTTGGCGGCGCCGGCAGCCAGACGGCCTTCGGCCCGCGTGGCGCGGCCACGTTTCTGAGCAAGTCCACCACGTGGTGCGCCGTGATGTTCATGCTCACTTCGTTTGCCGTTGTTGTTCGCCAGGAGCGTCAGGGCGGTCCGGTGGACAAGTCGGTTTTCCAGAACGTGCCGGCCAAGCAGGAGCCAACGCCGTCGCAGCCTGCTCCGACCACTCCGGCGCCGCCGCCGCAGACGCCGCCTCCGGTGCAGCAAACTCCGCCGGCGCAGCAGAATCCCCCGGCGAAACAATAACCTCGGCGTTCTTTGCTTTCTTGGACTGCGGGAGCTCGCTCCCGCTTTTGTAGGCGCGGGGCTTGCCCCGCCCAGTGGCACAGCCACTCTTGGCTGTGCGATGTTCGCCCGTCCTCGGCTGGCGACGAATTCAGTGTAGCGGCGGGTTTATCCTGCCACCGTTTTCGGCTACAATCTTCTTCTCACCTCCCCGTGCGGAAGTGGCGGAACTGGCAGACGCACCATCTTGAGGGGGTGGCGCCGCAAGGCGTGTGGGTTCGAATCCCACCTTCCGCACCATCACCCGCTTTCTATAAGCGATCTACCCCGCGAAGGAAGTTATTTGAAGGATCGTTTTCAATCCTCTGGCAAGGGATTGAATCGAGCACTCGAACGAGCTTACCGAGCAGGCGACTCTTGAGCTTCTGGTCCCCGCTGAGGTGGGGGCAGCAATTCTATGGCCTCTCTTATCAGACTCGCATGTACAACCTCCGCCAGACCCAACGTGTAAGATTGCTGCCTCTTTTCGTTTAGTAGTTCTATCTGTTGAACGAGAATCTTTTGCCGGCTCACAAGCCCGATCACAAATCTAACCGTTCCAATTACTGTGGCCCCTCCGTAAATCCTGTTTGAATCCTGCAGGTAGACTGGCCCGCCGCTGTTTCCGGGATAAACTTGAAAATCGAGAAGAAATGTTTTCGTTTGTGAGGCGGGCAGCAAAGGGTATGAAGCGATCGTCCCACTTCGGAGTATCGGGAATCCGGCGGCATTGCTTTCTGCGCCTAATGGAAAACCAAGACAATAGAGCTTGTCTCCGGGGTGTACCTCAAATTGCCTTAGAATCGAATCGTCCGCAAGCAGCCCAATCGGAAGAAGCCCCTCAACTACGCCTTCGGGTAGTCGGATGTACATCACCGCGACATCGGCTTGTGGATGTTTGGTCCAAAGCGGGCGTTGGCCTTCCCGAATCTTGAGTTGTGAAGGAATGCGCTGCCATGCATTCGATGCATCTTTTCGCCGCAACACCAGAATTGCTGTTTCGCCTTCGATATCATCTAGGACGTGCGCAGCCGTTATGAGCACATATCTAAGTCTCTCGGGTTGATCAGGTATGGGCTGCCCAAGCACGAATGCCGCACCAAACTTACCATTTCGACCTTCGATCCGGAACGTGGATTCCATTAGGAGCGTGTTTATTTCAGGCGGTTGCTTTTCTTGTGCATCGGTAGTGGCCATGCTCAGAACCAGCAGAAGGAAAAAGATTGCGGTGCGAGAAAAGGTTGGATCTTCATATTGCCAAATGTAACCCATTGAGAAGAACCTCGAGCCCGCAGTATTATAACCTCTCTTCGATTGTTTCTGAACGTGTCATTCATAAAGTTTATCTCTTGAATTTCGCTTTTCTATGTATATAGTGTATTCGGTTGGGCGGTTCTTCCTTTCTCAATCAGGCTGGGCGCACGATGGCACGTCCGTGCAGCTCGGCCCGGAGCGGAGGCAATGCTGAGAAAACGTCCCGTTGCAGGCTCGACCACGGTTGCAGTCACACTCTCCCTTCTCCTGGTAATCTTCACCGTCATTACCTTCTGGCTTTTCTGGACCAGGCGCTGGTGGTTCCCGGACTCCATCACCGCCATCGGTCGCGAGATCGACGCCCAGTTCATGCGCACGCTCATCATCACCGGCATTGTCTTCGTGGCCTCGCAACTGGCGCTGGCCTGGGTGGTGTTCCGGTACCGCGACCAGGGCCAGCGCGCCTCAAATTCCCACGGTAACAACACGATGGAAGTCCTCTGGACCGCGGCCACGGCGATCCTCTTTGTCGGCCTGGGCATTTACGCTCAGCGCTCCTGGGCCGAGGTCCACTTCCGCGGTGCTAAGCCCGACGCCGTGCAGATCGAAGCGCAGGGTCAGCAGTTCAAGTGGTATTTCCGTTACCCGGGCCCTGACGGCAAGTTCGGCCGCACCGACCGCAAATTCGTGGACGACTCCGCCGGCAATTTCTTCGGCGTTGACCCGGACGACCCCGACGGCAAGGACGACCTGACCACTCCGATCATCGCGGTGCCGGTCAACCGCGAAGTCCAGCTCACCCTGCGCAGCAAGGACGTCATCCACGGTTTCACCGTGCGCGAGCTGCGCGTGAAGCAGGACGCCGTCCCCGGTATGCGCATTCCCATTCACTTCACCGCCGAGAAGTCCGGCCGCTACGAGGTGGCCTGTGTCGAGCTCTGCGGAATGAACCACCACCAGATGCGCAGCTTCCTGCTTGTCTTCGACGATGCCGGTTATCAGAACTGGCTGCGCGAGCAGGCGGCCTTCTCCGCTCAATGAATATTTCCATGACCTTTCGACAGAACCGAGGAGAGACTCGATGGTGACACACGAGGAAGGCGGGGCGCACGCGCATCACCCGCCCACCGGTTTCATCCGCAAGTACATCTTCAGCACCGACCACAAGG
>CAZHLD010000059.1:0-20832 GCA_964533185.1 uncultured Acidobacteriaceae bacterium | reverse complement strand
AAGCTCGCCGCCGAGGTGCACGCAACTCGAAGCTGATGCGAATGGATTGCCCTCAACTCGCCTGCCTCTGGATTTGAGGCGAGGGGCGGCTGGTCGGCGCGTTCAACTGGGAGAACATCGGTCGCTCGTTTGACGGCGCCCGGCTGCGCTTCCGGCGCGGCGCATGGACCAATGATTTTTTCTGGGGCCGCCAGGTGGACGTCCGTCGCAACGGCGCGCTCAGCCGCGGACGGTGAGCACCGGACACTGCGCCTGGCAGACCACCTTGTAGGCCGTGGCCGGAGGCAGATGGCCGGGGAAGTTTGCCGTGCGGCGCACGCCCAGCACAATCAGGTCAGCCTGACGATTGGCCGCGACCTTCAGGATGCTTTCCGCTGGGGCGCCCGCCTCGAGCACCAGCTCGGGGTCGCACCAGTCCGAAGCTTCTGCCGGCATTAGCTCGCGCAGCCGGCGGGTGAAAAAGGATTGCAACAGGGCCTGATTTTTGGGCGAAGCGTCGCCGCCGTCCTGGATCACGTGCAGCAGCGTAAGCTTCGCCTGGTGCTCCTGGGCCAGCGAGAGCGCGTAGGCCGCGGCGCGCTCGGCCGTGGGCGTAAAGTCGGTTGCGTACAGAATGTGCCGGAGTTCGACCGCAGCCGGCACATCACGGGGAACATGCGGGCCGACTGTGAGTACCGGGCAGTGCGCCAGGCGGAAGATCTCCTCGGCCACTGAGCCCAGCAGCAGCTTTCGCACGCCGGTGCGGCCGTGAGTGCCGACTACGATCAGGTCCACCTCATGCTTCTCGAGCAGCCCCGAGAGCACCTGCCACAGCTCCCCCTCACCCAGCAGCACCTGATGCGGGATGCCACGGAAGCGGCCGGAGATCAGCAGTTCGCCCATTTGCTGTTCGGCGAAGCGCCGCGTCAAATCGAGCGCGCTGCCGACGGCCTCGGGCGGGACCAGTTGATAGGCGTCCGGGCGGATGACGTGCGCGATGTACACCTGCGAATCGTACCGGCGGGCGATCGCTGTGACGTAAGCCAGCGCGGACTCCGAAGGGGAGGAAAAATCCGTGGTCCAGAGAATGTTGGCCAGCCGAACGCGCGTTCGCGAATCAACGAGAGTCATCTTCCACCTCCCCGCGGCGAGGGTTCAGCCGGCCCTGATACCGGATCACCGCAGGCCGGCCAGCTCTTGCAACCGGTGCCAGTTTTCCAGGCGGTCCTGCTGGGCGCGCAGGAGGAACTCATTGGGGTTGCCATCGGCGTCGAAGTGCCGCGCGAAGCGGCCCTCGGTCTGCGCGAAGGTCACAAAATCCAGTGGCTTTCCGGTTTTCGGGTCAACGTACCAGTCTTCTTTGAGCGCCGGGTTGCCCTGCAGGCTCAGGCCCTCGCGCAGGCGCTCGCCCTTGCGAGGGTCGAAGACCAGCAGCGGGAACGTGCGCGTCTCAACGGCCAGGCGCGCCTGCGCCGCGGCGCGGTCGTCGCCAACGCCATGCTCGGGCATGCAACTGGTGTAGCAGACCAAGACGGCGGGGCCCGGGTATTCGTTGGCGGCCATGACGGCCTTGTAGAAGTGATTGATGTGCGCCGCGGTGGTCTGTGCGACGAAGACGTGCGGATGCATCATCAGGATCTGCGCAATCTCCTTCCGCAGCTCGCGCTTGCCCGGCTGGGCTTTGCCGAAGGCGGACATCTTGGCGTCCTGCCCGGTGAAGGTGGCCGTGGAAGTCTGCCCGCCCGTGTTCGAATACACCTGTGTATCGAGCACGAGGACTTTGATATCCATGCCGGACATCAGCATCCGCGAGAGCGACTGGAAGCCGATGTCGTACATCGCTCCGTCTCCGCCCAGGACCCACAGCCGGCGCTTCTGTTGTCCCTCCTGGTCCCAGCGCAGGCGGATGCCCATAGCGTCGGCGGGGGCGTTCTCAAAGAGCGAGTTGGTCCACGGGATGGCATACGGGTTGTAAGGATAGGTGGAACCGAACACCGTGTTGCAGCCGGTGGCGGCGACGATGCCCACCTGATCAGGGCCATAGACAAAGCCCGTGGCGGCCAGCATCAACCGAATCGCGGTAGTCTCGCCGCAGCCCATGCAGGAGCCTGCACCACCGATGAAAAGCTGCGAGCGGCCGGCCAGCATCATGTCACCCAGCGATTTCTCGTTGAGGAAGTGCGCAGGCGTCTCCGGCAGGTGATGGAAGAGGTCCATGCCCAGATCGTAGCGGCCGAGGTCGATAGCGCTCTTTGCCACCATGCGCAGGGCATTGTGCGAGCCGCAGACCGTCACACACTCGCCGCAGCCCTTGCACTTGTCAGGGTCGAAGAACAGGCCGAACAGGCCGCCCGTCCGCCCTTTCTTGACGAAGAGATGGTGGTATTTGTTTGTGGTGGCAAAGTTCTGGCGCAGCACGTCGCGCAGATCCGGCCGTTCGATCTGTCCCAAGCGCTGGTCGAGTTCTGAGGGCTCGACCACCTTGGCCACGATGGCTGTATCCGGGCATTCGTTGACGCAGTCCATACAGCCCACGCAGGCCGAGGCAATGAGCTCGGGAATTTCCGGCGCGAGCGTGCGGAAGCTGCGCTGTAAGGCGCTCGTGGGCGGCATCAGGCTACGCGCCACGAATTCATCGGCCTCGAGGTCGGCCTCCCGGCCGCGCGCATAGCTGCCAATCACCCTCTCGCAGAAGTTCGCCTGCACCAGCGGAGCGGCACAACTGGCAGCGGGTTGCCAGCCGCGGTCGCACTTTACTTCTAGCGGCAGTTCCTGCGCGGAGGGCTGCACTTCGGTGACTTCGTTGTACCCGCGGCGCGCCGCGACCAGATTGTCGTCCACGACGCGGGCACCGCGCTTACCGAAATACTTCTCAAGAGTCTCGCGCAGCGAAGTGAAAAGGTCTTCTTCCGTCAACCCTGCGCGTTCGCGGAATGGTGTCAGGCGAAGGAATGCACCTAGCAGGACGATGCCCTGCATCCGAACTTGAAGGTCGGCGCGGCTGGCGGATTCGCGGGCGATGTGCAGCGCGTCGAGCGCGTAAAGATGCAGGTTGCGCGCGCGGATGGCCTTGCGCGCGGTCGCTGGCAGGCTGGCCCACACCTGTTCGGGCGGCACGCCGGTCTGAAGATAAATCGTGCCGCCGGGTCGCAGGCCCTCGAGCGGGTCACCGCCGGCGAAGGCGTTGGCGTCCTGCACCGCAACGAAATCGACGGTCGATAGCTCGGCGTGGAGACGGATGGCTTCCGGCGCCAGCGTGAGGTAGTAGTTCGTGGGCAGGCCTTTCTTTTCGGAGCCGTACTTCGGGAAGGCCTGCGCGTAGAGACCGAACAGGTCGGAAGCAACGCTGGCGATCACCTTATTGGTGGTGACGGAGCCGAAGCCGCCGATCGAGTGCCCGCGCAAGGAGAAAGCGCCCGCCGGACGGACGTCGGGATCGCGCGTCATCTCGAGAGAAGCCGGATGCTGCACGCCCAGTACGAAGAAGCGCTTGCCGTCCGGGCGAGTCATGTTCTCTGCTGCGGCCACGAAATGTCCCGGGCGGACGTCGCGTCCGCCCAACCCGGCAACGCCTGAGAAAATTTTCGGCAGCGGGTGATCGCTGCGTCCGCCGACACTGGTGAGCCAGTCTGTAAGTGCGGCTTTGACTTCGGTGGTCAGCGGATTTGACTCGGCCAGCGGCACGTCGGCGCGCTCAATCACGCAGGCGGCACGGCACCGGGAGAGCAGCGTAGCCAGCTCGCGAGCCGGGAACGGACGGAAGCTGGTCAAGTGGATTGCGCCGATGCGAATTCCACGCTCGCGGAGTGAATCCACCGCTGCTTCGGCAGTCTCCATCATCGAGCCTAGGCCAATGATGGCGTACTCGGCGTCCTCCATACGGTAGGGGCGGACCAGACGGTAGCGACGCCCGGTCAGTTGCGCATACTCCTCCATCGCGCGGGCCAGCGCCGGCTCCACCCGGTCGTAGAAATACCGCTGCGCGATCTTGCCTTTCATGTAGCTGTCCTGGTTTTGCACCACCCCGCTCATCACCGGGCGCTGCGGGTCAAAGAGGCTTTTCAGCCGGTCAGCGGGGGAGCCGATGAAGTCGCGCATCAATTCCGGCTCGGGCAAACGGATCGTTTCCAGGGTGTGGGTGGTCAGGAAACCGTCCTGCACGTTGAAGAAAGGAGTCTCCGATTCCTCGGCGGCCCGGCGCGCGATCAGCGAGAGGTCCGCTGCCTCCTGCGCGTTGCGCGCGAAGAGCATCCCCCAGCCGGCATCGGCCACGCCCATGACGTCGTCGTGCCCGCAGTGCACATTGAGCGAATGCGAAGTCAGCGCGCGCGCCCCGATGTGGAAAACCACCGGCAAGCGTTTGCCGGCGATGACGTAGAGGACCTCCTTCATCAGAATCAGTCCCTGGCCGGAGGTGAAATTAGTCACGCGCCCGCCGGCCAGCGCGAACCCCTCGCAGGCCGAAGCCGAGCTGTGCTCGGATTCGGGCTCGAGAAACTGCAGCGGCTCGCCCCAGAGGTTTTTCCTCCCGTTGGAATGCTCGGCGGCAAAGCCGTCTCCCATGGGCGTCGAGGGTGTGATGGGGTAGGCGCAGGCGCCCTGGGAGATGTGCGACTCCACCCAGACCACGGCGCCCGAACCATCCGTCGTCGTCCGTATTCCGGGGAACCGGGGCTGCTCCTGGTTGACAGGCATGTCCAGGGCGGCTTCCGTCTGAGCTATCAAGTTGTAGGATTCAGAGTTGCGCGGCACGAGTTCCTCCCTTCCTCAAGCAGGCAGGTGCACCTGCGCTTCCAAGTTGGGCGCACGCAACCTGCCTGAAATCCGTCGTTTGCAGCCTGCGACGAGAAGCGTGGCCGCTCTCTTGCGCCACATCGCGCACGGAAATGCGCCAGCCGCCTCACAATTCGGAGCCTGAACCTCTCCTTTGCCCAAATGCCTCGTTCAAAGCGAAGGAAATAGAGGGCTTATCGTTTAGCTTGGAGAATGGTGCTTGGCAGGCCGGATGCTTTTCCATTGATTGCAGTCCAGGAACCCCACACTTTATTCTGGAGGCAGCAGACATGAAGCGGATTCAGACACTGGCACTGAGCTTGGCCTTGGTCTTTGCGGGGGTCGTATTTGGCGTCGGCGCGGCTCAGAACCCACCGAAGGCGGATGAGAAGGAAAAGAGCTGCTGCGCACAGTGCTGCTGCTGCGAGAAGAACAAGGCGGCTGGCCACACATGCGCAATGAAGGGTGAGCACGGCAAGAAGTAGTGGGGCGGGTCTTTCCCGGGCGCTTTGCATCGATAGCGGACAGGAGGAAAACATGGCTACTCTCACGGCAGAGTTCCGAGCGGAAACAGAGCGGATTCACAAGGAACACCTGGCCCTCGAACAACTCCTCACGGACCTGGATGTTGCGCTCGACCAGCTGATCTGTTATTCGGAGGTTTTCACCGACATGGCCGGCGCGGACGAAGTGCGGCGCTGCGGCCGGCTTCTGGCGCGGGTGCTTCCCGACCACTGCCGCCGCGAAGAGGCCACGCTGCTCGACCGGGTCTCCGACGTCAGCCCGCAGTTGCGCGCGTTCTGTTCGGAGATGCGCCAGGAGCATGGCGTGGTTCTGGCGCGTCTGCAGCGCCTGACCGCGGCACTGGACGAGCTCGATCGCGCCGAGGATCTTCCCGAGGCGATCTGGCATCTAAAGGATCAGGGCAAGGAATTGACGGCGGAACTGAGGCGTCACATTTCCGTCGAAGAGCGGGAGCTGAGCGGCTTCCTATGATCGAAGCGGTCCAAACCGAATCGCCGGCTGCCCTCGCGGCAACTCTTGAGTTGCGGCGCGCCACACCGGATGACCGCGAATTGCTAGCCGGGATGTATCACAGCTTCGAGCCGAAGGCGGCCGCGCAGGGTCTGCCGCCTCGCCATGACCCAGAGCGGTGGCTGGCCGGGCTCAGCGTCTATCCAAACTTCCTGGCCATTGTTGACGGGCGGCTGGCAGGCCATTCTGTGCTCTGTGCCGATGGCGGTACGGCCGAAATCGCCGTCTTTGTCCATCAGGATTTCCGCGGCCGCGGACTGGGCAAGCGGCTGCTGGCCGAGATGGTTCACGAGGCGCGGCGCCAGGGCCTGCGGCGCGTCTGGGGCGTAACCGACCTCGACAACGTGCCCATGCTGCGCCTGGCCCGCGCGCTGGGGTTTGTCTCGGGCCGCGACCCGCGCGAGTTCTACCTCGACCTGCACGCCGAATCGCACGTCTCCGCAACCTGAACCACCCCTCACACCTGCCTGTGTAGCGCCGGCTCGCAGAGTCGGCATTCTTCAAATTCAATTGTTGGGAGAACGCGGTCTTATGCCGCCAGACGGTAGGCGAAGATGACCAGTGCAGTGAACACCGCGGAGTGCGCGATTTCAGTCCAGCCCAGTCGCGGGATGGCAAATCGGCGACCGAGTTGGAAAAGCAACGCCCCCGCGCGAAGTACAGCCGGCGCAAACGCAAGGCCCAGCAGCGTCGCCCGCAAGGCGGAAGAGACGCTTGCTCCCGGGTGCAAATTGAGCGCTACCCAGATGCCGAGAAACGCAGCCAGCAGGAGGTGATAAACGAGCACCGGCCAGGCAAATTCCAGCCGCTCGCCCAGGCGATCGAATTTGCGGTGCACCAGGATGCCGCGCACACGGTATTTCACGTAGAGCACGCCGCCGGTGAAGAACAGCAGACAGAGGAGCCACAGCTCGACGCTAGTCGCGTTGAGTGAGCCTCGTGCCGCAATCCATGCGGCGGGAGCGGTCAGTGTCAGAAGGGCGACGCCCACAAACTCCGCCGCCAAGTTTCGCTTTTCAGTGCGGATAGCGGGACGGCCAGCGGCCAGCGCACGCTGCGTGAGGTACAGCACCGCGGCGGCGAGGCCCACCAACAGAACCTGCCGCCGGTCGTAGGCCAGCACGAGTGCAGCGCTGGTTCCCCCGGCGACGGCAGTCAGCGCCACGTGCACAGGAGCAAACGCAACCGACCAGCGCGCGCCGCCGCCCCGGTGCACTTCGATCGAACCACGAAGCAAGAAGAACGACAGCAGGCAGACCGCACAGAGCATCAGAGGCAGATTCCAGTTTCCGGCAACGGCCGCCGCACAGAAAAACGGCACCAGCAGGATCCCCCAGGCTCCATGTTCGGCCGGCATCCGCAGAGGCACAGATTGCCGCGGATCTGTCTTAGCCAGTGAATTTGCTGGGGGAGAGAGCGAAAGGTTCATTCTGACTCTCCCGGGGCAACCGTGGCGTGGATCGCCGCGCCCGTCTTTGTATCCACGCCGGCCGCCCCGGAGAGAGTCTGAAGCGCTCCCGCGGACAAGTGTTGAATTCCCGGTTGAGAGGGTCTTGTCCGCGCAGAGCGCAAACTTGTGCGAGGCACGCCAGCTTGCCGGAGAACATCGCCGCCGCCCGAGATCGTTCCTGGTAGGACGACTCTGCGGTTGCCTTGATTGATCGCGCTCAGGATTTTGGGCGTGGTTCGGAAAGAAACAGCTGAGGGATCCCAAACGGCGGCGAATCTCTGTCCAGCCCTCGGTACCTGCTGGCGTATGTCTGAAAGAGCTTTGCCCCGGCTAGGCCGGGACCACAATGTTCTCGAGGGGCGCGGTGAGAGGTCCAACCGGCTCTTCCCAGTCAGGGTTAGGCCGGTCTCAGCGGGAGCGGAGGTGGCCGTCCGGATCGCTCTGCCGCGCCACACGAATCTCGCAAGTTCTGCTTCCTCGATGTGAGGTCGGGCGACTGAAGGAGGATGGGCCTGGCAGGCCCCTGTTGACCTTCCTCCTCGCCGGGCGCTCGAGCCCTCTAGCTCTTGCCGATCGGCGGTGACCCGGCTTCCGTGTTGTCTGAGGAGTGCCACAGCCGCCCGACCTATCTCAGAAAGATTGCTTTCCACGTAGACCAATGGCACGAGCCATGCCAAATCGTCTGCAGCGGGAGCATCTATAAGGTGTTGCAGTAAAGCGGCTTGTAACGAGCTCAGATTGCCGCCACGGCTGGTATCTCGTTAGATTGAGTCATTTACCCCAGCACGTGGGCCAATTCTCCGCAGACAACCGATCTCTTTGGTTGCGCCTGGACAAAGGCTCACTCGCTCCCATCCGCTAAGACTCTGAAATCCGTAGAGTAAGGAGGAAATGAGTGCAACCCAATCCGGGGCGAACATTGGCACGAGGGATGCCATTGACCCTCCTGAGGCCGACTGAGGGTAAGAGTTTGGGAGGCAATCTAACTGTCATTGGGCTGAACCACCGGTCCGCGCCCGTCGAGGTCCGCGAGCGGTTTTGGATTGGCGAGAGCCGCTTGTTTCCGGCACTGGCCACCCTGTCTGGTTCGCCGGGGATCGAAGAGGTGGTCGTCCTAGCCACCTGCAACCGCACCGAGTTCATCCTTTGGGCCAGCGACCCCGGCGTCGCAACGGGAGGCGTTCGCGCCTACCTCGAGCGCGGGCACGGACTGACGCAATCCGATTGGGAGCACTTTTATCGGCTGGAGGCGGCAGCCGCGGTCGAGCACGTCTTCCGCGTTGCGGCCAGCCTGGACTCGATGGTTGTCGGCGAACCGGAAATCACCGGACAAGTGAAAACCGCGTGGGCGCGTGCGCAGCAGGCCGGAGCGACCGGCCGTTTCTTGGATGCCGTCTTCCAGAAGGCCCTCAGCGTGTCCAAGCGCGTGCGCAACGAGACCGCCATCGGTGCGTCCGCTGTTTCCGTCCCCTACGCCGCCGTAGAGTTGGCCCGGCAAATCTTCGGCTCGCTCGACCAGAGCAAGGTGCTCGTACTCGGCGCGGGGAAAATGAGCGAGCTTTCCGCGCGCTATCTCCTGAAGAACGGGGCCCGCGCCGTCTGGGTGGCCAACCGCACCTTTGAGAATGCGCAGCAGCTTGCCGACAAGCTGGGCGGAATCGCCATTCGCTTCGAAGACCGCTGGCAGCACCTGGCCGAGGCCGACATCGTGATCAGCTCCACCGGTTGTCCGCATGTGCTGATCGGGCGCGAGGACGCCGAGCGAATCCACCGGCAGCGCCACGGGCGGCCAGTCTTCTTCATCGATATCGCAGTGCCGCGGGACATCGATCCCGCGGTGCGCGATGTGCCGGGCGTCTTCCTTTATGACATTGACGACCTCGAGCGCGTGGTCGCCCAGAACCTGGACGAGCGTCGTGCCGCCGCAGAAGATGCTGCCCTTCTTGTGGCTCGGGAAGTTCGGGCATTTCTGCCACGACTCAAAGCCGAGCGCGTTGTACCTACTCTGGTGGCCCTGCGGCGGCGCCTGGAAGAGATTCATCAGAAAGAGCTGGAACGCTACCGCGCCGAGTTTGGCCCGTTGAATGAGGTAGAAGAACAGGCCATCGAGAAGTTTGCCTCGCGATTACTCGGACGCATCGCCACACAACTGGCCGGAGAGCTCAAGCAGGCGCCGGGCGAGCCGGAACAGGAACAGTTGACCGCGGCCGTGCGGCGTCTCTTTGGCTTGCGCGTGGGCTCCCGCGGGGAGCAGAATGTCGTGGCCTGAGTACAGAGGGCCGCACTTGCCGGCGGAGACTGAAAGACAGATAGAAGGACGAACGATGACGAAGGAAGTCACTCGCTCGGATGGGACTTGGACCAGCCGCGAAGCCTACCTGCTGGCGCTGGTCTGCCTGATGGCCGGGCTGCTGATCGGATACCTCTTCCGTGGTTCGGCTCCGCTCACCACAGGCGGCTCATCTGCTTCTGTACCGGTAATGCCTGCACCATCGAATGTGCCCGCGGCGACCAATGCTCCGGCAACTGCCGAATCCGTGCAACCGCTGGCGGCGCCTCTGCTGGCCGCGCTCAGGGTGGACCCGAAAAACGTGGAGAACTTAGTGCAACTCGGAAACCTCTACTACGACCATCACGTCTATCCGCAGGCCATCGAGTACTACACGCGGGCCCTCGAGCTGCGGCCCAACGACGTCAACGTGCGCACCGACCTCGGCACGGCCTACTGGTACTCCAACCTGCCGCAACAGGCCGTCAAGGAATACGAGAAGTCGCTGGCCATCAACCCGTCGCACCCGAATACGCTCTTCAACATGGGGATTGTGCGCTCGCAGGGGCTGAAGGACCCCGCCAGGGCGATTGCCGCCTGGGAGAAGCTGCTCAAGACGAACCCGGAATATCCGGAAAAGCAGCGCGTTCTTGACCTCATCGTCAAAGCGAAGACTCAGTCCCGCTAGGCCTTCCTGGCTCACCGGCCTGCGGGATTTCCCGCAAACGACAATCGCGCCTGTTTACTCACTTCAACTTAAGTGCTATGTTAGCAGCTACTTGGAATTGGCTGACAGATTGCAGTCTTTCGCACAGGCAGCTCCGCATCTTCTGGGATCCTTTTTTCAAGCCGCGCTGCCGGAAGGAGACCGCCCGTGAGTTTTGACAAAAGAGAGATGATCGGGGCCCTGAAGCTCGAAATCGAGATCCTTGAACGGGGCGGATACCATCCGTCGGTGCACGAGCCGCACCGCGTTTCTCATACGTTCCGCGACTCGGTCACCTGCCTGAACGTCGGCCTGGAAGAAAAGGAGCGCCCCTGTTCGGAGTGCTTCCTGATTGAGTTCGTCCCGCCCGCGCTGCGCGTGAGCGGCGGCGACGTCTGCCACAAGATCCCGCTCAATGAGCGCGGTGATACGGTGGAATCGCTCGAACGCGAAGGGAACCCGGATAAGCTGCAAGCTACGGTGCTCAACTGGCTCAAGCGCACCGTCGCCCGCCTCGAAGCCGAAGTAGCTACCCGGTAGCGCTGGCAGGAAAAAATCACATCGGTCCACGTGGTGCCCCGTGTTCCGGATCATGCACCTGTCTGTGGGCTGGGTTCTTCTTCTTTTTCTTCGGCGTGCATGAGGCCAAACTTTTTCATTTTGTAGCGGAGGGCGTCGCGGCTGATGTCGAGCAGGCGAGCTGCATGAGTCTGGTTGCCGCCAGCCTGACGGAGGGCCAGCTCGACCAGCGCCCGTTCGACTTCTTCGAGGGATGTGCCGCCTTCGGGGATGGAGAGCGGCGGGAGCCAGCGGCCGTCGGCGAGCGGCTGTCCGCCAGCCGGCGGCGAAGAGGTGTGTTCGAACGCGGTCACGCCGGCATGCGGCTGGGCCACGGAGAACGGCAGGTAGGTGGGCCGCAGCACAGGCTCTTCTTCGAGGATCATGGCGCGCTCGATGGCGTTCTTGAGCTCGCGCACGTTGCCGGGCCAGTCGTGAGCCAGCAGCAGGCGGCGCGTGTCGTCGGTGAGGCCGCGGACCGATTTCTTCAGCTTGCGGTTGTAGTGCTCGAGGAAAAAATCAACCAGCGGCAGAATGTCTTCCCTGCGCTCGCGCAGCGGCGGAATGAAAATGGAAATGATGGCCAGCCGGTAGTAGAGGTCCTGCCGGAAGTGATTTTCGCGGACGGCGCGCTCGAGGTCGCGGTTGGACGCGGCGATCACGCGCACCTCCACCTGAATATCGCGAATGCCGCCGACGCGCCGGATAATCTGGTCTTCGAGCACGCGCAGCAGCTTGGCCTGGAGGAACGGCGAAAGCTCGCCAATCTCGTCCAGGAATAGCGTGCCGCCATCGGCGACTTCGAATAGCCCCTTCTTCATCGCCTTCGCATCCGTGAAAGCCCCGCGCTCGTGGCCAAACAGCTCCGCCTCCAAGAGTGTTTCAGGAATGGCCGAGGCGTTGATGGCGACGAAAGGTTTGTCCTGCCGCGCGCTCTGGTAGTGGATGGCCTTGGCGATGAGGTCTTTGCCGGTGCCGCTTTCGCCCTGGATGAGGATGGTGGAGGCTTCGCTGGCGGCGACTTTGCGGACAAAGCCCATCAGCTCGGTCATTTTTCGCGAAACGCCGACCACGTCGTGGTAGCCGGTGCGGCGACGCACCTCGCCGCGCAGCGATTCGACTTCGGTGCGCAGGCGCGTGGCCTCGAGCGCATTCTGGATGGTGACGCCCAGCTCGTCGAAATCGAGCGGCTTGCCGATAAAATCGTACGCGCCCAGCTTGATGGCCGCCTTTACGTCGTCGAGCTGCGGGTCGCCGGTCATCATAATCACCGCACGGACGTCGCCCCCTTGCTTGAGCTTCTCGAGTACTTCGAGGCCGCCCAGGTCGGGCAGGCGCACGTCGAGCAGTACGAGGTCGGGCGTTTCTGCGTGCGCCAGCCGCAGCGCGTCGGCGCCGTGCTCGGCTTCGAGCGCCGCGTATCCCCACTCCTGGCACTTCTGGCGGAGCGACCAGCGCAGCAGCTTTTCGTCGTCCACGATGAGGATCTTGACTTGTGCCATCGCTCTTACTTTACTACGGTTGCGGGCCTTTGGAGCGGCAGCCGGACAGTGAACTTCGTTCCGGCCCCCGGCTGGCTTTCGACTTCGATCCAGCCACCGTGGTCCTCCACAATCCGCCGGGCCAGAGAAAGTCCCAGGCCAGTGCCCTGTCCCTTGGTGGTGAAAAACGGACGGAAGATATTAGCCAGGTTCTCAGGCACGATACCGCGGCCTGAATCTGCAACGGTGATGACCGCCTGGGCGTCCCGCCCCTCTACAGCCACGCGGATGCTGCCCGCGCCTGAAATCGCCTGCAGGGCGTTGAGCATCAGGTTAAGCAAGACCTGCTGCATCTGTGCGGCATCGTGTTCGACGGGTGGCAGGTTGTCGGCCGGGGCGAAACGGATCTCGATGGGCCGCGAGAGCGCTTGCTGCCGGGCCAGGGCCAGGGCGTGCTCGACGGTGGCGTTCAGATCGGCGGCGCGGATGTCGGAGCGACGGGGGCGCGCGTAGTCGAGCAGCTCGGAGAGAATCTGTTTGATGTGCAGCACCTCCTGCTGGACGTCTTTCAGCACGTCGCGGCTGGGGCTGCTCTCCGGGAGGTCGCGGCCAATAATCTCGATGACGCCGGCGATGCCTGCCAGCGGGTTGCGGATTTCGTGCGCCAGGCCCGCGGCCAGTTCGCCGAGCGTGGCCAGGTGCTCGGCGCGCGACATCTGCGTGCGGTGCAGGCGTTCGATCTCCTCGCGGTTGGAGGCAAGCTGCCGCACCATCTCGTTGAAGTGGCGTCCCAGTTCGCCGATCTCGTCCTGTCGGCCGGCGAAGTTGACACGGACGGTCAGGTCGCCGTCCTCCAGCCTCGCGATCTTCTGTTGGAGCTCGGTCAGCGGCCGTTCGATGAGCAGCGCCAGGACCACCAGCACCACGCTGCAAATGGCCACACCGCCAGCGGCGGCCACCCAGATCACTATATGCCGTGCGGGCTCCTGGGTCGTCCCTTCCAGTGAAAGTGTCACCCAGACAAACACTCCCACGCCAACCAGTAGCACCGCGGCCACCGGCAAAATGGCTTTCAACCGCCAGCCCAACGCCGGAACGTGCTGCGCTACGCGGGATTCGAGACTGCCGGCCATGCGAGTGCCTCCGCGACTCGTGCGAACACCAGGCAGATTATCTTCTGTTAGGAGGAAGGCGGCAAGGATTTCAACCCGGGCTGGCAAAAACCAAAGGATTTTCGTCACATAACCGGACCCACCTCCTACAGCAGACCCTCCATGATTCCCCCAGAGACAAGAGACATCCCTGGCGTGGAGCCGTCGGGCTTGCCCCAATCGGGATTGTCCTCCTCGTCTCCTTTTTCTTGCTGCGGGAGTTGAAGATTTCCTCCCCGATTGACAGTGCAACAGAAAAGGGCCGTCCCAGCCGGTGAGGCCTCGGGACGGCCCAGCGCGTGAGCTGCGCGCGGTCGAACTAGAACGAGTTGCGGATGGCGATCTTTGCAATGTCCTGCGAGAACAGCTTCATACGCACAGCACGTGCCCTTGCCCACGGCAACGGCGGGCACTGGCAGAAGATTGCAGTTTACGCTACCGGCAAACCCTACTTCTTGAGGCTGCGCACGAAGGCAATCAGGTCGGCCAGCTCCTTGTTGCTCAGGCCTTTGACCGCGACCATTTTGCCCTTGCCCTCGGAGATCACTTTCCGAAGATCCGCGTCGCTCAAGGCCTGTACTTCCTTTGATCCCAACGGGTGCATCTCCACCTTGAACATCTTGGCGATGGCTTCCTTGCCTTCGCCCCCCGCCGCGTGGCAACTGGCGCAACGCTTGTGGTACACGGCTTTACCCGCTGTCGCCTCGCCTTTCTGTGCCAGCAGGATGGGGGTTCCGACCACCAACAGCAATATGAAGACTATGCTGATACAAGATTTCATCCCGACTCCTCCTTGAGTCTATTTTTCATGGCCCAACAAATCGTCCTTAGGCGGAGCCCGCCACCCTTCTATCCTCGGCGGGCCGGTTCGCTCGCCTCCACGCGGCGTATGTACAAGCGAAGTCCAATCAGCACGACCAGGATCGTGATCAGGGAGATGGCCAGGCCCTTGCGCCGGTAATCCCGTTCGGCCAGTGCCTTCACTCCGGCCTGGTAGGTCTGCTCGGCCACTTTCATTCCCGCCTGTATGTCTTCCTGCACGCGGGCCACCTGGAACGCATGAATCGTTACCCGCGCCTTGGTCAGCGCGTCGCGGGCCTGGCCCTGATCCAGTCGAGCCTGGCTGACTTCCATACCTGAACTCTCGGCTCGATTGAGCACCTCGTCACTCCGTGCGAGTGCGCCTTCCAGGCTGTTCAACTGCCGGTGCATTTCCTCCGCTGCGACGTAGCCAGGGCCGCCGGCCGAATGGCAGTTCAGGCAGACGGAGTCCTTGCCGGTGCCGATCATGGCGTCGGTGGGACGCAAAATCCTGTGGTTGCTGTGACAGGTAACGCAGGCCGGTAGCCCCATCGCCGAGAATGCAGCCTTGTGCGGGCTTTTGTCGAAGAGCTGCGCCTGGAAGACGTGGCAGGTCGAGCAGACAAACTCGACCGAAGCCACACCCGGAGGCGCTGCGCCATGGTTGCCGTGGCAGGTGGTGCAAGTGGGGGCGCTCAAATCGCCGCGCACAACCAGCGCATCGTGATGCACACTGGCCGTAAAGGATGCAAACTGATCGGTGGGGATTGGGTAGCCCTTCATGTGCTCGGCGCTGGCGTGGCAGCGCGCGCAGGTCGCGGCCACGTTGAGGGGATGGACTTTCGACCGCGCATCACGAGACGGCCGCAGGTCGTGCACCCCATGGCAATCGGTGCAGACCGCCACTTTTGTATCTCCGCGCGCCAGCCGTTTGCCGTGTACGCTGGTGAGATACTGCGCATACTGGTCGGTGCGCAGGGAGGGATTGAACTGCCGCATGTAGGATCCGTCCGAATGGCAGCGCGCGCAGAGGCCCGGGATCTGATTGCGCTTAATCTTGCCTCGGAAGCCGGCAGCAGCGCTCATAGCCTGGGCGGGCTCCTCGTTTGCGGGATCGCCGCCATGACAACTGACGCAGGTGAGCCCCTTCTGAGCGTGGATATCCTGGGCAAACTGTTCCGCTTTCACGCCGAGTGGCGGGTCGAACACGGCATGGCAATCGAGGCACGTGTTCTTCGTCTGCGCCAACGCCTCTGCACCGAACAGGAGCGCGAGCACCGCCAGGCAGGGAAAGACGATCCCCCGTCTGCAGGCAGTTCGGAGTTGCTTTGCGATGAGTCTCACTGCGGTGCTCCGCTCCTCCGTGCAGCGTGCATCTACCTGCCGCTCGACTCCTTATTGGGCCACGTACGCATAAACCGTCATTCCCGCGATGAAGGTCAGCGCAAAGATCCCCGCTCCCAGGACCCAGCGTTGCGCCCGTCCCCGGCCTTCCGGGTCGAAGAACGGCAGCAACAACCACAGGAGGCCGGCCGCTGCGAAGATCAAGACCCCGACCAGCTCGCCGTCGATAAACCAGATTTTTGCCGGGAGCATCTTGAGGGTCTGGAATATGAACATGAAGTACCACTCTGGTTTGATGCCGGCCGGCGCCGGCGCGAACAGATCCGCTTTCGTTCCGAGTTCCCAGGGAAGCAAGGCCGCCAGCACACCGAGCACACCGAGCGCCACGTACCAGGCCATCAACTCGCGCAACAGGAAGTTTGGGAAAAAGTGGATTTCGCGCGCTCCGCGGTTCGGGGCCTGCCATTCCTTTTCCACGCTGGGCGGCACGCTGATCCCGAACCGCTGCACGAGCAGCAGATGCAGCGCCAGGAAGATCGTGGTGATGCCCGGCAACAGGGCCACGTGGAAGCCGAAGAAACGCGTCAGCGTGGCGCCGGTCACTTCCTCGCCCCCGCGCAGGAAAATCACCAGCCAGCGGCCCACTAGTGGTACCTGCCCGGCCACTTCGGTTCCGACTTTGGTGGCGAAGAAGGCCAGGGTGTTCCACGGCAGCAAGTAGCCGCTGAAGCCGAAGCCCAGCGACAGGACCAGCAGCACCATCCCGCTCACCCAGGTGAGCTCACGCGGCTTCCGGTAGGCGCGCAGGAACAGCACGCTGAACATGTGCAGGAATGCGGTGAGGATCATCAGGTTGGCGGCCCAGGAGTGGATCGAACGCACCAACCAGCCGAACTGAACCTGGGTCATGATGTACTGCACACTCTCAAACGCTTCGTTGGCGCTTGCCCGGTAGTACAGCAGCAGCAGGATCCCCGTGCCCACCTGAATGAGGAACAGAAACAGGGTGATGCCGCCGAGGAAATACCAGTAGGAGAACCGGTGGGCGGGGACAGTCTTCTTTTTCAGCGGCGCAATCAGTTCGGCCCAGCCGAACCGCTGGTCCAGCCAGTCGCGCACGCGTGCGAGCATGCTCACCCTAGGCCCCGCGCCGCCGGTTCACGACGATCTCTTCGCCGCGGACGTGGACATCGTAGGCTTCCAGCGGCCGCGGCGGGGGGCCAGAGATGTTGCGGCCATTGAGGTCGTACAGGCCGTTGTGGCAGGCGCACCAGATCTCGTGCAGGTCGCCACGGTACTGCACCGTGCAGTCCAGGTGCGTGCAGGTGGCCGAGAGCGCCCGGTACTCGCCCTCGGCGGTGAGGAACAGCAGGCCGGGTTTGCTGCCAAAGCGGAAGATCTTCCCGGTGTTTCTCTTCAACTCCCCCACCCGGCCGGCAATGACCGTGTCGCTGCCCAGGTCGGCAGCCGGGGGTGGAATCAGATACCGCAGCAGCGGATACAAGAATGAGATGGCGGAGGCCAGCAGGCCGCCGCCCAGGAGGAACTCGACGAAGCGGCGCCGGGGGGCGGCCGGCGCCGCGGGAAGTTCAGTTCGTCCTGGAGAGTTCATCCAGCTACTATACCCTCCTCGTTGCTGTTAGCGACCGCGGATGCACGGCGCGGAACTAGAACGAGTTGCGGATGGCGATGGTGACCTGATTCCCGCGGAAGCCTCGCACACCGACCCGCGGATCGAACACCGCGTTCTCGCCGTAGTCGTAGAAGGCCCAGTCGGCCTTCCAAGAGAAGCCCCTGGCGATGGAGATCTCGACCCCACCGTAGGGCTTGTAATAGCCATAGTCGAGCGGGCCGGGCGGCACATTTGGCGACAGGAAAGTGGTGTTCCCTGACGCGCGGGTCAGCGCCAGCCCGAGGCGTGTGGTAACGCGCTGCCACGGCTGCCACCTCATGTCGAAGTGGCCAAAGTGGCTCCGCGTGCGGTAAATCGAGATGCCCTGCAGCGGAGAGGAAGCTCCGATGATGATCGGGCAGGGCGTCGAGCCAGGCGGCGGCGCGCCGGCCAGGGCATAGCAGATATTGGTCTGCGAGAAGACGTTGTTGTAGTCGTAGCCGAGATCGAGCGCGAAGCGTGAATTCGGCTCCAGCATCCAATTAAAGCCGACGGCCCGATAGTGCTGCTTGTGGAAGATCTGGGTGACGTTGTTGCGGCTTTCCAAGAGGTTCAAGGCAAAGCCGAAGCTCATCCACTCCAGCGGCTTCCAGTTCACGCGGGACTTGTACTGCTGGCGCTGCCGCGGGCTGATGCGCGTGAGCGAATTGTCCGCGGACATCAGTTCCATATCGAACGAGAAGCGCACCTGGTCGTTCGGCCGCGCCCAGACGCCGAACAACCCGGAGTGCTCATCGATTCGGATCGACTCCCCCTCTTCCTCCTCGATCGTGACAAAGCAGGAGCCGTCCGGCCGCAGAGGTACTCCAGCACAAGCGCCGCGGTTCGGCAAGGTCGGAAAGAAGAGCAGGTCCTCGGTTTCCATCAGCCGATGGGTGATTTCGCGGGTGCGGTAACGGTAGCCGATGCGCGCGCCGAAGTGCCGGGTGAAGTCGTACTCGAGGTCGAACGTGTTGACCTTGGTGTTCTGCCCGAGGAAGCGGCTGGCTACGGCGGAAATCACGTCGGCCGGGGAGTTCGCCGTGTGCTGCGGGCAGCCGGCCGAGGTAATGGTCGGGCAAGAGGCCGGCGGCGCAGGCCCCGGGGTGAAGATGTTCGGCGGCACGATCATGGAGGTGCCGAACAGGGACAATTCCTCGAAGACAAAGAGCCCCGGGATCCGGAAATTGTTGAAGCGGAAGCTGTCCTGGATCCGGAACTTGTTGGTGACGTGAATGGTCACACCGGCATCGGCCGTGGCCACCACGCGCTTCGAGTTGGACGGCCCGGTGATCCCGAATTGCCGTTGCCGCGTGCGCGTCACGAGTCCCTGGTAGAACTCGTCGTAGCCGCGGACTTTGTTGTCCGACGAGCTATAGGAAAACCGGCCGGAAAGATCCACGTTTTGGAAGTAGTTGGACTGGAAGCTGATCTGCTCGATGGGGTAGTCCGTGCGCACTCGCCCTTCCCGCCGATAGGTCAGGTAACCGTTGCAGGCAGGGTTGACGGTGCCCAGCGGTGTGACATTGAACGGGGCCGCGCAGGGTTGATTCACTCCTATATTGAAGATCAGGCCGAGGTCCACCGGCGTGCCCGTTGAGAGGAAGGTCGTATTCACGTCGGTGATGCGATTCCGCCAGGACGTGTCGCCCTTGTAATAGTAGAAAAACTGGTCGTAGCTGATGTTGGTCTTGGGCAGGAACTTAAAGTCCACGCCAAACTGATAGGAATTCACCGTCGTCTTCCACGGCTGGAAGGTCAGCACGTCGGTGCCCTCATGGAAGCTGGTGAAGCTGGGGCCGTCGCTGACGTTGCGGTTATAACCCAGCCGGAAGCGCAACCGCGACTGGGGTAGCAGGGTCAGGTTGACGTCGCTCATCCGCCGCGAAATCTCCATCCGGTGGGGCGACCGCACGAGTACCGGCGAGAAGCCGGCCGGCTGGTTTGCGATCGGGGTTGCCGGGTTCAGTGGATTGGCCAGCAGGTTGTAGTCCCAGAAGTTGCGGTCTCGCCGGAACGTGGCGCTGAAGTTGTACCACTTGTTCTTGTACATGCGGAGGCGCGAGACGTTGTTCGGGTCGCCCCCGTAGCCGAAGTTGGTGAAGAAGAAGTTGTCAAACAGCCAGCCCTCGTGGTTGAGCGACCTCATCTCCAGCGTGTATTCCAACACGCGCGGGCCGGGGTTGAGATTGACCATCGTGTTGAACACATCCCGGTTGCCCGTGATGTCACTCCAACGATAGCCGAACTCAAACGTCTGCTTGATATTGTAATTCCCCTGGTTGATGCCTTCCTGTTGTTTTTCTTCCGCTTTCTTCTCCTGGGCCACAGCCGGCAGGGCCAGGACAATTACGAGCAGGAGCACGACCCAATACAGTTGCGAACGATTCAGTGTCATATGTCACCCCGCCTACTTGAAGAAGACATTGGATTGGTTGGAGCCGTGGACAGTAATGTGGCAGACCGTACAGGCCTGATATTTTACCGACTGGTTGTGGAACGCCGGCACTCCGGGGATATCGCTATCGCTGGAAAGCGTGTGGCACTCCAGGCAGAGCAGGTTCACCTGACTGCGCCGCAGCAGCCGCGGGTTAGCCGAGCCGTGCGGCAGGTGGCAGGCCATGCAGCCTTCGGTCTTCACCGGCACGTGCTCGTAGGTGAAAGGCCCGGCCTTGTCCACGTGGCACTTGAAGCAAACCGCGTCCTGCGCCGCCGTGCTGCGCAACTGCTTGGTCAGGAAGCCGCCGTGCTGGTTGTGGCAGTCCGTGCATTTCAGCAGGCCCTCGTTGACGCGGTGCCGGAACGGCTTGCTGAAATCGGGTTTGGTCTCCACGTGACAAGAAAAGCAGAGTTGCGGCTGCTTGGCGATCAGCAGGAACTGGCTCTCCTTGGCCTTGTGCATGGAATGGCAACTGATGCAGCTCACGTCGTTGGTGGCGTGCACCGAGCGGGCGAAGTTGCTGTGCTCTTCCCCATATTGATGGCAGTCCAAGCAACGCGCGTTGATCTTTTCGGTGGTGACGCCCTTGAAGTTGAAGATCTTGCTCTTGTCGCCGCCGGTGTTCATATGCTCCATCCCCGGCCCGTGGCAGGCTTCGCAGCCCTGCCACTCTTTGCCGCGCTTGGTGTCGAGCATGGTCTTCCAGTGCGGCGTGGTTTCGAGCTTCTTATAGACCTCCTCGTGGCACCCCTTGCAGGTCTCCGCACCGATGTACTGCGAAAGGTCTTTGGCCTGGGCCGGTACAGACTTCTTGGCCGGCGTGCGGTCGCCCGCTGCAAGCGAACCGGCTAGCAGCAACGCGACGACTCCCGTGGCCAACAGCAGGAACAGGAACCGGGAACGATGGGACTGGGATTGGGTCATGGGACCCTCCTGTGAAGATGTGCGGTAGGCAGCGGGGCGACGCGCGCGCGGCCGCCCCTGGTTTGGGTTGCTCCGGGAGTCAGTGGGGACATCTCTCTGCTCCTAGAAGAGGATTAGCGGCTTGATGATGCCTTCTTCTTTTTTAGCCATCATCTGAAATGCCGTTTCGATCTGATCAAAGCGGAAGCGATGCGTGGTCAGGGGTGTGGGGTCCACGCGACCGGTTTCCAATAGGCGCAGCAACCGTCGCATCCGCTCCTTGCCGCCCGG
>CAZHLD010000058.1:18144-20866 GCA_964533185.1 uncultured Acidobacteriaceae bacterium | reverse complement strand
GCCCGCAGGCGGCGAACAGAAAGAGGCGCAAGCACGAACTCCTCGATGAGCAGCCGGCCTCGAGCGCGAAGCAGGTCGAGCGCGGCGTCGCGGTCGCTCGATATGCGATCGGGCTGCCCGAAGGGCGAGATCCGTTGCAAGAAGCCGGGGCGGGGACGCGCACCCAGCCAGCGGTTCAGCTCGGCGACATCCAGTCGGCTGGTGGACAGGACAAACTCCCATTCGGGGCTTGCGTCGTCAGCCGCGGACTTTCGAGAGATCGTTCCTTTCCACTCAGCGCCGAAGGCCCGGGCGTCGGTCAGAATGATGCGCGGGCCGTCGGGCTTGAGCTCGATGCGGGCCGAGCGAAGGCTCACGGGCCGGTCCATGATTCCCGTGCGCAGTTCGACGCCTTGGAGGTTCAGTGTGCCGCTCGGCACAACATTCCAGGGACGCACGGTGCCCTGCCAGGCAAGACGCAGGTCTGCCCTGCCCTCGGCGGCCCACCCGCTGCCGAGAGGCCGGCCGAAGGCTGCCGCGAGGGTATGGACGTCCTGCGAGCGCAAGGCCTGGCCCGTGAGTTGAAGCTTGAACTGCCAGGCTCTGCTCAACTTGGCCGACCCGTAAGAATTACTTTTCGGAAGCTGAAGCGTGGCCTCAATTCGCAGGGAGTTTCCCTGACTGGATCGCCAACGCAGAAGTCCCGGGGGTGGGGTATTTTTCCGTGTGGCAGGACTCTTCTTTGCAGCGCTTGCGGCGGAAGGACTCGGCGGTAGGGGCGAGGTCGCAGGTGAAGGCAGATCGATCAAAAGCGGGGCCAGCTCAAGCAGACCTCCGTTCACACGGGCAGCGAGACGACCGATTACCACCGGCGCAGGAAGCGAGGCGAGTCGCAGCGTGGCCCCGCGGCCCGTCAATGCTCCCTGGCGGATGCGAAGGGGCCAGCCAGAGACGTGCAGGTCCAGACGGGCGGCGCCCTCCAGAGCCAAGTCGTCTGCCACCCCGGGTTGAAAGGCGCGATACCAGGCCAGCAGGTCCGGCAGGCCAATGGCTGTGGAAGTGAGGCGCACGTCCGGGTTGAGGCCGCGAGACCAGGAAATCCTGCCAGCCACCTGCACGTTTGAGTGCGGCGCTGCGATGGAGCTCTCGAAGAGTTCTAGGAGGCCATCACCCGGACGAACCGCGGCGAGGGCGGTGAAATTCAGGGCCGGATTGGCGGGCCGCTCCGGGAGGTCCCAGCGATGAACTTTTTCGATCCGCGCCGAACCCTGGAGCGCCCAGCGGGCCGCTCCGACCCGCAGCCGATCCTCCGGCGACTCAATGCTGCGCACAGTCAGTTGCACAGCGAGACGCCCACGCATTCCGTAATCGCTTCCCCGGGCGAGGCGCAACAGATCGGCCACGGAAATTTCCTGCCAGGTGAAAAGCAAATCGGCGGGTTGTAAGCGCGCCGATGTGCCGCCGATCCGCCCGCGCAGCCGCAGGGTGCCGGGCTCCTGCAGGGTAACGCCTGCTCGCGCAGGCTGAGCCTCGAGGTCCATGCGCCAACGCCCCTCGCCCTGCTGCTCGATGTTTCCGCTGACCTCCACGAGCGCAAACGGGTGTTTCTGTGCGCCGCGCTTGAGATTGATGCGGCCGCCATCCACCTCAATGCGACGAAAGCGCGGTGCGGGCGCCGGCAGCCCCGGCGGCAAAGGAACCGAAGGGACAGCAAGAGCGGGCGGCGGCAGCCAGCTTTCCAGGTTCCAGCGGCCGTCCGAGAGCCGGACGATGTTTAGGCTGGGCCGCGTGAACGAGAGCGTGCCGAACTCGAGGCGGCCGAGCAAGAGGGCGCGCCAGCGCACACCGAGGGAGAGCCGCTCCGCCCGCAGGAAATACTCGTGGCCGAAGCGAGGGTCTTCACCAACTGTGATGTAGTTTGCCTCGATGCGCGGCGCACCGAGCAGGCTGAGGTCGAAGTAGCTAACCTCAACGGGGCGGCCGAATGCCGCCTCGAGACGTGCGGTTAGGAACCGGCGGGCCGCGCCGGTACGGATCAGTCCGGACAGCCCGACGAGGACGACGATCAGTGTGAGGACAAGCCAGAGGCCTCGGCGCAGCCAGGTCTTCTTGCTCATGGCGAAGGCAGGATTGTGTCAGAAGGGGCCAGCGAAGGAAAGAACCACGGCCACTTCCCTCAATGGACCCCGTGGAACATCCGTGCCCAGCGCGTCTTCACGGGGAGATGGATGAGCGTGTCGAGAAGGCCGATGAATCGCCCCATGAAGCTGCGGTCAGAATAGTCAGCGGTGGTGGCCTCGACAGACCAGTAAATGACCATCGGGCGGCCCATGACGGCGTCGCGGTCCACAAAGCCCCAGTAGCGGCTGTCCCAACTGTGATCGCGGTTGTCGCCCATCACGAAAAAGCGGTTGGGGGGTACGACCAACTCGTCGTCTTCGACGTGGTCAAGGATCTTCTCGGCCCATTCCTTCTGGATGGTGCGCCGGAGGAAGTGCCGATTGGTAGGAGGAAAATTACTGCCGAAGGAATCGTACAACTCGCCGGGATCGTGGACTTTGTAAGGCTCGAGGAGCGGCTGGCCATTCACGTACACCTGCTGGTCCACGATCTTGATGCGATCGCCCGGGAGGCCGATCACGCGCTTCACGTAGTGGGCGTGGTCGCCGTAGGGGAACTTGAAGACGAGGACGTCGCCGCGACGGACGGCACGATAGGGGAGGAGTTTCTCGTACGCGGCACC
>CAZHLD010000058.1:0-18044 GCA_964533185.1 uncultured Acidobacteriaceae bacterium | reverse complement strand
GGACGTCGCCGCGACGGACGGCACGATAGGGGAGGAGTTTCTCGTACGCGGCACCGGTGCCGCCGAAGATGAACTTGTTCACCAGCAGATGGTCCCCCACCAGCAGGGTTGGCTCCATCGAAGGCGAAGGAATCTTGAAGGCCTGAACGACAAAGGTGGTGCCGAACAGCGCCAGGATGATGGTGACCAGAAGAGACTCGGCGTATTCGCGGAGAGAAGTGCGCTGGCGCTCTCCTTTGCGGCCGATTGCCGCCTCGCCGCCCGCCACCTGTGCCGCTTCGGACACTGCTCTAGGCACCTCGACGCGATTGGCGCGCAAGTTCTTCCAGAGCCAGCCGCGCGGCAGACTGCTCGGCCTCTTTCTTATTGTTGCCGGAGGCGGAAGCCAGCGGCCGCCCATCCACCGAGACTTCAACGACGAACCTCTTGCGGTGGTCCGGCCCGGTTTCCGCGATGACACGAAAGACCGCCGGCGCTCCGCCGCGCTGCTGGAGGTACTCCTGGAGCCCGGACTTAAAGTCCGTCTGACAGAGCAAGGGGGAGGCCTCCGCGAGCGGTTGTTTCAGGAGCGTGCGATGGACCACCTCTCGCACAACGTCCAAACCACCGTCGAGAAAAAGCGCGGCGAGGACGGCTTCGTAGGCATCAGCGAGCATGGCGGGCTTGTCACGGCCACCCGTTTTTTCCTCTCCGCGCCCCAGGCGAAGGAACTGCCCTAGGCGGATGCGCCGGGCGGCCTCAGACAACGAAGCGGCACTGACCAGCCGGGCTCGCGCTTTCGACAGCTCACCTTCGGTCCACTCCGGAAAGGCGTGCAAGAGAGCTTCGGCAACGAGCAGATTCAGGACGGAGTCACCCAGGAACTCCAGCCGCTCATTGTCTCGCAGGGCAGCGTGTTCGGCCGAAGGTTTTGGCTTTGCCTCCGCCCGGCGGGAGCTGTGCGTAAGCGCCCGCTCAAGGAAGGCAGGGTCCCGGAAGCGGTACCCCAGCGCCTCCTCGAGCTCTGCGTGTTCGGTGTGGGCCATGTGCACCGGCGGCGACTATGGCTTGGGCGGGGCGGGCTGAGCGGCGGCTTGCTTTTTCGCCTGCTCTGCGGCCGGCTGGCAACGCCCCTGCATCACCGGCGACGCGGCACACTTCTCAAAGGCAGTCGCGGCATCTGAGAAACGTTTGGTCTGCTGGAGGCAAAGGCCGAGCAGGAAGTAATCCACCGGGTCGGCGTTGGGGACCAGCATGGTGGCCTGTTCGAATTCCCCCGTGGCATCCGCGTACTTTTGCCGCTGATAATAAACCATCCCCAGCCCGCTGTGCGCCATGGAGAGCTTCTGGCTTTTCGCATTGGCAAACCCTTCGTCAGTCAGACTGGCCGGCTTCTGCAACTCGCCGAGCAGGGTGATCGCCTGCCGGGCGTACTTTTCCACCTTGGCCATCTTCTGCTCGAAGTCGAGCGACCCGGGCTGCGAGCGACGGGACATCACCAGGGCCATCACGGAGAGCACGTCCACATTGTTCGGGTTCAACTCGAGCGCCTTCTCACCGGCGGCAAACATTTTGTCCACGTCCTCCAAGGCCCAATAGGCGGTGGCCAGCTTGGAATACACGCCTTCGCGGTAGCGACTCTCCGGGAATTGCTTCAGGAACTCCTCTCCCTTCTGAATGATCAGTTCGGGATTGTCCGACTTCGCCTCGAAGAAAGTCTTGTAGGCCGCTTCTTCCTCGGCATTCACGGGCGGGGTGGCCGGCGTCTCCGGCTGCGCGGGGGCCTGCCCGGGCTGGGTGGGAGGGGCTGGCTGTTTGGGCGGTTGCTGTCCCTGCCCGTATCCCTGAGCCAATGCCGTGCCTGCCACCAGAACCAACGCCATCAGGGTCAGCCCAAGGGCCTTGCGGATCTTGCTATTCATGGATCGCTCTCCTTCGCTGGTGCGATTCAAATTTCGGTCTTGCAGAACACCCGGCAGCGAGATGATCGGCTCAGGGTCGCTGCGGACCGCCTTGCTGACTGCTGGTGAAACCTTTTTCGAGGCCACGGCGGGCGGCGAGACGTGCCGATTCCGGAGCGCCTTCGACGGCCAGCGCGGCGCGATACTCGCTCATGGCCAACTCGCGCTCTCCTTCCACATCATAAATCCGACCGAGGTGAACGTGCGACCAGGCCAAGACCAGCGGATCGGGTTTCTCGGTTGTGGCACCGGCATCCGGCCCGGGCCGGACCAGTACGCTGAAGAGCCCGCGGGCACGCTCCATATCGCCTTGCAAGACTGCCGCGACGGCGCGACCGTACAGAGCACGCGGCTGGCCCGAATACTTCGCCAGCACTTTTTCAAACGCGGTAATCGCCCCCACTGCGTCCCTTGATGCAATGGCCCGGTCGCCCTCGGCCAGCCACGCGGCCAGTTCCAAACTCTCACCGGAGCCGGCACCGGCATCAATCGATTCCGTTGATTCGGCAGGGGCGGGCGCCTGGGAAGCGAATTGTACCCCTTCCAGACGCTTGACCTCTTCAGAAGTTCGGACGCCGCGCAAGAAGTCGGGATAGTAGAAGCTCATGGCCGGCTCGGCCTGCTGAAACACAGCGAGCTCACGATAAAACGGACCCACCAGTACATATCCGTCCGACTGGGCTTCGGCAATGATGGCCAGGGTCTGCTCCGGCGAGAGCTTGCGCAGCTTTAACTCAACCGCTCGGACCAGACACTCCGTCAGCCAGACCGAGAGACTATCCCGGTAGGTTACAGGCAGCCGGGGCGCGCGGGCGGCGATGTCCAGCAACGGGCGTTTGGCCTGAACGACATTGGGGAAGCGGGATGCCAGCGGGTCGAGCAGGAAGTGGAGAAAGGCGTGGCGGATTTCATCCACTTGTGGCGTGGTGCGCGGGCTGACCACCACGTAATAGTTCGTGCCATAGCTGCGGAAACTGGTGCGGGCGCCGATCAGCGGCTCAACGACAACCGTGAAGCGACGAGGATTGGTGGGGTCCAGCAATTCGCGCAGATAACCGGAGGATGTGTTTACGATTTGCGTGACCGTCGGGCTGAGGCGCTCGATCTCGCGGTCGTAGTCCGGCTGGACCTGCGCCCAGAGCCGCTCGATCTTTGCCTCGGCGTAGAAATTGGCCAGGACCTCGTTGAAGTTCTCTATCGGTGAGACGTCGGGCGGCAGCTCATCCCTCCGAAAGATGTAGGAGAACTTGGGCGGAGGGCCGACGACCAGAGCGAACGAGACGTAGCGGGAGAGCGTCGCCGAGGGATCGGGCAGCCTGTGCTCCGCAACATACGCGCGGAGGGCTTCGGTGGCCGGGCCCTGCTGGCGGAACAACTGGCTCCGCAGGCTTCTCCGGAGAGGATGGAAGCCGGCATCGCTGACTTCCTTCTCGAATCCAGCCGCCTGCAGCGCGCAGAGCGTGGCAAACAATTGCAGATTTGTATCCACGCTGACGGTCGTTTGCGATGCCGGGAGAACTCTAGACCCGGGCGGGTCTGGGCGGCGGGTGGACGACTGTGGGGGCTGCGGCGGCGCCTGGGCAAATGTGATCGCCGGCAAGGCGCAGAGGCACATGCCCGCCAGAACCGCACGGAGCAAAGCCTGGCCGTCGAGCGAACGGCCACGTGCTTTCTTTTTTGCGATCGCTGGGATTTTCAAACCCCCGCCGAAACCGGTCAGAAATTACGCTGCGTTACGCAGTACCGCTTACGTGATCGATGCAGGCAGGACATAAACTGCCGCAGCGAACCTCTCCGATACTTTAATTTACAGGGCGATGCGGAGGGAGTCAAGGAAACTGCCCTGCGCGGAGTGGGTCAAATTCCGGGAAGGGCGTTGTACGGCCAAGTGAGCAGCACCGTTCTTTAGAGAGCGATTTTCTGAGAGCGCTGAATCGTTAAACGGCTGGCGGCGCGTCATTCGCCGACAGACCGAAGTACTCGATTGGGTTCTGCAGTGAGCCTTGGGCACGAACGTAAAGATGCAATGCGAGCGCGGTGGGCTGGAGATCCGCCTCGGGTTGCTTGTCGTCGCCCCGCGCACGGAATCCGACCTCTATCAGACCGAGAACGCGCAGATGGTCCAGCTCTCGATCGATCCGCTGAACGTCTGCGCACCCAGTAAGTGCGATGAGTTCATCCGCTTTTCGATATACCCCCACGGCGGCGATTAGCCCAGTTGGCAGGACTATCTTTGTTGCCGCCTCGCACGTGTACTTCAGGATACAGACCTGCATTGCGGTAAGTTGGCCCAGTAAGTTCACGAAGATCCAGTTGTCATCTTCACCGTCGGCGGTGCAGGACGAGGCCAGCAGACCGGCCCACATCTGTTGGACCTCCTCGCGGTCTGTCCAAGAGGCATGATTCAGACTCTCCATAATCAGTCGTGGAGGACCATGACGATTCTCTGACGCTGCCGCTTGCAGTAAGGGCTGCGCCTTCTCAACCGTTGAGAGTATATTCTGCTTCCGCCATGCACTGACCTTGTCTCGTAGAAGCAAACCGAGCTCTTCAGCGGCGGGAAGACAGATCCTGCCAAGCACTGCTTCGACACCGCTAAGGGCCGAATCGGTAACCCGTTCAACTGCGCGTGCAGCCCCAGCGATACCTAACACGTCATGAACACCAAGCCCGCTTTTCTCAGTCATGTTGCACACTCCTACCAGCAGTCAGGCTAAGATGAAATCGCCCGTGGGCGAACCGGCGGTAACCGCTTTGATTGTAGCGAATATCGACATGGCCGGGAATGCCGGACACTTTCATAGCGCCATACTTCGTTCTTTCCGGCCGGCTGCCAACTCCCGCATAGTCGGCCTATCGGAAACTGACCAGCTACGGCCGCGCTGATGCGGCTTGCCCGCACAAGGGGATTGGAGGCAGGAACGCAATCAACCGCGGACGAGGACGACGCTGAAGTTCAGCAGCACGCGGCCACCCGCGGTGGGACGGCCAAAGCTCATTTGTGGTCTGAACTTGGAGAACATGAGAGCCTGATCGAGTTGCCGGCGAACAGCAAGATTGTTCGGACCGGCCAGAATCTCGTAGTCCACCATTTCACCGCGGGCGTTGACCAGGGCCTCAATCACAAGAGTGCGGGCCTCGCCAGCCTCGTCTTCGTCAAGCGTGGGGACGGGGAACGGCCCCAGGGTTTCCAGCCGCGCCGGCTGGAGCAGGTTGGTGGGCAAATCGTTGGGGACGGCACCCAGCGGCACGCCGCCGCCAATTACCTGATAGCCGAAAACGAACATCAGCATGGCAACGACCAGTCCGCCTGTGGCCGGCAGAGCCAGCGGCTGAAGGAAATTCCGGAGCGTCAGATCGGCACGGCTCAACATGCGCTCGGCCCAACTGCGCGCGTTCCGCTGGCGCGAAACCGTCACACGGATCTTCACGGCGAGGTCGGGAGGCGGAAGGGCGCGCTCGACGCGCGCGGTCAGCAGAGCCAGTTTGCGGTAGCGCTCCAGCTCCGTGCGGCAATCGTCACAAAACTCCAGATGCTCGCGGACGACCTGATGATCGGCAGTGGACATCGCACCGTCCAGGTAGCCGGGAAGCTTTTTTTGAATTTTCCAGCACGTCATTTTGCACCTCCCCACGGCAGGCCCCTCCACGGGGTGCGCACCGCAGGCCGTTCCGTACCTGCTTCCACCGGCACCGGAGCAAATTGCAACTGCGCGGGAGCCGGCATTCTGCTATACGAAGACGTCATGCCACGGCTTCGTTGCTCGGCATGGCCATTGAAAAGTGGCTCGAGCTGCTCGCGCAGCGCCCGGCGGCCGCGAAGGATTCGTGACTTCACCGTGCCTACCGAAATATCCAGAACCTCGGCCACTTCTTCATACGAGAGGCCTTCGAGGTCCCGCAGAATCACTGCGGAGCGGAAGGCCTCCGGGATTTCTGCGAGTGCGCCCCGGACCACCGCCTGCATTTCCTTGGAGGCCATCAACTCAAACGGTGTTGCGCCCAGGTCCTCCAGGTTCAGGGCCGGCGACTGTTCCTCGGGCGGCGCATCAATCGAAGTCTGCTGTCGGCGATGGCGCCAAGTCCACCGACGATGGTTCAACGCCTCGCGGACGGCAATGCGGTAGAGCCAGGTCTTCAACTGGCTACCCCGGCGAAATCCCCCGATGCCTTTGTAGGCCTTCAGGAAAACTTCCTGGGTGATGTCGGCGGCATCAGCGGAATCGGCCAGCATGCCGTACACCAGGCTATAGACCGGGCCGTGGTAGTGAGTGATCAGCCAGTCGAAGGCCTCTTCCGAGCCGTCCTGCAGCTCAGACACAAATGCGGCTTCGTCAGGAAACTGACGCCGGTCCCAGGGAAGCACGCGCGCCACGTCTGACACGCTCGCCGCCTCTTTCTCCCGCCGGACGCCGATCCGGCAGGTCATCTGGCCGCTTGCCCTGACCCCGGGCTGGGTATGCCCGGAGCCTCGCTAGAGTTAGACACCGGGGCGGCCACACTTGTTCCTTATGATACGCCTAAAGTGTGCCGGGGTTGGCCGGGGGTTGGCAATGGTACGTTTGACCGGGACGGACCAGGGGTGCTATAAACAGTTCAACCTGCTGGCCGGAAGGCCGGCGTTCATCCCAACAGTGGGGCCGTGGCGCAGTTGGGAGCGCGCCTCGATGGCATCGAGGAGGTCGTGGGTTCGAATCCCATCGGCTCCACCATATCGCCGGGTTTGGTAGTTGCCCTTCGATCTACGTCTGCCAAACCTCAGACTGACGCTCCCCAGAGTCTTCGACTAGAATACCAAGCCTATGGCCAAGATCACGTTTCTGGGAGCGGCGGGGTGCGTCACGGGGTCGAAGTATTTGGTGGAGGCTGGCGGGCGGAGGCTGCTGCTCGATTGCGGGCTTTTTCAGGGCAACAAACAGCTTCGCCTGCTCAACTGGGAGCGCCTGCCGGTGGACCCGTCCACCATCGACTGGGTGGTGCTGACGCACGCCCACATTGACCACACCGGCTACCTGCCGCGACTCGTGCGCGACGGCTTCCGCGGGCCGATTTTCGCCAATTCCGCGACGCGAGAGCTCTGTGGGATTCTGCTGCCGGATTCTGCCCGGCTGCAGGAAGAGGACGCCGAGAACGCGGCCCGCAAAGGCTACAGCAAGCATAGCCCGCCGCTGCCCCTTTATACCGAGGCCGAAGTTGCGCCGGTGCTCGCCCGTATGACGGAGTTTCCGCGCAACGCATGGCAAGTCGTCAGTCCGGAATTCTCCATCCGCGCTCACGATGCGGGACACATTCTGGGCGCAACGTCAATCGAGTTGAAAATCACGGAAAATGGCAAACCCGCGACCTTGCTCTTCTCCGGCGACGTGGGCCGCTACGACCAGCCCATTCTGAACGATCCGGCCGTGCCCCCGCCCGCCGACTACCTGCTCTGCGAGACGACCTACGGCGACCGCGACCACCCGGCCGGCTCTCCCCACGATGCGCTGGCCGAAATCATCCAGCGGGTTGCCCGGCGGGGTGGAGCGATCATCATTCCGGCGTTCGCGGTCGGGCGGACGCAGGCGCTGCTTTACGTCCTGCGTGAACTTGAAGACTGGCAGCGCATCCCGCAGCTCCACGTCTATGTGGACAGCCCCATGGCCATCAGCGCCACGGAGCTCTACCGCCGCCACCATGAAGAGCACGACCTGGAGTTCACGCGTCAGGAACCAAACGGTGACCCGCTCGAGACCCGCCAGATGCACTTCCTGCGCACGCCCGACGAGTCCAAGTCCATCAACAGAGTTACGACGCCCTGCATCATCGTCTCAGCCAGCGGCATGGCTACGGGAGGCCGCGTGCTGCACCACCTAGCGCGCCGCCTGCCGGACTCGCGCAACGCCGTCGTGCTCGCAGGCTTCCAGGCCGAAGGGACGCGGGGACGCGCGCTGCTCGAAGGCGCAAAGACGCTCCGCATTCACGGGGAGGATGTGCCCGTGAAAGCCGAGGTCATCGAGCTGAACCAATTCTCGGCGCACGCTGACCGCGGCGAGCTGCTGCGCTGGCTTGCGGGGATGCCCGCTCCGCCCAGACAGATGTTCCTTGTGCACGGCGAGCCCGCCGCCCGGGAGGCGTTCCGCACCCGAGTGGAAACCCAACTGGGCTGGCGCAACGTGAGCCTGCCCAAGCTGGGAGATTCCTTCGAACTACTGCCGGCGTGAATCACCGTGGGGATTCCTGCTTGCTCCACAAGAAGCGGTGCTATACTCTGGTTCTCCCCTTCGCCGGAGGTGGTGATGAGACGATTGAGCGGTTTCGCCCTGCTCGCTCTGGCGCTCTTTTGCGGGTATCCTGCGTGGCCGCAGATCACCCGCTCGACTCCTTCAGCACCCTCCAGGACTTTTTACATCCGTGGCAACTTGCGGAGCGCCGATGACATGCGCCCGCTCGAAATGATCAAGCTGGACCTGCGCCGCTTCACCGGGGAGACGGTGAATACGACCTTCACAAGGTCAAACGGTGAATTTGAGTTTGTGGGCTTGCCGAATGGGGTCTACCTGCTGATTGTCGAGGAAAAGGAGTATGAGCCGATCCGCGAGCAGATCGAGATCCTGAATAGCTCGCGGAACGGCGTGGTACTGTTCCTGAAGCGACCGCTGGAAATGCCCGGCACGAGGCCCGGCGGCGCGACCGTTTCCGCCCGCGAGCTCTCCATCCCGCGCAAGGCCCACTCGGCCCTGCAACGGGGAATGGAACGACTTAATGAAAAGAAGGACGCTCCCGGCAGCATCGCGTTTTTTGAAAAGGCCATCGCGGAGCTGCCCGACTATTACGAGGCCTATCACCAGTTGGGCATGGCCTACCTTCGACAGGAGCAGCCTGTGCCGGCCGAGGCCGCGTTTCGCAAGTCCATCGACCTGAGCCAGGGGCGCTGGGCCGAGCCGCAGTTTGCGTTGGCTTCCCTGCTCTCCAACGCCGGCAACTTCGAGGAAGCCGAGCCGCTGGCCCGCCGGGGCCTGGAGACCGACTTGAACGCCTGGTATGGCTACTACGAGCTCGGCCGGGCGCAATTGGGGCTGAACCGGCTCGATGCGGCGGAGAAGAATCTTCTCGAGGCTCGCTCGCGGCAGAAGGACTATCCCCAGCTCCATCTCGTCCTGGCCAATCTGCACATCCGGAAGAAGGACCATCCGGCCTTGCTCGAGGACTTGGACACCTTCCTGAGGCTGGATCCCAACGGGCCCAACAGCGCGCAGGCCCGGCAGTCGCGGGAGAACGTCCAGCGGGCGCTGGCTAAAGCGCAAAACGCTCCTCCCCCGGCCCCGCCCAAGCCCTGAAGGGAACTTCGGGCGAATTGTAAAAACTTTCAATGATGAAGAAACTTTTTGAGGGGGAGTACCGTCTATAGAGGTAGACCACTCGCGGGGTAGGAGGCTACCACCACAAGGCAACCGACCATCAGCTTCCTACCCCTCTTCTTTTGCAATTGAGGTTTTTATTACTAGCCAAGCCCGATGCCGGGGCCCCTGCCCCGGCGCTACAGTAAATAATTGAAAATAAAGGGCTAACTGGCGGCTGCTTTCGGAGCCGGACCAGGGCGTGTCATTGCGGGCACTTCCTGTAAACCAAGGCCAATCACAAACATTGGCAACGGCGCCACCCGACCCCAGCGGTTCACTTCCCAGCCGGCCCGAATGAACTTCACTTCGGGGCGGAGCGTTAGGTCGAACACCATGCGCGTCTCGCCGCGGTAGAATTGCTGGGGGAGCATCAAGATGGGCTTCCTACCCCAGTTCTCGCCGTCGGCGGAACCCCAGATGGAGACGTCGATTGATTCCTGCTCAATCTGGTCGGTGATCTGCAGCTCGCAGAGAAAAGTGCGGGTCTGGCTGGCGGAAACGTCCACCTTCGCGCCGTTGCCATTTGCCTCCACGCGCGTTCCCGCCGGAATTAGCTCCATCTCCATTGCCATTACGTCTCCCCCTGCCTCGCGCGCGGATTCTAGCACAGTCGGGAAGCACCGCGGACGTGGAGGTCAGCAGACCCCACAGCTTCATTTCCTAGACGCGGAGCTTGGCGAGATGTTCTGCGGCGGCGGCGAGGGTTTGCTCGGTCTTGCAGAAGGTAAAGCGGACCTGCCGGGAGCCGTCGCGCGGGTCGTTGTAGAAGCTGGAGCCGGGGACGACAGCGACGCCGATTTTTTCCACGAGATAGCGGGCGAAGGACACGTCGTCGGTCCCGCATCGCGGGAAGAAGCTCGAGATGTCGGTCATCACGTAGTACGCGCCGCGGGGCTTGAAGCAGCGGAAGCCGGCCGGCTCGAGAATGGCCAGGATGCGGTCGCGGCGCACGAGGTAATCGGCGGCGAGTTTCGTGTAGTAACTCTCGGGCAGGCGCAGAGCCACGGCTCCGGCCTGCTGGAGCGGGGCCGCCGCGCCGACCGTCAGGAAATCGTGCACCTTGCGAATGGCCGCGGTCACTTCGGGCGCAGCAATGGCCCAGCCCACGCGCCAGCCGGTGACGCTATAGGTCTTGGACATGCCGTTGATGGTGATGGTGAGGTCGCGCATGCCATCGATGGCGGCCATGGAGATGTGCTGGGCGCCGTCGTAGAGGATGTGCTCGTAGATTTCGTCGGTGATGGCAAAGACGCCCCAGCGGACGCACAGGTCGCGGATAAACTCGAGCTCGTCGCGGCGGAAAACTTTTCCGGTGGGATTATTGGGCGTGTTGAGGATGATGGCCTTGGTGCGGGGGCCAAACACGGCGGTTAGCTCATCGCGGTCAAAGGTCCACTCGTCACCCGCGCCGGAAGCTGGTGGTTGCAGCTTCACAAAGCGCGGCGCGGCGCCGGAGAGGATGGCGTCCGGGCCGTAGTTTTCGTAGAACGGCTCGAAGATCACCACCTCATCGCCGGGATTCATCACCGCCATCATCGCCGACATCATCGCTTCGGTGGCGCCGCAGCAGACGGTGATCTCTCGCTCGGGGTCGATGGTGACGCCCTGCGTGCGGGCAAATTTTTCCGCGATGGCGTCGCGCAGCGGCTTCGAACCCCAGGTGATGGCGTACTGGTTGATGTCGCGAGCGATGGCTTCCTGGGCGGCCTGCTTGATTTCGATGGGAGCGGGGAAATCTGGAAAGCCCTGAGCCAGGTTGACGGCGCCGTAGCGCTGGGCCAGGCGCGTCATTTCGCGGATGACGGACTCGGTGAAACGCCCGGCCTTCTCAGAGAGCGCGGGCTTGCGCGCGGGAGCTTTTTCCGGTGCGGCCGGATTCATTTCCGGCCACCGTCGCGACCGGAGGCTCTGGCAGGTTGTGCGTCGTAGATGCGGCGATAGACGTCGGCGTTGCGCAAAACGATCTGCACGTACTCGCGCGTCTCGGTGAAAGGGATGGACTCCACGAATTGTGCCGCTTCCTCGTAGTTGCGCTCGCCCTTCCACAAGGCGACGCGGTCTTCGCCGGCATTATAGGCGGCGAGCGCAGATTCGTAGCTGCCCAGTGTCCTCACCAGATCGGCCAGATAAAGCGTCCCGAGGCGGAGATTGTACTCCGGCTCGTACAGCTTCTTGCGGTTGTACTTGATCTTTTCACGGCGCGCGAGCTTTTTGCCGGTCCTGGGCAACACCTGCATCAGGCCGATGGCGCCGGCCCGCGAGACTGCATCGGCCTGGAAGATCGATTCCTGGCGGATTAGGCCGGCCACAAGCATCGGGTCCACCTCGTGCCGGTCGGCGTGAGCGCGCAGCAACGACTCATACGGCAGCGGGTAAACGATACGCCAGACTTCCACCGGCACGTCATCAATCTTGCGCGCTTCGAGTTGCGGAAATACCTGGCGCACGGCCAGCATGGCCGGGCCATAGCGCCCGGCGTCGAGAGCCGAGCGGGCCGCCTCCCAGAGCAAACGCGGTGAGCCGGTGGCCGAATAGGCAGCGCGCAGCTCGAGCTCGGCCGAAGCGTCGAAGGCGATGCTGCGTAAGGCAAGCGCGCGTGCCCAGCGATCGGCTGCAGCAGGCGGGATGGGTGCGTCCAGCGAAGGCAACGGCGAAGGAGCAGACAACAGTGCCAGTGATTCTGCTGGCTCCGTGGGTTCCGAGCCGATAGCTCGGAGCCGCGTGGCCGACTGGGCCCCGAAATAGGTTTGCGGGAAGCGCTCGACCGATTTCAGATAATAGCTGCGGGCCAGCGATGGATTGCTGGCGCGCTCGGCCGTTCGGCCGAGCCAGTAAAGCGCATTCTCGGTATAGGGCGAGCCGGGAAAACGCCGCAGGTGCTCTTCGAAAAGTGAGCCGGCTTCGGCGTGCTGGTCGAGGTAGGCAACCCAGGTCAGCCGCCAATGGGCCGAAATCACATTTCTGCTCGCCGGAAACCGCGCAACGAGGCGCTCGTAGTAAGAAGCGGCGCGCGGGCGGTCAAGCTGTACCCAGAAGTAATTTCCGGCGGCAAGGAGCGCCTCGTCGGCCCAGCGGCTTTGAGGGGGGCGCGCGGCGGCCAGTTCGATCGCGGCCAGCATTTTGTCTTCGTGCTTGCGGGAACGCTCCTCCTGCGAGAGCGCATAGAGGCGCTCGGCTTCGAGTTCCGGATCAGTGAGCTTAAGCGTGGCAAGAACCTTCGGGCCGGCGCCGCGTTGCACGCGGCAGCGCGCAATGCGTAGTTGGACGAGCTCACGGTCGCGCCCGCCAACCTTCGACAGAATGCGCTCATATTCGGAGCGCGCCTCGCGCCACTTGCGCGCGTCGAAAAAGGCGGCGGCGCGGCTCATCTGCTGGCTGACCGGCACGCCCGGGAACGCTTCGCCCAGCACGCGAGTGAGCCTGGGAATCTTGGGTCCGGCGGCCCTGGCTTCGTCGCTCAGCGGGAATTTCAAGTAGACGGCAAGGTAGTCTTCGGCAGCGGCCAGGAGCCGCTTGGACTTTTCTCTTGCTTGCGCGCGCAGAAGCGAAAGCGAGGGTTTTCCTGCGCTTTTCGAATAGGCCTCGAGAGCTTTAGCTGCACGCTCCGGCTGGCCAAGCGTGAGGGCGGTCTGCGCCAGCGCTTCGACGGCCTGTTCGGTAATCACGCTTTCGGGGAACTCGCGATGAACTGACTCCAGTTGAGCGAGTGCCTCAGCATTTCGGCCCTGGGCGCGGTTCGCCTGCGCGCGCCAGAAGAGGACGTACTCACGGAGCACAGTATCTTTTTCCGCCTTTTCGAGCCAGCCAGCCGCGGCGGCCTGCCGCCCTTTGTTGAAGTCGTAGTAACCGAGAGCCAGGGCAGCGCGATAGCCCTGCTCATCGGCAGCACGGGCACGGGCAAATTCGGCGAGACGAGCATAGGCCGCGGCGGTCTCATTGTTCTTCAAGTCGCGGGCGAGCGGTTCGAGTTCGGTAGCGACAACGGCGGGCGGAGGCGCGACGGCAACGGTTGGTGAATTCTTCTGCGGGCGGGCAGGAGCTTGCGCCTTGCCTTTTTGAGGCGCGTCGTCGGGCAGCGCGTTTGTGGAAGGCTCGAAGACGAAGACGAGCGCCAGCAACAACAAAGGCAGCGCAGGGTAAGCAACGAAGCGGGCGGCCTGCTTACCCATGGTGAGCCAGCTAGCGCTGGAGGAGCGGGGAGGGATACGGGTATTCACCGAGCGCCTCGTGGTCACCGTCGGCCAGGATTTCCACCATCCAGTGATAGAAGTAATCCACCGGATGGCCCAGGATGGGTTCGAAGCGCCGGTCGTATTCTCTTCGAGCTTTCTCGATTTCATTGCTCAGTCTTTGGCAGAGGTCTTTCTTCGCGCGGCCCTGACGCACCTTCTCGGGCCTCAACATTTTGATGTCCTGCATGGCCACTTTGGCCACCCGGTTGGCCCGGCGATGCATCTCCAGGTCGGCCGGAGAAAGCCCGGCCAGCTCAAAGGACGTGGGCTGTGGGGCAGGCGGCTCGGTTGCTACAGCAGCCGTCTCAAAGTCCGTGAAGCTGACGTTGGTAAGCTCCGGCTCCCCCAGAACAGGCTCAGGCGATGCCACCGGTGCGCCCTCGCCGATCATATCAGCAGCCGGGCCGATTTCAACAGGAGCAGGTGACACGGCCATGGGCGTCGGAAGCGAAGGTGCAGGCGGTGCTGGGGTTCGCAGCGGCTCAGGTGCGATGGGGCCAACGGCGAAAACCGTTTCCTGCTCCGCAGGAGCCTGCGGCGCGGCCTGCATGGCCGTGGTAACGAAGCGCGAAAGCACCTCAAGGGAGGCAGCCAGAGATGCCGCCGCCGTCTGAGCGCGCAGCATGGGAGGCAACGAGTTCGTCGGCCGGCTGCTGGCGCAGGCAGCTACCAGGTCGGCGACGGCCTGATGAAGTTCGTCGGCGGTGGTCTGGAGCTTGGCCAGGTTGTCCCGCAGCGCGCGGGAGACGGCCTGCTCGACGCCCGAGTCTGGAGTGCCGCGCTTTTCCATTAGTTCGCCCGTTCCTCTCTGCAATTTTGAGAGACCCTCCAGGCTGTGTCAACCTTCATGCTCCCCGCCGTTTCCTCACGGTTTCCCCCATGCATGAACTAAAGATAGCGAGGTCCTGAAGTAACAATCTCCCCAGTTCTTGACTTCCTGACCTCTCGACCGCCTCTTGCACTGAAAACTGAGGACTGGCGGCTTACAACTCGCGTCAGCCCCGCTGTCGAGTGCTATAATAGATTGTCATTGGGGGCGACACGGTTTCGACGGAAGCTGTCGCGACCCGAAGGCATGCCGGGCGCCACCTGCCCGCAATCGGGTGGAAAACTAGAACTGCCAACCCACAGTTGGCTCTAGCTGCTTAATTAATTAAGTAGCTACGTCTCCTCGAGTTTCGTCCGCGGGCTCGATGCGGGGCGTCATTTAGCGGGCTGGCCGGTGCGTTTCGGTCCGGATCGCGCCGGCGAGAACCATCGGACTAGTCGACCGCGTTTCTTGCCCGCTCTGAGCGCGGCCGGCGAAAAAAACGGAACGGGCTAAGCATGTAGTCTTCGAGCCGTAGCGCTTTTCGGACGGGGGTTCGACTCCCCCCGCCTCCATCTGCCGTCGCCCGGCGAGAGCACAATTCGCTTGCGATACCAAACTGGACGCCGGCAAACAATTGGAGCTGAATGAGTGTGGGCTGGCTTAGCGACCACGCATACCTAGCTACGTGGCTAGCTCTGCCGGTAGCTATTGTCGCCATTATTGTTCAGAATCGTAGCTCGAGATTTGCCGAAGTAGACTGGTCTCGCAGCCTGATCTATCTGGCTTTTCTCACCAGCCTGGCTGTGGCGTTCACCCCAACATTTGACCAAACGGCACGGACGACAGCCTACTTCCTGCTCTTTTCATTGTTGGCATTTCTTATCGTTGACCGCAAATAGAGATAGAAAACTCACCACTCCGGCTTTAGGACGAGCAGACACCCCGCAGGGCTCTTTGCCGGTATTGCGGCGTATGGTGTCCCTTGAGAGTTTCCACATCGCCGCCAGTTCTGCGACGGTGTAGTGCGGCTCAAGGAAAAGAGGCTTGACCTTCTCCATAGCTCCTCATTTCCGGCCATAGCTGGAAAGGGACTACGGATTTGGTCGAACTGCCTTCGCCGCGTCCAGGATACGGCAGCGGCGAAGCTGGCTGGAAGGCGAGAACCAGACCAAGCCAGTCAGCGGAACTGCCCAACGAGCCGCACTTGCCACCTAACTGTGGCCACGGTGATCTGAGCTTGACACCAGAGGGTGGCCGCCATATGGTTTCGCGCAGAGATACAGTTGAAATCGGGAATTCCGGCTAACTTAAGTACTATCGCTGGCATTACCCGCGTTCCAGTACCATTTTGCTAGTCGCTTGGAACCTCCTTCCCATTGAGAGAACAGGGCTTAGCGGCTACCTTTGCACCCGGTGGCTGGCCCTCTCAGCAGCCCTAAAGGCCGGCAGAATAGGACATTACACCAGAAAGCGGTGCAACCATGAGCGAGGCAAAAACCCACGTGTGGTTCCACAGCCAGGATAGCGGATTCGGCGAGGTTCTTGAGCGCGCCTTGGGACCAGGTTTCGAAATGCGCACCAGCGATCAGGTTGATCGTAGCGGAATCCCGAGGCAAGAGAACTGGTACGACGTTCTTCTGTTGGACCTGAGGGCCTCCGGCGTGAAGGCTGACCTGGAGCTGCGGCTCAACCTGTCTGAATTCATGACAAAGTCTTCCTGCCCGCCTCCCCCCATCGTCGCGCTGCTCCGAGGCGGCGAACATGACCTCATGCTCAAAGTAATCGAAAACGGCGCATACGATACGATCACAGACCCGCCGGACATGGTGGAACTGCGACTGATTCTGCGGCGTGCGCACAAATTCCGGAAAATCGAAACAGAGCTGATCCAATTGCGCTCGCGGGATCATTCCGGGGGACGAATGCACCGATTGTTGGGATCTTCCCTCTGCATGCAACAGGTGTTCGCCCTGGCTCAGAAGATTGCGCCGTGTGATGTATCTGCGCTGGTTACCGGCGAGACAGGGACCGGCAAGGAGCTACTGGCGCGGGCAATCCACGGAGAAAGCACGCGCGCCGAGGGGCCGTTTGTGGGCTTTTCCTGTGCGAGCCTAGCGGAAACGCTGATCGAGGACGAACTGTTCGGGCACGAACGGGGCGCGTTCACGGGTGCGCTGATGGCCCGGCGCGGGCGTTTCGAAGCCGCCAACCAGGGGACCCTGTTTCTGGACGAAATCGGAGACCTGAGTCTTGCCTTGCAATCCAAGCTGCTGAGGGTACTGCAAGAGAGGTGCATCGAGCGTTTGGGAAGCAACACAAGTCTTTCAATCAACATCCGCGTGATTTGCGCCACACACCGGAACCTGCCCGAGATGGTGAAGAGAGGCGAATTCCGAGAGGATCTATACTACCGGTTGAACGTCGTGCATCTTCATCTGCCTTCTCTGCGAGAACGGCGAGACGACATACCCTTTCTGGCCCAGCATTTCCTGCAGACGTTTGCCCAGCAGTTTGGGAAAAAAGCGAGACGTTTTTCCCGGCTGGTGATGCAGGCATTAGAGGAACATCAGTGGCCCGGAAACGTCCGGGAACTTGAAAACGTAGTGCAGCGCGCGGTGGTCATGGCCGAAGGGGCAGCCATCGAAGTGTGGCACCTTCCCCTCTCCCTGCGCAACGGATTTGAAGCACCGCATGCACCCTTGCAATCATACGAGGAAGAAGTGCGCGATTTCAAACGTCGACTTATTCGCCGAATCTTGGAGGAAACCGGTTGGTGTAAGACGGAGGCGGCCGAAAGCCTGGGAATCGCACGAAACTACCTGCACCGCCTGATCAGCCAGTTGCAAATCCATCCGGAGCAAAGCCATAGTGGCACTCCGTCACTGGACCAGCCTCCACCTACTCAACGGGTGATGTAGCACTCCGTGGCACGACGCAGGAGCTCATGCCCAACGACCTGCGAGCTGGAAATGAGAATGCGCAGCGTGCGGCTGATGATTCCTCTTGAAAGCTGTCGTACCTCAGACTTCACCTTGGATAAACCAATTGGGAGGTACATCGCCCCGTTCACCGTCAATTAAGAAGTGTGCCACGGCGTCTCTCAGGTCGCGTAGCCGGTCGAACACGTCTTTAGCGGTACGAATCCCCGCGCAAAATTCAACCGTGAAGCCAAGATTTTGCAATCGTGCTATATCCACTGCGGGTTCCTTGGGCATTCGCTCTGTAACTCCAAGATGTTCGCAGAGTTTTCTGATTCTTCTTTTCAGCCACGTAGCGCCCTCATAGACCCGGTAGGCACACAATAACCTGTAGAAGGGACTAGTGCTCTGGCCGGTTATAAAAGTAGCACTGGAGTTTTTCTCGCGTCTTGAGTTTGGGGCGGGCGCGCTTCGTTGACCTCCAGCCCGCCGTACTTCGCCTTCCAGCGGTAGAAGGTGACCCCGCTCACGCCCAGACGGCGGCAAATCTCCCCGATGGGCACCCCCGCCTCCGCCTCCTTCACCACCCCCACGATCTGCTCCTCACTGAACCGACTCTTTTTCATCGGTGCTTCTCCTTGGTGTTTTTTAACCCAAGGAGCTACATTTTGGTTGGACTAGTTTTCGGGGGGCAGGTCAAATGGCAATCAGCTGCTTCGCGTTCCCCGTTTTCGGCCGGCCCACGCGGCGGGCGCGACGGAGTT
>CAZHLD010000057.1:14104-20926 GCA_964533185.1 uncultured Acidobacteriaceae bacterium | reverse complement strand
CAGCGCATCCTGCTGGGCGCGAAACTCACAGGAAAGATCGGGCCGTGGTCGCTGGGCCTGCTCGAGGCGCGGACCCAGGCAACGCACTTCAGCACGATTGACCCGAATACCGGGCAGCGCGTGACGGAATTTGCGCCGGCGGCAAATTCTCTCGTGCTGCGCGTGCAGCGCGACATCTTGAAAAGCTCGGCGCTCGGCTTCATCACCGTGAACCGCGATCAGGAGCGGGGGGACATTGGCGCGGCGCAGCGCGTCCACGCGGTGGACTTGGACATCACCAGCGGCCCGCACCTGAAATGGAGAACGCAGACGGCCTACAGCCAAAGCCCGAACGGCGGGGCCGAGGGCATACGCCGCGTGGGGTTCCGGTCGAACTTCAACTATTCGTCTTCCAACTGGGAGACGAATTGGAGGTACAAGTACCTCGGGCCGGGTTTCGACGTGAGCGCGATTGGGTTTGAGCCGGAGACCAACCGGCACGGCGCGCAGGGGTTCCTCCGCTGGACGCCGATCGTGGACCGCCTCTGGATCCACCAAGCGTTTCTCGAGCTGAACCAAGACATCAGCGTGCTCACCAACGGCCTGCTGGACGATGCCGGGAGCGATGCGGACGTGGCTGTGCGTTTCCGAAACTTCTGGTTTGCGCGGGTGCGCTATTCCTACGACCGGGTGCGGTTCAACGAGTTCACACCGGGCTTCCAGCCGCTGGCCCCTACGCGGATCTACATCACTCCGCGGATCCGGTTTTCGTTGCAGACGAACGAGAATCGGGCCGTATACCTGAGCTATACATTTACGAAGCGAAAGGTGGTGCAATTTGCTGAGAATTTCTACGGGCGCGAACAACAACACGATCTGGGGCTCACGGCGCGGATCCTGGACCGCACGCGGCTGCAGTTCAACGGAATCTTTGTCCGCGAGTTTTTGCTGGACGGCACGCCGTTCCAGGACCGCCGCTTGTTTATTACCCGGCTGAACCACCAGTTCACGCGCAAATTCCGCACCCGCATCCTTGCGCAGGCATCCAGCAACCGGCACGAACGAAACTTCAATGTGAATTCGATTGTGGCCTACGACTTCACCGCGCGCTCGGCCTTCATTGTGGGTTACAACTACCAGCGCGGCGCACCGCTCCAGCCAGTCGATCTGGGCAACGAATTCTTCGCCAAGTTCTCCTACCTCTTCCACTTCTAGGGTCCTGAGCCATAAATTAGTTGAATAAGCCAACAGACTGTTGAAAAACTTGCACGGTGTCATTCTGAGCGAGCGTGGCGAGCGAAGAATCCCTCTGTTGATTGGGCTTCCAGCCAAGTTCACGACGACTTCAAGACCACTACGCTTTCTGGGCCTGCCGCCGCAAAAACGTGGGCACGTCGAGGTCGTCCACCGGCACTTCCTGGATGACGTCGGTGACGGGCCGCGGCGGCTCGGCGACGCCGCGCTGCTCGCGCGCAGCTTTCCACGTCTTGGGCATGTAGGACGGCTTCTGGTGCGGCTGACGGCGCCCGGTCTCGCGGAAGCCGGCGGCGATGACGGTGATTTTCACCTGCTCCTTCATCGCGTCGTCCTGGACGGCGCCGAAGATGATGTTGGCGTTTTCGTGCGCGGCTTTCTGGATAACCGAAGAGGCCTCGTGGACTTCGTGGAGCGTCAGGCTGGAAGAGCCGCTGACATTGATCAGGATGCCCTGCGCGCCCTGAATGGAGTTGTCTTCAAGCAAGGGGCTGGAGATGGCGCGATTGGCGGCATCCACGGCGCGATTCGCGCCGGAACCCACCGCGGTACCCATCACGGCATAACCCTGACCCTGCATGATCGTCTTCACGTCGGCGAAGTCGCGGTTGATGATGCCGGGCACGGTAATGATGTCGCTGATGCCCTGCACGGCCTGGCGCAGGATATCGTCGGCGATGCGGAAGGCCTCGAAAAAGCTGGTGCCGCGCTCGACGGTATCCATCAGGCGCTCGTTGGGGATGACGATGACGGTGTCCACCGAGCCCACCAGCTCCGAAAGCGCCTGCTCGGCCTGCAACATGCGGCGCTTACCTTCAAAGGCAAACGGCTTGGTGACCACGGCCACGGTGAGCGCGCCCAGCTCGGAGGCCAGCGAAGCCACGACGGGCGCAGCGCCAGAGCCGGTGCCGCCGCCGAGGCCCGTGGTGATAAAGACCATGTCCGCGCCTTCCAGCGCCTCGATGATTTTTTCCGTGTCTTCGAGCGCCGCCTTGCGGCCGATCTCAGGATTGGCGCCGGCGCCGAGTCCCTTAGTGAGTTTGGCGCCGAGCTGAAGCTTGACCGGCGCGTGAGAGAGCTTGAGCGCCTGGAGGTCGGTATTGGCGGCGATGAATTCGACGCCTTCGACCCTGGCGCGGATCATGCGGTTGACGGCGTTCGAGCCGCCTCCGCCGACGCCGATGACTTTGATCCTGGCGCCCTGCTGCAGCTCTTCGCTGAAAGAAATGCGGATTCCCCCATCCTTGGACGTCATGGTCCTTCTCCCCGATTTTGTGGACTTAGCCATCTCGTTCCCATGAGGCGCCGCCGGCACGCCCCGCTGCCGCGTTAAGCGCCGGCAAACATGCTCTTCAGCCTGGCTACAAACGTACCGGGCCGTAGCGCCGCCTGACGGCGGGCCCGCGCCCCGTACACCAGCAGCCCCACTGACGTTGCGTACTCAGGCTGGGAAAGCTCTTCCGGCATGCCGATGGGCCCGCGCGGAGCAGCAATGCGCACCGGCAAGGCGAACATGCTCTCGGCCAGCTCGACCATGCCCGCCAGTCGCGCGCCGCCGCCGGCCAGTACCACGCCCGCCGGCATAGCCCCATCCAGGCCGGCGCGCTGCAGCTCGTCGTGAACCAGGGCAAGCAGCTCCTGGGCGCGCGGCTCAACGATTTCGCAAATCATGCGGGTAAAGATGGTGCGCGGCGGGCGGTCGCCCACGCTGGCGATTTCGATGGCGTGGTCTTCGTGCAGGAGCTCGCGCCAGGCGACGGCATGTTCCCGCTTGATCTTCTCGGCTTCGGGGATGGGTGTGCGCAGGCCCACGGCCAGATCGTTGGTGAAATGATCGCCGCCGACCGGGATCGCGGCGGCGTGGCGCACCGTGCCTCCACCATAGACGACCAATTCGGTAGTTCCGCCGCCGATGTCGAGCAGACAGGAGCCCAGCTCGCGCTCGTCCTGCGTGAGACAAGCCTCGGCAGCGGCCAGAGGCTCGAGCACCGTATCGGCAACGACGACGCCGGCACGATTGACCGCAGTAACCAAGTTTTGCGAGGCAGCGACTGATGCGGTGACGATTTGCACGTTGGCCTCGAGGCGCTGGCCGACCATGCCGATGGGGTCGCGAATGCTGTCCTGCGCATCGAGCAGAAACTCCTGCGGCAGGACGTGGATGATCTCGCGATCCTCAGGCAGAGAGATGTTGCGCGCCGCCTCGACGGCGCGGCGGACGTCGTCGCGTTGAATTTCGCGGCCGCGCTGGCCGAGCGAGATGCCGCCGCGGCTGTTGACGCCGCGGATGTGGCTGCCGGCCAGGCCCACCAGTGCCGATTCGACGGGCACGCCGGCCACGCCCTCGGCTTCCTCAATGGCGCGGCGGATGGAGTTAACGGCTGCGTCGAGATTGACGATCAGGCCCTTGCGCATGCCCTTGGATTCGGCCGCGCCCAGGGCCAGAAACTTCACCAAATCGTCTTCCAGCTCGCCGATCATGGCGCACGTCTTCGTGCTGCCGACGTCGAGCCCGACAATGAAACGGTCCTGCTTGGTCACTCCGCCGCTCCGACTCACATGAGATTGCTGGGTTGCTGTTGCCGGCCCATCCCCCGAGGCCGGTTTCGAGGGCAGGCCCAGTGGCCTGCCCCTACGAGACGTTTAGCGCGATCGGACTGCGCCTTCTGAACGTTTCAGCGCGCGGCTGGCTGTCGCGCCGTTTTCCGGGTTAACCACCACCTGACGCGCAAAACGCAGGTCCACCGACTCGACCCGGCCCGCCGAGGCGCGCCACTGGCTGATGTTCTCCACGAAGGTGCGAAACTTATTGGTGAAATCGGTGTCGCCGAAATGCACCAGGACGGGGTTTTCTCCCTCGGACTGCAGCAAGCCCAGAGCCGGCATGGGTTCGAGCGTGGCGCAGAGGTCGCGCGCATCGGACAGGTCCACTTCGCTGACGGTATCGGCGGCGCCGGGCCGAATCAGTTCGATCTCCTTGAGAAACTCGACGTAAAGCTTCATGCGTTGTTCGATCTCGGAGCGCAGCATCGTCTCAGTGATTCCGGAAACGACGGGAAAGCGGAAGTCGCCTTCGAGAGGCCGGTCGAGAATGACGCCGTGCGCATCCAGCAGAGCCAGCTCGCTGCCTAGGCGAAGAAAGGCCACCGGTGTGCGCTCAGTGAGCTGAACGCGGATGCGGTTGGGCAGAATGCGCTCGACGCTGGCCTGCTCGACCCAGGGAATCTCTTCGAGTGCGCGGCGGCGCTCGCCGAGCGGGACACGCAGAACGCTGCGGTTGCGGTCGGCTGTGAACCGCTCCAGCACGGCGCCGCGAGGCACGATGTGGTTGCCGGTAACTTCGACCTGCTCAAAGCTGGCCAGGGCCATGCGCGGCGAGTCCAGGAAAAAGTCGCCGACGAAATAGAGTACGACAATACCCACCACAACGGAGACACCCAGCACGGTCACGCGCCGATAGAACTGCCAGGTGCGGCGGCCGAACTTGCGGCGGCGGATCTCGACCGGTTTCTGGCGGCGCAGATACCGCTGTTCTTCTTCGGCGATCAGCTCGGGCTCGAGAGCTTCCGGTTGGCCAGGCATCAGTCCTTCCAGACGATGACTTCTTCGTGCATCTCCATGCCATAGACGCGGCGGACGCGCTCGCGGACGTCGGCGATCAGCGCGAGCATGTCCGCACAACTGGCACTACCCATATTGACAAAAAAATTCGCGTGCTTGTCGCTGACGCGGGCCTCGCCAACGGCGTGACCCTTCAGGCCCAGCTCGTCAATCATGCGGCCGGCAGAAGCGCCGGGCGGATTCTTGAAAATGCAGCCGGCACTTTTCTGATTCAGGGGCTGAGAGGAACGGCGCTTTTCGTTGCAGACGCGAATGCCTTCGATGATTTCGCGGAACGGTTTGGAGGGAAGCTCCAGTTGCACCGCGAGCATAATATCATCAGGCGCAAAAGAAGTGTGGCGATATTCGAAGTTGATCTCGGGACCCCGCAGGGTCTCCAGTTGACCGGTGGCCGCGCGGTAAAGCTCCACCTCTCGGACGTAGGAGCCAATCTGCATGCCATAGGCGCCGGCGTTCATGCGCAGCGCGCCGCCCACCGTTCCGGGAACGCCGATCAAGCCTTCCATGCCGCCCAGGTTGTTCTTGGCGCAGAAGGTCACGGTGCGGCCGAGGTCCGCGGCAGCGTCTACGCGGGCGAAGTTGCCTTCGATGACGACCTCCGGCTGGGGACGCACCAGCTGAAGCATCACCCAGCGGAGCTCGCCGTCGCGGACGAGCAGGTTGGAGCCACCGCCGAGGAAGCGGTGGGGGATGCCTTCCTGCTGGAGGAGGCGAACCAGCTCCGGCAGGTGCTTGTGGCGGCGGACCAGGAGCAAGTCCGTGGTGCCGCCGATGCCGAGCGAAGTCTCATCGGCCAGAGCCACACCCGTCCGGTGCTCGACTTCGAGACCGGGCAGAGCGGCAAGCAGATTTGGGTTATTCAGGCGCATCGTGAAGCAGAACCTTGGCTCCGATCAGAATGGCCAGCTCGCCGAGCGCGCGGCTGACGTTGCCGGCGCCGATGGTCAGGATGGCGTCGCCCGGGCGAGCCTCGCGCAAGAGGCGCTCAATCCCTTCCTGCATCGAGCTGTAGTAGGCTACGTTCTTGTGGCCGGCGGCCTGGATGGAATCCGCCAGGGCCGCGGCAGTGATGCCGGTGACAGGCGTTTCCGAAGCCGCGTAAATATCGGTGAGGACGACGAGGTCGGCCTGATTGAAGGCGCGGCAGAACTCGTCCCAGAGATACTTGGTGCGCGAGTAGCGATGCGGCTGGAAGAGCACCAGCAGGCGCTCGTACTTACAGCCCCGGGCGGCTTCGAGCGTGGCGCGGATCTCGGTGGGGTGGTGGCCGTAGTCGTCGATGAGCGTGACGCCGTTGATGACGCCCTTGACGTCAAAGCGCCGGCCCACACCGGTGAACTTCCGGAAGCCTTCGCGGATCAGCTCAGCCGGAACATTCAGATAGAGAGCGACCGCTGCCGCAGCAGCGGCGTTGCGAACGTTGTGGATGCCGGGCGGACAGGGCAGGTGGAAGCGGCCGAGGTCTTCTCCGCGATAGGTGAGGCGGAATTCGCTCTCGATGCCCCACAGCTCGACTTCGCTGATGACCAGGTCGGCCTGGCTCGACGTGCCGTAGGTGATCACCGGCCGCTTGACCTGCGGCAGGATGGCCTGGACGTTGGGCTCGTCCAGACAAAGGATGACGGCGCCGTAAAATGGGACGCGGTTGACGAACTGGAGGAAGGCCTCCTTGATTTCTTCGAGAGATTGATAGTGATCCAGATGCTCGCGGTCGATTGTGGTGACGACGGCAACCACCGGCGCCAAGAGCAGAAAAGTGCGGTCACTTTCGTCGGCTTCGACGACCATGTACTCGCCGCGGCCCAAGCGCGCAGTCGTGCCGATGTGGTTGACGCGCCCGCCAACCACAAACGTGGGGTCCAGTCCGGCGGCGGCAAGAACGGACGCGACCAGCGAGGTGGTCGTGGTCTTGCCATGCGCGCCGGCGACGGCAATCCCGTACTTGAGGCGCATCAATTCAGCCAGCAT
>CAZHLD010000057.1:0-14004 GCA_964533185.1 uncultured Acidobacteriaceae bacterium | reverse complement strand
CATGCGCGCCGGCGACGGCAATCCCGTACTTGAGGCGCATCAATTCAGCCAGCATTTCGGCGCGGGGAATGACGGGGATCTTCATCCGGTGGGCTTCGACGATCTCCGGATTGTCTTTGCGGATAGCCGAGGAGACCACGACGACGTGGGCGCCCTGGACGTGAGCTGCTTCGTGGCCTTCATGGATTGTGGCGCCGAGGTTGCGCAGTCGCTCGGTGAGGGGCGTGGAGCGGAGGTCGGAGCCGGAGACAGCGTAGCCAAGCGTCAGCAGGACTTCGGCGATGCCGCTCATGCCGATGCCGCCGATGCCAACCAGGTGGATGCACTGAAAATTGTGAAACGTAACCATCATCGCCGGGCCGCCTCTTCAATGAGATTGACAATGTCCTCTGCGGCGCGCGGACGTGCCAGCGCGCGAGCCCGCGCAGCCATTTCAGCGATGCGCGCCGGTTGGTCAATCAAGGAGAAGATCTCGGAGGCGAGGCGATCCGCGGTCAGCTCCTGCTCCTGGAGCACCCGCGCGGCGCCCAGCCGCTCGAGCGACTGCGCGTTGCGAAGCTGGTGGCTGTCTGTTGCACGGCCGAAGGGGATGAAGATTGCGGCGCGGCCTGCGGCAGCGACTTCGGCTACGGTGATTGCACCCGAACGGCAGAGGATCACGTCGGCATGGGCAAAGCGCTCCGGCATGTTGGTGAGAAAGGGCACAACCTCCGCCTGAATCTCGCGACGCGCATACGCCGTGCGCACCGCATTATAGTCGCGCTCGCCGGTTTGATGGACGATGCAAAGCTGCGACTTGCGCGAAGCGAAACGGTCCATGGAATCCACGACGGCGCGATTGATGGGCAGCGCGCCCAGGCTGCCTCCGGTGATGAGCAGGTGGAAGGGCGGCTCCGCTCTGCGGGCGGACGCCTGGAAGAACTCGGCGCGCACCGGGCAGCCGGTAACCACCGCCTTGCGGCCCCAGCGCTCGGCCGGCTCGGGAAAGGCCGAGGCGACGCGGGAGACCATCTCGGCGAGCACGCGATTGGTGAAGCCCGGCTCGGCGTTGGACTCGAAGACGACTGCGGGAAGCGATGCGAGCGTGGCCGCGAAGAGCACCGGGCCGGTCACGTAGCCGCCGGTGCCCAGGGCGGCGGCGAAGCGATCTCGCCGCAGGATGGAAGCAGCGTCCCAAAGTGAAGGCACCAGCATGGCAGCATTCCGCAGCAAGCGCAGGCCACCAATGCCCTTGAGGCCCGCCGAGCGGATGATCTCCAGCGGCAGACCGGTCTGAGGCACCAGCTTCGCTTCCAACCCGCGATTGGTCCCGACAAACAAGACGCTGCGCTCCTTACCCCGGCGAAGCCATTCTTCGGCCACGGCCAGCGCCGGAAAGATGTGTCCGCCGGTTCCGCCGCCTGCGAGCAAGAGTTTCAATCCTCGGCCCTCTCGACCCCGGCCGTCACCGCGCCAGCCGCTCGCGTTCCGGCTCGGCGTGCTGGCTGATGTTAAGAAGCACGCCGGTGGCCAGGAGCATCACCAGCAAGCTCGAGCCGCCGTAGCTCACGAAGGGCAGCGGGATGCCCTTGGTTGGCATCATGCCCAGAACGACGCCGAGGTTGATCAGCGCCTGGCTGACCACCATGAGCGTAATGCCCAGCGCGGTCAGGCGGCCGAAGTCATCCGGCGCAGCCCAGGCGGCGCGCAGCCCGCGCCAGGCGTAAATGCCAAAGAGCACCAGCACAGCGACACCGCCCAGATAACCCAGTTCTTCACACAAGACTGCATAAATAAAGTCGGTGTGCGCTTCCGGCAGGTAGAAAAGCTTCTGTTTGCTCTCCATGAGACCGACGCCGGTGAAGCCGCCCGAGCCGACTGCAATCAGAGACTGCAAAAGCTGGAAGCCGCTTCCCTGAGGGTCGGCGCCCGGATTGAGAAAGGCCAGGAGGCGATCGTTGCGGTACGGCACGCGGACGATCAAGAGGTAAAAGAGCGGCAGTGCAACCAGCGCGGCGTAAAAAAGATAGCTGCCGTGCAGCCCGGCCACGAAAAGCACGCCTAGCGCGATGAGGAAGATCTGAGCCGCCGTGCCTAGATCGGGCTCGAGAACAACCAGCCCGACGAAAAGCAACACCGGTCCGAGTGCAGGCAGAAGCGTGCGTTGCAGGTCGTTCACATGGGCCTGCGCCGCAGCGATGCGGTTTTTTCCCGAGACGCGCCGGCGCATCTCCAGAAACCAGGCGAGGTAGAAGATGACCGCTAGCTTGGCCAGCTCCGAGGGCTGCAAACTAGCCGGCCCAATGCGGATCCAGCGGTGGGTGGAGTGGGACTTGTCCAGAAAGAAGACTCCCACGAGCAACACGAGGACCACGGCCAGACCGGTGAAGATGACGCTGGGCTGGCGAAGGCGGCGGTAGTCCACGTTCATGAGCCAGAACATTCCGGCCAGGCCCAGCCCGAGCCAGAGGATCTGGCGGAGGATGAAGGTGTAGGCGCTGCCGTAGGTCTCGCGTGCGGTGACGGCCGAGGCGCTGAAGACCATAACCACACCAATCATGCACAGGGCCAGGGTGGAGAGGAACAGCCAGCGGTCGGTCTGGAGTGCGCGTGGCATGGCTAGCGACCCCCCGCAGGCGCGGCAGAAGATGCCTGCTGTTCGAGCTGGCGGACAAGCTGCTTGAAGACGCGGCCGCGGTGTTCGTAGTTTTCAAACTGGTCGAAGCTGGCGCAGGCAGGGGCGAGCAGGACGGTGTCGCCGGGGCGGGCACGCTCAAAGGCCAGGCGCACGGCGCGGTCGAGCGTACCGGCACGTTCCACGGGTAGGTCGGCGCCAACCTGCGCGGCGATTTTTTCTGCTGCTGCGCCGATCAGCAGAAGCAGGCACGCGCGCCGGCGTAATGGCTCGCGCAGCAGAGTGAAGTCGCCACCCTTATCCTTCCCGCCCAGAATGACCAGCAGGCGGCCCGGGAAGGCGTCGAGTGCTTTCAGCGTGGCGTCCACGTTGGTGGCCTTGGAGTCGTTGAAGAAGGCGACGCCGGCAATTTCAGCGACAAACTCGAGGCGATGCTCGACGCCAGCGAATGTCTCGACACCGGAGGCAATCGCCGCTGGTGCAGCACCGGCCAGCAGCGCAGCGGACGCGGCCGCGAGGACGTTTTCAACATTGTGCTCGCCGCGCAGGCCGATCTGGTTGCGGCGCAGCAGCACCGTCTCGGCGCCGTCGCGACGGAAGACCACATCGTCGCCGCGGAGGAACGCGCCGGAGGCCACGCGCTTCGTCCGGCTAAACCAGAAAACTTGCGGTCGAGAGGGAGCGTAGGGAGTCACGCCGGGGTCGTCGGCATTAAGAACAGCGTCGTCATTTTCTGTCTGATTCTCGAACAGGCGGGCCTTGGCGCGGCCGTAGGCGTCCAGCGAGCCGTGGCGATCCAGATGGTCGGGTGTGAGATTGAGCAGGACGCCGACATCGGGTCGAAAGGCAGCGATGTTTTCAAGCTGAAAGCTGCTGACTTCGGCCACGGTCACGGTGGAATCGCTGGTGGTCTCAACGCGCGAAATCAGCGGAACACCGATGTTGCCGGCCACGAGCGTCGGCACGCCGGCTTTGTCCAAGATGTGGCCGAGAAGAGAGGTCGTCGTGGTCTTCCCGTTTGAGCCGGTGATGGCCATCAGACGGCCGGCGAGGAATCGCCCGGCCAGCTCAATTTCGCTCCAGACGGGGATGCCCCTGGCTCGCGCTGCGTCCAGCGCAGGCAGCGCGTAAGGCACGCCGGGGCTGGGGACGATCAGGTCTTGTGCATGAAAGGTCTTCTCACGATGAGCGCCGAGTTCCAGAGCACAGCCGGCAGCGCTGAGCTTTTCAGCAGCTTCGCGAAGCTCAGACTCGGCGCGCTCGTCGGTAGCCGTCACGCGCGCGCCCCGCGCCGCGCAGAACAGCGCAGTGGCAATGCCCGTGCGCGCCAATCCGACCACCAGAACGCGTTTCCCTGCCAGCTCAATTCCCGTTTTCATTCCCTACCTCAGCTTCAGCGTCGTCAAGGCAAAGAGCGCAAACACCAGCGCAACAATCCAGAAGCGCACGATGATTTTCGATTCGCTCCAGCCCGAAAGCTCGAAATGGTGATGCAGCGGCGCCATGCGGAAGATGCGCTTGCCGGTCAACCGGAACGACGCCACCTGCAGGATGACGGAGAGCGCCTCGATCACAAAGATTCCGCCGACGAAGAAGAGCAGGATCTCCTGCTTGATGATGACGGCCACCACGCCGATGGCGCCGCCCAGCGCGAGCGAGCCGACGTCGCCCATGAAGACCTCAGCCGGGTGAGCGTTGTACCAGAGGAAGCCCAGCGCTGCGCCCACCAGCGCGCCGCAGAAAATGGTCAGTTCGCCCACGCCTGGGATGAACTGGATATCGAGGTAACTGGCAAAGCGCGCGTGCGCGGTGAGGTAGGTGACCATGGTCAGCGCGCCCGCGGCAATCACTGTGCAGCCAATGGCCAGGCCGTCCAGGCCGTCGGTTAGGTTGACGGCATTCGACGATCCGACCATCACCAGCGCGACGAACAACAGAAACGGCAGATAACCGAGCGGCCAAAGATAAGCATGGTCGGCCAGCGTGTTGATGACGAGGTCTGGATGAAATTTCTTGAAGAAAGGCACAATCAATTGTGTGGAATAAACGTTAAGGGTCGTCAGGACGAGCAGAAACACACCCACGACCAGGCCCACCAGCATCTGCAAAGAGAATTTGGAGCGGCCACTGAGGCCCAGGCTGCGCTTGCGGACAACTTTGTTGTAGTCGTCCGCAAAACCAATGGCTGCGAAGCCCACCGTAGAAAGCATGGCCAGAAGGACGTAGACATTGGCCAGGTCAGCCCAGAGCAATGTGGGCACGACCGTGGAGATCACAATGAGCACGCCGCCCATGGTGGGCGTGCCGGCCTTGGCGTGGTGATTCTTCGGGCCTTCCTCGCGGATGTACTGGCCAATCTGCATCTCGCGGAGCTTGCGGACCACCCACGGGCCAAGCACCAGGGAAAGAAACAGCGCGGTCAGGCTGGCCAGCGCGGTGCGGACAGTGATGTAGCGAAAGACGTTCAGCGGGCTGAAGTGGGGCTGCAGGAGCTCGTACAGGAGATAGTAGAGCATCTCAGGCGCGCTCCTTCGCGGCCACGCCCGCCCTTGCGGCGGCGTCAGAAAGTGCGTTGTGAGATTTCAATGCCTCGACGATGCGTTCCATCTTGACCCCGCGGGAACCCTTCACCAACAGAAGATCCCCGGGCGCAACAAAGTCCAACACAGCCTCGGCGGCGGCATCGGAGGTCACAAAGAACTTCGCCCGGTCGATAGAATGCCCGGCCTCGCAAGCGCCTTCGACCAGGTAGGCCGCGTCGCCCTGCACACCGAAAATCCAGTCGATGCCCGGCTGTGCGGCAGCGCGACGCCCCGCCTGGCGATGGAGTTCGCGTGACCTGGTCCCGAGCTCAAGCATTTCACCGGCGATCAGGATGTGGCGCCGATAGCCGGGCGTCGTGGCCAGCAGGCCGGCCATGGCCTCCAGGGCCACGGGGTTCGAGTTGTAGCAGTCGTCGATCACGGCAAAGCCCTCGGCAAACCGCAGAAATTCTCCGCGCATCGCCGCAGGACGCAGCCGCGAAAATACTTCGGCCGCCTCCGGCGCACCCACTCCCCAAATACTTGCCGCGGCCAGCGCTCCCAAGGCGTTCGAGATGTTGTGCCGTCCGACCAGCGGCAAAGCGAGCCGCGCGCGGCCGGCGGGCGAGACAAAGTCAAAGGCCGTTCCTTCCGCGCCGCGGTCTTCAATGGTTTCGGCGCGAAACATTGCATCCGCGGCGAAGCCGTAACGCAGCACACGCCCGGTCGCAGCTTCAGCAAATGCAGCGACGCGAGCGTCGTCGGCATTGAGCACGGCAAAACTCTGCGGCCCGCGCAGACCTTCGATCAGTTCGCGCTTGGCCAGCGCAATCTCATCCACAGACGAGAAGAACTCGAGATGCACCGGCGCAACCGAAGTGACCACGCCTATGTCGGGCTCGGCGATCGCCGCCAGACGCCGGATTTCGCCGCGATGCGACATGCCCAGCTCCACCACGGCGGCCTCATGCTGTGGCTCGAGCCGCAGCAGCGTGAGCGGCAGGCCGTACTCGTTATTCAGGTTGCCCTCGGATTTCAGTACGCGGAACCGCGCGGCCAGCAGCGCCGCCAGAATTTCTTTCGTTGTGGTCTTACCGACCGAGCCGGTGACGCCGGCCAGGCTGCCTCCCCACGCCCGGCGCACCGCCAGCGCCAGTTGCTGGAGCGCCTGCTGCGTGTCGTCCACGGCCAGGAGTTTGCCGCGGAGTTCGGCCGAAAACTCCGCCACGCGCGCTCGGGCCACAACACCGGCCGGGGCGCCAGCGGCCAGGGCCGCAGCCACAAAACTGTGTCCATCGTGACGCGGGCCGTGTATGGCGAAGAACAGCTCTCCAGTGCGGAGAGTCCGAGAATCAATCGAGACACCGGCCAGCCGGGCCAGGGGGTCGAGCCCCGGGGGAGCCGCAACACCCAGAGCGCGAGCCACCTCTTCAATCGTCCACCGCATAGCGTCCTTAACGGGCTGGGCCTCAAAGCTCTTGAGCACCCCCGCACGACGTACCGTAATCCCCTTGCTTCTCGCCCTAGCGCCCCGTAGGGTGTCCGCCGCACAATCTTCAGTGCACGTTACGACCCAGCTTGGCCGCCGGGCTGCCTCCCATAGCCGAGCCGGGCCAAGACCCGGCGGGCCACTTCCCCGTCGTGAAACGGGATCCTGCGGTCGCCCAGGATTTGGTATGTCTCGTGGCCCTTGCCGGCCAGCAGGACAATATCGCCCGAACGGGCCTCTTCGAGCGCCATCTCGATGGCGCGCTCGCGGTCAGGCTCGACACGGTACTGCGCGCGCGCCTTCTGCAAACCCACCACAGCGTCGTTGATGATCCGGAGCGGGTCCTCGGTGCGCGGGTTGTCGCTGGTCAGCACCACGAGCGAGCTGGCCTGACCGGCAGCTTCGCCCATCAGCGGGCGCTTGGTGCGGTCGCGGTCGCCGCCGCAGCCGAAGAGGGTGATGATGCGGCCGGACTTGTTCAACTCAGCGGCCGTGGCCAGCAGGTTGCGCAGGGCGTCGTCGGTGTGGGCGTAGTCCACGACGACGTGGAACGGCTGTCCGGCGTCAATGCGCTCAAAACGGCCGGGGACATACGCGAGCTGACGGATGCCGGCTTCGATGCAGTCGCGCGGAATCTCGAGCGCGACGGCCGCGGCAACCGCGGCGAGGATGTTGTACACGTTGATGCGGCCGACCAGCGGCGATTGAATTTCCACCTTTCCCGCCGGCGTCTGGACGGGGAATTCGAGGCCGGAGAAGGAAAGACCAAACTTCTTCGTCGTAATGTCGGCTGCGTTTTGTAGGCCATAGGTCAGCGTGCGCCGCGCCAGGCCGGTGAGCTGCTTGCCGTAGGCGTCGTCGGAATTCAGCACGCCGACGGCCGGGACGCCGCGGCCGGTGCCCTCAAAGAGCAGGCGCTTGGCGGCAAAGTAGTCGTCGAAATCCTTGTGGAAGTCGAGGTGATCGCGGGTGAGGTTGGTGAAGACGGCGACGGCAAAGGGGCAGCCCCACAGGCGGTCCATCACCAGCGCATGCGAGCTGGCTTCGAGGACGGCATGCGTGCCGGCAGAATCGCGCACTTCGGCGAGGAAGCGCTGGAGGTCGAGCGATTCGGGCGTGGTATTGGAAGCCGGATAGGTGGCGAGCGGCGTGCGATGGGCGATGGTGCCAAAGAGGCCTGTCTTGTGGCCGGCGGCGCGCAGGATCGAATCAATCAAGTAAGAGCTGGTGGTCTTGCCGTTTGTGCCGGTGATGCCGACAAGCTTGAGCGAGTCGGTGGGACGCCCGTAGAAATTCGCGGAAACGGCGGCCAGAAACCGGCGGGCGTTCGGTACGCGGATCCATTCCACTGACGGCGACAACTCTGCCGGGCGGGGTAGTTCGCTGGCCACGGCGACGGCGCCACGCGAGGCGGCATCGGCGACAAAGCGGTTGCCGTCCGTCTTCTCGCCGCGCATGGCGACAAAGAGCGAACCGGCGCGCACCTGCCGGCTGTCGAAGGCCACGTCGGTGATTTCGGAGTCGGGGTTCCCTACCGGTTGGGTGACGGGTGCTCCGACGAGCAGGTCTCGAAGGGTCATTCCCTGAGATACCAGTATAGGCCGGGCTGCTCCCGGCTTCAAATCGGCGACGGGCTGTGTTGAGAGTCGTGTCTTGACCGGCATGATCAATTCCCTCGCACCGACGTGCTCACCAGGGACGCGCGACGCGCAAACCGCACCATCACGCGGCCGCCCTGCCGGACCAACTCACCGGCGGCAGGCGACTGCTCTATTGCAACCCCCGTGCCAACCAGGACGGGGTTGAGCCCCAGGCGCAGGCACTCCTGCGTGACCTGGCGGACGCTCTTGCCGGAAAACGACGGCACCGGTATCCCCTCACCCTCGGCCAGCCCCGGCCGGGCCGGGGCCACACTCGGCGCGGAACGGGGGAGCGAGGGCTGGGCCGGCTGAGAAGCCTCGGCCACGGCGCCATCTGCCTGCTCGAGCTGAGCCGGGGTGAAGTCTCTGACGTCCGCGATCGGATTGTTTTTCTTGGAGCGGAGAGCCGCCTCCTGCAGCCGGGGCGAAATGGGAACGTCGTGCGGCACGTTGAGGTAGCTCAACACCTGCTCGGCCACGCGCTTGAAGACCGGAGCGGCCACTTCGCCGCCGTGATAGTGGCCGACGGGCGAATCGAGCGAGATGAGGATGGTCACCGCCGGCGAGTTGATGGGCGCAAAGCCGACAAACGAAGCGATGTGCTGCGTGGGCGAATAGCGGCCAGTGGCCGGGTCAATTTTTTGGGCCGTGCCCGTCTTTCCAGCGGCCGTGTAACCATCCAGGCGAGCCAGCGTGCCGGTGCCCTGAAGGACGACGCCTTCGAGCATGCTGCGCAGCGTGGCGGCTGTTTGCGGGCTGATCACGCGATGTGGCTCAGGAGCGGGGACAGGGATCACCTCGAGGCCGCGGCGAATCTCGCGCACCGCGCGTGGCCGGACCAGCAGGCCGCCATTGGCGATGGCGGAGACGGCGGAGGTGAGTTGAACGGGCGTCACTCCAATTTCCTGGCCCATCGAAATCGAACCGACCGAGACCGGGGTCCAGTTCTCGACCCGGCGGAGAAGACCGCGGTTCTCGCCGGGAAGATCCACGCCGGTGGGCGAGCCGAAACCAAACGCGCGGATGTATTGGAAGAGCTTTGGAGCGCCGAGGCGCAGGCCGAGCTTGATGGCGCCGACGTCGCTCGACTCGGACATGATCTGCGAAACGGTGAGCAAGCCAAACGGTTTGTGGTCGCGAATGCGGTGGCCGGCGATGTAGATAGCGCCCATCTGGCAATCAATGACCTCGTCCGGGCGCGTGATCCGTTCTTCGAGAGCGGCGGCGAGCGTGATGACCTTGAACGTGGAGCCGGGCTCGTAGAGCGCGCCGATGGCGCGATTCATGCGCGAATCAGGAGAACTATCGGCGGCTGCATTGGGGTTAAAGGGCGGCCAGTTGGCAACGGCGAGAAGCTCGCCCGTCGAAGGGTCCTGCACGACGATCGTGCCGGCCAGCGCGCGGGATTGGAGCGCGACTTTGGCCAGCTCTTTCTCGGCGATGAACTGGATGTTTTGATCCAGGGTCAGGACCACGTTGGCGCCGGAGCCGGCCACAGGCTCGTTGCGGTCAAACCAGCGGCGGCGCGCGTCGGTCAGGACCATCATCCGGCCGGGCTTGCCGCGGATCTGCTCATCGAGCGCGTACTCCACGCCCCCCAGACCTTTTTCATCGATATCCACGTAGCCCAGGACGTGCGCGGCCAGTTCGCGGTGCGGGTAAAAGCGCTGATTCTCCTTCTGAAAATAGACGCCGCGCAAATTGAGCGCCTGGATGCGCTCGACCTTCTCCGGAGAGAGTTTGCGCGCGACCCAGACGAAGGAGCGCGAAGAGGAAAGACGGGTCTCGATTTCCTCGGGCGAAGTGCCCAATACGCCGCCTAGCAGGCGAGCCGCCATGGGTGGGTCAGCAATCTCAACGGGGACGGCGAAGCTCGAGTCCACCCGAACACTCATGGCCAGCTCGCGCAGGTTGCGGTCGTAGAGGATGCCGCGCCGCGGGCTGACTTCGACGATGCGCTGCTGCTGGCGCTGGGCACGCGCCAAATAATCGCCATACTGAAAGAGTTGAAGGTAGCTGAGGCGAACGAGCGCCGCCCCCATCCAGACCAAGGCGAGAACGGAGACCAGCAGTATTCGGACGCGGGGACTGCGCCAATCCATGCTTGACCGGGGACTCCGGATTACCGGGAATTCTCTTTTGAAAAACCGGGGCGCCGCGCACGGCCGGCATTTCAACCGGCAGCCCGCTCACTGCCGCGCTGAGGGCGAGATTGCGCGTACCTGAGCCAGAACCCCGTCGGCCGGGCCTTGTGTCGGCGCCACCTGACCGGGCACGGGAACTGACAGGCCCAGCTCGCGGCGCGCGATGGCATCAATGCGCATGGGCGAGCGCAGGCCGGCGACTTCGAGCTTGAGCTGCTGATTCAGTTCGCCCACCTGGGCGCGCTCGGCCTTCAATTCTTCGAGCTGGTAGCGCAACTGGATGCACTGAAAGTGCTGCCAGGCGTAGAGCAGGGCAACGCCGGCAAGCAGGCCGCCCATTGCCACCAGACGAGCCAGCTCGCGCATCCGGTTTGCTGCCGTGGGACGAGCCAGCCTCGAATTGTCGATTCGTTTCACGGTAAAGTACTCGGTCATGGACTCATTTCCGCCACCGGCGCGATTCCCGGCGCTTTTCTTTCCGCCACGCGCATTTTGGCACTGCGCGCGCGGGGATTGGACCGGACTTCGTCCGGTGCGGGCTGGATGACTTTTTTCGTCAGGATCTGGACCGCGTCTTCGCGCGCCAGCTTCTGAAACGCGCGTTTGACCATGCGGTCTTCCAGCGAGTGGTAGCTCAGCACCACCCAGCGTCCTGCGGGAGATAACGTGACAGGGGTCCGAGAAAGAAACTGCTCGAGTTCCTCCATCTCTCGATTCACCGCAATCCGCAGCGCCAGAAACGTTTTTGTCGCGGGATGCAGTCTCTGCCTTCCCCTTGCTTTTCGGGCCCCTGCCACAACCGTTGCCAGGTGTCCGGTGTCCCGGATGGGACGCGCACGAACAATGGCCCTGGCGATCCTGCGTGAATCCCTCTCCTCGCCGAAGCGGTAGAGGAGATCGGCCAGTTCTTTTTCCGGCCGGTGGTTCACAATCTCTGCGGCGGTCATCTGCGCTTCTGGGTCCATGCGCATGTCCAGCGGACCGCCAAACCGAAACGAAAAACCGCGCTCGGCACTGTCGAGCTGCATGCTGGAGACGCCCAGGTCGGCCAGCACCCCGTCCGCCGAGGGCAAATTCAGCCGGCGGACAATCTCTTCAATCCTCGAGAAGCTCGCGTGCACCAGAGTCACCTGCCGCTCAAATTCCCGGAGCCGCTCGCGCGCCAGTTCCAGCGCCTGCGGATCCTGATCCAGCCCAACCAGCCGCCCGGTGGTCAGCCGCCGGGCAATTTCCACTGCGTGTCCCCCCGCCCCGACGGTGGCATCGATGTACGTGCCCTCGGGGCGAATCCGCAGCCAGTGCAAGACCTCTTCAAGCAGAACCGGCGTATGCGGCGCGTGCAAGCCGTCCGCCTAAATCCCCATCTCGTCCCAGGCCTTCTCGTCGTCCTCGGTGACCGGCGTGCCCTTCAATTTCTCTTCGAACCGGTTGTGGTTCCAGACTTGAAGAAAGGTCAGGAACCCGAGCACGTCCACATCGCCCTGCATCACAGCCAAATCGCGCAGGATCGAAGGGATTAGCAGTCTTCCCTGCCCGTCGATCTCCATGGCCTGGCCGAAATAGTTGGCCCGGTCGAGGAACTTCTGCTTGGCCCGGTTGTGCGTCGAGAGCCTGGCCAGCTTCGTCTCAATGTCGGTCCAGACCTTCATCGGGTAGATGCGTACGTAGTCGCCGGTGGTGCTGGTGACGTAGAACCTGCTCCCCGATTTGCGCAAGTCGGCGAGAAAGGAGGCGGGGATCTTCAACCTGCCCTTCTCGTCGACCTTGGCCGGATACCTTCCCCTGAGCATTGCGAAGCCTGCTGACCGCGCTGGACTGGGTTCCCTTGCTCACCACTGCCCTACACTTTCCACCACTCACTCCCACTTTGTGCCACGAGGATATGCGGAAATGATTTCTTGTCAAGAGAAAATCCACTGCTCGTGAAAGATTTTTGTGGAAAAGATGAGTGCAATGGAGTGGAACGATGAAAACCACTACGAATAGTGCTGCGAGGGGAAGGTGAGCCGATGGCTAGCCCAGCGTATTCCGACGGTGCTAAAGATGTGGCCTAAGAGTTACGGGGAGGCCTTGCGGAGGCGCTATTCGGGTGGGACTTCTTCGGGGCCGCGGTCGGCCGGGCCCACCTGCAGGCGGGCCAACTCGCGGAGCAGCTCGCGGTCTTCGCCGCTGAGGCCGGCGAGGAAGCGCTCGTCGGAGAGGCGGGCGGCGCGCTCGGATTCGCTCAGGCTTTGCAGCACGTGCAGGCGGCGCAGGAGGGTCTGCCTGCGGTCGGGCGGGAGCTGTTCCCAACGGGGGAAGATCTCCTGGCGGACGCGGCGGCGCTGCTCGGGCGTCATCTCACGCCAGATGCGCTCGCGGTCGATGATGGCGCGCCGCTGCTGAGGCGTCAGGCTGTTCCAGTTCTGGAGCCGCCGGCGGATTTCTTCTTGCTGCTCGGGAGACATATCCCGGAAGCGGCGATTGTTCTGCATGAAGCGCTCTTGCTCCTCGGGCGGCATCCCGCGCATGCGCTCGAGCCACCTGGCGGGCAGGCGCTCTCGTCCCCGCTGATCGCGAGCAGCCTCATTGTCAGGATCATTCCGACGCGGGGGAACCGGGCGCTGGTCGCCGCCGCGCGGGACATCCATGCGTCGCGGTGGCGGAGCCTGGCTGCGTCCTCGCCCCTGCCCTACGCCGCGCTGCGCAAGGACAGGAGCAGCCAGCAGCACGGCCAGAAGGCCGAGCGCGAGCAAACGCACGAATTGGGACAAGCGGTGGCGCATTACATCTTTTTTCCGTTGCTCTGGTCCGGCTTCGGAGGCAGCTCGGAGAGCGCCTCGAAGTTGGCGAGCACGTCGTAGTCTTCGAGCACCGGGAGGTCCTTGATCATCTTGAACTCCTCCTCGTGCTGGGCCAGCTCTGTCGAATTGATTACCGGGCCGGTCGGCGTGCTGGAAATCCAGACCGAAAGCAGCAGGAGCAGTGAAACGGCAAACACCAGACGGGGTGCGGGAATCCACGACCACAAGCCGTACCAACCGGTGCGAGCCGGTTCAGCAGCGATGCGCTGGCGCAGGACGGCATCAAACGATGCCGAAGGCTGGGTCATCGGAGCTTCGTCAAGCACGGCCCAGAGACGGCGGAACTCCTCGACATGCGCGCGGCACTCGGCGCAGGCGATCAGGTGCAGGTCCACCTCGCGGCGCTCGGCTTCGGTGGCCCTGCCATCCATGTAGGAAATCAGACGGGTTTCCATCTTTTCGCAGTTCATCGTGTCTTTCCCTTCCCTGGGCCGGCCGAAGCCGCCCCGTCCATCAATCTCTCAGCTCCGAGGCGGATTCGCCGCCCGGTGCCACCAGCGGAGCCAACTGCACTCGCAGCGTCTCATAAGCGCGAAAGAGCAGCGATTTCAGCGCACTTTCGGAACAATCCAGGATGCGCGCGATGTCGTCGTAGTCAAGCTCATGGTACTTGTGCAGGAGCACGGCAGCGCGCTGTTTTTCCGGCAGCGCCTCGACGGCGCGACGAATCCGCGCAGCGCGGTCGCGAGCCATCAATTGCTGCTCCATGCCCGGCCGGTGGTCGGGAACCTCGATGGCGGGCCGCTCGCCCT
>CAZHLD010000056.1:17083-21071 GCA_964533185.1 uncultured Acidobacteriaceae bacterium | reverse complement strand
GAGCCACTGGCGGTCGTCCGGTGGAAGTCCCCGCTGCGGCCCTGGCCCGCGAGGCCAAAGTCCTCATCAGCCGCTAATCCGAGTTCACCTGGTATCACCTGGCCCTGGCCGGGTCGCAGCCAAATGTTTCCTGCCACTCGCGGATTGAGTATAGTGTCCTTGCAGTTGCCAGCGGGGCGATCCGCTCGTTTCTGCCCATCGAACCCGCCAGGCAATGTCATCATCTAACGACTGTAAGCCGTCGTAGACCTTTTACGCTGGCCCAGTTCGACCCTGCCGGATCCGCTCGTGCGGACTCGGCCCACGGAGGCGAGGATGAGCATTCATCATGCTGGTGTTGCCCCGAAGCGAAGCGTACGAGTCATCCAGCAGGGAATGGCTTTCTTGCTGGCGCTCACGCTGGCTCTGGCTCCTGCGGCCTGGGCCGAGCGCACCCGTCTCAAGCCCGGCTGGAACATGTTCTCTCCGCAGCAGGACGTCGAGCTGGGCAAGGAAGTCTCCCGCGACGCCGAACGCCAGCTCGTGCTGCTGAACGACCCGCAGGTGGACGCCTACGTCAACGCCCTGGGCCGCCGCTTGGCCGCCAGGGCGCCCGGTGAGAAGTATCCCTACCAGTTCAAGGTCATCAACGACCGCGGCATCAACGCCTTTGCTCTGCCCGGCGGATACATCTACATCAACCGCGGCGTGATCGAGGCCGCCGACAACGAAGCCCAGCTTGCCAGCGTGATCGCGCACGAGATTGGCCACGTGGCCTTACGTCACGGTACCAACCAGGCCTCCAAGGCTTATGCCGCGCAGGTGCCTCTCGCGATTCTCGGAGGCGCGCTCGGTGGCAACTCTGTCGGCGCGGTCCTCGCGCAGCTTGGCACGGGCTTTGTCGCCAATTCCGTGCTGCTCAAGTACTCCCGCGACGCCGAGCGCCAGGCGGACATCCTGGGCGTGCAAATCCTCTACGACAACGGATACGACCCGCGCGCCGGCTCGCAGTTCTTCGAGAAGATCGATGCCGAATCAAAGAAAGGCCGGCCACCACAGTGGCTTTCGAGCCATCCCAACCCCGAGAACCGCGTCGAGCTGATCAGCCGCGAGGTGAACTTGTTGGGCGGCCCGCCCCGCGGCTACAAGACCGATTCCCTCGAGTTCCGCCAGATCAAGCAGCACGTCCTCTCGCTGCCGGCTCCGCCCAAGAGCGGTGGCCCGCCACGAGGCGGTAACGGAGGCGGCTCAGGTCGCCCCGACCTGCCCTCTGGCCGCTATGCCGATTTTGAAAACAGAGTTCTGCGGATGCGCTACCCGGACAACTGGCGCTACAACGGGCAGGGAAGCGCGGTCACCTTCGTGCCCGACCGCGGCGTCGTGGACGACGGCCGCGGCAACGCCGCTCTGGCCTACGGCGTGATCGTCAACGTCTTCGAGCCGCACGGCAGCCGCTACGGCCAGGTGTCGCTCGAAGAGGCCACGGATCAGCTCATTGACGACCTGCGCCACTCCAACCCCTCGATGCGCGTCACTCGCTCGCACGAGCGCATCCGCCTGGGCGCAGAGCGTGCCCTTTCCACTTATCTCTCGAACCAGTCGCCAGTCGGCGGCAAGGAGGTGGACTGGCTCGTCACCGTGCTTCGGCCCGAAGGCCTGGTCTTCTTCGTCTGCGTCGCCCCCGAGCGGGAATACAGCGACTACGATCGCTCCTTCGAAACCATACTCGATTCCGTCCGCTTCCGTCGCTAGTTCGCCGGTGGATGCGCCGGAATCACCCACAAGTAAATCGTGCTGCCCACCAGGTGCACGGTCTTATCGGGCTTCCAGTCGCCCATGTCGAAGTTGTGCGAGACCACCCGCGTCCCCGGCTTCAGCTCCTTGAGCAGCTTCGGCTTCAATCTCTGGTTCAGGCTGTTCAGCAGGAAGATCGTCACCACTGTGGCCTCTTTGATGTCTGCCTCAAACAAATCCTCCTCGCGGAACTTCACGCGCTCGGCCACGCCCTCCTTTTGCGCGTTCTCTTTCGACTCCCGGATCCGCTCCGGGTCAATGTCGATCCCCACTCCCCGCGCCCCGTACTTCTTCGCCGCCAGGATGACGATTCGCCCATCGCCGCAGCCCAGGTCATAAACCTCATCGTCTTTCTTGACCCCGGCCAGTTTCAGCATCTCCTCCACCACGTCGTGCGGCGTCGGAATATACTGCACGTCCGGGCCCTTGGGCTGCGTCGCTCCTTTTTCCTGCGCCGTGCCCTCCGCGCGCACGGAAACACTCCCGTCGGCGCCTCGGACAGCCGTCCCCAGCGCGAGCGCGCATACCAGTAGAGCGATGCTTCCGAATGCAGTTCGATTTCTCATGGAAGGTTCCTCTCGGCTGGGGCAATTCATAACCGGTGCGTTTTCCGAAAGGCTGGAACCTGGACTCTCAACTCTCAACTCTAAACTCTAAACTCTTCTTCTCACTCCCCACCACCCGCGCCCTTCTCAAGCGGCCTCCACCGCAGGATGGGCTTCCGTGCCGCGGTCACTTCATCTAACCGCCCTACCCGCGTCGAATGTGGCGCCGTCTTCACAATTTCAGGATTCGTCGCGGCCTCTTCGGCGATTGCCCGCATCGCGTCAATGAACAGGTCGCACTCTTCCTTCGACTCCGACTCCGTCGGCTCGATCATCAGCGCGCCCGGCACAATCAGTGGGAACGCTGTGGTGTACGGGTGGAAGCCGTAGTCAATCAATCGCTTCGCAATGTCCATCGTGTTCACGCCGTTTTTCTTCTGCCGCGCGTCACTGAACACCACCTCGTGCATCGAGGGCAGCTTGTAGGGCAGGTCGTACGCGTCTTCGAGGTGCTTGCGGATGTAGTTTGCGTTCAAGACCGCGTCTTCGGTGGCTTGGCGGATCCCAGGGCCGTACGCCAGCGTGTACGCCAGCGCCCGCACCAGCACGCCGAAATTTCCGCAGAACGCCTTCACGCGCCCGATCGACTTCGGCCGGTTCGCCTCGAGCGCCAGCGTCCCGTCGGTCTTCTGCGTTAGCACCGGCACGGGCAGGAACGGCTCAAGGAACTTCTTCACCGCCACCGGCCCTGCGCCCGGCCCGCCGCCGCCGTGCGGCGTCGAGAAGGTCTTGTGCAGGTTCAGGTGCATCACGTCCACGCCGAAGTCGCCCGGCCGTGTCACGCCCGCCAGCGCGTTCATGTTCGCGCCGTCCATATAGAGCAGCGACCCGTTCGCATGCAGTATTTCGGCCACCTCGGGAATGTTTTGCTCAAACACGCCCAGTGTGCTCGGGTTGGTCACCATCAATGCGGCCACGGCCGGCGTCATCAGCGACCGCAGCTGCGCCACGTCGATCTGCCCCCGCGCGTCTGACCGGATATTCTGTACATCGTAGCCCGCGATCACCGCCGTCGCCGGGTTCGTGCCGTGTGCCGAGTCTGGGATCAGCACCAATTTGCGCGCGCCGCCCTGGCTAGTCAGATAGGCGCGGATCAGCAGCAGCCCGGTCATCTCGCCCTGCGCACCGGCGGCCGGCTCCAGCGTGATCGCGTCCATGCCGGTGATCTCGAGCAGGCACTCCTCGAGCAGCTTCAGGATTTTCAAGCAGCCCTGCGACAATTCGACCGGCTGGTAGGGATGCTCGGTGGCAATTCCTTCCAGCCGCGCCACGAACTCATTCACTCGCGGGTTGTACTTCATCGTGCAGGAGCCCAGCGGATACATTCCCAGGTCGATTGCGTAATTCCACGTCGAGAGCCGCGTGAAGTGGCGGATCACTTCGATCTCGCTCACCTCAGGAAAGCCTTGTATGCCGTTGCGAGCCTGCACGCCCAGCGCCTGCTTCGCATCCACCGCCGGGACGTCGCACGGCGGCAGCTCGAAGCCGCGCTTCCCCGGAGCAGACTTCTCAAAGATCAGCCCTTCGCTCTGGCTGACGTGCCGCCCCGCCTTTTTGATCCTCTTGTCCATCGCTCCCCAGCTTGCCAAGTTGCTAACTTGTAGGGGCGC
>CAZHLD010000056.1:9450-16983 GCA_964533185.1 uncultured Acidobacteriaceae bacterium | reverse complement strand
GGGCGCCCCTACTGCTCAATCCCTGGATTAGAGCGGTTTCTTCAACACCCTCTTCATCGCCCCCGCCAGCCGCTCAATCTCCGCCCGCGACGTTGTCTCCGTCACGCACACCAGGCCGCATTTGGTCAGCTCCGGATAGAACTGCCCCAGCGGCAGCGGCCCAATGATTTTTTCTTTCAACAATTCTTGGTTCACCATCCGCACCGACCGTGGCAGCTCCACCGCAAACTCATTAAACGTCGCCCCGCTGAACACCGGCTTCACGCCGGGAATCTTCGCCAGCTCGGCCGCAGCAAACCGCGCTTTGGCCAGGTTTTGCTGCGCCATTTCTTTCAAGCCCTCTTTGCCCAGCAGGCACAGGTGCACGGTCGCCGCCAGCGCGCACAGCGCCTGATTCGTGCAGATGTTCGAGGTAGCTTTCTCCCGGCGGATGTGTTGTTCGCGTGTCGCCAGGGTTAGCACGAACCCGCGACGCCCGGCCGTATCCATAGTCTGCCCTGCCAACCGGCCCGGCATCTGCCGCACAAACTTTTCCTGCGTTGCAATCACTCCAACAAACGGCCCGCCGTAGCTCGGCGGCAGCCCCAGGCTCTGTCCTTCCATCGCCACGATATCGGCCTCGGCCGGTGGCCGCACCGCTCCCAGCGACACCGCTTCCGTGATGGTCACGATCAGCAGCGCTTCTTTGCTGTGCGCGCTCTCCGCCAGTTGCGGCACTTGCTCGAGCACGCCGAAAAAGTTCGGCGACTGCACCACCACGGCCGCCGTCTCCACATTCACCGCCGCCCGCAGCGTTTCGACATCCACATGTCCGGTCGGCGCAAAGCCCGTCTCTACCACTTCCATCCCCGAATTGCGCGCATACGTCTCCAGCACCTGCCGGTACTCCGGGTGCACCGACCGCGCCACTACGACTCTGTGCCGCCCCGTTAGCCGCTCGGCCATCAGCACGGCCTCGGTCATCGCCGTCGAGCCGTCGTACATCGACGCGTTGGCCACCTCCTGCCCGGTCAACTGGCACATCAGCGTTTGGAACTCGAAGATGGCTTGGAGCGTTCCCTGGCTGATTTCAGCCTGGTACGGCGTATAAGAGGTGAGGAACTCGCCGCGCTGAATAATCGCGTCGGTCACTACCGACCGCAGGTGGTTGTAAACGCCCGCGCCGAGAAAACTCGTGTACCCGACTGAATTCTCAGCGGCCCGCGCGCGGAAGTACTCGATGATTTCTGCCTCGGAATACGGCCCTGGCAGTTTTAGCGGCTGCTCCAGCCGGTAGGCGGGCGGGATGGAACTAAACAGCTCCTCGATGGACTTCGCGCCAATCGCGGCGAGCATCTGCTGGCGCTCGGAGGGACTCTTCGGCAGATAACGCATCAGGCCGTGGCTTCCTTTTCTTTTTCCGCGACGTAGGCCTGGTAGGCGGCGGCTTCCATCAGGCCGCCGAGTTCGGCGGGATTCGTCAGCCTAATCTTGATCAGCCAGGCGGCGCCGTGCGGGTCCTGGTTGATGGTCTCCGGCGCATTGGTTAGTGTGCCGTTCACTTCCGACACTTCGCCCGTAACCGGGCTGTAAATCTCGCTCACCGCCTTCACCGATTCCACCGTTCCAAGCGACTGGCTGGCCGCCAGCTTTGCTCCCACCCTGGGCAGCTCGACAAACACCACATCGCCCAGCGCATGCTGCGCGTAGTCGGTGATCCCCACCGTGCCGGTTTCGCCAGACACCTTGATCCACTCATGCTCTTTCGTGTACTTCCGGTCATTCGGATAGGCCATCGCTTGTCCTTACGCCGCTTTCTTCGGGCGCTTGTAGAATGGTGTCGGCACCACCTGTGCCTGTGCCGCTTGCCCGCGGATTTCCACGCCGAGCGTCGATCCGATTTCGGCGTGCTCCGGCGGCACGTAAGCCAGCGCAATGTTTTTCTTCAAAAACGGCGCATAGGAGCCGCTGGTCACGTATCCGATCTCGCTGCTCGCTCTGTCCAGCACTTTGTATCCATCCCGCGCGATTCCGCGCTCCTGCATCTCGAGGCCAACCAATGTGCGCTTCACCCCGACGGCCTTCTGCTGCTCCAGCGCTGCGCGGCCGATGAAATCGCCCTTCTCAAACTTGCAGTACCGCTCCAGCCCCGCCTCGAGCACCGTAATGCTCTCCGAAATCTCGTGGCCGTAGAGCGCCATCTTCGACTCCAGCCGCAGCGTGTTCCTCGCGCCCAGCCCGCAAGGCTTGATGCCAAACTCCGCCCCGGCCTCGAGCACTCTGTTCCACACCATCTCGCTTGTGGCCACGTCCGACGGCACGTAAATCTCAAAGCCGTCCTCGCCCGTATATCCCGTGCGCGCAATCAGCACGTCCTTCAGCCCACAGACCGTGCCATGCGTGAACCAGTAGTTCTTTATCCCGGCCAGCTCCGCATCGGTCAGTTTCTTCAGCACGTCAATCGCCCGCGGCCCCTGGATCGCCAATTGCGTGAAATTGTCGCCAACATCTTCGGCCCGGCAATCAAACTTGCGAACGTTGTCGCGCACCCAGCCGAAATCTTTCTCGCGCGTCCCCGCGTTGATCACCAGCAAAAACTCGTTCTCGCCCAGCCGGTGCACCACCACATCGTCCACAAACGTGCCCTGCGGATAGAGCAGCGCCGAGTAGTGCGCCTGCCCGATGGCCAGCCGCGCGGCGTCGTTCATACTGAGGTGCTGCACCGCTGCCAGCGCCCGCGCTCCGCTGATGCGTATGTCGCCCATGTGGCTCACGTCAAACACGCCCACCGCCGTGCGCACCGCCAAATGTTCCTGGATCAACCCGGACGGGTACTCCACCGGCATATCCCAGCCGCCGAAGTTGACCATCTTTGCGCCCATGCGGCGATGGGTTGTGTTGAGGGCTGTCCTGCGGAGCTCTGTCGTGGTCGTCGGAGCGGTCACGGAGCGTGCTCGTGGATGAATTCGAGCAGTCGAAGCTAACACGCGCCCCAGAGGGTGTCAAGAAATCGGCCCGCGTTGTCTCCGTCGTTTCTACTAGCAAATTGCGTCTTGTCGCCGTTTGCTGGCTCGCTTATAGTTTGCGAAGAGGCTTCCGCGATGACGACCGCCGGCCCGGTGCTCTGCATCCTGTGCGACAAGCCCGAAGACCAGTGTAGCTGCGATCGCTACTGCGCCTACTGCAAGGGCCTCGAGGGCATCCGCCTCTGCGTGGATGGGCAATACTATTGCCCGGACTGCCGCGAGGCCTGCGACATTCGCGTGGTGGACGCTCTTGGCCACTGACCCCGCACGGATCGTCTTCCGGCTGATGAGTGACACGCGCCTCGCTGCCGGTGTAGCCAGCGCGGTCGCCCACGTCGCCGTGCAAATGGGGTTTTCTGCCGACGAGGGCGCCGACCTGGCCGCCATCGTCGGGGAAGCCAGCCGCGACGCCTTTCCTTTGCTCACTGACCCTGACGGCATGGTCGGCGTTACCCTCGAGCAGTTCCCCGACCGCATTGAAGTGGTCATCGAGCACGAAGGCCAGGCCCTGCCAGCTGCGGGCCTCGATACGTTTGCCTTTCCCGGCGCTGCCGAGGCCGGCGCCCGCGGCCTGAGCGGACTCAGCTTGCTCCGTCGCGTGGACCGCGTGCAGTACGACACGCAGGGCGGCGTCTCCCGCATGAAGCTGATCAAATACCTCCCCGCAAACTCCGGCACAAAATGAGGACAGAAAAAAAGTAGGGGCGCCCGCCGCGGCGGGCGCCCCTACAATGTGTTCGACAAATCCGCTGTCGCTGTTTTACATCTTCACCTGAAACGTATTCCTCCGGATCAGCGACGTCATCTGTTCGTCGGTCAGCGCCGTGCGCAGCTCCAACCGGTCGCCGCGCGGCGTAATCCGCACATCGTTGAGCATTCGCGCCAGTTCCGGGTTGGTCTGCTGTTCCTGGTAACCGCGGTACGTGAACCCTGCCTGCAGCAGCGCCGCAAACATGTTGGCGTCCTCCGGCGTGTTGCAGATTGCCTGGAAGCGCCCGTCCAGCCCCGAGCCGGCCTCCACGTTGATCACCATCGCCTGAATCTTGTTGAGCAACTGAGCTGCCTGCGGGAACTGCTGCGCCTCCGGGATCATCTGCTGCATCGCCAGCCGCGTGTACGCCGAGTTCAGCACCGCCCAGACCACCCCGCGCCCGTTGGCCTCGCTGATCAGCGGGTAAAACTTGTCGTTCCGCAGCAATCCTTCTTCAGTCCCGAAGCGCACCTCGATCAGCTTCTCGAGCACGTTCTTGTGCCCGAAGGCCGCCGTGTTCGAATCAACAAAAAAGAAGAACAGGTCGTTCGGCCCCACGCCGCTGCCGAAGGCAAAGAGTGTGTACCCGCGCACCTTGCTGAGCGGCAGTTTCTGTGCCTTGAAATACTCTTCGGCCGAGTTCGGCGAAAAACTCCCCAGCGCAATTCCCACCATCTGGTCGCCGGTGGGCACGCCCGCGTCCGCGCCCTCGCCGGTCTTCACCTTGTTGGCCACGAACGCCCAGGCCAACTCTTCGACCTGCGTGTTCGGGTCGATGCCCGCCGACGCCAGGAACTGCTCGAACTGCCGGAAGCGGCTCGGCAGCATCTGCTCTTTCAGCTGCGCGAACCACTTGAACTGCCTCGCCTTCTTCAGGTCCGCGTAGGCAAATTCGCCCACGTCTTTCGGAAACATGCCAATAATGTCCGTGCTCAGCGTGCCGGCCGGTGATGCGCCGGGCGCGGCCAATATCGCCACGCCAATCAGCATCGCCACAAGAACGTTTCTGACTTTCATGATTCACCCCTCAAAACAATTCAATCTCTTCCTATCGGTTGGCAGCGACCGGGCTGGAGCTCAATCGCGCCTCAATCTGCGCCGCGCGCTCCCGCATCCGCCCGACAAACGCGACATCGCTGATGCCTTCCAGGTTGATCGCCACGTTTTCCAGCGCCCCGCGTGCCCCCGCTGCGGCCATCAGCCGGCCCACCTTTAAGTCTGACATTATAGACGCCGCCGCCATCGCTTCCAGTTGCCCCAGACGTTCGTAAACGGAAACTGCCCACTCGGCCACCTGCATCGGCACCTCGGCCGCCCCGCGCGTGGCCTGCTGAATCGCCTCCTCGCGCCGCTGCTGTTCCGCGGGCGTCTCCTTCGGCAGCTTCATCGCCGCCATCACTGCTTCAAACGACGCTGCATCGCGATCAATCGCCTCGGCCAGCGACTGCGCCGAAGCGTGCAGCTCGGCAATGGCCGCGCTCAGCGGCTCCACATACGCCGCCTGCGACTTCTTCTTCCGCGAAAGCCCCGCTACCATTTGTCCCAGGCACGCCGACAGCGCCCCGGCCAGCGCCGCGACCGACCCGCCTCCCGGCGTGGCCGTCGGCTCAGCCACCGCGTCCAGGAACGGCCTTGCCAGTGCCGCCAGCTTGCCCTTGCTCTCCATCGGCGCGTCCGCCAGCGCAGCCGCCACACGGTTTTCCAGCACCTGCGCCGGCGTGAAATTTTCCAATTGCAGATAGAAGTCTGCCGTCAGCTCGATGGCCTTCTTCGGAATCAACCCAACGATCTCGCTGCCCACGATCGCCACACCGTACCGCTCGGCTTCGCGCTTCACCATCTCAAACACGCGGTGCAGCGGCGTCTGCTCGAAGTCGGTCATATTGATCGAGACCTGCGCCAGCCCGCGGGCCTTCAGGTCCACGCCCATCGCCTTGGCGTAGCGCAGCCCGCCGGTCGAAAAGCGTATGGCCTTCGCAATCTTGTTGGCGATGCCCACGTCCGGGGTGTTCAGGTTGATGTTGTAGGCGATCAAGAACTTTCGCGCGCCCACCGCCGTCGCTCCGGCCGTCGGGTGCAGCCGCGGCTCGCCGATGTCTGGCGCCCGGTCCGGGTTCTTGAGCACCTCATCGCGCAGCCCTTCGAACTGTCCCTTGCGAATGTTCTCCAGGTTTTTGCGTTCCGGCCGAGTTGCCGCCGCCTCGTAGTAATAGACCGGGATGCGGTGCCGCTCCCAGATCTCCCGCCCGACTCTTCGCGCCAGCTCCACGCAGTCTTCGAGCTGTACGCCTTCGATGGGAATGAACGGCACGACGTCCGTTGCGCCCATCCGCGGGTGCGCGCCCGCATGCTTGGTCAGGTCGATCAGCTCGAGTGCCTTGCCCACGCCTCGCAGCGCTGCTTCGGCCACCGCTTCGGGCTCGCCCGTCAGCGTGATTACGCAACGGTTGTGGTCGGCGTCCATCTCCTTGTCGAGCACGGACACGCCCGCTACCGCCTGCATCGCCGCCACCAGCGCCTCGACCTTCGCCGCGTCGCGCCCTTCCGAAAAATTCGGCACGCACTCAATCAATCGTTTCATTGGTTCCTGTTTCTTCGCGAGCTCATTACTTCACGACTTCGGCCCCGCCCCGTACACCACGCTGCCGCGCTTGATTGTCATCCAGCAATGGTTCACCCCGAAATAATACGGGATTTCGCGGTAGTCGGCCACGTCGAACACGGCCAAATCGGCCGCCTTGCCAACCTCGATGGACCCAATCCGCGCATGTCGCCGCAGCGAATACGCCGCGTTGATCGTCGCCGCCGCAATCGCCTCAGCCGGGGTCATCCGCATCTGCGTGCAGGCCAGCGAAAGGATCATCTGCATGTTCAGCGTCGGGCTGGTCCCCGGGTTGTAGTCCGTCGCCAGTGCAACAATCGCTCCCGCCTCGATCAGCTTCCGCGCCGGAGGACACTCCTTCAGCCCCAAATGGAAGCAGCACCCCGGCAGCAGCGTCGCCACCACGTTCGACCCCGCCAGCGCACGGATGCCACGCGCATTGATCTTCTCGAGGTGGTCCGCGCTCGCGGCATTCAGCTCGACCGCAATCTGCGTTGCTCCCGTTCGCGCGATCTGCTCGGCATGGATTCGCGGCTCAAGCCCGCACACGCGCCCGGCTGTCAGAATCCGCCGCGCCTGCTCCACCGTGAATGCCCCGCGGTCGCAATACACATCGCAGTACTCCGCAAGCCCCTCTCTCGCCACCGCCGGGATCATCCGCCGCACCAGTAGCTCCACATAGTCATCCGGTCGCCGGCGGTACTCCCGCGGCACCACGTGCGCCCCGAGAAAGGTCGAGACAATCTCCAGCGGCTGCGTGCGCCGCAGCTCACGAAGCAGCACCAGCGTCTTCAGCTCGCTCGCCAGGTCCAGCCCGTACCCGCTCTTGGCTTCGAGCGTCGTTGTCCCATGCGCGGCCATCTGTCGCAGCGACGCCAGCGCCCTTTGCTCTAGCGCCACCGGACTAGCCGAGCGCAGCTTGCGCACCGTTGAGAGGATTCCACCTCCCGCTCGCGCAATCTCTTCGTACGTCGCCCCGGCGATCCGCTTTTCATACTCGTCGGCTCGGCTGGCGGGGAAAATCAGGTGGGTATGCGAGTCAACAAACCCGGGCAGCACCACGCGCCCGCCCAGGTCGATCTTCTTCGCGCGCTGCGCTTCTGCCAGTCTCGAAACGTCGCGCCGCCGCCCGACCGCCGCAATCCGGCCGTCGCGCACCAACACGGCCGCATCGC
>CAZHLD010000056.1:2529-9350 GCA_964533185.1 uncultured Acidobacteriaceae bacterium | reverse complement strand
GTGCGCGCCGACCGCGCCTCCAGCGCCTTCATCCAGCCCGTGTTCATCGACTCCATCATCTCCAGCAACATGCCAGCCGCCTGCGACGAGAGTCCCATCTGCAGCATCGCCGGCTTCACCATCATGGCCGGAAGCTGCGTGTACGAGAGCTTCCTGTCGATCGCGCTGCCGATGATCGTCGCGGCCTCATGCATCGTGACGTCCCGCGGCCCCAACAGCTCCCGCGTCTGCTTGCCCGAGAATTGGCGCTGCGCCAGTTCCTCCGCGGCCACGGCCGAAATGTCCCGCGTGGCGATCATGGCGATGGGCAAGTCGCTCCGCAGCGTTCCCGCCAGCATACCCATCGTCTTGATCAGCCCGACGTACTGCAGCAGGTTTTCCATGAAGTAGCCTGCCCGCAGGTGCAGCACGTTGAGCCCGGCGATGCGGTTCAGTTTTTCCTCCAGGCTGTGCAACCCGTTCACCGGCCCGACTTTTTCCGCCTTGTCCGCTCCCACGCTGCTCAGCGTCACGGCATAGGTCGCGCCTGCCTTCTGCAGCGCCGCCGCCAGCGCGTCGCTCTGCCGCTCCTGTTGCTCGCGCCAGTGCTCGGACGTGGGGTCCGGCGGGATCAACAAGTACACTGCCGTCGCGCCGGCGAACGCCCGCGCGAGCGCCGCCTCATCGCCCAGGTCGGCCGTGACTCCCTCTGCACCCTTCTGCACGAACCGCTCGAGCTTCTCCGCGCTCCGCCCGACCACGCGCACCTTCTCGCCTTGCGCCAGCAGCGCCTCCGCAATTCCGCTCCCCGTATTCCCCGTCGCTCCCGTTATGACGTACATGTTTTCTCCTTTGGAGTGCGGCCACTTGCCGCTGTCCTTGATTGCAATCGATGTGGCCGCCTACTTGGGGCCCATGGGAATCTTCACTCCGCTCTTTTTCGCAAACTCAATCGCTTCCGGGTAGCCCGCGTCCGCGTGGCGCGCGACGCCAATCCCCGGATCGTTGGTCAACACCCGTTCGATGCGCGCGGCCATCTCCGGGGTACCATCGGCGACGGTTACTTGTCCCGAATGTTGCGAATACCCGATCCCCACGCCGCCGCCATTGTGGATGGAAACCCAGCTCGCCCCGCTCGCCGTATTGAGCAGCGCATTCAGCAGCGCCCAATCGGCCACGGCGTCCGAGCCATCGAGCATCTTCTCCGTCTCGCGGTAAGGCGAAGCCACCGACCCGCAGTCCAGATGGTCGCGCCCGATGACGATCGGCGCTTTCAGCTCGCCCCGCGCCACAAGGTCGTTCAGCGCCAGGCCAAACTTGTCCCGCTCGCCGTACCCCAGCCAGCAAATCCGCGCCGGCAATCCCTGGAAGCGTACGCGCTTCTGCGCCAGGCGAATCCACCGGCTCAGGATTTCGTCGTGCGGGAACATCTCCAGCACCAGCTCGTCCGTGCGGTGAATGTCCGAGGCCTCGCCCGAAAGCGCGGCCCAGCGGAACGGCCCCCGCCCCTCGCAGAAGAGCGGCCGTATGTACGCCGGCACAAACCCGGGGAAGTCGTAGGCGTCCTTCACGCCCTGCTGGAACGCAAACGTCCGGATGTTGTTGCCGTAGTCAAACGTCACCGCGCCCAGCTTCTGCAGCTCCAGCATTCCGCGCACATGCGCCGCTATCGCCTCGAGCGACCTCTTCTGGTACTCCTCCGGCTTTGCTCGCCGCAGTTCGAGCGCCTGCTCAAGCGTCATCCCGTTCGGCACGTACCCGTTCAACGGATCGTGCGCGCTGGTCTGGTCGGTCAGCAGGTCGGGCACCACGCCGCGCCGCGCCAGCGCTGGCACCACGTCCGCGCAATTCCCGACCAGCCCCACCGACGCTGCCTCGTGCTTCCGCACCGCGTTTTTCAGGATGCGTAGCGCCTCGTCGAGGTCGTTCACCATCACGTCGCAGTAGCCGGTCTTGACGCGCCGCTTAATCCGCTCCGGATCGACATCGATCCCCAGGAAGGCCCCGCCGTTCATCGTCGCGGCCAGCGGTTGCGCGCCGCCCATCCCGCCCATCCCGCCGCTCACTACGAGCTTCCCGCTGAGGTCTCCTGCGAAATGTTTCCGCGCCGCTGCCGCAAACGTTTCGTATGTCCCCTGCAAGATTCCCTGCGTGCCGATGTAGATCCAGCTTCCGGCGGTCATCTGCCCGTACATCATCAGCCCGGCGCGCTCAAGCTCGCCGAACTGCGCCCAGTTCGACCAATGCCCCACCAGGTTGGCATTGGCGATCAGCACCCGCGGCGCGTACTCGTGCGTTCGAAAAATCCCCACGGGCTTCCCTGACTGCACCAGCAGCGTCTCATCATTTTCCAGATCACGCAGCGACCGCACGATCGCCTCAAAGCACGCCCAGTTCCGCGCCGCTTTCCCTGTCCCGCCATAGACAATCAGCTCCTCCGGCTTCTCGGCCACCTCCGGGTCGAGGTTGTTCATCAACATCCGCAGCGCCGCCTCCTGTTGCCATCCCTTGCAAGAAATCTCTGTCCCGCGCGGAGCCCGCACCGGCTGGTAGCCGGCCTTGTTTTCCGTGGAGAGCTTCGCCATCGCTCGCCTCCGCGCTCATCTTAACGCATTCAGCTTTCACCCGTCAGCTTTCAGCCTTCAGTAATCAGTTCCACTGAACTGCAAACTGAAAACTGACAACTGACAACTTTTTGAGGTACATTCCGACTCTGGTCAGCAATGTCCTACCCCTCACTGAACCAGTGCTTGCTCGACGCCATTGACCGCCACCCGCGTCCGGACGCGCAGCTTTACCGCGATGCCGGCACCTGGAAGAGCTACTCCTCCTCCGAAATGCTCCGCCGCATTGCCGGCCTCTCAGCGGCACTTGCCGCGCTCGGCGTCGAAAAGGGCGACCGCGTCGGCCTCTTCGCTCCCAATTGTCCCGTTTGGCATGTCGCCGATTTCGCCATCCTCGGGCTCGGCGCCGTCAACGTGCCGGTTTATTTCAAAGAGTCCGATGAGCGCATGGCCTACATCTTCAACCACTCCGGCGCGAAAGTGGTGATCTCCGCCGGTGCCGAGCAGGCTCAGCGCCTTCTCGCACTTCGCCCGCGCCTGCAGCATCTCCAACACGTCATTTGTGCCGACGCGCCTGCCGACCTGGCCGGCGACTTCCTCCGCTATGAATCGCCCATTGCCTCCGCCGGCGACGCTGAAATCGCCGCCTACCGCCGCCGTGCACTCGAAGCTGCAACGTCAGATCTGGCCACCATCATCTACACCTCCGGCACCACCGGCGAGCCCAAGGGCGTCATGCTCACCCACTCCAACTTCACCTCCAACGTCATCGATGGCTGGAACCGCCAGGACTACGCCCAGCAGGATCTAGCCCTCGAGTTCCTCCCGCTCTCCCACGTTTACGAGCGCATGATGGGCTATGGGTACCTCTTTCGCGGCATCGCCATCGCTTACGTCGAGCGCATGGAAGAAGTCGCTCAGGCCCTTCTCGAAGTCCGCCCCACGGTCGCCGCCGCTGTCCCGCGGTTCTTTGAAAAAATCTACGCCAACCTGATGGAGAAGGGCCACAAGGCCACGGGCCTGAAGCGCAAGCTTTTCGACTGGTCCCTGCGCGTCGCCGCTGCCGCCACCCCCTGGCGCGCCTACGCCAGGCCCGCCTCCCTCTGGGTGAAGCTCCAATGGTTGCTCGCCGATCGGCTTGTCTATACCAAGGTTCGCGCCGGCCTCGGCGGTCGCGTGCGGGCCTTCATTTCCGGCGGGGCTCCTCTTTCGCGCGACCTGACTGAGTTCTTCGCCGCAATCGGTGTGGATATCCATCAGGGCTACGGCCTTACGGAGACTTCCCCCATCGTCTCCAACAATCTTCCCGGCTCCAACCGCATCGGCTCCGTCGGCCGGCCCATTCCCAACGTCGAAGTGCGCATCGCCGACGACGGCGAAATCCTCGTCCGCGGCCCATGCGTCATGCAGGGCTACTACCTCAAGCCCGGCGAGACGCGCGAAGTCATGGGCGGCGACGGCTGGCTGCGCACCGGCGACATCGGCCGCCTCGACGAAGACGGCTTTCTCTACGTCACCGACCGCAAAAAAGACCTGATCAAGACCGCCGCGGGCAAATTTGTCGCTCCGCAGCCCATCGAAAACCGCCTCAAGACCAGCCCGTTCATCCTCAACGCGGTGGTCGTCGGCGACAAGCGCAAGTTCATCGCCGCCCTCGTCGTGCCCCACTTCGCCAACGTCCAGAACAAGGCCGCCGAAATGGGCCTTACAATTTCCTCCGACGCCGAAGTCGCCGCGCATCCCTGGGTGCGCGAGCTCATCGGCAAAGAGATCGAGCGCCTCACCGCGCACCTGGCGCAGTATGAGTGCATCAAGCGCTTCGGCCTGCTCGACCACGACCTCACCTTCGACGGTGGCCAGCTCACCTACACCATGAAGCTCCGCCGACGCGTCGTCGAGCAGCGCTACTCCGACACCATCGAGCAGCTCTACGCCGACGTCGAAGAGCCCCGTCCCCAGCCCCACGCCTAGCGTAACGAGCGTCAGGATTGTTGTGGTGTCATTCTGAGCGCAGCGATCGAAGATTCCGGCCCGCCTGCGGCGGGAAAGAATCCCTCTGCTTCTCTTTCCGGTCTCTGGGCTCCCTCTGCGTCCGGCGCCTGCCCCGACTTGGTTGGGGCGCCTCTGCGTTGAATCCTCTCCGTCCTCTCTCTTCACGGACAACGGACAACGGAAAACGCCGCCCCGCCCGCTTCCTCTCCTCTACCCGCCGCGTTACAATGCCCTCAGAGGCATACTTCCATGAGCGACCTTCTCGTCATCGCCGGTCGCGGCTTTCGTTCGCGGCTGATTGTCGGCACCGGCAAATACCGCAGTCATCAGGAAATGGTCCGCGCCCACGAAGCCTCGGGCGCGGAGATGGTCACCGTCGCCGTCCGCCGCGTGAATCTCACCGACCGCACCAAGGAGTCCCTGCTCGATTACATTGATCGCAAGCGCTTCTTCATCCTGCCCAACACCGCCGGCTGCTACACCGCCGACGAAGCCATCCGCACCGCCCGCCTCGGCCGCGAAGTCGGCCTTTCGGAATGGGTCAAGCTCGAAGTCATTGGCGACCAGCAGACGCTCTTCCCCGACACCGAAGAGCTCATCAAAGCCACGCGCATTCTCGTCAAGGAGGGCTTCGTCGTCCTGCCATACACCAACGACGACCTCGTCGTCGCTCGCAAACTCATCGACGCCGGCGCGGCCGCCGTCATGCCGCTGGGCGCGCCCATTGGCTCCGGCATGGGCATACAGAACCACGCCAACCTCCGCATCCTCCGCGAGCGCGTCACCGAAGTGCCGCTCATCGTGGATGCCGGCGTCGGCACCGCCTCCGATGCCACGGTCGCGATGGAACTCGGTGTTGACGGCGTCCTCATGAACACCGCCATCGCTGAAGCTCAGGACGCCGTTCTCATGGCCGAAGCCATGCGCGACGCCGTTGAAGCTGGCCGCAAGGCCTTCCTCGCCGGCCGCATCCCGAAAAAACTTTACGCCTCGGCCTCCAGCCCCCTCGCCGGCGTCATCCGCTAGGTTTTTTTGGAGTGCGGCGGCTTGCCGCCGCATTTGTACAAGGCGGGGTTGTCCACCTGTTTCAGGCGCCCGAATTTTGAGTTTCGAATTTCGAGTTTCCCGTCTAAACTCCGCCTCGTGGCAGGCTCCACACAATCCCGCCTCTCCTACATCGACTGGATGCGCGGCCTTGCCTGCCTGCTGATGTTCCAGACGCATTGTTACGACGCCTGGCTCAGCCCCGAGGCCCGCCAGACCGAGTTCTTCAAGTGGTCGCAGCTCGGCGGCACGTTTCCTGCGCCGCTCTTCCTCTTCCTCGCCGGCATCTCCTTTGCTTTGGTCACTGACAAACTCCGCGAACGCGGCGCCCCGCCCGCTCAGATCGCTCTCACCACGATGCGCCGCAGCGCGGAGATTTACGGCCTCGGCCTCCTCTTTCGCCTGCAGGAGTACGCCCTCGGCTTTCCCTGGGCTCCCTGGACCGACCTCGCTCGCGTGGACGTCCTCAACATGATCGGCCTCTCAATGATGCTTATGGGTCTCGCCTGCTGGGTCGCCGCCGCCGTTAGCCGCCCGCAAAGCATCCGCGCCGCAAGTGTGCTCTCTGTCGCCGTTGCTAGCGCCGCGATCGCGCTTCTCACTCCTCCCCTATGGACCACCTGGCGCCCAGACTGGCTCCCCTGGCCGCTCGAGTCCTACATCAACGGGTTGCATATCTTTCGCGAGCCGCAGCCTTGGCTCTTCCCGATTTTTCCCTGGGCGGCCTTCGCCTTTGTCGGCCTTGCCGCCGGGCTTCTGCTCCTCAGCGCCTGGTCGCGCCTCCACCAAGCCTCCTCCGCCACGCTGGCCGGTCTATCCGGCATCGCCATCGTTGCCGTCGGTTATTGGCTCGACCACCAGCCCTTTCAGCTCTACGCCGTGTACGACTACTGGCACACCAGTCCCAACTTCTTCCTCGTTCGCGTCGGAATTCTGCTGGTGATCCTGCTGGGGAGTTACGCCTGGTGTCGCTGGGGGGCAGGGCAGTGGGGCTTCAGCCCGCTCATTCAACTCGGCAAGACATCCTTATTCGTATACTGGGTTCATATCGCCTTCGTCTACGGGCGCTTCTCCATTCTACCCAAAGGCAAAATGACCATCCTCGGCGCCAGCGGTGGACTCGTCGCCATCTTCCTCGCCATGCTGCTTCTCTCCGTCGCTCGCACGCGCTTCAAAGGCCGCGGCGCCGAACTTTTCGCCTTCTTCCGCCGCCCCGCCCGTACCGCCTGACCCCTACTCCCT
>CAZHLD010000056.1:0-2429 GCA_964533185.1 uncultured Acidobacteriaceae bacterium | reverse complement strand
CAGCAGCGCCGCAATCGCCACGCCCAGAATCGTCCGCCCATGCCGCCGCCAGAACGATGGCGGTGGCGCAGGTCTCGGCTTTCCCACTCTTACGACTCGATCCATTCCTGAGTCTCCTCGGCCAATTGTTTCGCCGCAGCGAGCGTCCCCGCTTCTGTATAAAGCCGCACCAGCGGTTCCGTTCCGGAAAGCCGCAGCAGGACCCACGACCCGTCCGCAAACTCGAGCTTCATCCCATCCGTCCGGTCCGCGCGCTTCACCCGCCGCCCGGCAAACTGCCGGAAGTTTTTCTCCAGCCGCTTCACCAGGCGTGCCTTCACGTCTTCGCTCAGGTGCAGGTTCGTCCGCAGTGGCCAGTACTCCGCCCCCACGCGCTTGAAGAGCGCTTTCAACTGCTCGCCGAGCGACTGCCCCCGCCGCGCAATCATTTCTGCCACCAGCAGACACGCCAGGATGCCGTCTTTTTCCGGCACGTGCCCGCGGATCGAAAGCCCGGCGCTTTCCTCGCCGCCCAGCGCGATCTTGTCTTTCTGGATCAGCTCGCCGATGTACTTGAACCCCACTGGTGTCTGAAACATCTTCGTACCGTGGTGCCGCGCCACCGCATCCACGAGCTGCGACGTCGCCACGCTCCGCGCTGCCGGCATCTTCCACCCGCGCGTCTCCACCAGATAGTCATAGACCAGCGCCAGGATGTGGTTGGGCGAAATCCACGTCCCGTCCGCGTCCAATATGCCGAACCGGTCGGCGTCGCCGTCGGTCGCCAGTCCCACCTGTGCCCCGCTGCGCAACACCGCCTCTCGCAGCGGTGCCAGGTTTTCTTCAGAGACGTCTGGCCCCGTGCCGTCAAACAGCACGTCCCGCTCCGCGCGCAGCGTCGTGCACGAAATCCCGTTCTCGGCCAGCGCGCCATCGAGATACCCGGCCCCGCACCCGTGCAGCACGTCGCAGACAATCTTCAGCCGCCCCTTGCGGATCGCCGCAAAGTCCACGGTCTCGCCCAACCGCGCCAGATACGCGGGACGCGGCGAAATCCTCTCGAATTCCTCTGCTGCCTCGCGCGAATGTTCCCCCACAGCCTTGACGGGCTTTGCCGCCAGCCGCGCGATGCGCGCTTCGATGTCCCGTGTCTCACGCGGCAGCGCCGGCCCACCGTGTGCTCCGGAAAACTTGAGGCCGTTGTACGCCGCCGGGTTATGGCTGGCCGTAAAATTCACCGCGCCATCGCACTTCCGCTGCAGGATTTCCCAGGCAATGGCAGGAGTCGGCGCCGGCGCATTGCACAGCAGAACCTTGATTCCGTGTGCAGCCAGAGTCTGCGCCGCCGTGCGCGCAAATTCCGGCGAAAGAAACCGCGTGTCGTATCCGACGATGAGCGTCGGCCTTTTCTTTCGGCTGCGGACGTGCTCCCCAATCGCCGTCACTGCCAGCCGCACGTTGGCAAACGTGAACTCCTCAGCGATCACCGCCCGCCATCCCGACGTGCCGAACTTCAGCGGGCTGCTCTTCACTTTTTTTGCGACGGAGCGGGCCATGGCGCGCTATTGTATCTTGGCCCCGGCGGCCCTCCAAGACGCCGGCTGGCTGCGGCAGGAAAGAGTTACTATGCCGGTGGAGCAACTTCCGATCTGGTGCGAAGCGTGATGATAGATTTTGTCGTGATTCTGGTTACTTGTGGCAGCGAAGCCGAAGCGCGCCGCATCGCGCAGGCTGTGGTCCGTCGGCACCTGGCCGCCTGCGTCAACATCCTTGCAACGCCGGTCGCCTCCGTCTATTGCTGGAAAGGGAAAGTGGAGAGCGCCAAGGAAATCTTGCTCTTAATCAAGAGTTCAAAGAAGCGGCTTACCGCCCTCCGCGCCGCCGTCGAGCGTCTCCACAGCTACGACGTCCCCGAGTTCATCGCCCTGCCCGTCATCGCAGGCTCGCCCGCCTATCTGCGCTGGCTTGCCGATTGCCTGCGTGCACCCCGTCGCCCACAAGCGAGGAAAAGATGACCGACCCTGCCCCTTCCGCAGCTGCCGCCTGCCTGCTCGGGGAGCGCAATGGCTTCCGCTGGTATCACGTGGACGACACCAGGGGTCCTGCGCTCGACGAGCTGGCCGCTCAGTTTGGCCTGCACGAGTTGGCTATAGAAGACTGCCGCAATCATCGCCAGCGCGCCAAGCTCGAAGAGTATGAAGGCCACCTCTTCGTTATTTTCAACTCCATCCACTTCAACCCGGAGAAGCAGGAGTGCTGGTTCCGCGAAATTGATTTTTTCGTCGGCAAGGATTTCCTCATAAGCGTCCGCGAAGGGTCCACACCCAGCCGCACCGTGGCAGCCGTACTGCCCAAGTTTCGCTCCGACCCCAAAATGTCCCACCCGGGCCGCCTACTTCAGTCCATGCTCGACTTCATGGTGGACCAGTATCTGCCCGTGCTCGACACCG
>CAZHLD010000055.1:0-21732 GCA_964533185.1 uncultured Acidobacteriaceae bacterium | reverse complement strand
TGCGGTTTGCGATCCGTGAAGGCGGCCATACCGTCGGCGCCGGCGCCGTGGCGGAAATCCTGGAGTAAGACGCGATGCGCGAGATCATCACGCTGCAATGCAACGACTGTAAAAACCGGAACTACACAACAACGAAGAACCGGAAGAAGCATACGGACCGGCTGGAGACGCGGAAGTTCTGCAATACCTGCCGCAAGCACACGGCGCATCGCGAAGTGAAGTAGAGAGCTCCGGAAGGGGAGTAGGTTCAACGGTAGACCGCCGGTCTCCAAAACCGGATGTGGGGGTTCGAATCCCTCCTCCCCTGCCAGCGTCAGGAGACCGGAAGAAGAGCGGGCCGAAAGCAAGGCTAAGAGATTCGAAGCGATGTCCACACAGGTCACCAAGGTGAAGAACGAAGAAGGTCAGGGAAGCGGCGGAACATCCTTCGCGGTGCGGAGTTTGGCGCAGCGAGCGCTTGAGTATCCGCGACGATTCCGGCAGTTCCTTCACGAAGTCCGGGTGGAGATGAAGCAGGTGACCTGGCCAACCTGGGCGGACGTGAGAGCGACAACGGCGGTAGTGATCGTAACGGTATTCTTCTTCGGTTTGTATCTCTTTGTGGTGGATCTTGGCGTAAGCCGGCTGGTGGAGCAGGTAATCCAGTTCTTCAAGTCTTAAGGAAACGAAACCGCAATGGCGATGCAGTGGTACATCATTCACACCTACTCGGGATTCGAGAAAAAGGTGAAGGAAAGCCTGGAGAGCCGGGTGAAGGCGTTCGGTCTGGAAGACAAGATCGGGCGGCTCATGATCCCCACCGAAGACGTGGTCGAGGTGCGCGGGGGGAAGAAGATAGTCTCGCCACGGATGTTTTATCCGGGGTACGTGCTGGTGGAGATGGAGCTGGATGACTACACCTGGCACGTGGTGCGGTCCACGCCGCGGGTAACCGGCTTTGTGGGATCGGGGCAAACGCCTTCTCCGCTCAGCGAGGAAGAAGTGGAGAACATCCTGCACCGGGTGACCACGTCGGTGGACAAGCCGAAGCCCCGGCTGGTTTTCGAGCGGAACGAGCAGGTGAGGATCGTGGACGGGCCGTTTGCGAACTTCACCGGCGTGGTCGAAGACGTGAACAGCGACCGCAGCACACTGAAGATTTCGGTGACGATTTTCGGGCGGTCTACACCTGTGGAGCTGGATTTCGCACAGGTGGAAAAAATAGCGTAAGGCAAGCGGCGGCAGGGAGCCGCACGAGGACTCGGCAAAGGATAGGCCATGGCGAAAAAGGTTCAATCACAGGTAAAACTGCAATTGCCGGCGGCGAAAGCCACGCCGGCGCCGCCAGTGGGCACAGCCCTGGGCCCACACGGCGTGAATATCATGGATTTCTGCAAGCAGTTCAACGCCAAGACGAGCAAAGAGCCGGAAGGGATGATCATCCCGGCGCTGGTGACGATTTACAGCGACCGGACGTTTACGTTTATCACCAAGACGCCGCCGGCCTCGGAGCTACTGAAGCGCGCCGCCGGAATCGTAAAGGGTTCGGCCGAGCCGAACCGGACCAAGGTGGGGAAGGTGACGCGCAAGCAAGTGGAAGAGATCGCAAAGACCAAGCTCGTGGACCTGAATACGACCAACTTGGAATCGGCTGTGCGAACGGTGATGGGCACAGCGCGGAACATGGGAATTGAGGTCGAGGGCTAAGGCAAGTGCAGGAGAGGAGAAGTCATGCCCCGCAAGGTGGGAAAGAACACGGAGAAGGCGCGAAAGTTCATGGAGGCGAAGCCCTGCAAGCTTGCCGAGGCAGCTGAGATCCTGAAGAAGGCGCACTTTGCCAAGTTTGATGAGACGGTGGATCTCGTGGTGAACCTGGGCGTGGACCCGAAGCATTCCGACCAGGTGGTGCGCGGAACGGTGGTGCTGCCGAACGGCCTGGGCAAGTCGAAGCGCGTGCTGGTGATCGCCAGCGGAGAGAAGATCCGCGAGGCACAAGAAGCCGGCGCGGACTTCGTCGGCGGCGAGGACATGGTGCAGAAGATTCAAGAGGGATGGACGGACTTCGATGCGGTGATTGCGACGCCGGACATGATGAAATCCGCGGGACGGCTGGGGAAAGTGCTGGGGCCGCGGGGTCTGATGCCGAACCCGAAGACCGGCACAGTCACCTTTGAAGTAGCCAAAGCGGTTAAAGAGATCAAAGCCGGCAAGGTGGAATTCCGAGTGGAGAAGGCCGGCATCGTCCATTCGCCCATCGGGAAGATCAGCTTCGACGCGCAAAAACTAGCTGAAAACGCCCAAGCTCTGCTGGCGGCCATACAAAAAGCTAAACCGGCCGCGGCCAAGGGCAAGTACGTCAAGAAGGTTACGCTGACTTCGACGATGGGACCGGGGATTCAGATTGATCTGGCCGAAGCGGAAGCAGCGATGGCTGTGGCGGCCTAGCGGAGCGGAACGATGAAGAAGCGGAGCGACAAAGAGAAAGACCTGCAGGACTTGAAGAGCGATCTGGCTCGGATCTCGACGGTGATTCTGACAACGTTTCAGGGAATTACGGTTGAAGACGACACCAAACTGCGGCGTGCCGTGCAGTCCATCGGGGGACGATACCGCGTAGTGAAGAACACGCTGGCCGAACGCGCCGGGGCGGGCACTCCATCCGAGCAGCTTTTCAAGAACCTGACGGGAACGAATTCGATCGCCTATACGGCGAACGACCCCGTGGCGCTGGCCAAGGTACTGACAAAGGTGGCCAAGGACGTACCGGCCTTCAAGTTTAAGGCGGGTCTCGTCGAGGGGCGAGTGCTTTCGATCGAGGAGATTCAACAGCTGGCCCAGTTGCCCTCGAAGGAAGAGCTGATCAGCAAGATCATGTTTCTGCTGCAGTCGCCGGCGCAGAGGATTGCAACGGCGATGGCGGCGGTGACGCGGAACCTGGCCGTGACGGTAAACGAAGCGGTCAAGGCCAACAAGTTCGGGTCCGATGGCGGAGGCTCTGAGCCTGTCGCGGCGGGCGAGTAAGAAAAGTTCACGAATCACGAAGAGGAGAGGAAACGGCAATGGCGAACAAGGTGGAAGCGATCCTGGAAGACATCAAAGGCCTGACGTTGCTCGAGGCCGCCGATCTGGTCAAAAAGATGGAAGAGACTTTCGGCGTCTCGGCTGCAGCGGCAGCGCCGGTGGTGATGGCTGGCGGTGCGGCTGCAGGCGGTGCAGCAGCGGCCGAAGAGAAGACCGAGTTCACGGTAGTGCTGACCGAAGTAGGCGCGAACAAGATCAACGTGATCAAGGCCGTCCGTGAGGTCACCAGCCTGGGTTTGAAGGAAGCCAAGGACCTGGTGGATGGCGCGCCGAAACCGGTCAAAGAGGGCGTCAATAAGGACGAGGCCGCGTCGATCAAGAAAAAGTTCGAAGATGTCGGCGCCAAGGTCGAGATTAAGTAGTGTGGCAGGGCGGCGGATGAAGGGATTTGGATTACGCGCGTTTTAAGCCGGGTTTCACAGCCTTTCAACGTGTCCAGCCCGGACCGTCAGCGGCAGCATGTCCGAGCGCTTTATTTTCTTGCCAGCGCTTGGGGGCAAAGTGTATCGCTTGGTGTCCGGGCCAACTGTACGGCCATGAGGTAAACTAGAATGCAGAACGGCTATCATGCCTATCGGGAACGCGAACGTCTTAGCTTTTCCAAGATTCAGAGCACGATCCAGATTCCCAATCTGATCGAGGTCCAGAAAAAGTCCTACCAGCGTTTTCTGCAGATGGACCTGCTGCCCAGCGAGCGGGAAGACAGCGGGTTGCAATCGGTCTTCACCTCGGTGTTCCCGATCCAGGACTTCCGCGGGCTTTCGCAACTGGACTTTGTGGACTACTCGATCGGGAACTGGGAGTGCAAGTGCGGCAACCTGAAAGGGCTGCACCACTTGCGCGCGACGTGCCGGAGCTGCGGGGCCTCGGTGGTGACCAACCCCTACCAGACGGGCGATGTGATCTGCGCGAAGTGCGGCACGTTTAACAAGAACACGCCGACGTTTTGCAACAAGTGCGGCGACCCGGTGGCCATGCAGCTGAAGTATGACGTCAATGAGTGCCAGGAGCGCGGGATGACCTATGCCGCGCCGCTGAAAGTCACGATCCGGCTGACCATCTACGATAAAGACCCGGACACCGGGGCAAAAAACATCCGTGACATCAAGGAACAAGAGGTTTTCTACGGCGATATCCCGCTGATGACCGACAACGGCACGTTTATCATTAATGGGACAGAGCGCGTGATTGTGAGCCAGTTGCACCGGTCGCCGGGAGTTTTCTACGAGTCGGCGAACAACCGAACCTATTTCCTGGGCAAGATCATCCCCTACCGCGGGTCGTGGGTGGAATTCGAGTACGACACGAAAAACATCCTGTACGTGCGCATCGACCGGAAGCGCAAGTTCCTGGGGTCGATTTTCCTGCGGGCGATGGGCATGAAGTCAAACGAGGAGATCCTGCGGACGTTTTATCAGGTGGAGCGGATCTCCCTGCGGGAGCGGGAACTTTACTGCAACGTCTCAGAAGGATTGATCGACCGGAAGATCTCGCATGAGATCAAACACCCGCGGACGGACGAGGTGCTGGTGGGAGCGCACAAGCGCATCACCGAAGCACTGTACAAGGAGCTCACCAAGGCGCGGGTGACACAGGTGCGGGTTTCGCTGGCCGACCTGGAGGGCGCATACACGGTGGCGGACCTGGTGAACCGGCAGACCGGCGAGGTGCTGCTGGAAGCCAATAAGCCGCTGACGGCAGAGCTCTGGTCGGCACTGGCAGAAGCAGGCATTACCGAGGCGGACGTCTTCTTCCCGGAGCGCGACGACATCGGCGTGGTGCTGAGCCGTACGCTGGATAAGGACGGAATCCGCATTCCGAAAGAGGCGCTCATTGAGATTTACCGCAAATTGCGCCCGGGCGACCCGCCGACACTGGAAACGGCGACGGCACTTTTCAACGGGATGTTCTTCGACCCTCGGAAATACGACTTCAGTAAAGTGGGCCGGCTGAAGTTCAACATCAAGATGGGGCTGCAGACACCGCTCGAAACGCGGACATTGGACCCGGGCGACTTCGTGGCGGCAATCCGATACCTGCTGAAGCTGCGAAAGAACATCGGCACTGTGGACGATATCGATCACCTGGGGAACCGTCGCGTGCGCGCGGTCGGCGAGCTGCTGGAGAACCAGTTCCGCATCGGCCTGGTGCGCATGGAGCGGGCGATCAAGGAAAAGATGTCCGTATACCAGGAGATGTCCACGGCGATGCCGCACGACCTGGTCAATGCGAAGCCGGTCATGGCGGCGATCCGGGAGTTCTTTGGAAGCTCGCAACTGAGCCAGTTCATGGACCAGACCAACCCGCTCAGCGAGATCACGCACAAGCGGCGCCTTTCGGCGCTGGGACCGGGCGGTCTTTCCCGCGAGCGCGCCGGCTTCGAGGTGCGCGACGTACACCCAACGCACTACGGCCGGATCTGCCCGATCGAGACGCCGGAAGGGCCGAACATCGGCTTGATCAGCTCGCTTTCCTGCTACGCGCGGATTAATGAATTCGGGTTTATCGAATCGCCCTACCGGAAAGTGAAGAGCGGGCGAGTAATCGACTATGTCCAGATCGTCAACGCGGGCGATAGTGAGTTCAAGGCTGGAGAGACCGTCGAGCGAGACAAGGTGGAAACCATCAACGAGGAGTTGAAGCGGCGTAAGGTGACATACGAACCGTATTGCTTCTATCTCTCTGCTTGGGAAGAAGACCGCTATGTGATCGCCCAGGCGAACGCATCGCTTGACGAGCGCGGGCGAATCACGACGGAGCTGGTGAATTGCCGTCAGGCAGGGAACTTCGTGTTGAAGGTGCGCGACGAGGTGGACTACATCGACGTGTCGCCGAAGCAGCTCGTCTCAGTGGCGGCGAGCCTGATCCCCTTCCTCGAGAACGACGACGCGAACCGCGCGCTGATGGGTTCGAACATGCAGCGACAAGCCGTGCCGCTGATCCGCGGGGAAGCCCCGCTGGTCGGGACGGGCATGGAGCGCGTGACGGCGCGTGATTCCGGAGCGGTGGTGATCTGCCGTCGCGAAGGGATCGTGGACCAGGTAGACTCCGAGCGGATTATCGTGCGTGTGGAGTCCGATCACTCCGGCGTGCTGAGCCGCGAAGTAGGCGCGGACATCTACACTTTGACAAAGTTCAAGCGGTCGAACCAAAACACCTGCATCAACCAGAAACCAATCGTGCGCGTGGGCGACCGTGTGGCTCAGGGTCAGGTGCTGGCCGACGGCCCCTGTACGGACCGGGGTGAGCTCGCGCTGGGGCGCAACGTGCTGGTGGCGTTCCTGCCGTGGCGCGGTTACAACTTTGAGGACGCAATCCTGGTGAGCGAAAAGCTCGTCAAGGACGACTACTACACCTCGATCCATATCGAAGAGTTCGAGATTGAAGCGCGAGATACCAAGCTGGGGCCGGAAGAGATCACGCGCGACATCCCGAACATCAGCGAGACATTCCTGCGAAACCTGGACGAATCCGGCGTCATCCGCATCGGCGCCACGGTGCGGCCCGGAGACATTCTGGTTGGTAAGGTGACGCCGAAAGGCGAAACCACGCTGACGCCGGAGGAGAAGCTGTTGCGGGCCATCTTCGGGGAGAAAGCCGGAGATGTGCGCGACGCCTCACTCTATTGCCCTCCGGGTATCGAAGGCACTGTGGTGGACGTCAAGGTCTTCTGCCGCAAGGGCGCAGAGAAAGACGCGCGGCACAAGGCGATCGAGGCTGCGCAGGTGGCCCGGCTGGAGAAGAACCTGGCCGACGAAATCCGCATCCTGACCGACGAACGGCTGAAGCGCCTGGCGGCGCTGCTGGCCGGGCAGAAGCTGGTCGCTGACCTGCACGACGAGAAAACGAACAAGCGGTTGCTTTCCAAGGGCACGGAACTGACCCGCGAGTTGATTGAGAAGATCTCGACACGGAACCTGAAGCGGCTGCGGCTGGCCGAGCGGGACCCGCTGCTGATTGAGAAGATCGACGAGATCGAAGAGATGACCTCGCGGCAGATCGACGTGCTGCGCAAGATCACCGACGAGCGGATCGGCAAACTTCGCAAGGGCGATGAGCTGCCGCCAGGCGTCATCAAGATGGTGAAGGCATACATCGCAATGAAGCGGAAGCTCTCGGTCGGGGACAAGATGGCCGGCCGGCACGGGAACAAGGGCGTGATCGCCCGGATCGTACCCGAGGAAGATATGCCGTACCTGCCGGACGGCACACCCGTGGAAATCGTGTTGAACCCACTGGGCGTGCCTTCGCGCATGAACGTGGGACAGATCCTTGAAACGCACCTCGGCTGGGCGTCGAAGGAACTGGGACGCTCATTGGCCCGGCTGCTCGACCAGATCGCCTCGGCACACAGCGCGCAGCAGGCCGGCGCGACGGGCGTGCGGAAGTGGTTCCGGGAGGTTTTCTCGGATACGTCAGTCTGGCCTTCGATCTCATCCCTTGAGGACGAAGAGCTAATAACGCTGGCTTCGAGCTTTGTCGGGGCGCCCTCGCGGAACGGTGGGACACAGAAGGGCACATCTTTCAATCAGGATAGCCCGAGTTCAAGCAGCCAATACGGAGTGCCTTTCTCGACTCCAGTCTTTGATGGAGCGCGCGAGACCGAGATCCGTCATTTGCTGGAGGTTGCCGGGCTTCCACAAGCCGGGAAGATCAACCTGTATGACGGCATGACGGGAGAGTCGTTTGCACAAACGATCACAACCGGATTCATCTACATGCTGAAGCTCTCACATTTGGTGGACGACAAGATCCATGCGCGGTCGATCGGACCGTACTCGCTCATCACGCAGCAGCCGCTGGGCGGCAAGGCGCAGTTCGGCGGCCAGCGGTTCGGTGAAATGGAGGTCTGGGCGCTGGAAGCATACGGAGCGGCGCACATTCTCCAAGAGCTGCTGACGGCGAAGTCCGACGACGTGTACGGTCGCGCCAAAATCTACGAAGCCATCGTCAAGGGCGAGCCGGGGATTGAGCCCGGGGTGCCCGAATCATTCAACGTGCTCGTGCGCGAGCTCCAGTCGCTGTGTCTGGACGTGGAACTGATGAAACGCCATCATCCGCCCGCCGCTACCCCGGTGGTCGAGTCGTAATCGGGAAAGGGAGGAACAACCTTGTATCGCAGCAGCCCTTATGATCGCGCAAGCCTGATTGCCGATTTCGATTCGATCCGGATCAGCCTGGCCAGCCCCGAGAAGATCCGCTCGTGGTCGCACGGCGAGGTGACCAAGCCGGAGACAATCAACTACCGGACGTTTAAGCCGGAACGGGACGGACTGTTCTGCGCGAAGATTTTTGGCCCGGTGACAGACTGGGAATGCCTGTGCGGCAAGTATAAGCGCATGAAGCACCGCGGCGTGATCTGCGACAAGTGCGGAGTTGAGGTCACGCTTTCGAAGGTTCGCCGGGAACGGCTGGGGCACATCGAGCTGGCCTCGCCGTGCTCGCACGTGTGGTTCTTCAAGGGGCTACCGTCGCGGATCGGGTACCTGCTGGACATCTCGATGCGGGATCTGGAGCGCATCCTCTACTTTGAGGGTTACATTGTGATTGACCCGGGAGACGTGCCGGGCATCAAGATGCGCGAAATGCTTCCCGAAGAGAAGTTCCGGGAGGTTCAGCGCGAGTATCCCGGGGCCTTCCGCGCGGCGATGGGAGCCGAAGCGATCAAGGAGCTACTCCGGCAGGTCAGCATTGAGTCCCTGGCGGAAGAGCTCCGCGAAAAGATGAAGTCGGACCCAAGCCTGGCGAAGCGGATCAAGTATGCGAAGCGGCTGAAGGTGGTGGAAGCGTTCCGCAAGTCCGGCAACAAGCCGGAGTGGATGATCCTGGATGTTCTCCCGGTCCTGCCGCCCGAGTTGCGGCCGCTGGTGCCACTCGACGGGGGCCGGTTTGCGACGTCGGACCTGAACGACCTTTACCGGCGCGTCATCAACCGGAACAACCGGCTGAAGAAGCTGATGGAGCTGCACGCACCCGACGTGATCGTGCGGAACGAGAAGCGGATGCTTCAGGAAGCGGTGGACGCGCTCTTCGATAATGGGCGTCGCGGCCGTGTGCTGCGCGGCACAAACAATCGCCCGCTGAAGTCGCTTTCCGACACGCTGAAGGGCAAGCAGGGTCGATTCCGTCAAAACCTGCTCGGCAAACGCGTGGACTACTCGGGCCGGTCGGTGATCGTGGTGGGGCCGGAGCTGAAGCTGCACCAGTGCGGCCTGCCCAAGAAGATGGCGCTCGAGCTGTTCAAGCCGTTCATTTACCATCGACTGGAAGCTGGCGGGCACTGCACCACGATCAAGCAGGCCAAGGAGATGGTGGAACAGCAAGAGTCCATCGTGTGGGACATCCTCGAGGATGTGATCCGCGAACACCCCGTCCTGCTGAACCGAGCCCCGACGCTGCACCGACTGGGCATCCAGGCGTTTGAGCCGACGCTGGTCGAAGGCAAAGCGATCCGGATCCATCCGCTGGTCTGTACGGCGTTTAACGCAGACTTCGACGGCGACCAGATGGCCGTGCACATCCCACTCTCTCCCGAAGCGCAGGTCGAGGCTTCGGTGCTGATGCTGAGCTCAAGAAACATCCTTTCACCGGCCAACGGGATGCCGCTGGCGGTGCCGACGCAGGACATGGTGCTGGGTATCTACTACCTGACTAAGTCGAAGCCCGGAGCCAAGGGCGAAGGCCGTGCGTTCGGCTCAACCGAAGAGGTAGTGCTCGCACTGGAGGCGGGCGAAGTGGAGCTGTTGAGTCCGATCCGGTTGCGGTACACGGGCGAAGTCATTGACCTGACCACAGCGTACGACGACCAGGATGTTCCCCATGCGGAACCGATCTCGCTGAAGCGGCAGTTCATCCAAACGACGGTGGGCCGGGCGATCTTCAACGATCACCTGCCCAAAGAGATGCCCTATATCAACGGGCTGCTGAAGAAAAAGGGGGTGCAGCAGGTGGTGCAGTATTGCATCCTCCGCTTCGGGCAGGAGCGCACGGTCCCGATGCTGGACGAGCTGAAAGATCTGGGCTTCCTGTATGCGACGCGGGCCGGCATCTCGATTGGAATCGACGACATGATCATCCCGGGCGACAAGGCAAAGCTTGTGGACAACGCGGAAAAAGAGGTCGTCAAGGTCCAGCAGCAATACCTGGACGGCGCGATCACCAACGGCGAGCGGTACAACAAGGTCATTGCGATCTGGAGTGACATCACCGAAAAGGTCGCGGACGAGATGTTCAAGGCGCTGGAGGGCCTGGACAAAGAGGGGCAGATCAACCCGATCTACATCATGGCCGACTCGGGTGCGCGCGGCTCGAAGCAGCAGATCCGGCAGCTGAGCGGAATGCGCGGGCTGATGGCCAAGCCCTCAGGCGAGGTCATCGAAACGCCCATTACCTCCAACTTCCGCGAAGGCCTGACGGTACTGCAGTACTTCATCTCCACGCACGGGGCACGAAAGGGTCTGGCGGACACGGCGCTGAAGACGGCCGATTCCGGCTACCTGACGCGTCGCCTTGTGGACGTGGCACAGGATGTGATCATCAGTGAGCTCGACTGCGGGACAGCGGACGGCATCTACGTCGAGCCCATTATCGAGGCGGGCGTGGAAGTGGAGCCGCTGCGCGACCGCGTGGTGGGCCGCGTCTCACTGGACAAGATTAAGGACTACGAAGGGAACGTGATCGTTGACATCAACCAGGAGATCACCGAGGAGCTTGCCAACGCGATCCAGGCGGCGGGCATCGAACGAGTGAAGATCCGTTCCGTGCTGACCTGTGAAACGCGGCGGGGAGTTTGCGTGCGGTGCTACGGGCGCAACCTGGCGACCGGGCGCATGGTGGAGCTCGGCGAGGCCACCGGCGTGATCGGAGCGCAATCGATTGGTGAGCCGGGGACGCAGCTCACCATGCGCACGTTCCACATTGGCGGAACGGCGACACGAGTGACCGAGCAATCGAAGCTGGAGGCCAAAAACATCGGTTTCGTGAAGTTTATCGACCTGAAGACGGTGAGCGGCCGAGGCGGGGTATTGATTTCTATGAACCGTTCGGGGCTGATTGCCGTGGTGGACGAGAAGGGCCGCGAGAAGGAGCGCTACCACGTGGTGTACGGCGCGCGTCTGCGGGTGGAAGACGGCCAGACCGTGTCGCTCGGACATATTCTGGCGGAATGGGACCCGTACACGTTTTCGATCCTGACCGAGGCCGGGGGATCCGTGCAGTTCAAGGACCTGCACACCGGTGTGACGATCGAGGAGCAGGTGGACGAGGTGACCGGGCTATCGCAGCAAGTGGTGACGCTGCCGCCGGGAGACGAAAAACACCAGCCGACAATCCTGGTCCGGGATTCGGCCGGGCGAGCGCGGAAGAAGTACCTGATGCCTTCCCGCGCCCACCTGATGGTCGGCGATGGGGACGAGGTCCAGCCCGGCGATGTGCTGGCGAAGATTCCGCGCGAAACAACCAAGACCAAGGACATCACCGGCGGTCTGCCGCGCGTGGTTGAACTGTTCGAAGCGCGCAAGCCGAAGGATCCGGCCGTCATTAGCGAGATCGACGGAACGGTGAAGTACGGCGAGATCAGCAAGGGCATGCGCAAGATCTACGTAGAGAGTGAAGACGGGCGCACGCAAAAAGAGTACTCAATCACGCGCGGAGTACACATCAACGTGCAGGAAGGCGAACACGTCCGGGCGGGAGAACCGCTCATCGACGGCCCGCTGAATCCGCATGACCTCCTGGCCGTGCTGGGCGAAAAGTATACGCAGGCCTACCTGGTAAACTCCATTCAAGAGGTCTACCGGCTGCAAGGCGTAAACATCAACGACAAGCACATCGAGGTGATCGTCCGGCAGATGATGCGCTGGGTAAAAGTGGAGGACGTTGGCGATACTAACTTCCTGCTGGAAGAACAGGTGGATAAGTTCCGCTTCCGCGAGGAAAACGACCGCATCATCTCCGGGGGTGGACGGCCAGCGACGGGGCGCCCCCTACTGCTGGGGATCACCAAGGCGTCGCTCTCAACCGATTCCTTCATCTCCGCGGCCAGCTTCCAGGAAACGACTCGTGTATTGACGGAAGCGGCCGTGGCCGGGAAGGTGGATTACCTCCGCGGCCTGAAGGAAAACGTCATCATGGGCCGCCTGATCCCGGCTGGAACGGGTTTGGAGCGGTACCGAAACACAACGCTGCTCACGGAGCCTCCTCCTCCAGAGCCGATGGTGGAAGGAGTGGCCGAAATCGAGCCGGCCGGCACGGAACTTTCGGCCGAGGAAGCTGCCGCGCTGGACTTCCTGCGCAAGACACCCACTGCCGAGGGTATTGTCGAAGAATAGCGATTGCGAAAGAGAACGCCCCGGTCCTTCCATGGAAGGGTCGGGGCGTTTTTGTTTGAGCAATGGCGCCGTTTCTCCTTCCTGCTCGTTCCATATTGGCGTTCTGGAAACTGTAGCCGGCCAGCCGTTGTTCCACACCGAGATCAAGCCCTAGACTCAATTGAGTCGGATGCCCCATTTCCAGCTCTGAGACAAGCAACAGGGGCGGTAATGGCAGAACATAAATCACATTCATCTCTTGGACGAGAAAGCACCTCACGGAGAGCCGGCACGGAACCGAGGTCGGCCGATAGCGCTCCAAACCAGAACGAGATGGGCAGCGAAGCAGGGGCACGGCTGGCCCAACTTGAGCTGAAAGAATCTGAACTCTGGCGAGCAGCTATCGGCCTGCTGATCTTACTTGTTGCAGGATTCGCCGTCCTCTCTTGGGATACCTTGCGACACCTCTCCTTCCGGCTGGAAGCTCTGCTAATCGGCGTGGTGCTGCTGATCGTTTTGCTTGCCGTCTTTGTTTGGCAGAAATCGAAACAGGTTGCAGAACTGCGCGGGCTGGTCCGTGGATTGGAGCGACCCGGGGGAAAGCCAGTGTCCAGCGAACAATTTGAACAGCTCCTAGATATCGTGTCGCGTTCGCAACAAGGCTACAGGGATCTGATCGACACATTTGATGACTTACTGTTCCTGCTTTCATCAAAGGGAGAGATCCTGGCGGCAAACCGCAGTGTAGTGGAACTCCTGGAAGCACCATTCTCCGAAATTATCGGGCATCGGATAGATGAATTCCTGGAGGTTTTAAGCGGTGAAGTATCACAGAGAGCCTGGTCGCAGCTCGTTGACCGAGGGCACTGGACGGGTATCCTGCGAGTGAAGATGAAAAAGTCGGGAATGGTGCGTCAGTTCGACTGCGTCCTGCGGGCAATGATCAAGGATGGTCAAGTAGTTGGCGCGAGTGGACTGGCACGGGACATCACCCGCTTGCGGGAGAGCGAGGCACTCTTTACGGAATTATTTGAGACGCTTCGAGAGGGAGTCTACTTCACGACACCCGACGGGAAGCTGCTGGACGCAAACCCGGCGCTGGTGCGAATGCTGGGCTATGAGAGCAAGGAGGGACTGCTAGGAGTAAACGTACACAGTTTGTTCTTCGACCCGAGCCAGCGGTCTACCGAGCTGCTCGCCCTGGAACGGAGCGGAGCAATCGAGGACTGCGAGATTGTCCTGCGGCGCAAGGATGGGTCACAGATCATCTGCCTGGACAGCTCAACAGCAATTCGGGACTCTTCCGGCGAGATTGTTCGCTACCAGGGCACGCTGGTTGATATTACGCAGCGCAGGGAGATGGAGAAACGGCTGCACCAAGAACACGAATTCGCTCGACGCCTGGTGGAGAGCCTTCCAGACCTGATTGTGGTGTTGGATGCGGAGGGCCGCTATACCTACGTCAGCCCGCGCATCAAGGAAGCACTGGGATTCGAGCCTCAAGAGTTGATCGGCAAGAAGGTGGGTGAGCGGACCAATCCTGACGACCGGCCAGCGATGCTGGAGATGTTCAACCACTTATTGAAGGGTTCTCGCACGTTCGGGACGGTGGAGTATCGCCCCCAGCACAAACAAGGGGGATGGCGAGTCTTCCGGGCAACTGCCAGCCCTCTTTATGACACCGGGGGACAAATTGCAGGGGTGATCGCCTCCTCGCGTGACGTCACAGACCTGAAACGGATGGAGCAGCAGTTGATCCAATCAGAGAAACTGGCAGCAATGGGACAGATGATCGCGGGGGTAGCTCACGAGCTGAATAATCCGCTGACGGCCATTCTTGGGGTCAGCGAATTGCTGCGGGAGCGAGCGCCCGAAGATGCAACACAGAGACAATTGGACCTCGTTCATCGGCAGGCCAAGCGGGCAGCCAGCATCGTGCAAAGCCTCCTGGCGTTCTCGCGGCCCGCTGCGCCACGTGAGGCTCCGATTAATCTCCCCGAATTGGTCAGAAGGACTCTTCAACTGCATGAGCACTCCCTGCGCAGCAACAGAATCAACGTCGAGATACAACCGGCAGCCGGAGATGCGCCGGGTGAGACCTTCCCCAGCGCCCTGGGCGATGCCAACCAACTGATGCAGGTCTTTCTCAACCTGATCACCAACGCCGAACAGGCCATCCGTGACGTGCGGGACCATGGGACCATCCGGATCCGGTGCGGAAGCGAGGGGGATCGAGTCTCGGTGGTCGTGCAAGACGATGGATCTGGAATCCCCAAGGAAGCATTACCCCGAATCTTCGACCCGTTTTACACAACCAAGCGGCCGGGCCGAGGGACGGGGCTGGGTCTAAGTATCTGCATGGCGATCGTACGGGAACATGGCGGGAACATCGAAGTACAGGCTGCGCCTGGCGGGGGTTCCATCTTCACGGTAACGCTTCCGGGCGGCGGAAGAGTCGAAAACGAAGCGCATCTACAGTTCCTGCCTGGGGCAGCTAGAGAAGCAGGCATGGGCAACGATATGATTAGTCTGCAGGGCCGCCGAGCGCTGATCGTTGACGATGAGGAGAGCATCCGTGACTTGGTGCAAGATGGCCTGTCCTGTCGAGGAATCATTGTGGATTGTGCTGCCGATCCCCGGCAGGCACTCGAACTGGCAGCCCAGAGGCAATACGACGCGATCTTGTGTGACCTGAATCTGCCGAGTTCGCCCGGGCCTGAGTTTATTATCGAGCTGCAGAGAATTAACCAACCGGGATTTGGAATGCCGGCGCCGGCACTGATCCTGATGACCGGAGACCTGCTGAATTCCAACAAGATTGAATCGCTCAGGCAGGGCGGTATGCGTGTGCTGGAAAAACCGTTTCAGATTTCCGAGCTGGTTGCCGCGCTCCGTGAGGCCATCGGAGTGGCATCTATAGCTCCCATGGGCAGTGCGAGAAAGTAGCCCACTTTCAAGGCTTCCTCAGCGATGACCCCGGGCAGGGTCCACGCCAAAATCCCAGACGTACAAATTCATGCCTTCCGGGAGAGTCTCGGCGAGGACGTATTCGCCGGGCTCCAGACCTTGCTGAACTGTGAGGCGATAAACACGTCGGGCCACCTTCCAGCGCTCAATAATGATGGACTGGCGCTTGGTCTCCGTAGCTCCAGTGACATAGGTGTTCAGCAGTTCGAGCAAGCGGGAGTCGCCCTTCACCTGGGCACGGATTAGTTCTAGATTGGGTTCCTCGTCCACAGAACGACCGGGGCGGCTTTCTTCCGGCGCTGACACGCGGATATAGAACTCCGGATGAACCAGGGTCTCACCGGTTGGTGGGGTCAGGCGAAGAGTGGCTCGCTTTCCGGAAATCTGGATCTTGTGGCGCGTGGGAACAATTGGGACGGGAGAGAGAATCTGCGCAAGCACTCGGCCCTTATCGATCTTGAGGTCGGCAGTCGCCTGGGTCAGGGGAATCACCGCGCGACCCTGCACGACGTACAGACCTTCGGCATCAGGCAAGAAGACACCCGCTATGACCTCAATGCTGGAATCAACATCGATGTTTGCGACACGTTCGGCCGCGGCGGCCGCCTTCAGCTTCTCGATGGACGCCTGACGGCGTTGGGCATCTTCCAGCTCCGCTTGTTGAGTGGCTTCCCAATCCACCAGATCTGCCGGAATCTCCTCCCAAGCCGAGCGTTCAACACTATAGAAATGGACACGGCCGGGGCCGGAAGGATTGGCAGGGTCAGGCAGGCGCTCATAGGAGCGCACCAGATGAAAGGTGCCATCCTTGAGGATGAGTTTCTTGCCCTTCGGCAAAACAGCCGGCAGCTCTTCGGGTTTAGTTCGCTGGCCAGCCTGCTGTTGGTTGGTCTGAACGGGATGAGACGAGGCTTGCCCCAGCCCTGCCGACGCATGACCAACCAGACAGAATCCAAGAAGGGATAGAAGGGCAAAAGTGATATCAAGCAGAGACGGCCTGGTCTCTACGTGGCGGATTTCATTCTGATTGAGCATTACGTTCCTGTACCGGCTGGACAAACCCTACAACTGCTTGGATGCTCACTCGGGGAGGTGGGTCTTGCCTGCCCAGCCAGCCAGTGGTCAGCATAGCGTGAGAAGTAAGGAAGGGCAATTCGTGTGCTTGTCCCGGCAAGGATTGCGAGGTCGGCAAAACCTACGGCCGGGAAATGTGGTAGATTTCACCCCGCAATTCCGCCACGAAGTCAAAAAGTTGCACAAGATACACCCAGGTGCAGCATTCGGCCCGAGGCGGAAAGAACGGAGGAGCGGATGCGTCGCAAATTACTAGTGGCGCTGATTGTGCTTGTTAGTGTGGCCGTTACATCCCCTTGTGTTCTGGCGCAATCGTTTGACATTGTCAAAATGGCCGACGGAGTGTATGCCGCCATCGGCCGGGAAGGCGTGGCTTCGAACGGTGCCTTCATCGTGAACCAGGACGACGTCATGGTAGCGGACACCCACTATCGGCCCAGCTGGGCACGAGACCTGATCGCCGAGATCCGCAAGCTTACGAACAAACCTGTGCGGTACGTGGTGAACACACACTGGCATAACGACCATACACAGGGGAATCAGGCATACATCAACGTTTTTGGACCAAGCGTGGAGTACCTGGCCCAACACCTCACCCGGGAGGATATGGCTGGAAAGGCTATCCCCAGCGTGCAAGATGAGCTGATCAAGGGCGTACCTGCCAATATCTCCCGGCTGGAGAAGATGCTTGCTGATGGGAAGGACCCCCAGGGAAACCCGCTCACAGATGAGGCGCGGCAACGAGCGGAGAGGCAGTTAGCTTCCCAAAAGAGCTATCTTGAAGAGCTGAAAACGCTTCAGATCACCCTGCCCACGATCACTTTTGAGAGAAGCCTCTTCCTTCACAAGCCGGACCGGGACATTCACATTTATTACTTCGGAAAGGGACATACCCGGGGAGATGTAGTCGTCTACCTTCCGAGGGAGAAGGTGGTCGTCACGGGCGATTTGCTGACTAACGGTATCCCGTTTATGCGAGACGCGTACCCTTCCCAGTGGATAGGAACGCTCGAGGCAATTCAGAAGCTGGATTGGACGCAAGCGAGCCATGGCCATGGCGGAGTTCAGCAGGGCAAGGAGCAGATCGGCAAGCTCATTGCCTACATGAAGGACATGGTGGCTGCAGTCAAGGATGCCATCGGCAAGGGAATGAGCCTGGAAGACGCCAAGAAGTCTATTGACCTGAGCAAGCACGCCAGCAGCTTTCCCAACTTCCAGCAGGGGACGCCTACGGCCATCGAACGGACATGGATGGAGCTGACCGGCAAGATTCCCGATTAGCGGCAACGGGTGCTTTGAAGTTCCCGAGCGAAGTGCTTGAAGGGCGCGGGCTAGTATAGGCCAGAAAGAAAAACGGCTCCGCCGGGCGGAGCCGTTTTTCCGGAATCTCGGAAATGGGTCAGGGCCGGGGTCAGTGCTGGCAGCGCGGATAGAGCACAGTTAGAATCATCAAGTCAGAGTGGGTGAACAACCACTTCTCGGCCTTTTGCCCGGCAGCTTCAGCGGCGCGGGCCAGAAAACCCAAGTGCTTGCTGCGAGCCATACTGCGAAGGTGTTCGAGGCAAATCCCCGTCAGCCGGCAAACTTCGTCTTCCGTAAAAAGCTTCTGGCTTGACTTGACTCTGACCATCGTTGTTCGTCCTGCCCTACAAGAGTTTCGATGCTGCTGCCATGCTACGGGCTGCATGAAACTGCTAGCAATAGTCCTTCCGTTCTATAGACACCTGTACCAAGCGCTAGAACCTCCTGCCTCACAGTCGAAAACTTGCTGACGGCAATGTCTTTAACTTCATTACTTACTATCACTTGAAGGAAGTGTCGGGCTCGTTCTGGTTCCGAAGAATCAAGTCATGTTCGATTGGAGAAGACTTTAGGAGCAGTGAAGAAACTCTTCAAAACGGAAGAAAGTTCACAATCTTGGAGGGCTCTATTATTTCACGTAGTGTGCGGAGCGAAGGATTTCGCGAAGCTGCTTGGTGTGGCGGAACTCGTGGTGAGCAACCATCCGAAACCAATCGTAGAAACGCAGGGGGCCGAGGAGAGGGTGCTTCCACCAGTAGACACTCAAATCGCGGTCGCGCACTTGGTCGAGAAGGGCCAGCGTCTGCTGGCGAACAGCAGCAAGCCGGGAGAGCATTTCTGACTTTTCCGCAATGAGGGAGGAGTCCAGCGGTACAGGGGTCTTGAGACGGACCAACCGATATCCAACGATCCAGACGGGAAGATGAAGCCGTCGCCAGATGGGAGTGGGCCTGGGGGGATGCTGGATGATCTTTCCGGCGACCTGAGTTACTCGGTTTTCTATCATGGTGAGGTGGGCGATAACCTCAGCGCCGGACCAAGATTCCAGATGGGGTTGCCTCCGCCAGTGATCTTCAGGAAACTGGGCGGCGGCCGATTCCAAGCCCGCTCGGGTGCGCTGTAGTTGCTCAAGGATCGGGGTAAGGTTTTCCATGGCTTTGCCGGTCAGTGGCCGAAGCCACCTGCGGTCTCAAACGCATGGGCGAGCTGAAGCACCCGGCTTTCGCCAAAATGAGGCCCAAAGATCTGCAAGCCTACCGGCAGCTCCTGCCTTGTCTTGCCGCAAGGAATGGAAATGCCCGGAACGCCAGCCAAAGAGCCGGTGACGGTATAAATGTCAGCCAGATACATTTGGAGGGGGTCAGAGGTTCGCTCGCCGAGGCGAAATGCAGGGACAGGTGAGGTGGGGGTGATGATCGCATCGACCTTCGAGAAGGCTTCGCGAAAATCCCGCGCAATCAAAGCGCGCACCTTCTGACTCTTAAGGTAGTAGGCATCGTAATAGCCGGCCGAGAGGGCGTAAGTCCCCAACATGATGCGGCGCTTGACCTCAGGCCCAAAGCCCTGGCCGCGCGTTTTCTTGTACATCTCGAGCAGCGTCGTCCCCGGGGCGCGCAGGCCATAGCGAACGCCGTCGTACCGGGCCAGGTTCGAACTGGCCTCTGCGGTGGCGATGATGTAGTAGGTCGCAATTGCATATTCCGTGTGGGGCATGCGTAAGTCAACCCGCTGGCAACCCAAGCTCTCCAGCAAGCGAATGCCGGATTCGATTTTCTGCCGAACCTCAGCGTCCATGCCCTCCTGAAAGTACTCGGGGGCGATTCCAATCCGGAGACCCCGGACAGGCTTTTCCAGATCGTCGACGTAGCTGCCCACGGGGATGGAAGCCGAGGTAGAGTCGTTCGGGTCGCGGCCCGCGATGACCTCCAGAACTGTGGCGGTGTCGCGCACTGACCTGGCAAAAGGGCCGATCCGATCAAGGGAGGAGGCAAAAGCGATGAGACCGTAACGAGAAACCCTGCCATAGCTCGGCATCATGGCGGGAATGCCACACAGGGCACCTGGCTGGCGGATGGATCCGCCTGTGTCAGTTCCAAGGGCTGCCACGGCCAGACCGGCGGCGACAGCAGCCGCCGAACCGCCGCTCGAGCCCCCCGGGACGCGGTCAGGTGCGACAGGGTTGCGCACGGGGCCGTAGGCCGAGTTCTCGTTGGAGCTACCCATGGCAAACTCATCACAGTTGGTCTTCCCCAGCAGGACGGCGCCGGCCCGTTCCAATCGCTCCACCGCAGTGGCGTCGTAAGGGGGATAGTAATTCTCCAGGATGCGGGAGCCACACGTGGTTCGGATGCCGCGCGTGCTTAAGACGTCTTTGATGGCCACAGGCACACCAGCAAGTGGGGGAAGTGGTTCTCCCCGGGCCAGCATTTGGTCAATGCGCGCTGCCTGGGCCAGGGCGCGCTCGGCGGAAAGTGTCAGGAAGGCGTTGAGATGCGGGTTCTGCTTCTCAATTCGGGCAAGGAAGTCGGATGTCAGCTCCTGGGCGCCGACCTTTTTCGATTCGAGAGCCGCCCGGATTGAGGAGACCGACCAAGGAGCCGCGGCGGTCATCGGTCAATGACCTTGGGGACGCGGAAGTAGGGCGGAGAGGGGTCGGGGGCACCTTTCAAGACCTCTTTGGCAACCTCGCAGGAGACCAACTGATCTTGCCGCAGGGTGGCCTCTTCATCGAACGCCGCGCCAAAGAGGGCTTGGGCGAGCGGTTCGATGTTTGCCGTGTCGAGTTCATTGAGTTTGTCGATGTAGGTGAGAATGGAATCGAGCTGTCGCAGGATGGTCTCGACTTCGGCCTCGGTCAGCTCTAAATGAGCCAGTTCGGCTACATGCAAGACATCGTCGCGGGATATTTTCATCTTTGAAGAGTTGCGCCTGGTCAGAATAGAAGGTGAATTCTATCACACAAGGGGATGGCGGCCGGAACACAAGAAAGGCAGTCAGCCAATGATCTTCTGGCCCAGCCCAAGCTGGTTGGCGACGCCGCGCATGGCGTCAATGCAGAACTGGATGTGGTCATCCAGGGGAATGCCCAGCTCCTCCGCACCCTTCAGGACATCCTGGCGATTCACGCCACGGGCGAAAGCTTTGTCCTTGAGTTTGCGCCTCACTGAATCAGTTTCCACTTCGAAAATGCTCTTGCCCGGCTTGATGAGGGCGCACGCGGTGAGGAAGCCGGCGAGCTCGTCGCAGGCGAATAGTGTGTGCTCAAGACGGGACTGACGCATGATACCCGTGTAATCGGCATGAGAAAGAATGGCACGGATCAGTTCCTCCGGGTACCCACGTTCCCGCAGAATGACCGAGCCCTGAGAGGGGTGTTCTTGAGTGGGATGGTGGCCGTTGTTGGGCCAGCGTTCATAGTCAAAATCGTGGAGCAAGGCGGCCAGCCCCCAGAGTTCTTCGTCGTCGCCGAACTTGCGGGCATAGGCGCGGACACAGGCTTCGACGGCCAGGGCATGCTTGCGCAGGCTATCGCTTGCAGTGAATTCACAGAGAAGGTCCCAGGCGGCGTCCCGGCCCGGCATCGTTACCTCCTGACTCAAGAGCGAAGTGGAATAGAGTAGCGCAAGTGAGCGCCGCCCGCGGGACGAATCGAGGAATCAAGGATAGGGCCGAATCAAAGGTCTGCTCAAGCGACGCATTGAAATTACAGGTCAGTGGCGGGTCGGAAAAAAGTGCTGTTGAACCTCTTTGATAATGTCCCCTTTTGTCCTCGATAGAAATGTCCCCTACACTGCGGCCTCCTTAGGAGGTCGCGTTGAAGAGGACAGCGATGAGCGAGCAGGAACTGCGACGTGTGGCGGTGTTGGGGCGAGTGGCCGCTGGGGAGTTGAAGCTGGTGCAGGCGGCGGATCTGTTGGGGATCAGTTACCGGCAGGGGAAGCGGATCTGGCGGCGCTACCGAGAAGAATTCGGGCGGAGTGGGCGAACGCTTCGGGCCAACGCTGGCGGCGGAGCATCTGGC
>CAZHLD010000054.1:18423-21899 GCA_964533185.1 uncultured Acidobacteriaceae bacterium | reverse complement strand
TGAGTTCGCCAGCCAGACGCTGGTGGTCGCGCTGGGGGTGGAAGAAAACGGCACCCAGCACGTGCTGGGGTTGTGGCAAGGAGCGACGGAAAACGCCACGGTGGCGAAGGCGTTACTGGAAGACCTGGTCGCGCGCGAGCTGAACCAGGAGCGTCGCTACCTGTTCGTGATCGATGGCTCGAAGGCGCTGCGGGCGGCGGTGGAGAAGGTGTTCGGCCAGCGGGCTGAGGTGCAGCGCTGCCAGTTGCACCAGCGGCGCAACGGGAAAGATCACCTGCCCAAACCCTGCCGCGGCGAGTACGACCGCCGGCTGCGCAACGCCTACGCGATGTCGAGCTACCCGGAGGCCCAGCAGGCGCTCGAGCGGCTGTGGCGGCAGTTGTGCGAGGTGAATCCCAGCGCCGCGCGCGACGTGAAACGCTGGCGCGCCGGAGACCACATCGCCCGCTGGACCGCCGCCGGACTGCTCGAAGCGGAAAAGAAGTTTCGCCAGGTGAAAGGCTATCGGGAACTGAAGGAGCTGAATCGAATCCTGAATCCCGAGTTGCACTCCCAGGCCCAGGTGGCCTAAAGTGCAACTCTACGAGAGCCGCCACTTTCAACTAAACTTGGGACATGCTCTTGATCGTGCCATTCACTTGGTATGAGCCGAGCACAGAGAGTGAAGCGATGTCAATCTTCCACATCCAAACCCTGGCCTCCCACCCGGGAAAGCAACTACGAAACTTGTTTAATCGTTGAGAACAGGCCGAAGGACGGCAATGGCAAAGTGGGCCAGCGGGCCGGCACCCTCGTCCAACTGCTGCCAGCGCACGACGCAGTGATCCTTAATGTACTTCGCCACACGCGCCTCGCTGATCCCCAGATGATCGGCAAACTCTGCCTTCAACGAGCCGCCGCTGCTGCCCCGCTCACCACGCAGCATCTTGCCAATGCCGATCCGCAGCGTCCGGCAGGCTTCGATATAGTAGTGGGTAGAGAGATCAGAATCGGAAAGGATGAAGACGCCGGGGCCGGCCGGAGCCTGGTCCGCTTCCTCGATCCGATAGAGCGGGCTGGCCACCAGCCGCCGCAATTGGGATTCGAGACTTGCAAGGCGCGAGGCCAGTGCCGGCTCGGCGGCGCGCGCCCGGGCCTGGAAGGCGGCCGGTCCCACCGTGGCCTCGAAGGTAGAGGGCGCAGGCTCGGGTTCACGACGTTCCTCGTACCGAACAACGGGAGCCGGGCTTGGCCTCGGGGGTAGCGCGACAGGTGCAGCGACTGCGCGGCCGCGGTTGCGCCCGCGACCTCCGCGGCGGCCGCGACGGCTGTGTTTGCGTTCAACACCGACCGGAGCCGGTTGTACTTGCGGGACATCAGGCGGAAGCTCTGCGTCACGTCCGTAGAGATTCACGGACGCGGGTGTCTCAACTGGCTCATGCACTTCGGATTCAGATGATGGCTCGATGATCTCGCCGGTAGCTGGTGCAGGTTCGGAAGCGACCGGCGGCGAAACACCAAGCCGCGCAAGTGCTTCTTGCGCCTTGGTCTTCCACTGGGCGCGGCGGAAGCGCTCGGCCGCGGCGGTGTACCAGCGGGCGGCCTCCGCGTTCTGCCCTGCCTTTTCCTGAAAGCGGGCCAGCTCGAAGGCCACCATGGCGTCGCGGGTTTGCTCGTAGATCTCAGCCAACTGGCCCACCGGGTCAGGACTGTTCCGGGCCTTGCGGATGCGTGCCTGGATCTGTCGCCAATCTGCCACGACGGTGGATTGTAGCAGCGAAAGAGCAGCAGGGCCAGTCAAGTCCCAGCCGTGGGCAGTTCTTGACAGCGTGCCCCCAAAGTGTTTACATATCAGGTAGTATTACCACCTGGTAGTATCGCTTGGAGGTCCTGCCATGAGGCGCTGGCTAGCTTGTCTCACCGTGGCTTGTTTGCTTCTGGAAAGTGTAGCCGTGGCCGCTGTGCGCGGCAAGGCGGCGAAATACGTTGGCGGAACGATCACCGAGCTGGCTGAGAATACGGATGGCACGTTCGAGCTGGGCGATGCGGCCGCTGTGTTCAAGGCGAAGAAAGGGGCGACCATCGCTATCTCCTACAAGCAGATTGATTCGCTCGAGTACGGGCAGAAGGCCGGGCGACGACTGGGGCTGGCGCTGACTGTCAGCATCCTTTTCATTTTCTCCAAGAAGCGAAAACATTTCCTGACCATCAACTTTGATGACGAAGCGGGAAAGAAACAGGGTGCCGTCTTCGAGCTCTCCAAAGGGATCGTGCGCGAGACGCTGACGACGCTGGAGACCCAGAGCGGCAAAAAGGTCGAGTACGAGTCCGACGAGGCGCGCAAGCACGCCGAAAAACGCTGATTGGGAGAGCCATGGGGAAGAAAACCATTGCCGTCGTTTTGCTCTGCGCCCTAGTCGCGCCGCCCCTAGCGGCGGACAAAGTGGACCGGGGCGAAGCAATGTACGTGGGCGGCACGATCGCGGGCCTGTCCGAGGGCACGATGGGCCGGCTGGAGACGACCAACGACAAGGTGCTGGTCTTCCAGTCGCCCAAGGGAAACTTCGAGATCCCCTACGAAAACGTCACCTCGCTCGAATATGGTCAGAAGGCCGGGCGGCGGCTGGCCGTGGCCCTGACCATCACCATCTGGGCGCTGCTCTCAAAGAAGCGCAAGCACTTCCTGACCATCGGCTACACCGATGGGAACGACAAGCCGCAGGGCGTGGTGATTGAGATCCCCAAAGGAACAGTGAAATCCACAATCACCATCCTCGAAGTGCGCAGCGGGAAGAAGGTGGAGTATGAATCCGAGGAAGCGCGCAAGCACGTGCACGGCTAGCCTGGCCTGGGCTGTGTTGCTGCTGCTGTCACCGGCGGCCCTCGCTGAACAGCAGGCGCCTGCCCCGGCAGCGGCCAGTCCGCCCGCCGCTGCGTCTGCCGAGCCGGCAGCCGACCCGCGTTTGCTCCAGATCAAGTACATCTGCGTTGAACGCTTCGGCAACGACCCGCTCGGCGTGCAGGCACAGGAGATGGTGATTGCCAAGCTCTTCGAGGCGAAGCGCTTCCGGCTGACGGAGAACTGCGAGAAGGCCGACTATGTTCTGAAAGGCTCGATCACCGAGCGCAGCGACCGGACGTCGCGCTCCGAATCGGAAGGACTCGGCTTCACGGCGTCAGGTTCGGCGCGAGTCACGACCGGCTCCGGCCAGAACCGCGAGTCAACGGCTGCTTCCTCAACCGCCCGCGGCAATGACTATGAGTCGCTCTCGTCGTCGGAGGTGAAGGTGCAGGCCGCGGTCACGCTGCGCGTGGTGGACCGCGAGGGCGAAATCCTTTGGGCGGCAAGCCTGGAGAGCACCGGCGGCAAAACCAAAGGAGCCATCAACGACGCCGCCGAGCGCGCCGTCCGCCGGCTGTTGCGCGATATTGAACGGGCCGAGAAACAGAAAGACCTTCCGAGATAAGAAACCTTCCAGACACCCCGGCCTGTGGTA
>CAZHLD010000054.1:15292-18323 GCA_964533185.1 uncultured Acidobacteriaceae bacterium | reverse complement strand
GCGCCGGTGACGGCCATCGCCCAATTCCAACCACGGTCATTTCCGGCCAGAGGCGAAATTGGAAACTGGAAACTCGAAACTCGCCCGGGACCAATCGGCTCGCAATCCTCAATCGGCACTCGTCAATCAACAATCGTCGATTCGCAGGTGCGTCAGAACCACGTTGTTACCCACTTGTCACTCGGCACTCGCCACTCGCTTTTCTCGCCCTCGCTCGAATGGCTGGCGTCGCTGAGTGAAGACGAGTTCCGCGAGCTTTTCCGCGGCAGCGCGATCAAGCGAACGAAATGGCGCGGGCTGGTGCGCAACGCCTGCATCGCGCTGGGAAACTCCGGCCTGCGCCCCGCAGGGTGTCATTCTGAGTCCCGGCTTGCCGGGACGAAGAATCCCTCTAGTGCTGATGCGATTGGCGCTGCCGGTAGGCCTGTTCCTGCCCAGGAGGAGACCAGCAATTACGACCGCGTCGTTGTCCTGCTCAAGCACCTAGCCGCCTCCGGCGATGCTGTCATCGCCGAGCACGCCCGCTGGGCGCTGGTTTTGCTGAGACATGAGTAGCCGACCTCAAAGGCCAGGCAATGATTTCTTACTCACCGTGGTGACTGGCGGGAAAATCTGCGGCGGGTTGTGGGGTCGCTGGAGTGGGGATACAATTCGGGCCGCGCAGTGAGAGAAGGATGTTCCGGCTGAGGGGGGAACATGCGGAACGGTCAATGGCGGGTTAGCTGGCAGGCGGCATCAGGGCTGGTAGTCGCGGGCGCACTGCTCACGCTGGCGGCCTGCAAACAAGAGGTCAAAAAAGCAGAAGAGCCGGTGAAGTGGCCGGAGATCACCGGCTACGCGGCCATGGTGATCCCCGTCGACAACCCCATGACCCGGGCCAGGGTCGAGCTGGGCAAGCAGCTCTACTACGACCAGCGGTTGAGCGGAGACGGCAGCCGCTCGTGCTACTCGTGCCACCTGGTTGAGCACGGCCTGACCGATGGGAAGCCCAGGGCCATCGGGGCGTATGGCGTGGAACTACCGCGCTCGAGCCCCACGCTCTGGAACATCGGCTACCACTCGCAGTTTTATTGGGATGGGAGAAGCGGGTCACTTGAGGCCCAAGCCAAAGCTGCCTGGGCTGGCGGCAACATGGGCGCTTCAGGGAAGGACGGCCACCCGAGTTTAGACGAGATTTGCGCGCGTTTGAACCAGATCGCCGGCTATCGAAAACAGTTCCAGGAAGTGTTTGGCGCAGACGCCAACCCGGACAACGTGGTCAAGGCCATCGCCGCCTTTGAACGGACCATCGTTGCGGAGGACTCCGCCTGGGTCCGCTTTCGGAGCGGCAACGCCGATGCGTTTAGCCCGGCGGCCCAGCGGGGCTGGAAAGTGTTTAGCGAGAAGGCACGCTGCACGAACTGCCACGACGGCCTGCTGCTCACCGACCAGCAGTACCACAACGTGGGGATCGGCATGAAGGAAAAGAACCCGGACGCGGGCCGCTTCAAGGTAACGCAGAACGAGCGCGATACCGGCGCCTTCAAGACGCCGACGCTGCTGGACATTCGCAAGTCAGCGCCCTACTTCCGCAACGGCAGCGTGGCCACGCTGGAAGAAGCAGTGAACGTGATGCTGAACGGCGGCATCCAGAATCGCTACCTGGACACCACGAATCTGAAACCGGTGAAACTGAGCCGGCAGGAGAAGGCCGACCTGGTCGAGTTTCTGCGCTCGCTCGATGCCAACTACAAGGTGACCCCGCCGCAACTCCCTCAATAGCGCACTACCGCGTTGATTGGCGCCGTAAAGAGTGGGGTGAAGTTGGACGCGCTAAACGATGAATATGCCGCGACCAAAAAAACAACAGCACTCACTCCATTCAAAGCAAGTCTGCGGCCCGCCCTGCCTCCGCCCTCGTGTGAGGAACGAAGCGGGACGGGCCTTATCGTTTTCAAGCCATGGCGCGGGAACGAGGAAAGCGTGCGATGCGGTCATGGCTTTCCGGCGGGCTGGTGGTCATGCCACGGGAACGGCGGTCCAAGCTGATCGGCGCCTCGACGGGTTGCAGACCGGCCGTTCGAGGTGCCAGCCCTCTGAGTTCAAAAGGGAGCAGCGAGCAGGGCGCCTGGCGCATCAGGCTGACGCGATCGCTCACACCGTATTTTGCCAGGAGCGCGGAGACGTGGAACTTCACGGTGCGCTCGGAAAGGTTCAGCAGCGCGGCGATTTCTTTGTTGGATAGATTGCGGAGCACGCCCTCGAGCACCTGCTGCTGCCGCTTGCTGAGCGGAGTGGAATCATCCGCTGTCCAGGCTGATTCCAGCAATTGGGTGGCGCGTGAAGTCACACGATGGATCACGTCGCTGTCCACCCCGACCATCACCAGATAATCGGCAGGGGATTGCTGGCGCGTCAGGCAGTGGATGGCGAGCAAGCTGGCGGCTTGTTCCAGTGGAAGGCTGCCATCGGCCCCGGCCGGGACCTGAAACCGGGCAGCACCGGAGAGTTTTTCACAGAAGACAAAATATTGCGGCTGGGAAGTAGGACGCTTGCGGGTAAATGGACTTGCAGCGGGTACCTTGCGGACTTTCATTCCTCTGACCTCTCTGTCTCTCGACCCCACGCAATGGACAGGGTTCGGGTTCTGTGGACTTCTCTGACTTCCGGTGGCGCTGCTGTGAGCTGGTGGGTCGCGGCCGCAGGAGGCGAGAGAGCTCTGCGCCGGGAGGAAGAGGGCGCAGCAAGTCGGCGCTGGAGGCAACGCGCCGGGCCTCTGGGTCGCGAGTTGGGGAATCGCCGGTTAATGTTGCATTGCTCTCCCGGAGAGTTACACCCAACCGACCTGCGAGGGAGCACGCACTGGGCCAGGCTGGCTGCGAAAATTAGTCGCTTGAATTCAGTGTTTTCCAGAGAGGCTGCGAATCTCAACAGCGAAACTGACGAGTAGCGCTTTCCCTGCTCCGGCAATTTCTCCACGCCTCGAGAGAGTCGTGGCCGCCCCGGCCCCGCTTGCTTTGCGGTTGCGGCCTGATTTCGGCTACAATGCGCT
>CAZHLD010000054.1:0-15192 GCA_964533185.1 uncultured Acidobacteriaceae bacterium | reverse complement strand
CCGCCCCGGCCCCGCTTGCTTTGCGGTTGCGGCCTGATTTCGGCTACAATGCGCTCCGTCGGGGGCCTACCGCTCGAACCTTTCGGAGGTGTTATGAGCGTTGCAAGTCTTGCGCTGCTGGGAATTTTTCTGCTGGATGTAAACGTTCAATGGCTCACGGGAGCCAGCGACATCGAGCAGCTCATCCTGCGCTGGGTGCATTTCCTGGCGGGAATCACCTGGATCGGGCTGCTGTATTTCTTCAACCTGGTGAATGTCCCGGTGATGAAGGTGTTGGACGGCCCCACCAAGGGCAAAGTGGTGCCGGTGCTGCTGCCAAAAGCCCTGTGGTGGTTCCGCTGGAGCGCGGTGGTAACCGTGCTGGCCGGCTTCCGCTACTTCATGATTATTGCCAAGGCCGGGGCCGAGCAAGTGATCAAGGACAGCAACGGCGCCATCACGTCGAGCGCCAGCGGGCTGATGTGGAAATGGCTGGGGCTGTGGTTCCTGGTCTGGGTGGTGGTCTGGGCCATCATGTACTTCTTCCTGCTGCCGAAGCAGGGCGTGCTCAACAACGGCAAGGTGCTGGCCCTGATCATTACCATCGTGGTGGCGGCCGCGTCGTGGTTTCTGCTTGGCTGTATGGCCGAGCCGGGCGCCGACAACCGCACGCTTTCGACTGCCATCGGCGGCGGGATGGGGCTGGTGATGCTGCTGAACGTCTGGGGAATTATCTGGCGCTGCCAGAAGAAAATCATCGCCTGGACCAAGGCCAACGCCGAGCAGGGCACGCCGGTTCCGCCGGAATCGGCCAAGCTGGCCCGGCAGGCGTTCCTGGCTTCGCGGACCAACTTCTATCTCTCAATCCCGATGCTGTTCTTCATGGCTACATCGGCGCACTATCCGTTCCTCTCGGGAAAGTAAGCGACACTGTATTTCACCAACAGGCCTCCGCTTCGGCGGGGGCCTTTTCTTTTTTAGGCAGATCTGTCAGCGGGAGAGGATGCGCGTCTGGGTGCGGGAGATCAGCTCGTAGCGGATGCCGCGCCAGGAGATACGCCGGGTGAAGCCGGCCACAATCGCGTTCCACGTAAAGAGAAACGGCACAAGCGCGGCGAGCAGCGTCCAGACCCAGCCGAACGAGAGGAGCTTCTGCCGCAAGGCCGGCAATAGCTCGGTGGCGGCGGCCAGCCGCATATAGCCCTTGGCCGCGGCTAGTAACGGAACGGAAAGCGTCAGCAAGAAAAGGTGCAGGCCCGGCGTGCCGCTGATCAGGGTTCCGAGAAAAAGGCCCAGCCCCAGCACCAATGCGATGCAGTACAAGAGATGAGCGATGCCGGCCAGCATCCACATTCGCGGCGCGTAGACGCTGGTGAGGATCATCTGCCGGTTGGTGAACTTGACCAGGCCATCGAAGTCGGTGGCAACCGTGATGGGAACCAAACACTCGGGCACAAAAAGAATGTGCCGGCCGGCCTGGCCGAGCGCGCGGGTGAGCGAGAGGTCGTCGCTCACTGAGCCGCGCCAGAATTCGAGGGCGTACACCTGGTCGAAGACCTGCCGGCGGATGGCCGTGCCGCCGCCCCAGCAGAAATTGCGACGGTGGTCGCCCAACTGGCTGGCCACCGAGGCGTTCCAGCAAGCCGCCAGCGCGCTGGCCATCCCACCAGTGCCGGGGATGCACCAGCGATAGGTGGTCGCAGCGCCGAGCCGCGCATCGGCCAGTGGCGCTACCAAGTGCGCCAGCCACGCCCAGCCCGGTCGCCCGTCGGAGTCGGCAAAGACGAGCACTTCACACTCCGGCGGTGTTTGTTCGACGGCTGCGCGCAGATTGTTCACCTTTTCGCCGCAACCTTCGGGCCGCCCGGCAATAACGATTCGCGCGGGATGCTTGCTGGCGGAGACGACGCGCCGCAGGACGTCGTAGGCCGGATCGGCGGAGTTCGCCAGAGTGAACAGGATTTCATAATTCGGGTAATCGAAGTCGGTGAGCACCGCGAGATTCTGTTCGAGGCCCGGCTCGACGCCCTTCACCGGGCAAATCAACGCGACGCGCGGTGCGAAGAAGCCGGGATGCGAAGCCAGCCGTCGGCGGGCCAGTCCCAGCCATTGGTAGCCCTCCCACAGACCATACAGCCCGGCCAGGATTTGCAGGACGACCAGCGCGTAGAAGACTTCAACCATCGTGGCGCGAGAATAGCAGAACCGTTTCAGTCCGGCACAGGCGGTTGCACGGACTGTATCCAAAAAGCAGCGGCGAGGCCACGGACCACGAGCAAGCCATCATCCACCGCGACCTCAAGTTCGCCAACGTGATGCTCGGCGGGCGCGCTTGACGAGTGAGGCTAGCGGCGGCGCAGGATAGCCGTAAGGATTTTGTCCGTGGCATGCTCGACTTCCCCCTGAAAGCGGAGAGCGGCGCGGCGGGCGTTTTCGAACATGGAAGGGTCGAGCAACAGGGCGCAGCGGTCCACAAAAGCGCCTTCGGCTTTGCTGGCCGCACGGCGAGAGCCAGCGGATTTGTCCGGCGGCGCGGCGAGCTGCGAGTAGATTTCCAGATCGCGCAGGAACTCCTCGGCGTCCGCGGGCGTCCAGCGCAGCGCGCGGCCCAGCGAGGCGTAAAACTCAGTGAGGAAGATTTCGGCGCCCGGAACCACTTCGACGCCGGAACCGGGCCGGGTGCTGCCGGTTTTTCGCTGCCGTGCGGCAGGCTTCGGCTTTGGCCGGGGCAGATAGCGCGGCAGGTGCACGTTGACCCGCGCGACCATGACCAGCAGGACCTCCCGGCCGATCGTGCTTAGCAACTCGCGCTGACGCATCGGGTCATCAGCCAGGCCGCGGCGGTTATTGTCGGCCACGTAGGCGGCTACGAAGCGCTCTACCAGGCGGTCCTTTTCGATCGAGCGCAGCAGCCGGTTGACAGTCTCGCCGGCCCGCGCGGCCAGGGGGATGCGCAGGTTTTTCACAGCAGACATTCTAGCAGCCGGGCCTCCGGACATGTAAAATGTGGGCCGCTGCAGGAAACTTTCCCGCGGCTGTTACGTCTGTAACCACTGAGAGGGTGTGGGTATTCAACCGCAGGTCCCGGGGGACGGTCCCAGTCTGAATTGGCCTGTAAGAAGCCGGCGTTGCGCCGGTCTGACGTGAAGGTGCTGACTGGCTGATCTCGCTCTGCCGGTACACCTCGGACAATCTGAGCAAGAGCAAGAAAGGGAGAGCAAAATGAGCAAGCACGCAAACAGCTGGCGGGTCGCGCTGGCCGTGATGGCCTGCCTCGGCCTGGCCTTCTCGATGACGGCGGTCGCGCAACAACCTGCGCCCGCGCCGCAGGCCGCGACACCGCAAGCGGGCGCCAAGCCCGACGAGGCCAAGAAACCCGACGCGCCGAAACCGGGTGAGGACAAGCCGTTCGATGAAGTGGTGAAGGACATGGAAGTCTCGAAGGGACTCTTCACCTTTTATTACAAGGCGGACGAGAACAAGCTGCTGATGGAAATCCAGCCCGAGCAGCTCGACAAGCCCTTCCTGGGCGCCTTTACCTTTGACAACGGCACCGGCGAGCGCGGCTTCTACGCCTCCATGGTGGGCGGTGACGGCCCGCTCGTTTTCCGCCGCATCGGCAAGAGCGTGCAGTTCGTGCTCAAGAACACCGCGTTCATCGCCGAACGCGGCACACCCTCCGCGCGCTTCACCAAAAAGTCCTTCACTGACGCCATCCTCGGCGCGGCGAAAATCCAGGCCAAGCCGCACCCGGACCGCAAGAGCATCCTGATTGACCCCGCGGAGATCTTCGTGACGGACCTGCCGGGGCTCGGCCCGGCGCTAAACCAGTCCTACCAGCCCTCCAACTATCGCTTCGACAAGGCCAACAGCGCCATCAGCGCGGTCAAGGCCTTCCCGGAGAACGTGCTGCTGGAAGTCTGGCTGCACTTCGTCACCGACAACCCGCGCAGCGTCACTGCCACACTCCCCGACGCGCGCAGCATCCCCCTGGCGGTGAAGTTCGAGCTCTCCGCGCTGAAGGAGACCGGCTTCCAGCCGCGCCGCACCGACGACCGCGTCGGCCACTTCTCCACTATCCAGCAGGACTTCACCTCCGACCGGCCGCAGTCGCCCTATGTGCGCTACGTCAACCGCTGGCACCTGGAGAAAGCCGATCCCGGCGCGAAGCTTTCCTCGCCCAAGCAGCCCATCGTCTTCTGGCTCGAAAACACCATCCCCGTCGAGTACCGCGAGTCCGTGAAGGAAGGCGTGCTGGTGTGGAACAAGGCCTTCGAGAAGATCGGCTTCCAGGACGCCATCGTGGTCAAGCAGCAGCCCGACGACGCCGACTGGGACCCCGCCGATACCCGCTACAGCACCATCCGCTGGTTCACCGGGGTGGACGCAGGCTTCGCCATCGGCCCCTCCCGCACCAATCCCTACACCGGGCAGATTTATGACGCCGACATCGGCTTCAGCGCCAACATCACCGCTTCCTTCCGCCGCGAGGCCGAAGAGGTGGTCGGGCCCTCCTCGTTCACTGCGGAGAACCCGGAAACGCCCGCGCTGTTGCCCCCCAACGCCTGGGGCCGCAACCCGCGCTTCCTGTGCACGTATGCCAACGAGATGATCCAACAGGCCGCCTTCGGCTTGGACGTGCTGATGGTGCGCGAGGCCCTCACCCCTGAAGTCGAAGAGCGCTTCATGCGCGAGTACCTGGTCTCCATCACCGCGCACGAAGTGGGCCACACCCTCGGCCTGCGCCACAACTTCCGCGCCAGCACCATCCTCAGCACCAGCGACCTCTTCGACACCAACAAGACCAATCAGTACAGCCAGTCCAGCTCGGTGATGGACTACAACCCCGCGGTCATCGCCGCCAAGGGCCAGAAGCAGGGCCACTTCATGCCTCTGACCCCGGGCCCGTACGACTACTGGGCCATCGAGTACGCCTACAAGCCCATCGAGGGCAGCGAGAAGGCTGAGCTCGCCAAGATCGCCTCGCGCGTGGCCGACCCCTGGCTGCCCTACTCGACCGACGAGGACGCCCGCGGCACCGTCAGCCCGCTCTCCATTGACCCCCTTGCCAACCAGTTCGACCAGTCCAGCGATCCCCTGGCCTACTTCCGCCAGCGGCTGACCCTGGTCAACGAAGTGTGGGCCAACATGGAGACGAAGCTGACCCGGCCTGGCGAGCCGTACCACGTCCTGCGGCGCGTGGCCAACCGCGGCCTCGGCCAGTACACGAATGCCCTGCTGACTTCCTCGAAGTTCATCGGCGGCATCTACCACTACCGCGACCATGCCGGCGACCCCGGCGGCCGCACGCCGTATGTGCCCGTGCCCGCGGCCAAGCAGCGCGAGGCCCTGGAATTCCTGCGCACCCACGCCTTCAGCGAGAAGTCCTTCCCGCTGCCGGCCTCGGCGATGAACAAGCTGGCCATCGAGCGCCAGTGGACGCTTGACTGGTGGAACTACTTCAACACCCTGCGGCTCGACTACCCCTGGCACGCCCAGGTGCTCGCGCGGCAGGCCGCCGTGCTCAGCCGCCTGTATCATCCGGTTACCCTGGCGCGCATCCAGGACAACGAGCTGCGCTTCGCGGCCAATGAAAAACCCTTCACCATGGCCGACATGTTCAAGGGGCTCGACGCGGCCATCTGGTCGGAACTCGACGCGCCGTCGGTGAAAATCTCGAGCTTGCGGCGCAATCTACAGCGCGAACAGCTCCGGCAACTTATCCGCATCCTGATGCGGACTGCACCGCCGACGCCGCCTCCCTCGCCCGTCGGAATCGTGATCCCGGCTTCACCGATCCCGCGGCCGCCCGAGGACGCCACCACGCTCGCCCGCGCGAGTCTGGTGAGCATGCAGGCGAGGGCGCGGCAGGCTCTGGCATCAGGGCGCGTCACCGATCCGACCACGAAAGCGCACCTGGACGAAACCCAGGCGCGAATCGATGCGGCGCTCAAGGCCCAGATGGACAAGCCGCTCGAGTAGCAGAAAAGCTAGCCACAAACACAGCGGCCCGTTCCGGCAACAGCTTGCGATGTCGGAGCGGGCCGTTTTCTTTTGGCTGGTGCTTGACTGATTGCGCCGCTGCTCAGTTCACCGGGCGGGCGGTGACCGGCGCCGGTTTCTCCGTATCGCGGCGCTCGGGAGAAGCTGGCGGCCGCGGTTGCGGCGGTGTCTTCTCCAGGGCCAAGTCGAGCGCCTGATCGGCCGTGCGCGCGTAGTGCACCTCGATGCCTTCGAGCATGTGTGGCTGCAGGTCCTCCTTCACGTTGGACTCGTTGTCCGCCGGCAGGATCACTTCCGTGATGCCGGCACGCTTGGCGCCCAGCACTTTCTCCTTGATGCCGCCCACGGGCAGCACCACGCCGGAGAGCGAGATCTCGCCGGTCATGGCCACGCGCGGGCGCACCGGCCGGCCGCTCAGCAGGCTGACCAGCGCCGTTACCATGGCTACGCCGGCCGACGGGCCATCCTTGGGCACGGCGCCCGACGGAACGTGGATGTGGATGTCCTGGTTGGCAAAGAAGTCCGGGTCGATGTCGTAACGCTCGGCATTGGCGCGCACCCAGGAAAGCGCCGCCTGGGTGGACTCCTGCATCACCTCGCCGAGGTGGCCGGTCATGGTGAACTGCTTGCCGCCACGCATGCGCGAGGCCTCGATGAAGACGATGTCGCCACCCGCGGGCGTCCAGACCAGGCCGACTGAGACGCCGGGCCGCTTGACGCGCTCTTCGACCTCGCGTTCGGCGCGGAACTTCGGCCCGCCCAGACCCTCGCGCACAACGTCGGGCGAAACCATCTGCTTTTCGGTCTTGCCTTCGGCGATGCGCCGCGCCTGCTTGCGGATCAGCGTGGCGATTTCGCGCTCGAGGTTGCGCACGCCGGCTTCGCGCGTGTAGCTGTGGATGATTTCGCGCAAGCTCTCGGCGGTGAACTCGATTTGCTCGCCGATTTTCAGACCGTGCTCGGCAGCCTGCTTCGGGATCAAATACTTGGTCGCGATGAAGGTCTTTTCCTCCTCGGTATAGCCGGGGAGCTCGATGAGCTCCATGCGGTCGCGCAACGGTTCGGGGATCGGATCGATCCAGTTGGCCGTGGCGATGAAGAGCACTTTTGAGAGATCAAACGGCACGTCCAGGTAGTGGTCGCGGAACGAGGCGTTCTGCTCCGGGTCAAGCACTTCCATCAGCGCGGCGGAGGGGTCGCCGCGGAAATCGCGGCCCAGCTTGTCCACCTCGTCGAGCATGAAGACAGGGTCGTGGGTTTCGGCGCGGCGCAGGCCCTGCATGATCTGCCCCGGCAACGCGCCGATATAGGTGCGCCGGTGGCCGCGGATCTCGGCCTCGTCGTGCATCCCACCCAGCGAAATGCGCACGAACTTCCGGCCCAGCGCCCGCGCAATGGATTTCCCCAGCGAGGTTTTCCCCACGCCCGGCGGCCCGAGGAAGCACAGGATCGGGCCCTTCATCCCGGGCTGGAGTTTCTTGACGGCCAGATAGTCCAGGATGCGCTGCTTCACCTTTTCGAGATCATAGTGGTCCTCGTCGAGGATCTCCTGCGCCCGGGGAAAGTCGATTTCGGCGCTGCCGCTGGACTTGGTCCAGGGTAGCGAGGTCATCCACTCCAGATAGGTGCGCGCAACCATGTACTCGGCCGAGACCGGCGTCATCTTCTGCAGGCGCTTGAGTTCACGCTCGCATTCTTTCTTCGCCTCGGCGGACATGCCGGACTCTTCCACCTTCGTGCGCAACTCGTCCACTTCGGCTTGACCGTCGTCGCTATCCCCCAGCTCCTTCTGGATGGCTTTGAGTTGCTCGCGGAGCAGGTATTCGCGCTGGCTCTGGTTGACCTGCTCTTGGACCTGTTCCTGGATCTTGTTGCGCAGCTCGAGGACTTCCAGCTCCTTGGAGAGTTCGCGGATGAGCGTCTCCAGCCGCTTGCGCACGCTGGCGGTCTCCAGCAATTCCTGGCGGAGCAATGTGGAGAGCTGGGGCAGCGTGCCGGCCATGAAGTCGGCCAGGCGGCCGGGGTCGTCGATGTTCAGCGCGACGGTCTGCAGGTCGTCGGCCAACTGAGCGGAGCGAGCGACGACGTCGCGGAACAGTTGCTGTGCGTTGCGCTCAAGGGCCTCCAGTTCCGTGTCGTTCGGGCCGACAATGTCCGGTTGGACTTCGATGCGCGCCCTCAGGAACGGCTTGAAGCCTTCAATCTCCGCCACGCGGATGCGCATCAGCCCTTCGAGGAAGATCACTACGTTCCCGTTGGGCATCTTGACCGTCTTGTGCAGCTTGGCCGCGGTGCCGACGGTATGGAGGTCGCTCGCCGTCGGCTCCTCAACGCGAGGGTCGTGCTGGGCCACAACGCCCAGCAGCTTTTCTTCCCCTTGCAGGGAATTCAGCAGCGCCAGCGAACTCTCCCGGCCGACCGTCAGCGGCAGGACCGCGCCCGGAAACAGCACGGTGTCGCGCACCGGCAGGATGGGTAAACGCTCCGGAATGGCAACCTTTGATTCCGCCATATTTCCCCCTTAGCCACTCGCCCCAGGATTGCCGAGATGCACAGCGAGCAGTTACCTAGCCACTAGCTTAGATGCCATCCAGGCCAAAAGCGTTCCAATCGGTTGCACCAAACAAATAAGATAGTATTAGTCTGTCACACTAAGCTGTTTGAGGAGAACAAGTTCCAGTATATGTTCTTTATATAAGACATTGTATTACAAGGCCTTAGACTATGCAATCTGACCCAAGCGGATTGCATGTAATGACAAGCGAAAGCAATTCTTCGGCCCCTTTTTCGTTACGCCAGCCGGATCACCTTAGATTCATTCAAGGGCGGCCTAACCAGCACAATGGCCAGAATGGGAATTCGCTGAAAGGCTGCCTAAACTGCTGTGGTGCGATATTTTGAACGAACAAAGGCGAGCGCCTGCTCCCGACTGGTGAGCCGCCCGTCGAGCTGGCCATCTTCGACGGCCTGCAGGATCTCGCGGAACAGCGGGCCGGGCAACAGCCCCATCCGAGCCAGATCTTCGCCTGAGATCAGGCGGGGAGGGCGCACCTGGTCCGGCGGAGTCTCGGCCAGGAAGCGCCGCACAAATTCGTAGGCCTCGAGGTTGCCGTGGCTGGCCAGGCAATCCAGCCGGTGTAGCTCGAGATGTTCTTCAAAACGCGGCAGGCGAACAAACCGCTTAAGCGTGGCCGCGCGCATCTGGGAAACATCCTTGAAGCGCAGATGATTGGCCACCAGCGCCACAATCTGCGCGGTGTCATCATTCGAAAAACGCAGTCGCCGGCAGATCTCCTCGGCCATGCGCGCGCCGACCTCGACATGCCCATCAAACCGGATGCGCTCGCCGGGGCCGGAAGGCGGCGCAAAGGTTGGCGGTTTACCCACGTCGTGCAGCAAAACGCCCCAGGCCAGCGTGGTCGCGCAACCGGCCGTCAGACCTTCCAGCATCATCCGGGTATGGATCCAGACGTCGCCTTCGGGGTGGAACTGGGGAGGTTGCTCGACGCCCTTCATGCGAGCGACTTCGGGCAGCAGCGGCTGGAGCAACCCTGACTCTTCAAGCAGCTCAAAGCCGCGGCGCGCCGCACCTTCGATGAGCAGGCGGGTCAGGTCGTCGCGCAGCCGCTCGGCCGAGACCCGGCGGATTTCAGCCGCCAACGGAGGAATGGCGGCGAAGGTAGCCGGCGCAATGGCGTATCCGAAGCGCGCGGCAAAGCGCACGGCGCGAACCATGCGCAGCTTGTCTTCGGCAAAGCGCGTCGCCGGTTCCCCAATGGCCCGAATCACGCCGGCGGCAAGGTCCGCGCGGCCGCCGACGAAATCGAGCACCTCGCCGCTCTGCGGATCCATCAGCAACCCGTTAATGGTGAAGTCGCGCCGGCGGGCGTCTTCTTCTGGATTTCGCGAATAAACTACGCGATCGGGGTGGCGTCCGTCGGAATAGCCAATGTCCGAACGAAACGTGGCGACCTCGACCTCGGCGCCTTCTGCGACCACAATCACCACGCCGAACCGCGCGCCCACAGCGATGCTGCCGGGGAAAAGCTCCTGGACGCGGTCCGGGGTGGCGTCGGTGGCCACATCATAGTCATCCGGCTCGCGCTTGAGCAGAAGGTCGCGCACACACCCGCCCACCAGGTAGGCCTGATGGCTGGCCTCGCGCAGGGTGCGGCAGATGCGATGAGCGGCTTCGCGCGGTTGCATGAAGGGATTATGCGCCAGCAGCGCGGGTGCTGCAAAGGGTCAGCGCGCCGGAGGATGCAGCGCAAGGCGCGTTAATCCTCCTCAGAGGAGCGGAGCGAGCCGCCGAGCTGCAGTTTGGAGAAGCCGAAGCGATCGCGCAGACGGTCGGTGGCGCGGGCCAGCCGCTCGAGCTTTTCCCGCTCGCCGGCGTCGAGCAGGCCGAGTTGCTGTCCGGCGGCCGCCGGGTGTTCGAGCGAAGAAAGCGAAGCGCCCAGAAGCCGCACCTTGCGCCGACGGTCCCAGTGAGCTTCGAAGAGCTGCTTGTGCGTATCGTGAATGACGCGGTCGAGGTGCGTCGCTTCGGGAAGCGAGTGTGCTCGCGTAATGGTTTCAAATCCTGCGTAGCGTATGGTGAGCGTCAGTGTGCGGGCGTCGAGTCCGGATTCGCGCAGGCGCTTGGCGATTTTCTGGCACAGGAAGCTGAGCGTGGAGTCGAGCGCGGCGCGGTCGTCGGTGTCTTCGGGAAATGTGTGGTTGGCGGAGATGGACTTGGGTTCAGCGTCCACGAGAAACTCGTAGGCGTCCCCGCCGCTCGCCTTCCGCGCCAACGCCGTGCCCCACTGGCCGAATGATTCTTCCAATTTTTCCTGCGGCACGGCGGCGAGCTGCCCGACGGTTTCAATCCCCAGGCCGCGCAGCGCCTGTTCGGTGACCCTGCCGATTCCGGGAACTTTGCGCACCGGCAGCGGAGCGAAGAAGCGTGCCTCGCATCCCACCGGCACCCAGAGCAGGCCGCGCGGCTTGGCCTGTTCGGAGGCAACTTTGGCAACGAGTCGCGTTGCGGCCAGCCCGCCGGAGCACGGAAGCCCGGTCGTCGTGCTGATTTCGCGGAGCAGCTTATGTGCAGCCGCCAGCGGCGGGCCGTGCAGGCGCTTGGTGCCGGCCAGGTCGAGATAAGCCTCGTCAATCGAGACCATCTCAACCACCGGCGAGTATTTCGCGAGGATTGCTGCGATGCGGTCGCTCCATTCTCCATAGAGTTCGTGGTGGCCATCGAGGAACACCGCATGGGGACACAGTCGCGCCGCTGTGCGCAGCGGCATGGCCGACTGAACGCCGTAGCGCCGCGCTTCGTAGCTGGCCGCCGAGACCACGCCGCGATGGTCGGGCCGGCCCCCAACCACGACGGGCTTGCCGCGCAATTCAGGCCGCGCCAGCAATTCAACGGAAACAAAGAACGCGTCCATATCCACATGCAGAATTGAGGCAGGAGAGGTGAAGGAATTAGAGGAGGTAGAGGAGTCAGAGAAAGAAGCCGCGGGGTTCGGGGAGGAGTCGTGCTTTGCGCGGAATCGGGCCAGCTTTGGCATCACCAAGATGATGAAGCAGTATCAGGCCGTGCAGTGTGGCGGGGTGAACCCGCTGCTACGCGCGCTCAGCGGCCAGGACGCGCGGGATGCCGGCAAGGTCCTGCGTGATGCTGACGTGCATCCAGGCGGAGGCGGCGCTCACCAACGCGTCTACGTGCTCGAGCGAATTGTACCCCAGCTCGAGGACGAGCAGGCCGCCAGGCCGCAGGAGCTCACGCGCCTGACGAACGAGCGGCGCATAGACCTCGAAGCCGGACTCGCCGGCGATGAGGGCCTGGGCGGGTTCGTGCTCGCGAACGTCGCGCGGGAGGAGATGTTCTTCAGCGCGGCCGACGTAGGGTGGGTTGCTGACAATCAGGTCAAACGGTGCGTGATACGGTTGTAGGGGCGCAGCATCCCTCGACTTCGCTCGGGACAAGTGCTGCGCCTCTACAAAAGCCTCCAGGAGGCTACATTCGATAAAATCGATGCGATCTGCGACGCAGTGGCGCACGGCGTTGCGGCGGGCGACTTCGAGAGCGGGGGCGGAAATGTCCGTTGCGAAAACCTGCGCCGCGGGCAGCTCACGCGCGAGGGCGATGGCCAGGCAGCCGGAGCCAGTTCCGACGTCGACGATGCGCAGCGACTCGCGGCTGCGCTTCAGGCCAAGTCGCTCGAGGACCACTTCCACAAGATGTTCGGTTTCCGGGCGAGGAATCAGTACAGCCGGAGTGACCTCGAATTCGAGGCCCCAGAATTCTTGCTTGCCGGTGAGGTATTGCGTGGGCACGCCAGCGGCACGCCGCTCGACTAGCTCGAAGCAGCGCGCTGCCTGTTTCGCGTCGAGTGCTTCTTCCGGATGAGCATAGAGCCAGGCGCGGTCGCGGCCCAGCGCATGCATCAACAACAGCTCGGCCGCGAGCGCATGGGAGGGCACGTTCGCCTCGCGCAGGCTGTGAATTGCCCCGCGCAGCGCGCCGCGAACATCTATTGCGACCGGCCTGGGTTCGCTGGCAGTCATGCGGACCACGCTCAGGCTTCGACGAGCTCTTGCTTGAGCCGCTCAGCTTCGTAGTGCGTCACCAAGCCGTCGACCAGCGGGGCGAGCTTGCCGTCCATTACCTCGGTGAGCTGGTGCAGCGTAAGCCCGATGCGGTGGTCGGTGACGCGGTTTTGGGGAAAGTTGTAGGTGCGGATTTTTTCCGAGCGGTCGCCGGTCTTGATCTGCCCGCGGCGCTCGGCGGCGATCTGCGCGTGCTGCTTTTCGCGCTCCATCTCATAGAGCCGCGCACGGAGCACGCGCATGGCCTTGGAACGGTTTTTGATCTGCGATTTCTCGTCCTGCTGGGAGACCACCAGGCCCGAGGGGATGTGGGTGATGCGCACGGCCGAATAGGTGGTGTTCACCGACTGCCCGCCCGGCCCGGAGGAGCAAAACGTATCCACGCGGATGTCCTTGGGGTCAATCTTGATGTCGATTTCATCCGCTTCGGGAAGCACGGCGACGGTGGCCGCCGAAGTATGGATGCGGCCCTGCTGTTCCGTGGCCGGCACGCGCTGGACACGGTGCACGCCGCTTTCGTATTTCAGTTTTGAATAGACTTTCTGGCCAGCGATGGCCGCCACCACTTCTTTCAGCCCGCCAAGCGACGACGGGGAGCTTTCCAGCACTTCGACGCGCCAGCCCTGCGACTCCGCATAGCGCGAGTACATGCGGAAGAGCTCGCCGGCAAAGAGCGCCGCCTCGTCGCCGCCGGTGCCGGCGCGGATTTCGACGATGACGTTTTTCTCGTCGTTCAGGTCCCTCGGTAGCAGGAGCACCTTCAGCTCACGCTCGACCATTTCCTTGCGGGCCTGGAGCTGGTGCTCTTCGTCGTGGGCCAGCTGCTTCATCTCGGCGTCTTCAGCTTCGATGAGCATTTGTTTCGTGCCGCGCACGTCTTTTTCAATCTGCTTCCACGCGCGGTACTTGGCCACCACCTCGGCGAGCTCGGCGTGCGTCCGGGCGAGCTTCTGGAAGCGCGCCGAATCGTTGTGCACCTCAGGCGAGGAGAGCTGCTGGGTGAGCTCGTCGTAGCGGGCTTCGATCTGGTCCAGTTTTTGATAGAGCGTCAGGTTTGGCATACAAAGCACTCAAAATGCGAAATTAGAAAATCGAAAATAGGAACCCGAGAAACCGGAAACCTGCGAAGGCCCCGCAGCGCGGAGCAAATGGAGGGCAGCTAATAAAAAGCGGCGTACATCAAAGTCAAACCTGTTACCACAATAGCGCCGAACCACGTCAAAGTCAAACGGCCGCTTCCGCCTGCATACGGCACGCCCTGCCCCCGCGAAGGCGCTTCACCGCAGCTTCCTCAGGTCGAATTCAGTCGTCACCACCTGCCCGTCTGGCGTGCGTACCTCGATGCGCAACAGCTCAGAAGCAATCTGACTGGTGTCGAATTCCAGGAGTACCTCCGCGCCGATGAGATCGCCGATCCCGATCGAGTACTGAGGATCACCTGTTACCTTCTTCGGCTCAAGGGCGTCGTGATGGGCAACGGAAATCTTGAAATCGCGCCAGAAGTCTTTTGGCCGGTTATAGCCGCCGTAGGTCGGCGTCAGATAGACCCGAACCCGAACTACAATCCGGTCCGGGTTCGCCTGGTATTCCTTTTGCGCTTGAAACGCCGAATAGCCCGGAAGGGCGTCCTTGGCGCGCTTCACAACCTGCTGCAACGGCGTGCGCACTTCGATCTCGGCGACGTGAGGGCCCGACGCGGGCAGAGGGAACCGGCGCACATATTGGGCGAGAAACTCCGTCGTCTTCTCATCCTTACGGCTGCCGAGGAAATAGGCTTCGCGGACGGCAGAGGAAGAGAGCGGGTATTCGTATGCTGCCGCGGACTGTGCGACCTGCGCCAGAGCCAGAAGTGCGATTGGAAACTTGCCACATCTCATTTCGTTTTCTCCGCGCCCGTTGACTCCAGCCGATAGACTACCAGCGTGGCCCTCTGGAGCAGCCGCAGCGGCGGGCGCACGTCGTACTGCTCCTCGAGGGCAATCAGCTCGCCGCGGGCCGTCAGCCAGACGTCAACGCCTTGCTCCGCGCGGAGCTGCTGCTCGCAGACAACCTTTCCATTGTCCAGCCGCCAGAGGATCAGCCGGGCGTCGCGGCGGTCGGGGGCGAGCAGGCCGCGCTTGAGCGGGTTGAACCGAGCCATTGAGCCGACGGCGAGGTTGGCCGGCTCACTGGCGCGCAGCGTCTGCGATTCGCTGAAGCGCACCTCTCCGGGTGTCGCGCGAAGCTCTTTTCCGGTGGCGGCATCGAGCCAGGCCAACTGTCCCCCCAGGATCAGCAGCTCGTGGCCATCGGCCGACCAGGCCAGGTCTTCCGCGCTAGCCTTGCGTTGCCAGAGCAGTTTCCCGTCGGCCGCCTGATAAAGCGCCAGGCGTGCCTTGCCCGGCCAGCGCGTCGGACGGAGCAGCACGGCCAGCCGCGTGGTGTCCGGCGCGAGCGCCATCTGCATCCAGTAGGAAGAGGAATCCAGCGCCAGTTCGATTGTGCGCGTGTGGCGACCCGAAGCTGCATCGTAGAAGTGGACTTCGATCGGCTTCTTCGCCGCCGCGTTGGCCAGGTATGACTCCGCCGGCCAAAAGGCCACGGCCAGTTGACCCGCCGCCAGCGAGGCCTGGC
>CAZHLD010000053.1:6822-21974 GCA_964533185.1 uncultured Acidobacteriaceae bacterium | reverse complement strand
GGGAACGCTTCGCGATCCAGCAGGCCCTCCGGCTCTGCGGCGGGAACCGGACCAAGGCCGCTTCCTTGCTGGGGATCTCCCGCGACACGCTTTACCGCAAGTTGCGTCAGTTCGGCGAAAGCAACTAAGGCCGCCATTCTCGTCTTCGCGGGAGCCGTCCGATCCTCTGACAGGTGTCCGACTATCGGACACTTGACCCGCCTTCCCTTCGCGTCTCCGTCCGGCCCGCCTTGTAGCCGCGGATTCGTTTAGCCCTTGCTTTTCAACCCATTGGATTGCGCGTAGGCAGAGCCAGCGTCACTTCCTCGTTCGCGGCGGATTTGGCGTTCGGCTTGCCTGAGAGCCACCGGTGCGAGAGGCAGTTTGTACGTGCCGGTTCGCCCGGCCGCCAACAATCTTCAGGCTTCGAGGTGAAGCGATGCGAAGGGCATCTCGGATGGCAATGGCGGGACTCGCGGTGAGTGCGATCCTTTTCCTCGTGGCAGCGACGCAGGCGCAGTACGTGGGCGCGAGTCGCTGCCGGCCGTGCCACTTCCTGCAGACCAAGAGCTGGGAGCAGACCAAGATGGCCAAGGCCTTTGAGTTGCTCAAGCCGGGGATTGCAGCCGACGCCAAGCGCGCCCACAAGCTCGACCCGAACAAAGACTACACGCACGACTCCTCCTGCCTGCCCTGCCACACCACGGGTTACGGAAAGCCCGGCGGCTTTGAAAGCATCGAAAAGACGCCCGGGTTGGCGGGCATCCAGTGCGAAGTGTGTCACGGCCCGGGCGGTGGCTATCTGAAGCCAAACCTGATGAGCCTTCAGAACAAGGAGTACAAACGGGCGGCTTTGGTCGCTATGGGCATGACTCTGCCCAACGAAAAGGTTTGCCAGGAGTGCCACAATCCCAAGAGTCCGTTCTATCAAGCCTTCGACTATCCGACCCGCAAGGCTCAGGGCACGCACGGGCACCTGCCTTTGAAATACCCGCATGACTAGGGAAGGAGTAGCTTGAGCTCCAGGACCAAGTTGCTGATCTGGATCGCGGTGGCGGTGGCGGCCTCTGCGCTGTTTGCGCTGGTTCTGGTCTGGCAGCACCAGTCGGCGCGGGCGCGCTGGTCCACCTTCCTGGTGGGGTACCCGCATGAGGGGGCCCGGCTGTTTCGCGAGAAGGGCTGTGCCCAGTGCCATGCGGTCAATGGGGTGGGTGGCCGGTCAGCGCCGGACTTGGGTTTTGAGCAGCCTCCCCGCGCAAACATTAATCAACTCGTGGTTGCCATGTGGAACCACGCGCCGCAGATGTGGGACCGCATGCAGGAAACGAAGCTGCCCTATCCCGCCTTCGGCCCCGAGGAGATGGCTCACCTGTTTGCCTATCTCTACACCTCCCGATACATGGACGAACCCGGCGACGTCTACCGCGGCGAGCAACTGTTCGCGGCCAAAGCGTGCATCCGCTGCCACGCAATCCACGGGAAGGGTGGCCACGGCGGGCCCGATCTGCTGGCTCTGCGGGGTCTCGAGACTCCGATCGCCTGGACGCAAGCGATGTGGAACCATGCCCCGACCATGGAGAGCGTCATGCAACAGCGCGGCCTCGCCTGGCCCCGGTTTGAGGGCCCCGACATGAACGATCTGCTCGCCTACATCCGCTCGATCAGCGCCGGGCGGCGCCGCGAGTTCGAACTGCTCCCGGCCGATCCCGACCGCGGCTGGAAACTCTTCCAGGACAAGTCGTGCATCGCCTGCCATTCGGTCAAGGGGGAAGGTGGCCGCATCGGACCCGAGCTCGGTCCCCGGCGCGAATACGCGCTCACTGTGGTGCAATTTGCCGGCCTGATGTGGAACCACTCACCCGAAATGTGGCGCCAGATGAAGGCCCAGGGAATCGCTCGACCCACTTTCCAGGGTCAGGAGATGGCCGATCTGATCGCCTTCCTTCACCGTCTCCGGTATTTCGAGCCCGGCGGCTCGTCGCAGATGGGCGAAGTCTTGTTTGCGAAGCGCGGCTGCGCCCGGTGTCACGGACCGCGCTCCGAAGGCTCGCCGTTGGGGCCGGCACTCCGCGGTCGCCGCGAGCCATTCACTTCCACCGGGCTGGCTGTGGCGCTCTGGCGCCATGGGCCCAAGATGTACCAGCGCTCCCGGCAGCTCGGCCTGCCCTGGCCCACCCTGGAAGAGGGCGATGTGGGCGATCTGGTCATCTTCCTGAACACACCTCCGGAGAAGAAGCCCTGATGCCAGCCCTCCAATTGCTTCGTGCGAGGATTTTGCCTCATTGGCCGGTCTTTGCAGGCTTCGGAGTCTTTTTCCTTGGATCGTTCCTTTTCTTGCTCGCAGGAGCTTCGGACCGGCAGCCCATCGCCTTCAACCATGCCCGGCACGTCGAGAACGGCATGGCCTGCGACGACTGTCACTCGGGAGTGAAGACCCAAGCCCGCGCCACGCTGCCCACGCTAGCCACTTGCCTGGCTTGCCATGAGGCGCCCCTGACGCAGAGCGCCGAGGAAGAAAAGATCCGGGCACTGGCAGCGGCGGGGAAGGAGCTCGCGTGGGTTCAGCTCACGCGCGTTCCCCCTCACGTCTATTTTTCGCATCGGCGACACGTCCAGCAGGCCGGGCTCGACTGCGCCATCTGCCACGGCCCCGTGGAGAAGTTGAGCGTGCCGCCCCGCAAACCGTTTCGCGTACTGAGCATGGACGACTGCCTGGAGTGCCACAAACGCACCCGGGCGAGGACAGACTGCAATGACTGCCATCGCTAGGCGCTTCTCTCGCACGATCGCCCTGAGCCGGGTCGCGGTGGTCCTGCTGTGGTTCTGGCTTGCGTTGTTGCCGCTCGCCGTCCGGGCGCAAGGCCCCGGCGCGCACTTCATCCCGGGAGAGGCGAAGGCTGGAATGCGGACCTTCTTCGACAAGGGTTGCGCCCGCTGCCACGCCGTGCTCGGCGAGGGCGGTCGCAGCGCACCGGACCTGGCGCGTGCGCCCGCGGGCCACCTGGGCGCCGCGGACCTTGTGGCCGCGATGTGGAACCATGCTCCGGCCATGTGGGAGAAGATGCGCCTGGAACGCGTCACCGCGCCGAAGTTCAGCCAGAGCGAGATGGCCAACCTCTTCGCCTTTCTATACTCCGTGCGCTCCTTTGACGAGCCGGGCGATCCCGACCGCGGCCGTCAGCTACTTTCCGAGAAACGGTGCCTGGAGTGCCATGCCATCGGTGGCCAGGGCGGGCGCTTGGCGCCCGATCTGAAGAACTGGGCGAGCTACCGCAACCCCGTCAGTTGGGTGCAAGCGATGTGGAACCACGCGCCGGCGATGCAAACTAGGATGGCGGAGCGCGGGCTCCCCTGGCCAGAACTGAAGGGCAACGATGTGGCCGACTTGATTGCCTTCCTGCGCACGGCGGCGCCCAAATCGAAGGCCCGGGTGTACCTCCGTCCGGCCGATCCCGACGCGGGGCGGCGCGTGTTTCGGGATAAGGGGTGTATCGCCTGCCACGGGGGCCACCGCTCGAGCGGGAGCCGTGCGCCAGACTTCAGCACGCGCGCCCTGCCTCGAACCCTCGGCCAGTTTGCCGGGCTGATGTGGAACCACGCGCCCGCGATGTCGGCCACCATGCAGGCGCAGCAGATCAAGCATCCACAGTTCTCCAACAAAGAGATGGCGGACTTGATCGCCTACCTCTTTGCTGAGCGTTATTTTGAAACTGCCGGGAGCGCCGAGCGCGGCCGACGAATCTTTGAAGACAAGGGCTGCTCGGGTTGTCACCAAGGCCGCCCAGGGACGAGCCTTGGGCCCGACCTGGCCGGGTGGCGCGAAAGCACCTCTCCCATCCGTATCGCCACCGCCTTATGGAACCACGGGCCGCTGATGTTTGAAAAGATGAAGCAGCAGCAGATGGCCTGGCCTCGCTTCCGGGCCGGAGAGATTGTTGACCTGATGGAATTCCTCAACCGCGCCCCCTCGGCGCAATCGCGGGGGAAGGGGAAGCAATGAAACTTGAGGTCAACCGGCGCAACTTCCTGCAATTCGCCGCGGGCGGCGCTCTCGGGGTGGCCACTTCAGAGATCAGCCTGCGCGGCTTGAGCGACTTCAACGCCGCCATCTCACCGGAAGAAATAGAGGTGCCCGGTGGTCCGGAGGCATGGCGCCTGAGCCTGTGCTCGCTTTGTCCTGCACGCTGCGGCCTGCGCGTGCGCACGGTCGGGAGCCGCGCGGTGAAGATCCAGGGCAACCCGCTGCATCCGGTCAATCACGAAGGCTTGTGTCCGCGGGGTATTGCTGGCCTGCAGGTCCTGTACCATCCGGATCGCCTGCGCGCGCCGCTCAAGAACGTCGGCACGCGCAAGTCTCCCCGCTGGCAGGAAATCTCCTGGGAAGAGGCGACTGTTGCGGTTACCAACCGCTTGCGCGAATTGCGCCAGACCGGTCGGGCGCACACCGTGGTGTGCGTGGACCGCCGCGAGCCGGATCTCTTCTCTCGGTTGCTGCGGCGGTTCCTGTCCGCCTACGGTTCCCCGAACTACCTGGTGATGCCCTCGGGCCTTGCGGCGCTCCAAACCGCTGCTTACTTGCAGCAGGGCGTCACGAAGCCCATCGCCTACGACCTCGACAACACCCGCTATCTGCTCAGTTTCGGCGTCAATCTGCTGGAGGGTTGGGGCGCGCCGACCAGTGTGATGCGTTCGTTCGGCCGCTGGCGCGACCCTTCCGCGGGTCGCCGCACCAAATTCACTCAGGTGGAGTCGCGCTTCTCCCTCACCGCCGCCCGCGCCGACGAGTGGGTGGCCTTGCGGCCCGGCACCGAAGCGGCGCTGGCGCTGGGCCTCGCTTACGTGCTCATCACCGAAGGCCTCGTGGATGACGTGTTCATCCGCGACCACACCTTTGGGTTCGAAGACTGGCGCGACGCCACGGGCAAGACGCACCTCGGTTTTCGCTCTCTGGTTTTGAGCGATTATCGGCTCAACGATGTCTCAACCCTCACCGGCGTGCCCGCCGAAACCATCCTTCGGCTGGCGCGCGAGTTCGGTCGCAGCCGCCCGGCGCTGGCCATCGGTGACCGCCAAACCAGCACCTTGGCGGGTCATCCTTACGCGGCGATGGCCGTCCACGCCTTAAACGCCCTGGTGGGCAGCATTGATTCGCCTGGTGGAGTGCTGCTTCAGGCCGACCTGCCCTGGTCGGACGAAGACGCCAAGCCGTCCTCCCTGCCGCACCCGCGCATTGACCAAGCCCCCGAGCATCCCGTTCCGGGTCATTCGTTGGCGCGCCTGCCGCAGGCCATCCTTTCTCGAAAACCCTATTCGGTGCAGGCACTCCTGCTGCACGACGTCAACCCCGTCTTCGGCCTCCCCAATGGAGAGGCATTCCGTCAGGCCCTCGCCGAAGTACCGTTTATCGTCAGCTTCACTTCGTTCCTGGATGAGACCTCGGCGCTTGCTGACGTCGTTCTGCCCGCCGCCACCGACCTGGAGAGATGGCAGGCGGCGGATTCACCGCCGACGTTTCCCTTTGCCATGGTGTCCATTGCGCCGCCGGCCATCGCGCCGCGGAATGCCGCTCGCCACCCTGCTGATTTTATCCTGGCGCTCGCGCGAGGACTTGGCGAGCCTGTCTCCTCTGCGCTGCCCTTTGCCGGTGCCGAGGAATACTTGCGTCGCCAGGTCGGAGAGCTTTTCGCGGCCGAGTCCGGCACAGTCTTCTCCACCTCGCTGGAGGAAACCTGGCACCGGCTGCTGGAGCGCTCGGGCTGGTGGGCGCCCACGTACTCCACTGCTGACGAGCTATGGGAACAGATGAAACAGCAGGGCGGCTGGTGGGAGCCGACCTACTACTACGGCCAGTGGGACCGTGTGTTCCAGACGCCCTCGGGGCGCTTCGAATTCTTCTCCCAGCTTCTTTCGCGTTGGGCGGCCGCGCACCCGGAGTTTGCCAGCGCCGCAGGGCTTGGCCAGGGCGATGACCGCCTATTCCTCCCGCATCAGCCCCCGCTCCTGGAAGCGTCGCCCGAATACCCGCTCCTGCTGCTTCCCGTGGAGGTCTTGCCACTCGCCGGCGGCCACGGAGCGCACCTGCCCTACTTGCAACAAATCGCCGGGCCGCATCTGTTTGCCCACTGGGATAGCTGGATGGAGATCCATCCAGAGACGGCGCACCGCCTGGGGATTGCGGATGGCGACCGCGTGTGGGTGGAATCGCCTCGGGGCCGCGCGCAGGTGCGGGCGCGCCTCTACGCCGGGGCGCGTCCGGATGTTGTACATCTTCCCCTGGGGTATGGGCATACCGAGGGCAGCCCCTGGGGGCGCCGGGGAGTCAATCCGTTGCACCTGCTCGAGGAGCGCTATGAGCCGCTGGCAGGGATTGCGCAAACCGACCGCACGTACGTCAAAGTCTATCGAACCTGAGGATGGTCGAACCGATGCCGCGATGGGGAATGGCGATTGACTTGGCCAAATGCACCGCCTGCCAGGCGTGCATCGTAGCTTGCCAGAGCGAAAACAATGTTCCCTGCGTTCCACCGGAGGAGGCGGCGCGCGGGAGAATTCTTTCCTGGATCAATATTCTGCCCGAGCTGGAAGGCGAATACCCGCGTTTGACCATGCGCCTGATGCCCATCCCGTGCCTGCATTGCGATAGCCCTCCATGCATTCTCGTCTGTCCGGTCGGCGCGACCGGCATCAATCCCGAAGGCATCGTGCGGCAGACCTTCCCGCGCTGCATCGGGTGTCGCTATTGCACCAATGCCTGCCCGTACACGCGGCGCGTCTTCAACTGGTACAAGCCCGAGTTTCCCGGAGAGTTCTCGCAGGCGCTAAACCCGGATGTCTCCGTGCGCCCCAAGGGCGTGGTGGAGAAGTGCACGCTGTGCCATCACCGTCTGCTCCAGGCGCGGGAAGAGGCGCGGGCGGCCGACCGGCCGCTGGCGGAGGGAGACTACGTGCCCGCTTGTGTCGAGGTCTGTCCGGCCGGCGCGATGTATTTCGGTGACCTGGACGACCCCGCCAGCAGCGTCGCCGAGCTGGCGCGCAGCCCGCGCGCGTTTCGCCTGTTGGAAGAACTCGGCACGCATCCAAAAGTCATCTACCTTGCCCAGGGGGAATGGAGCAGTGGAACAACAGAGTCAACATCGCGCTAGTCTGCCCGATGCGGTTTTGCTGCAGCCGATTGTGGCCACCCGCAGCTCGTTCTACTACCTCGCCCTGGCTCTGCTCGGCGCGACCTCGTTCGCCTTCTTCGCTTGGGTGTGGCAACTCCGGCAGGGGCTCGGCGTCACCGGCTTGAACGTGCCGGTCTACTGGGGCGTCTACATCACCAACTTTGTTTTCTTCATCGGCATCAGCCACGCCGGGACGCTGATCTCCGCCATCCTGCGCCTGTGCGACGCGGAGTGGCGCCGCTCGATCACGCGCGCCGCCGAGGTGATCACCGTGCTGGTTCTCTTTTTCGGCGTGGGCAGCGTGATCGTGGACCTCGGCCGCCCCGATCGCATGCTCAACGTACTGCTCCATCCCAACTTTCGCTCGCCGCTGCTCTGGGACGTGTGCAGCATCAGCGTGTATCTGACGGCGAGCAGCATCTACCTCTACCTTCCGCTCATCCCCGACCTCGCCATGCTCCGCGATTACGGGGGGATATACACCAGGTTCTACCGCATCCTGGCGCTTGGCTGGAGCGGCACGGACCGCCAGCGGCGCATCCTGCATCGCGCCATCTCCGTAATGGCGGTCCTGGTCATCCCCATCGCGATCTCGGTCCACACGGTGGTCTCCTGGGTCTTCGGCATGACCGTGCAGCCCATGTGGCATTCCACGATCTTCGGCCCCTACTTCGTTGTCGGCGCAATCTTTTCGGGGATTGCTTCGCTGATCATCGCCATGGCCCTGATCCGTCGGATCTATTTCTTGCAGGACTACCTCAAGCCCATCCACTTCAACAACCTCGGACTGCTTCTCCTGGTAATGGCGCTGCTCTGGTTCTATTTCACCTTCGCGGAGCATCTCACCACCTTTTACGGCAACGAGCCCGCTCACCTGATCGTGTTCTATTCGAAGCTGACGGGCCCTTACGCGCCGCTGTTTTGGTCCATGGTGGTCACATGCTTTGTCATCCCGGTTGCCCTGCTGTCGCGAGCCCGCACGCGCACGGTGACGGGCACGGTGATTGCTTCCATCTCGGTCAACATCGGCATGTGGCTGGAGCGCTTCACGATCGTCGTGCCGACGCTGTCCCAGCCGCGTCTGCCCTGGGCCAAGTCGGCCTACTCGGCCACCTGGGTCGAGATCGGCATGACGCTCGGGTTCGGCGCCACGTTCATCTTCCTGTACATGCTGTTCACCAAGTTCTTCCCGATCGTCTCCATCTGGGAGGTGCAGGAAGGACGCGAGCAGGCAGTGCCCGAGGTAGTCGCTCGTGTGCGTTCCTACCTGCCCGGTACGGTTGCCACAACCGGCCAAAGCGAAGGATGACCTTCAGCCCGCTTGAACACCGCTAGGCTTCTCAAGCTGCAACAACAGGAGTCCGGCAGAGCCCCAGGAGACAGAGCATGGCAAGCGCGTGCAGGCGGCGATTGCAACTGCAGGTGAGGAAATGCAGATCGGAACGGCCGGAGTAGCGCTTTCATCTGCGTGGAACGAGGAAATTCTATCGCAGCAAACGGGGAGGATGAGAGGGGTTCCCACCCTCGCCGATGGTCTCGAGGAGTGCCAGAGGAAGGCGAGGATGGGGCATCCCCTCCGAAAATCGCTAATGCGCCGTCGCCAGCCACGGAGGGTGCGCCACCCACCCACAAGTGTCCCGGTATTCGTGAGGAACTCCGCCGAGGATTTCGGCCGGCGCGCCGCTAACTGCAGGGGACCTAGCATCCGCCGGACAAGGCTTCCCGCCATGCGCCAGGCTCCTTGAGAAAATCTAATCTACATGCTGCTCATCTTATCATTCGCTGGCGTGGCCATGCCGGCGATGCGGCGGAGGTATAGCCGTCTTACGGTCGGTACTGAGGCTGTGGCTAGTGCTTGTCCTGCTCGGGGATTCTCCCCCGGAACACCAGCGTCACCTGCCTTGGGATGCAGGTTGTTGGGGCGCGGCTTGCCGCGCCCGCCTCTACTTCAGATACGTCGCCAGCCAGTCGAGCACGGTCTTGAACCACAACTCGCTGTTCTGCGGCTTTAGGATCCAGTGGCCTTCGTCGGGGAAAATCATCAGCTTCGACGGCACGCCCTGCCTCTGCAGCGCCGTGAACATCTGCAAGCCCTGCGTGTACGGCACGCGGTAGTCCTGCTCGCCGTGGATGACCAGCGTGGGCGTCTTGTATTTGCCGAAGTCGGCGGCGTAGGCGCCCGGTGAGGCGCGGCGATAGCCATCAGGATTGTTCCACGGCGTGCCCTTCTGGTCCCACTCCATGAACCACAGCTCCTCGGTCGCGCCGTACATGCTGGTCTGGTCGTAGATGCTGGCGTGCGTCACGATGGCCTTGAACCGCCCCTTGGCCTGCGACGCAAACCAGTTCATCATGAACCCGCCGAACGACGCCCCGGCGGCCGCCATCCGGTTTCCATCTACATAGGGATATTTCCCCAGGACGTAGTCCACGCCTTTCATCAGGTCTTCAAAATCTTTCGTGCCGTACGTCCCGCTAATCTCATCCGTGAACTTCTGCCCGAAGCCGGTTGAGCCTCGCCGGTTGATCAGCAGCACCACGTACCCCGGTGCCGCGAACATCTGCGGGTTCCAACGATGGCCCCAGGCATTGCTCCACATTGTCTGCGGGCCGCCGTGCGCCACCAGCACCAGCGGATACTTCTTCGACGCATCGAAAAAGGGCGGCTTCACCAGCATCCCCATCACCTGCGTCCCTTCAGCCCCCGCAAACCAAAACTTCTCAGCCGGGCTCATCGCCAGCTTCGCAAGAACGGCCGCGTTGACCTGCGTCAGTTGCCTTACGTTGCTTCCATCGCTTGAAGCGACAAACACCTCGGCGGGCGTCGTCAGATTCTGGCGCGTGAACGCCAGCGTGCGCCCGTCGCCGCTCAAGCTGATGTCGCTGTTGTAGGTGTCTGCCACAATCTGTTTCGGTTCCGCACCCGCCGTTGCTGCCACGGCATAAACAGGCTTCTCGGCGCGGTCTTCGGCATCGAAGTAGATCGTCTTGCTGTCCGGCGACCAGACAATATGATCAACGCTCCGGTCGAACTTCTCATTGAGCACCGCGTGCTTGCCGCTCGCCCGGTCGTAGAGCATCAGCCGCCACAAGTCCGCCTCAAAGCCCGTCCGCGCCTGCGAGCGGTACGCAATCGTCCGCCCATCCGGTGAATAAGTCGGACTCCCGTCAAATCCAGTATTCGTCGTGATTCGCTTTGGCGCGCCGCCGGCCACCGGCACGGTGAACAGATCGCCGTTCGTGCTGATCGCCTCCATCAGATCGGTCACGGCCGTGAAGCAGATTTCTTTGTTGTCCGGCGAAAACGCGATGTCCTCGGCCCCGCCGCGTTGCACCGGTGGCACGTCGTAGTCGGCGCCGGGCGTGAGGTCGCGGGGAGTTCTCCCGCCCACCGGCACAACAAACAGGTGGCTTCGCTTGCCCTCACTCCAGACCGTCCAGTGCCGGTAGAGAAGCCGGTCATAGATCCGCGCCTTGACCTTGCTCTTTTCCCGCTCCGCATCGCGCTGGCTGTTGCAGGCGTCGTCCTTACAGTCCGGATACACCTCCGAGGTGAACGCCAGCCACTGCCCGTCCGGGGACCACTGCACGTTGTCCGCGCCGGTCGACAGACTGGTCACCTTCACCGCTTCGCCGCCTTCAAGTGAGATCACATAAATCTGCGACGTGCCGTCACGGCTGGAAAGAAAGGCCAGCCGCTTGCCGTCCGGCGACCACACCGGCCGCGAATCCCGCCCGCTCGACGTCAACTGCCGCGGCGCTCCGCCGCCCGTGGACACCACCCAGATGTTGCCGGGGACGCGGTTCGCCGCCATGTCCGGTGTGCCCACCCGGTAGGTTACCCACTTGCCGTCGGGCGAAATCTGCGCCTCGCTCACCCGCTGGATGGTCATCAAATCCTGAAACGTGATTGCATGTTTCGCCGGCGCTTGTGCCGCTGCTCCCGCCGCCAGCGCCAATGCAGTCACGACCACTGCAATTTTCGTGAGGGGTTTCATCTTCTCTCCGCCCGTAGAATTGGGTTCAAGTTGGTACTTCCCGAAGATCGCCGACGGCGGATTGTAACCGATTCGCCTCAGCGATGCCGAGCCGCGATTACGTCTTGCGGGCCTTGTGAGCGATGGGGCGCGTCAAGCTCCGCCAATTGTCACCCCCACGGCCCAGACGTAGCCGTCCGGGTCCGCCACCATCACGTCGCGCCAGCCGTGCGGAAAATCCTTCGCTGGCTGTATGATTGTTGCGCCGCTCGCCTTGGCGCGGGTTTCCACTTGATCCGGATCAACACCCAGCAGACGCAGCTCCGCGCCCGAGCCGCGCTCGCCCGGCGTCAGCCGCGCATGAAGGGGATGCTGGTCGTAGGTGTGGTCCGCGTGGAGCATGAACTCCAGCCCGGCCAACTCCAGCGCCGCAAAGTCCGGGTCTGAATACTGCACGGTGGCGCCCAGGACGCGCTTGTAAAACGCCACCGACCGCGCAATATCCCGCACCAACAGGTTCACCGTGAACTGCGGCATCTTGCGGCCGTACTCCTCGGCCGGCATCCACGCCTCGCCCGTCCGCTTCTTCGTCACTCTTTCACCCCCGCGGCATTTCGCCACAGGCGCCGTACACGAAGGCTATCAGCCTGCGCGCCGGACGATCAGCCAGTTCGCCAGCGCCACTGCCGCAGTCGCGAGCAGGATGAGCAAGTGGTTGCGGTCCATCTGCGCCGCGAGTACGAGACAAAACGCAATCCCCAGCGCCGCAAATACCCAGCCTCCGGGCAGCCGAAAGGCGTCTGCGCCGGGCTGTTTCTTCCGCAGGGCAATCACTGCTGCGCAGACAACACCGTAAGTGAACAGCCTCGCTACCGCCGATAGAATCGCGTTCCAGATGAAACTTCCATAAATTGCCAGCAGCCAGACCAGTACCGTGTACAACAGAATGGCAACGTACGGCGTGCGGAACCTCTCATGCACGCGTGCAATCACAGCAGGAAAATCCCTGCGCTCCGCGAACGCATATATGAGCCGCGGCGCGCTCACGAATTGCCCGCTCAGGTACCCGTACATGGAAACCAGCGCGCCCAGCGCGATCAGCGACGCTCCCGCCGGTCCCAGGAATTGCCGCGCCGCCTCCGCCAGCGGACGCTTGGTCGCCCCCGGGTCGGCCAGTGCGCTCATCACCACTACGTGGATCAGCATGTACACCACCGCGACCACTGCTAGCCCTGTCAACAGCGCAAACGGCGTGTCCTTTCGCGGCTCTTTCACCTCCGCCATGGGCATCAACGCCGCTTCAAATCCGCCGTAGGCAAAGATCAAGGCCAGGATCGCCTGGAGCCAGTGCCCCATCGGTTCCGCATGCCACCCGATTGGAATGTTGCCCCGGTAGAAATACAGCCCGGCCAAAATAAAGACGGCAATCGGCGCGAGCTTGGCGATGGTGAACACATTGCTCAGCTTTGCGCCTGCGCTTACGCCACGCAGGTTTACCGCCGCCAGCATCCAGACCAGCACGGACAGGATGGCCGCGCGCACGGCCGGGTTCGTCGCCTGCGGCCAGAATTCACCTAGGTACACTACAAACAAGTTGGCGTTTGCTGCCGCTGAGGTCAGCCGGACCAGCCACGCCAGCCATCCCGTTTGTATGCCGGTGAATCGCCCGAAGGTCTCCCGGGCGTAAAGATACGGCCCGCCAGCTTCGCGGAATTGCGAACCAACCTCCGCGAAGCACGCCATGATCACCCCGATCCCAAGCGCGGCAATCAGGTACGCCAGCGGCGCTGCGTGGCCCACCTGGCGGGCCACATCTCCGGGCAAGCCGAAGATGCCGCTGCCAATCACGGAGTTCACCACCAGCGCCGTAAGCGTCCAGCGGCCAATCGCGCGCACCAACGTGGGTTGACTAGGGAGAATCACGGTGAAGGATGGGAAGGCGGCTGCTTCACCGCCTGCTGAGGGACCTCCTCAGGCGGCAGCCGCAGGGGCGCAGCGATCCTTTTTGATGGTTGCATCGTTCGCCGCGCCCGCCGTCGGACTAGTTGATGGATGGCTCGCGGAAAAGCTACGCCGTCGCTTGTTTCATGGGCACAAAGCCGGCCAGGATGCCCAGCAGGCCCACGGCAAGGTGGATGATGTTGTACAACGGGTTCAGGTCCAGCGTCGTGGTGACAAACGCCGGCACCCCGGCAAAGCCGGCCAGCGCCACCAGCGTATAGACCACGCCAAAGATTTGAGCAAAGGTCTTCGGCGCTCCTGCACTCTTGCTCATCCCGGCTGCGATGCCGACGATCCCGCTCAGTGTGTGAATCAGGTTGTGGGTTAGGTTGAAGTGCAGACCCATAAACTCATCGGTGCCTTTGATGAACCCCAGGATCCCGACGAGCAGCAGAACAGCCCCGACCACCAGCGCATACCCTTTCGTCATTGCCGTACCTCCTTATCGCTCCTGCGGATTTTGTGCGGGCCCGCTTGCGAGTTCCCCCGAGAGTTCCCGAAGCTTACTGTTCCCCTTGTTCGTCGTCAAGCACTTGTGGTGGCTCTGGCTTGTGACGCACTGCCTAGGGCTGGCCACCTGGCTCCACGCCCAGTTGCCAGAAAAGGAAGGCCAGCTCTTCGGCCAACTCGTCCACCTGCTTGCTGACCGGTGTGCCGCCGGAATGGCCTGCCTTGGTGTCGTACCGCAACAGGATCGGCCGCTCCGAGCCGGTGGTCGCCTGCATCAGCGCGGCCATCTTCCGGGCATGCAGCGGTGCGACGCGGGTATCGGCATCGCCGCTCACGAATAGCACCGCCGGGTATTTCGTCGCTGTCTTCACGTTGTGGTATGGAGAATAAGCGTAGATGTACCGAAATTGTTCCGCGTTCTCCGCCGACCCGTATTCCGGCACCCAGTACCGTGCCACCAGAAACTTTTGATAGCGCACCATGTCCAGCAGCGGATACTCGCAGACCACCGCCGCAAACAGCTCCGGCCGCTGCGTCAGCGCCGCTCCCACCAGCAGCCCTCCGTTGCTCCCACCAAGGATGGCCAGCTTACCGGGGCTGGTGTACTTGTTCGCGATCAGCCATTCGGCCGCGGCAATGAAGTCGTCAAACACATTCTGCTTCTTCCCAAGCATTCCCGCGCGGTGCCACTCTTCACCGTACTCCCCGCCGCCGCGCAGGTTGGCCACGGCATAGACGCCGCCGCTTTCGACCCAGGCCACTGCCCGCGCGGAAAATCCGGGCGATTCCGTCGCGTTGAATCCCCCATAGCCGGTGAGCAGTGCCGGGTTCGATCCGTCGAGCTTCATGGCCTTTGGATACACCACGAACATCGGCACCTTCGTCCCATCCTTCGACGCGTACCAGACCTGTTTCACCTCGATCTTCGCGGCATCCACCGGCACCTTCAATTGCGACCACACCTGCTGCGTTCCTTTCGCTAGGTCGTAGCGATAGATCGTCGTCGGCACGACAAACGACCTGTACGAGTAGAAGGCCTCCTGGCTGCCCCAGCGGCCGCTGAAGCCGCCAATGGAACCGATGCCCGGTAGGCTGACCTCGCGCACGAGTTTGCCGGCCGGATCGAAGATCTTCGCCCTTGAGCTGGCGTCCTTACTGTACGTAGCCGCTAGCTTTCCTCCCACCAAATTGAACCCCTGCAGGACGGCCTCGCCTTCCGGGATGATTTCGCGCCAATTTTCCTGTGCCGGGCTCTTCAGGTCTGCCAGCAGCACCCGCCCCTTCGGCGCTTTCCAGTTGGTTTGAAGGAACAACTGGTCGCCCACGATCCTTCCGCCGGAAAACCGCGCCGCGATGTCTTTCACCAGGGTCACCAGCGGCCCCTTCGTAGAGAGATCCTGGAAGTACAGTTCCGTCCGGTCTGCCGCCGACCCGTACGCCACGGTATAGAGAATGTAGCGGCCTTCGAGTGAAATCGCGCAACTGACGATTTTTTCGATCCCGTATCCCTGCCCGAAAATCTCCGCGTCGCTTGCCGGATCACTCCCCATCTTGTGGTAGTAGACGCGCGGGCCCGCCGCCG
>CAZHLD010000053.1:4288-6722 GCA_964533185.1 uncultured Acidobacteriaceae bacterium | reverse complement strand
TCGCTTGCCGGATCACTCCCCATCTTGTGGTAGTAGACGCGCGGGCCCGCCGCCGTCTGTTTGGTGTAGTAGAGACCGCTCTTGTCCGGCGTGAGCGAAATGCCGAAATAGCGTGCCCGCGGGAAGCTGTCGGACAGGTTCTTGCGCGTTTTCACGTCGAATGCCTGCAACGTGGTTTCGTCTTCTCCACCCTGGCGCACGCGGTAGATAATCATCTTTCCGTCGTCAGACACCTCGGCCAATGACACCGACGTGGTGTGGTCGGCACTCATCGGGTTGGGGTCGATCAGGACTTCGTCGCGTCCGCTTAAGCCCTTGCGCACATAAAGAATGGACTGCTCCTGGTCAGCCAGCCGCTTGCTGAAGAAATACCGCCCGCCCCGCTCCACCGGTGTCCCGATAAAGTCCGTCTTGAGCAGCGGCGTCAGGCGCTGCTTCAGACCGGCAACCCCCGGCAGCTCGCTCAGCACCGAATCCGAATAGGCATTCTGCGCCGCGATCCAGGCGCGCGTCTCCGCCGCCTCCTGGTCTTCGAGCCAGCGGTACGGGTCGGTCACCTCAACGCCGTGCAACGTCTCCTTGACGTTGTCTGTGCGCGTCGCCGGCGGCTTCGGGATCGGCTTTGTGGCCGGGCTTTGCGCCTGCACCAGCGTCGCAAGCAACACCACAGCCAGGAACGACTGCCCGATCCACGGCAACCGTCTGACCGTGTCCCGCCGTCCGCATCTGGCCATGGCTGACTCCTCTTCAAGTCTGAAATGGGGCCCCGTTGCGCCGGAGCTTAACATACTTTTCCCCGGTTAAAGTTTGCTAGAATCACTCGTTCTCGGAACTGTGCCAGTCGTGTCCAAACTCCTCACCATGCAGCAGGCCATGAGCCGCTTCGTTCACGACGGCGATTCCGTCGTGATGGAAGGGTTCACGCACCTGATTCCCTTTGCCGCCGGCCACGAGCTAATCCGCCAGCGTCGCCAGAACCTCACACTGATTCGCCTGACTCCGGACCTGATCTTCGACCAGATGATTGCCGCTGGTTGCGCGCGCAAGCTGTTCTTCAGTTGGGCCGGCAATCCCGGTGTAGGCTCCCTGTACGCCTTTCGCCGGGCGGTCGAGCAGGGCATCCCCGCTCCGCTCGAGTTGGAGGAGTACTCGCACTTCGGCCTGGCCTTGCGCTTGCAGGCTGGCGCTGCGGGCGTGCCGTTCCTCCCCACTCGCAACTTCGCTGGCTCCGATCTGCCGCGCGTCAATCCGAACATCCGTCGCGTCACCTGCCCGCACTCGGGCGAAGAGCTTTGGTCGGTCCCTGCGCTCAACCCGGACGTGGCCATTCTCCACGCCCAGCGCGCGGATGAGGAAGGCAATACGCAGGTCTGGGGGCTGGTCGGCGTGCATAAGGAAGCCGCGTTTGCCTCGCACCGCGTGATCGTCGTCGTCGAAGAAATCGTTTCGCAGGAAGTGATCCGCCGCGATCCCAACCGCACCCTGATCCCCGGCTTCCGCGTCAATGCCGTTGTCCACGAGCCCTTTGGCGCTCATCCGTCCTTCGTTCAGGGCTACTATGACCGCGATAACGCTTTCTACGAGCGTTGGGACGAAATCTCTCGTGAGGCAGACGGGCTTCGCCGCTATCTGGACGAATCGGTGTACGGCTTGCCAGACCGCCGTGCGTACATTGAAAAAATGGGCCCTGCCTCCGAACGCCTCCGCGCGCGCAGTCTATTGTGCGAGCCGGTCAATTATGGCTACTGATGCCCTCTGAATTCACCACCTACGAGATCATGGTCACCTCCGCGGCCCGCATGCTGCGCGACAATGAGGTCATCTTTGTCGGCATCGGCATTCCCAATGTTGCCGTAAATCTCGCCCGCCGCACGCGCTGCCCGGGCCTGGTTCTCGTCTACGAGTCCGGCGCCGTTGGCGCCCGCCCGGACCGGCCGTCCCTCTCCATCGGCGACCCAGCACTGGTCGCCGGCGCTTTGGGCGTTTGCTCGATGCCCGAGGTTTTCCAGTACTACCTCCAGCGCGGCTTTATTGACCTCGGCTTTCTGGGTGGGGCGCAGATCGACCGCTTTGGCAACTTGAACACAACCGTGATCGGCGATTACGCCCGTCCTCGCACGCGCCTTCCCGGCTCCGGCGGCGCGTGTGAGATCGCTGCCCTGGCGCGTCGCATCCTGATCGTGATGCCGCACAAGCGCCGCAGCTTTGTCGAGCGGCTGGACTTCGTCACCAGTCCGGGTTTCGTCACCGGTGGCGATTCGCGCGCGCAGTTGCGTGTTCCCGGCGGCGGCCCGGAGGCCGTGATCACCGACCTGGGCGTGCTACGCTTCTCCGCGGACACTCACGAAATGGAGCTTGTCTCGCTTCACCCCGGCGCCACCCTCGAAAATGTCCGCGAGAACACCAGCTGGCCTCTGCGCGTCGCGGCTCAACT
>CAZHLD010000053.1:0-4188 GCA_964533185.1 uncultured Acidobacteriaceae bacterium | reverse complement strand
GCGGCAGTATTGGGTTGAGCGCGGCCAGCCCTCACGCACGCGCATCGTCTCCCGCTGGCAGAGCTACCATGGCAGCACGCTTGGCGCACTGGCCCTGAGCGGCAATCTCCGCCGTCGCGCCATCTACGCTCCGCTTCTGCCCGAATGGGGACACATTGCTCCATGCTTTTGTTACCGCTGCCCCCTCGGCCTCACTTTCCCCGACTGCCGGGTGGCCTGCGCTGATGAGCTCGAAAAACTTCTCACCGATGTCGGCCCCCAATCCGTCGCTGCCTTCATCTTTGAGCCCGTTGTCGGCGCCACCCTCGGCGCCGTCGCCCCACCCGATGGCTATCTGCAGCGCATCGCGGAAATCGCCCGCCGCCACGGCATTTTGCTGATCGCCGACGAAGTCATGACCGGCATGGGCCGCACCGGAAGAAATTTTGCCGTCGAGCACTGGGACATCACTCCGGATCTCATTCTCGTCGGAAAGGGCGTTGCCAGCGGTTACGCTCCGCTGGGAGCCGTACTCGTCGCACCTCACGTCGCCGAGGCCATCCAGCACGGCTCCGGCGCATTCGAGCACGGCTTTACTTACCAAGCCCATCCCGTGGCCATGGCCGCTGGCCTAGCCGTCCTCGGCTACATCGAGCAGCACCGTCTCTTCGAACGCGTGGCACCCGGCGGCCGCGATCTGCTTGCGGCCCTCGAACCCCTTCGCGCGCATCCCAATGTGGGGGACATTCGCGGCCTCGGCTTGCTACTAGGCATCGAGTTTGTGAAGGACCGCGCGTCCCGCGAACCTTTCCCTCGCTCGGCCGGCTTTGCCGAACGCGTTCGTCAGGCCGCGATGGAAGAGGGCGTCACCACGTACCCCATTCAGGGCTGTGCCGATGGCGAGCGCGGCGACCACATTCTTCTTGCACCGCCGTTTACAATCTCGGCCGACGAAACTCGCTTCCTTGCCCGCGCGCTGGAAGCTGCGCTGGCTCGTGCCGCCGCGTCGTAGCTTGAGGCTGCCCGCGCCTTCCTGAGTTTCGTCGGGAACTCGTGAGGTTTGGTCCTGGAGATGCAATGACTCTCATGCGTAGGAACTGGCTTCTGGGCTTTACCCTTGTAGGTCTTCTGGTCCTCACCTCACTGCGTGCTGCGCCACAGACCTCCGCGCCCTCATCTGGTTCGTCTCTTCGTGGTTTCTCGCCTGCCGCGGCGCAGGCCGAGCTGCAGCTCGAAGAAAAGTTCAAGGTCATTCCCTCCGCCGACGAGGCGCGCAAGCAGCATCGTTTTCTCACCGCCGAGCCTCATCCCGCCGGCTCCGAGCGCAACAACGAGCTGGCCCGCCACATCGCCGACCTCTGGCGCCAGCAGGGTTGGGAGGACGTCACTCTCCATCGCTATGACGTGCTCAGTTCCTCTCCGCGCGAAGTCTCCGTCGAAATGGTCGCCCCTGTCCCCTACAAGGCCAGCCTCCGCGAAGACCCTTACCCCGAGGACCCCGACACCACCAATCCCCGCGTCTCCTCTGGCTATCTGGGCTTTTCCGCGTCAGGCGAAGTCACTGCGCCAGTTGTTTATGCAAATAACGGCAACCCCGAAGACTACGAACAGCTCCGCCGCAAAGGTATCAGTGTCAAAGGCAAGATCGTTTTGGTGCGCTACTCCAACCCCTACAGCTATCGCGGTTTCAAAGCCCTCACCGCCGAGCGCGAAGGCGCCGCCGCGCTGTTGATCTTCTCCGACCCAATCGATGACGGCGACGGCCGCGGCCCCACCTTCCCGCTTGGCCCCTGGGGACCGGCCAGCCACATCCAGCGCGGCGCCATCACCTACGACTTCATGGTTCCCGGCGACCCGCTCACCCCGGGCTGGGCCTCTGTTCCCGGCGCAAAGCGTATCGCCATGGAAGAAGCTGTCTCCGTGCCGAAAATCATCGCCGTCCCGCTCTCCTGGCGTGACGCCAAGCCCCTGCTCGAAAACATGGACGGCCCGCGCGCGCCGAAAGAATGGCAAGGCGGCATCCCGGTCGTCTACCGCATGGGCGGCGAGCGCGTCCGCGTCCACGTCAAGGCCCAGATGGACACCAGCATCAAGGCCAACTTCGTGGTCGAAGCGCGCATCCGCGGCTCGGAGTTCCCCGACGAATGGGTCATCCTGGGCAACCACCGTGATGCATGGGAGTTTGGCGGCGTCGATCCCTCGAGCGGCACTGCTTCGATGCTCGAGCTTTCCCGCGCGCTGGGCGAGCTCAAGCGCCAGGGCTTCCGTCCGCGCCGCACCCTGGTCATCTGCAGTTGGGATGGCGAAGAGTACGCCCTCACCGGCTCCACCGAATGGGGCGAGCAATTCGCCGACGAGCTTAGGCAAAAGGCCGTCGCCTACCTGAACGTGGACTCTTCCGCCTCCGGCCCGAATTTTCAGGGTGATGCGGTCGCATCGCTCGCGCCACTCCTGGTCGAAGTCAGCCGGTCCTTACAGGATCCTTCAGGCAAGACTCTCTATCAGGCTTGGCGCGACTACCGCCAGCGCGAGAGCGCCTCCAGGCGGCCTCTCCGCGACGACGAGCTGGCCGATACGCGCATCGACAGCGGCTCTGACCATACCGTCTTCCTGAATTTCCTCGGCGTCCCCACCGTCGGCCTCCATTTTGACGGGCCCTACGGCGTCTATCACTCCATGTACGACAATTTTTACTGGATGAACCATTTCGGCGATCCCGACTACCGCTACCACCGCCTGATGGCCCAGCTCTGGGGCGTGCTAGCTTTTCGCCTCGCCAATGCGGAGATTCTTCCCTTTGATTTCGACTCCTACGGCGACCATGTCCGCCAGTTCGTCACCGAGCTGGCCCTACGCAATAAACTCGGCGGCGGAAAGCCAAAGCTGAACCTCGATCCTCTGCGCGAGCGCATCAGCGAATTCCAAATCGCCGGCCGCGACTTCAACCGCGCGGCGGCCAGCGCCCTCGCTTCCGGCCGCCTTTCGCCTCAGGTCGCCGCCAGAGTCAACCGCCAGCTCATGGAAGTCGAGCGCAACTGGCTCCACGCCGAGGGCATTCCCGGCCGCCCGTGGTTCAAGCATCTGCTCTACGCCGCGCGCTACACCTACGCGCACCTCGAACTCCCCGGCCTCACCGAAGCGGTAGAAGCAGGGAAGTGGGACGTCGCGAAGGAGCAGGCGCGCATCCTTGAAGACGCGGTCGCCAAAAACACGGCACTTCTGCGCGATGCCCGCGCCGGTATCGAGCCGCCAGCCACGCCCGGTCGCTAGTAGGATGCTGATAGAGTGGGTTTGTCATTCTGAGGGCGCGGAGCGCCCGAAGAATCTCAACAGGTACGGGTTCGTGAGGGACCGATGAAGCGCATCCTCGCAGTTGTTCTGTTTTCTCTCCTCGTGGCGTTTGCACCGCCGTCCGCGGCGGGCGACTCGAAAAAGCTCGAACAGGAGCTCGCGCGCATCCGCCAGAAATTTCCCGGCGATATGGCCGTGTACATGAAAAACCTCGCCACCGGTGAGGAGATCGCGCTCGACGCGGACCGCGTCTATGAAACCTTCAGCGTGATCAAAGTGCCCATCATGGCCGAAGTGCTGCGCCAGGCCGGGGAAGGGAAGTTTTCCCTCTCCGACCGCGTCGAGCTGAAGCCCGCCGACGCCCGCTGGCCTTCAGGCGTGCTCTATACGATGGAGCCGGGCCTCCAGCCCACCATCCGCGACCTCCTCACGCTGATGATCATCATCAGCGACAACGCCGCCACCGACCTCCTCGGCGACAAGGTCGGCCGCGCCAACGTGACGAAGTTCATGCGCTCGCTCGGCCTCGAGAAAACGACCATCGAGTTTTCCGACGTGGACTGGGACCGCGTGTGGCTCGGCACGCTCGACCCGCGCTTCCGTACCGAAACCGACGAAGAAGTGATGAAGTTTCCTTTCGGCAAGTACACCGGCGCGCAGGTACGCGAAGCCTTTCGCAAGACCATCTACGAGAGCAACATCTATTTCGGCCACAGCACCGCCCGCGAGATGGGCAAGGTGTTCGAGTGGATGGCGAAAGGCGCGCTCGTCTCGAAGCCGGCCAGCGACCTCATGCTCTCCATTCTGCGCAAGCAGCAGGTCAACAACCGCTTCCCGCGCTACCTCCGCGACGTGGACATCGCCCACAAGACCGGCGACGGCCAGCCCTTCATCGCCAACGACGCCGGCGTCCTCTGG
>CAZHLD010000052.1:0-22291 GCA_964533185.1 uncultured Acidobacteriaceae bacterium | reverse complement strand
CTTTCGATTTGTAGAAAGCTGAAAACAAGAGAGATTCTTCGCTCCGGCATCTCAAGCTATTGCCGGAACTCAGAATGACACCTTCCAGCACTTTTTCAGCACCCTGCTAACCCCTGTTTTCCACCCCCTGCCGCTCATACGGCGCCCTCTCCAACAGCGCCACTCCCACCAAAACCGCCGCCAGCGTCGCGCCACCGATCATCAGTCCTGCTTGCTCTCCCACTCGACTCACCGCCAGCGCCAGGACACCAAACACTGCGCCCAGCGCGTACAACGCCACCACCGCCCCGCGCTGTCCCAGCCCGAGATTTGCCAGCCGGTGCGCCGCGTGATCTTTGCCCGGCGTCGCAAAGGGTAGCAGCCCTCTCCGCGCCCTCGAAATCGAGACCAGCGTCGTATCGAAAATCGGCACGCCCAGGATCAGCACCGGGATCATCCAGCTTGTCGCATGCGGCAGCTCCGCCAGTCGCAGCTTCAGCCCCAGCGTCGCCATCAGGAATCCCAGGAACATTGCCCCGCCGTCGCCTAGAAAAATCTTCGCCGGGTTGAAGTTCCACCGCAAAAACCCCAGCGCCGCTCCCAGCACCGCCGCCGCCAGCGTCGCCACCAGCACCTGCCCGCTTGCGCCCGCGAAAATCACAAAAAAGACACACGCCATCGCCGCCACGCCCGTGCACAGCCCGTCCATATGGTCAAAGATGCTGAACGACGCCGTAATCCCCACCACCCACAGCAGAGTCAGCCCGATGTCCGCCGCCTGCGCCGCCGGCCCGGGCCAAATTGTTTCCAGTAGGTGCGCGCGCACGCCTGTCGCAATCAAAATCACTCCTGCCGCCGGCATCCCCACAAACAGCTTGATCTGGTGATGCAGCAGCCCACGGTCGTCGGCGATTCCCACCGCCGCCACCAGCGTCGCCCCGGCCAGCACACCCATAATCTGCGCCACCGCCCGGTCGTTCATCGTCAACACCACGGCCAGCGCCAGGATCGCCATCACAACGCCGCCGTAAATCGCCACTCCGCCCAGCAGCGGAATCGGCGTCGCGTGCACTTTCCGCGGACCCGGCATGTCCACCATGCCCACGCGCAGCGCCAGCGCGCGCACCGGCGCCACCAGCCCCAGCGAAGCCGCCAACGCAATTCCAAACGCAATCGCCGCCGCCGTCATCCTTCACACGCTCCTGTGGCCTCAGGGCCTCAACGCCTGCCGGCCGCTTCTACGACCTGCACAAATTTCTCCAGTTGCGAAACTCGATCATACTCATGCGCGATCTCCCGCGCGCGCCGCCCCATGTGCGCAAGGCGTTCCGGGTCTCGCGCCAGCGAACGCACCGCCTCGGCCACCGCTTCCGGTTCGCGCGGGTCGGCCGCCACGCCGCATCCTGTTCGCCGCACGATCCGCACCACGTCGCTTTCTTCCGGAGCAATCGCCAGTACCGGCCGCCCCGCCGCCAGTATTCCGTACAGCTTGCTCGGCACCACCACGCCCTCGAGTCCCGGCTTCAGCGTCACTACGTGCAGGTCTCCCGCCGCCAGCACATACGGCACTTGGTCCGCCGGACGAAACGGCAGGAATCGCACCGCTCGGCTTCCCGCCGCCGCCGCTTCCACCTGCGCCTTCACCGCGCCGTCTCCCACAAACACCAACCCTACGCCATCTCCCTCCAATCGCCGCGCTGCACCCACCAGCGTGTCCCACGCCCCGTAAAACCCCAGGTTCCCCGCGTGTACGATCACAAACCGGAACCCGCAACGCACTTCCTGCGCCACCGGATGCTCTGCCGACGCCACCGTCTCCGGCACCGCCACGCCATCTCGCACAATCACCACGCGCTCCGGTTCCACTCCCTTGCCCACAATTCGGTCGCGCATGTCTTCGCCCAGCACGATCACGCGCGACGCCTGCCGCAGCGCTCGCCGGTGCATCCGTTCCCAGCGCTCCACCCACTTGGACGGCTCGATGATCCCGCCGCCCAGCGCCATGTCCGGGTACATGTCGCGGATGTTGTACACAAACGGACGCCCCGTCATCCGCGACGCCATCGCTCCGGCAATTCCTTCCACCGGCGGGTCCGTCATCGCCAGAATCACGTCGGCTTCGATCGCAATCGCCCGCGGCACCGCCAGCGCCAGGTAACTCAGGTAGTTCGTCACTCGCTGGCGCATCCTGAATCGCGGAAACGCGGTCGAACCCACCCGCTCCACGGTCAGGTTTCCCTGCGTCTCTCGCCGCCAAAAATAATAAGGGTGTCGCTCGGAAGGATCGTACGACGGCCGCCCGCACAGCACCGTCACGCGGTGCCGCTCCGCCAATTTCTCCGCCACAAGCTGGGCCATCTTCGCCGTCGCGGACGTGTCCGGCGGAAAATACTCATTCATCAGCAGTATGTGCACTTTACTTTGGAGTGCGGGAGCTTGCTCCCGCTTTCTTCTTTGAAGATTGCGCTGGAAGGAGTGCCGGACAATTGTGACTTCTCATCATGTCCCGCTCGTTCTTGTTTGTTCCGGCTTCTCGATTACCACATTCCCCATCGCCAGCACATCCATCTTCGTCCTCAAAAAACAATCCATCGCCTCTTCCGGGCGGCAGACAATCGGCTCGTTGTCATTGAACGACGTATTCAGCACCACCGGCACGCCCGTCCGGTTCGCAAACTCGCGAATCAGCCGCCAGTACTTCGGGTTGGCCCGCTGGCTCACTGTCTGCAAACGCCCCGTCCCGTCCACGTGCGTCGGCGCTGGGATCACCTCGCGCTTCTCCGGACGCACCGGGTACGCCTGGGTCATAAACGGCGACGGCTGCGACATCTCAAAATACTCCCCCGTCGCCTCCTCCAGCACCGACGGCGCAAACGGCCGAAACGGCTCCCGGTGCTTGATCCGCTCATTCAGGATCTGCTTCATCTCCGCCCGACGCGCATCCGCCACGATGCTCCGATTCCCCAGCGCCCGCGGACCCCACTCCGCCCGCCCCTGGAACCATCCCAATATTTTTCCATCGGCCACGTGTTGCGCCGCCACGCGCACCGCTTCTTCTTCTGCAAGCTCCCTCACCCGGTAGCCCTGTTCCGCCAGACGGCTGTTCCGCACCGCCGCCCGGATCTGCTCCTCCGAAAACCCGGGCCCCCAGTACGCATGTTCCATCACAAAACTCCTCGGCCGTCCGAGCACCTGGTGTTCAACGTAGAACGCTGCCCCCACTGCCAGGCCTGCGTCCCCCGCTGCCGGCTGCACGTACACCTGCTCAAACGGAGTCTCTCGAAATATTTTTCCATTCGCCACGCAGTTGAACGCCACGCCGCCCGCCAGGCACACCGCCTTCTGCTTCGTCCGCGCATGCAAAGCACGCAGCATCTCAAACAACACTTCCTCCAGCCGCGCCTGCATCGTCGCGGCGATGTCCCGGTGTTTCTGTTCCACCGGCTCGTCCGCCGCCCGCGTTGGCCCCAGCCGCTCTGTAAGGTAGTCGGCAAACAACCGCCCCAGCACCGGCGTCTTGTCTGACTCGTGCCAGGTCATGTCCGGACCGTCGCGATGATGCGTGAAATATTCCAGCCCCAGACGGAATCCCTTCCCATTCCCGTTCTTCACGATCCGCCGAAATTCGTCCAGGTACTTCGGCTCACCATACGCCGCCAGCCCCATCACCTTGTACTCATCCCCAAATTTCCAGAATCCCAGATACTGCGTCAGCGCCGTGTAATACATCCCCAGCGAGTGCGGGAACGCAATCGCGCCGTGCACCTGCATCCGCCGCCCCTGGCCCGTCGCCCACATCGTGCTCGCAAAGTCTCCCAGGCCGTCGGCTGAGAGCACCGCCGCCTGCTCAAACGGCGACACGTAAAACGTGCTTGCCAGGTGCGCCTGGTGATGCTCGATCCGGTGGAACTTCGCCCGGATTTTCGCCGCCTCCACGCCCAGCGCCTCGGGCAGCGCGTCCGTGATGCCGGTAAACTTCACCATCACCTTCGCCCGCTCTCGCGCAAACTTCGGCATGCGCATTGCGTAGAGCAGCTTCGTCCCAATTCGCGCCCACGGGTTGCGCGGGATGGCCACGTGGTCCACGTCTTCGATCTGCACGCCGGCCTCGGCCAGGCAGTAGCGAATCGCCGCCGCGGGAAATCCCGCCGCATACTTCACCCGGTTGAACCGCTCCTCTTCCACCGCCGCCACCAGCCGCCCGTCGCACACAATCGCCGCCGATGCATTCCCGTGATACGCGTTAATCCCCAGTATGATCACGCCGCTCTTCTCTCCCTCTCGCTCGCTCTTTGTTCCAGCCACTCGCCACTAGCCACTAGCCATTTGTTGGGCGCGTACTTCTGCGTTGGACTCGGCGGCCTTTAAGTTCTTCCTCACCCACTCATTCAGCACAAACAAACTCCACGGCCTCGACCAGCTCGTCCTTCCCGCTTGAAAATCTTTCCACACGTCCCGCACCGCCTTCCCATCGAGCGCCGTCTCCAGCGCCCCCGCCGGCTCCTCCAGCCCTTCCCGCACTCGACGCCCCAGCCCGCCCCGCAGCCAGCGCTCCCACGGAAATGTGAATGTCCTCTTCTTCTGCCCGGCCACTTCTTCCGGCAGCAGCTCGCCCAGCGCTTCCCGCAGCAGCCTTTTCTTCGCGCCGCGCTTCACCTTTTCCGGCAGCCCGGCCACAAACTCCACCAGCGGCGTATCCAGCAGCGGCACGCGCACTTCGAGCGACTGGCTCATACTCACCGCATCCGTGTCGCGCAGCAGCGTGTTCACCATGTACGACCGCATTTCAAGACACGACACACCCGTCATCTCTCCCAGCTCTCTTGCCCCACGCACCGTTTCTTCCATCCACTTTCCCCACGCTGTACCCGCCACCTCGAGCGAGCTTCGCCCCGCCAGTCGTGCCGCCTGTTCCGGCGCAAACAGCGCCCGCGCAAAAAAGTAGGCGTGCGGCAGCGCCTCCGGCTCACGCCACAACGCCTTCATCTTCCGCCTCGCATCGCCCATGCCGTCTCTGTTTCCCAGTCCTGCCACAGCCGCCGCCGCTTTTCGTGCCGCCGACGGCAGCCGTCGCGCCACTCTCGCCAGCCTCTCGGCGCGCGGCACCGTCTGGAAGGTGCTGTATCCGCCAAACAGCTCATCCCCTCCCAACCCCGAGAGCGCCACCTTCAATCCCATCTGCCGCGCCGCCCACGACACAAAAAACGTGTTCACCCCGTCCATCGTCGGCTGGTCGAGCGCCCCGACCGCCTCCATCAGCCGCGCTTCCAAATCCTCGCCGCTGAGCAGCATCTCTTCGTGCCGCGTGCCCAGCCGCAGCGCCGTCCGTCGCGCCGTCGCCGCTTCGCTGTATTCCTGCTCCGGGAACACCACCGTCAACGTGTGGATCCCCGCCTGCTCCCGGCTGGCCAGCGCCGCAATCGCCGTCGAGTCCATCCCGCTGCTCAGATAAATCCCCACCGGTACGTCCGCCACCAAGTGGCTTCGCACCGCATCTTCCAGCCTCTCCCGCACACTTTCTAGTACATCCGTAAGGGCGTGCCGGAGCCTGCCCCGACCTTGTCGGGGTGCCCGCCCTCCGTCATTCTTCGCCGCCCCCGCAAAATCCCAATACGCCTCCGGCCTCGCCTCCCCCGCCTCTGTCCCGAGCCTCACACTCATCCGGTGCCCCGGCTCGAGCGACCTCACTCCTTCCACCAGCGTCACCGGCTCCGCCACCGACCCGAACAGCAGGTAGCTTTCCAGTCCTTCCCGCGAAATCTCCGTCGCCACTTCGCCGCTGGCCACCAGCGCCCGCACCTCCGACGCAAACACCAACGCCCCGTTCACCCGCGCGTAATAGAGTGGCTTGATCCCCAGCGGGTCGCGCGCGAGCAGCAACCGCGGTCCCGCCGGCGTTTCGCACCGCGTATCCACCACGGCAAACGCAAACATACCTCTCAAGTGCGCCGCGCACTCCTCGCCCCACTCCTCGTACGCGTGCACAATCACTTCCGAATCCGACCGCGTCCGGAACATGTGGCCCCGCCCTGCCAGTTCCGCCCACAACTCGCGAAAGTTGTAAATCTCTCCGTTCTGCACTACGGCGATCGTTCTCGCCTCGTTAAAAATCGGCTGGCGTCCTCCCGCCAGGTCAATAATCGACAACCGCCGCATCCCGATCACCGCACCCGGCGTCGCATACACTCCTTCGTCATCCGGACCGCGGTGCGTCATCGCCGCCATCATCCGGCGGACGGCCGACTCCGCCTTCCCCTCGCGCCTTATTCCCGCCACACCGCAAATGCCGCACATGTTTTCTCGTCACCTGGACTGTTGCAGCAGCGCTTTCCCCGCCTGCCACAACTGATCCCGCAGCCGCACTCGCTCGATCCCCAGCCTGCGCCGCCCGTACCACCCCAGCACCAATCGTCCCATCAGTGCCGCCAGCACCAGCGCCGCCGCCGCAAACGTAAACGCTAGCGACTCCCGCTCCAGCAGCAGCGTCCAGTCAAACTCCTCTTCCCACCCCGGGGAAATCTTGTCCAGCGTCTTCCGCAAATATCTCCCCACGAACGGAATCCGCGTCAGCCGCACGTGCACCGTGTTCTCGTAGGTGTAAATCGACGGATAGTTCGGCACCACGCTGGTCGCCTGCTGCCACACCTGCGGTTCCTGCAACTGGTGCCGCGTCACCGTTCTTCCCTGCGCATCCCGAAACAGCCGGTGGAACGCCGGGTCAGCCACCACCCAGCGCCCGCCCAGGTACACTTCGGCCACCACGTGCTTGCTTCCGCCGTCCGCCGACAGCAGCAGCAACCGCCGCGAATCCAGCCCGCTGCTCGCCGCCAGGTTCACAAACGCGTTCGTCGCCGTCCCACACACTTTCAGCAGTTGCTCATAGTTCAGCGTCGTGTGCGGATCGCGCAGTGCCAGCTCTTCGGGGTTCTTCGTCGTGCGCCGCGCCGGACCGTGCTCCATCCACGCGAGGATGGCCTCCACTTTTTGCTCCGGGTTGTCCGAGAGCGGTACCACCGCATCCGCGAATCCCTGCAGGTAGCGCCGCGTCGAGTACTCCCACACCAGCCCGACCACCAGCAGCACCACCGACGCCACCAGCAGCGTGTTTACGCTGGCCCACAATACCCGGTAGAAAGGGTGACCTTTCATCCTCGCCCGCTCCCATTTCCCACCTTGCGGAAGACAAACGAGTGCACATTCGACCCCGGATTCGTCCGATACTCCACCAGCTCCAGCCCCATCTCCGCGGCCCAGCGCTCCACCGTCTCCCGCGAAAGGAACTCCACCCGCGGCGATGCAAAGTAATCGTAGAAAAGCATCTTCGCCCCGCTCCACGTTCTCCGCCCGCCCGACTTCACCGCGTGCGCCGCGTAGTACGGCACCATCGCCAGCAAGTACACCAGCGGCCGTGTCGCGCCATGCTTCAATCCCGACCGGATCCAGCTTCCCGGCCACCGATAGAGAAACTCATACCTCCCGCCCGGCTTGTACACTCCGAGATACAGCCGCCCGCCCGGCTTCACCACTCGCACATTTTCGACGATTGCTGCGCGCGGGTCGCCGGTGTGGTGCGCCACTCCGTCCGAGATCACCAGGTCCGCCACGGCGTCGCGGATCGGCAGCCGCAGGTTGTCTCCCACTGCGCCCGGACGCCCGCACCGCTGCGTCGCCCGCCGCACCGATTCGCGGCTCAAGTCCACGGCTGCGCAGCGCAACCCGCGTTTCGCCATATACCCCAGAACGCGCCCTGCTCCGCATCCCACGTCCAGCACCAGTTCATCGCTCCGCAGCGCTTCGATTGTCTCCACCAGCAGCGGCGAGATCAGCGCCCGCAGTTCTTCCGGCGAGTACCCCTGCACCCAGTCAAACGGGTAGCTGTCGTAAAACGTTCTCGGTTCAGCGACGCCCATTTCGCTCCGCCACTACCTCGACGTAATGACGCTCCATCTGCTCCGCCAGTTTCTCCCACGAGAGCGCTTGTGCCACTTCGCCGCAGCCTGCGCGCAGTCGCGCTCGCAGGCTCTCGTCCTCCAGCAGTTCGCGCAGCGCCCGCGCCAGCTCCGCCCCGTCCCGACGGATCACCACTCCGGCCTTTTGGTCCACCAGCGACCCGATCCCGCAACGGTCTGTCACAATCACCGGCACACCGCAGGCCACTGCTTCCGCCGCTGCGTTGGCGAAGTTCTCATAACTCGAAGGCAGCGCAAACACGTCCGCATCTCCCAGCGCCGCCGTTTTCTCGCTCGCATAGAGCGGCCCGGTGAAAATCACGCGCTCGGCCACGCCCCGGTTTCGCGCGAGTTCCTTCAACTTCCCCACGTACCCCGTCTCGCCTTCCGGCCCGGCGATCACCAGCCGCCCGCTCCCGCCGTTCACTTCGGCAAACGCCTCGATCAGCAGGTCGGCTCCTTTGCGCGGGATGATTCGGCTCAGGAACAGCACGATCCGCTCGCCGCTGCCGATCTTCCACTTCGCCCGGAAACTCCCCCGCGGCGGCATCGCCGCAAACTCTGCAATGTCAATCCCGTTGAACCGCAGCCTCATCTTTCTGTTCGAATATCCATCTTCGAGCAGTTCCTGCTGCTCCATCTCCGAAGTGGCAATGATTCGCGCTGCGCCCTCGTAGAGCGCCCTGCCAAACATCCGCAGCCACAGCCGCTTGATGCGGAAGCTCCGGTCAATCGGCCGCGTCATCCCCAGCGGCTCGAGCACATACGGCACGCCCGCTAATCGCGCTGCCCGCCCCGCCGCCGGCCCCAGCAGGTCGTACAGCCCGTAGATGTGCACCACGTCGTACTGCCCCAGCTCCTGCTGAAAAAAATTTTTCGCGCCTGGGTTCACCGTCAGCCGCCGATAGCTCGCCAGGCTCCGCAGATACACCGACTCCACGCCCTCCTCCGCTCCCTGCCAGCCCCATCGGCCCGGCACACATCCGGCTTCGCGCGCCATTTTCTGCGTGAGTCCCAAGTCTGCGGTCAGTACGGTGACGCGGTGACCCCTGTGTTGCAACGCGCGGGCCAGTGCTCGCACCTTCACGGCCGGCCCGCCCGTTTCCAGAAAGGGATAATACGCCTGCGTTATTTTCAGGATGCGCATAAACTCCCGAGAATTTCCTTCAGGCGTGTCGAAAAATGCTCGAACCGATAAATCTGTTCTACCCGCTCGCGCCCCCGTTGTCCCATCGCCGCGCTCAAATCCACATCCATCAACAACCGCTTCAGCGCCCCGGCCAGTAGTTCCGCTTCGCCGTGCGGCACCAGCATTCCTGTCACGCCGTGTTCAACGACATCCGGCGTCCCTCCGTGCGCTCCCCCCACCACAGGCTTGCCCGCTGCCATAGCCTCCAGAAACACCAGGCCGAACCCTTCCCCTTTGCTCGGCAGCGCGAACACCTCACATCGCGCATAGCAGCTCCGCAGCTCTTGCTGCGTCAACCCGTCCAGAAACCGCACCCGCTCGCCCACTCCCGACTGGCGCGCCAGTTCTTCCAGCCGCTCGCGGTCGTCTCCGCCACCCACCGCCACCAGCCACGCGTCCGGCACCTTCTGGAGTAGCCGTGGCAGCGCCGCAATCAGCGTGTCCAATCCTTTGTACTGCTCCGTCGCTCTCCACTGTCCCACCGTCAACACTACACGCCCCAGCGGAAAATTCTTCGGCAAATGATTCTCCACGCCGCTTCCGTCAGGCATTTCCAAGATCGGGTCCAGTCCCCAGGCCATCTGCCGCACTCTTTCTTTCGGGATGCCCTGCCGCTCGACCACCTGCTCCGCCGTATCCCGGCTCGGCGCCAGCACCAAATCCGCTCTCCTCAGCGCCCATCGCCTCAAGCCGCCGAGCGGCTTCCAAACCTCGACGCCGTGCGTTAACACCAGCATCCGCCATCCCGGCCGTCGCGCTTTCACCAGTGCTGCCACTGGCGCGAAGTTCACGTGTGCCGCGATCACCAGACCGCTGCGCTCGCCTGGCCGCCCGGCTGCGCGCAGCGCGTTCCACGCAAACGCACCTTTCCCGCGTTCGTATCCGGTGAAGACGAACTCAGTCCCGGCAAGAGTGATGCGGTGCAGACCCGGCGGGTCATTCAGGCTGAAGAATCGGCAGGCCTCGCCGCGCTCAGCGGCCCACGCCGCCGTCACGGCCCCCACGTGTCGGCCCACCCGCTGAATTCCCCCCGGCGCCTCCAGCTCCGGAAATAGGCCGATGACCACGCTGCCTCAGTCTGCCAATCCCTTCCTTGGAAGGCAAGCCGCCTTTCGCGGGTTGCTAACTCCGCGGCGCGCCAACGCCGGCCACGGCTCTCTTCCGTCGCAGCGCCTCCTGCAGCAGTTCGTGCGTCTCCTGCGCGTTTCGGTCCCACCCAAACTGCTTCGCTTTGCGCGCCGCCTTCTCTCCCACTTGCCAGCGCAGCTCCCCGCCGGCGAACAGCTTCCTGAGCACCGCGGCGAGTTCTACGGGATCCCTCGGGTCTTGCAGTACGAACCCATCCGTGCCATCAACGATGACTTCTGCTCCCCCATTCATGACGGAAGTCACGACTGGCAAGCCGCAGGCCATGGCCTCCGCCGGCGGCAGCGCAAACGAGTCATGCAGCGACGGCCCCACGTACGCGTCCGCCGCTGCATAGAACGGCACCACGTCGCCCGACGGCTCGGCAAACTGCACACGTCCTGCCAATCCCAGCCTCGCAATTGCAGCCTCGTACGGGCCCCGGTCGTCCCGTCCTGCCACCAGCACCCGCAGCAGCAGTTCCGGACACATCGCCACAGCCTCCAGGAGCGTATCCAGACCCTTCTTCTTCCAGTCATTTCCCATCAGTAGCAGTACAAAGTCGCCGTCGGCGTAGCGAAACCGTCGGCGCGACTCACCGCGCCGCGAAAGTCGCACACTCGGATTGAATCTATCCTGGTCCACTGCATTCAGGATCACTCGCACGTCCTTTCGCCCAAAGTGCTCTTTTACCTCTCGCGCCGTCAGCCCTGAGACCGCCGCGAGCTGCACTTGCGGATTGGTGTAGATTCGTCGCTCGAGAGCCCTGATGAGCGCGTAATACAGTTTCCTGTGCACCGCTCGGGGCCACGCCCGCAGCGGGAGGCTCCCCAGCCCCAGTTCCTCGCCCACGCGTTCATAGAACTCGCGGAAGACGATGTGCACGGTGATGGCATCCGCATCCCGGCAGTTAATCCCCGGCGAATACACCGCGTCGTACTTGACCCCGCGCGCGCCGTCGCGCCGCCGCTCCCGCTGGTTCGCGTAGTACCACCACAAGTACTTCACCAGGTGGGGTCCCGGCACGTCCGTGATCCGGTGCCACACGATTCGCCCCGCCCGACGGCCCTCCCCCGGCCGGAACCTCTCCACTCCCTCGATGTCCTCCACCCGCTGGCAGTACAGGTGCACTTCGTAGCCATACTTGCCCGCCAGCCGTTCCACCTGTTCGGCCACGCAGCGTTCCGTCCCGTGTCGTTTGTCCAAAAAGGGGGAGACAACCGCGATGCGGAGAGGATCTTCGTTCATCACTGGATTTCTTCTGGCCCGCTTCTGGCCCTGCCTCAAGTCTGCGCCGCCGCCTTGGCCGCCTCGCCCTGTCCTTTCTCCAGCAATTTTGGCAGGCGGAACAGCACCCCAAGCAGCAGCCATAGATACGCATTCAACACGAAATTCTGATACGGCTGGATGCCCATGTACGTAAATGGCACCAGCAACAACAGCGCAAACCAGAAAATCGCAAACGCCACCGGGAAAAACACAGTGCCCCGCAGGCCCCGCACCACGTGCCAGCAGGCCCGCAGCGCCGCAGCCACCCACACCAGCCACAGCAGCAGCCCCAGTATGCCCATCTCCACGATCAGCGTTCCGAACCCGCTCTCCACGCCGATTCCCGGCGGCTTCTCTCCCAGCCATCGGCTCACGTACTGCACTCCCAGCGAGGAGGTTCCGATTCCGTACCCGTACAACCACTCTTTGTGCTCAAACGCCAGTTCCAAGTTCTTGATCGGGTAGCCCCACGCCCGCCAGCCTAGTTCGGACGCCGGACTGTCCGGCGACAATGTCTCGCTGTAGAACGCCCAGCGCGCTCCCACTGCTTCCGGGTAGAACAGCAGCAGCATCACCACCCCCACTGCCGCCAGCAGGAACGCGCGTCGGATCGCCCTCACCGAGCGGTAGGCCTGGCCCCACTTCCAGGGCGCGCCCCACAGGAACGCGGCCGCCATCACCAGCGCACTTGCCCCAGTGTAGAGCAGCGTCCCCCTCGCCCCGCTCAACACGATTGCTGCGGTCACCAGGCCGATCGCCAGGAAGATCAATTTCCGCCCGCGCATCGTCCGCAGCAGCAGGTAGCCGGCGGCACCGAACCCCAGCACCCACATCAAAAATAGGTACCACGCAAATCGTCCGTCACTCACGAACACTGACGTCGGCCGGAAGATTATCTGCCCAGTGATTGGGGAGACCCGCTCCAGGGTCGATAGCCCTCGCAACTCCGGCGCCAGTTCTGCCGGGTTCAGGAAGCCCGGCCCCACGATCGCCTGGATCGACCCCAGCAGCGCGATCACTCCGGCCAGCCCCATGTTGATGTAGAGGAACGGTTGGATGTCCTTCTCCTCCCGCAGCAGCGCGTATCCCACCCACATCAGCGGGATATAGAAGAAGTACATTTTTGCGCCCAGCAGCCCGTACATCAGGCTCGGCGAGTTCGTGTTAAACATCTGCGCGATGCCCAGCCACAGGAACAACATCAGCGGCAACAGGAACTTCGGTCGGAAGCTCGGCTCCTTCCCCTTCCGCCACGCAAGGAAGAACGCCAGGTACGTTGCCCCCACCAGCACGTCCTTGCCGAAATAGACCACCATGTTGTTGCCGAGGTATTTCCGCGCCAGGTCCTCGAACAGCAGCCACACGATGAACAGGTAAAACCCGGTCCGCCAGTCCCGCAGAATCGTCAGCACGATAATCACGCCGACGATCCCCAGCGCCGTCAGCACCAGCCGGTCTGACGCCCCGGTCAGGATCCAGCCCGCCAGCAGCCAGGTGATTCCCACCAGTCCGCCCAGCAGCAGAATCCCCCGCAGCCGCCGGTCCTGCCCGATTTGCTCTGGCCTGACGTGCATCAACGCCTCTCGCTTACTTCAGTCGGTAGGAATTCTCTTCGGGCTCGCTTTCCCTCGCAAGTCCCGGTGTCGCGACCGCCACCCCATTCGCGCGCCCCGCGCCGTTCCGCAACTCCTCGTACACCTCACGGTGCTCCTCAATCATTCGTTCGCGACGAAACATCTCTGCGCACCTCTGCCGCGCCTGCCTTCCCAGTTCCTCGGCCAGACCCGGCTCCTCCAGCACGCTCCTCAGGCATCCGGCCAGCCCCTCAGCGTCTCCTGCCGGGAACTTCAACCCCGCCCCGCCCACCACCTCGCTCATTCCACCGATGTCCGACACCACCACCGCCTTCCCTCTTCTCATCTGGTCCATCACCACCAGTCCCGCCGTCTCTTCCATCAGCGTCGGCATCACCATCACGTCCACTTCCGCCAGCGCCCTCTCCAGCGCTTCTCCGCCCAAAAATCCCGTGAACTCTACTTGCCCTTCCAACCCCAACTCTCTCTTCCGCTCTTCCAGTCGTCCGCGCTCCGGCCCGTCGCCGATCAGCTTCACTCCGAACGCATACCCCTGCTCCTTCAGCCGCCGCGCCGCTTCCAACAACACTCCCAGCCCCTTCTCCGCCACCAGCCGCCCGACGAATCCGATACATAGTGCCTGTCCGCGCTCACTTCGGGCAACAAAATCGTCCGCCGTAATGGCTTCCAATCCGTGGTAAATCGTTTGTTGCCGCGGCAACCCGATTCGTTCGCCCACGTGGTCGCTCACCGTCAGGTTCCGCTCCACTCGCTTGCACATCCAGCGTCGCGGAAACGTCAGCGCCAGCATCTTCAGGCTCTGCCATCCTCCCGACTCCGCCGCGTTGCAGCGCAGGCACTCCCCGTAGTTTCTGGCCAGGAAATGTCCTGGACACTTTGTCTTCGTCGGCTGATAGAAAAAAAGCCCATTCGGGCACGCCGCCTGGTACCCGTGGTGCTCCACCACCATCTTCTTCCGCAGCACTCGCCCCATCAGCAGCGGCAAAAACACCGGCCCGGCTAGATGTACCACCTCGGCCTCCCGCATCAATCTCCACAACTGCCCCGCGCCCGGCCTCCGCACCACTCGAAACGGCAGCTCCTCATCGCGGAAGCTCCCCGCCGCCGTCTGCGTCACCACGGTCACCTCGCTGGCCTCCCCCGTCCTCGCGCTCGCCTGGCCGGCCAGTCCGCGCGCCAGCAGCATCACCGTCATCTCCACCCCACCCACCGAGGGCGCAAAGTCATGCGAGTAAATCAGTACTTTCATCGCTTCCTACCCGCGCCCCGCGCGGCTCTTTCTCCGCACCGCTCGCTCGATCGCATCCACCATCGCTTCCAGGTTTTCTCGCGGCGACCACGTCTCCATCCGCCGCCGCGCCGCCGCGCTCATCTCCGCCAGCCTGGGGCGGTCCGCCAGCACATTTCTCAAAACCCCCGCCAGCGCCTGCACATCTCCGCAGGGGTAAATGAACCCCGTCTTCCCCGGTTCAACCAGGTCAAACCTCCCGCGGATCTCATCGCTCAGCACCACCGGCCGCCCGCACAGCATCGCCTCGCACACCACCACCGGGCACGGGTCGTATTCGCTCGGCAGCACAAACAGGTCCGCCGCACTGTACGTCGCCGGCAGCCTCGACTGGTTCACAAACCCCAGCCAGCGCACTCTTTCGGCCACGCCCAGCGCAGCGGCCTCTGCTTCCAGTTCCGCGCGCATCGGCCCCTCTCCGGCCATTACCAGATACGCATCCGCAACGCCCGCACGCGCAAACGCCCTCAACACATCTTGTGGCCTCTTCCACGGCTGCAGCTTCGCGCAATACAACACCACCGCGCACGACTCCGGCACGCCCCATTCGCGACGCACCGCTCCCCGGTCCACCTCTGCCGCACGCTGCGTCCACCATTCGTTGTCCACGGCAAACGGCGTCAGCGCGATTCGCTCCTCCGGCAGCCCGATGCTGCGCATCAACTCCGCGCCCGCTGCCGACCCCACCAGCGCCACATCCGCCATGCGAAAAATCCGCGGCGCCACCAGCGGCTTCAGCCACGACTTCCACCACCGCATATCTCTCGGTTTCAGCGACGTCCCATCCGTTCCGTACACCAGCGCCTTCCCTGCACTTCGTGCCGCCGCCAGCGCAATCCAGAAGCTCGCATACGCATAGCCGGTGTAAATCACCACCGCGTCAAACCCGCCGCTGCGAATCAACTTCCACAGTCCCGTATTCACCAGCCCGAAAAATCTTCCTAGCCCTGGACGCCGCGCCTTGTTCGGCACTTCCACCCATCTGTACCCTTCCAGCAGCGGCACGTCCCAGCTCACCTCCACGCCAAACTCCGGGTCCACGCCCGCCTCAGCTCCCTGCAGGCTGCAGTACGCCACCAGCGCATCCACGCGCGGGTCTTGCGCCATCAGCCGGAACTGCGGCGTCGCGTACTGCACCGCATGAGAAGCAATCAGCAGCACCTTCAGCCGCCGCTCGCCCTCGCGTGGCTCTCCGACTCCCTCGCCCGTGCGCGGCTCTCCCGCTCGCTCGCCGCCCGCAGAACGCATTGCTGTCCCTGTAGCAGGCACACTTGTCCCGTCCGCAGGACGCACTTCCGTCCTCGCACCAAACGCACTGTCTTCTCTGTTTTCCTGGAACGTCCGGGTCATTCGGACCGCACCTGTCTCGCCCCCACGCGTCGGGTGCCGCTCTACTTTATCACCGTCCCCTCATTTCCGTCCCCACCACCTTGTCTTGGCGCCATCCTAGTCCCGGCCTTGCCGGGACGAAAGATCCCTCCGTCTCCGATTCACACATCCTAAGTTCTTTGGCCGTTCCGCCACAAAAACAAAAAGGGGCCACATTTCTGCGGCCCCTCGTTCCCTCAGAATGGTTGGTCTTCTATCCGCCCACCGTCAAATTATTCGTCACTGAGAACACGCCCGTCACGCCGTTGGCTCGTATGCCGGCGATATTCTTGTCCATCTCTGTGTTCACCGTGCCCACCAGCGTCACGTTCCCGTTCTTCACGATGATGTGGATCGAATCCACTGCGCCCACGCCGTACCGGAACAGCGGGCTGTTTTCCGCGTACAGCGTCCGGTACACCGCCCGCCGGATTCGGTCGTCGTTCGGCGAGTTCGGCAGCACTTCGATGTTGTTCACCACGCTGCCCACGCCTTCCAGGTCCTTCACCGACGCCTCCGCATCCGACCGCAGCGTCGGCCGCGTCACCTGGCCTTCCAGCGTCACCTGGTTGCCCTTCAGCTCGTACCCCAGCCAGTCGAACACCGAGTAGTACGGCAACATGATCAGTTCCCGTCGGATCTGGTCTCCCAGGGTTCGCGGCTTCTTGTCCGCCATCGCGGCGGGTGCCAGCAGCACCAGCGCCACCAGCAGTGTCAGCCCGGCGACCATGATTTTTTTGTTGAGAGACATGTACGCTCCTTTCTCCATTTGGGGTGAGCGGGACTCTACCACCGTTCCGCCTCGCCCTCTCACAAAAAACTTGTTTCCTCGCCATCCCGTTCTCTCTTCGCCCGTTTTCGCGTACTCTTTCCCACCGTGAGCGCTCCAACCACCCGCGACCGCCTCTTCCTTCTCCTCCTTCTTGGCCTGACCGCGGCTCTGCGCTTCTGGGGTCTTGACCGCCAGCCTCTTTGGCTCGACGAAGCCACCTCCGCCTCTTTCGCCGCACGCCCTTTCTGGGACTGTGTCTTCGCCGAGGTCCAGCATCCCCCGCTTTTCAACGCCCTGCTTCACTTCGTCGTCTCTGCCTTCGGCTCCTCCGACTTCGTCCTCCGCGTCCCCTCGGCCCTCTTCGGAGGCGCTTCCGTCGCAGCCCTCTGGTTTCTCGCTCGCCGCCTATTTCCTTTGATGCCGGCCGTCGCCCCAACTGCCGCCTCGCTCGCTGCCGTCTCTCCCTTCCTTATCTACTACTCGCAGGAGTGCCGCAGCTACGCCCTCCTCATTCTTCTCTCTCTACTCTCCATGCTGGCCCTCTTCTGCTTCTCTCGTGGCGACGCCTCCCGTGCGCCCGGCTCCTCGGCCTCGCTCGCACTCTACGCTCTGCTCTCCGTCCTGCTCCTCTACACTCACTACTTCTCCGTCTTCGTCCTCCTCGCAGCAGAAATTTTCTACTGGCGCTTCGTTTGCCTGCGTCCTCGCGCCTGGCTTCTCGCCCGCCTCATCACCGCACTCGCATTCGCCCCCTGGGTCGTCTGGGTGCTCAACCATCTTGTTCTCGAACGCCGCGAATGGCTCGGCTCCGTCTGGCTCCGCATCCCTTACGCCCTCCTCCGCTATCTCGACGGCTACGGCATTGCCGCCCCCGATCTCATCCGCCTTTCCGCCCCGCTCACCCAAATCCTCCGCGAAGAAGCCGCCGCCGTTCTCCTCACCCTCGCCCCTTTGCTCTGGCTACTCTTTCTCGGTGCCCGCCGCGGCGCGCGCGACCCCGAGCAACGCACGCTCTTCGCTGGGCTTCTCCTCCTCCCCTTCGTCCCTATCGTGCTCCTCTCTCCCTGGCTCAAGGTCGTCCACGAACGCTATCTCTCCTTCCAGGCCCCCTTCGTGCTTCTCCTCGTTGCTCTCGGCCTCGTCACCCTCTCTGGACGCCGCCGCCGCCTCGCCACTCTCGCCTGCGCCGCCTCCTTATCTTTCTCTCTCGCCGCCTACTACGCCGCTCCCGCCAGCGCCCTCGGCTACGATTTCCGTTTCGGCAAGGAAGACTGGCGCACCGCCGCGGCCTTCGTCGCCGCAGAAAAACCTGACGCCGTCCTTCTCGCCCCCGGGTATCTCCAACTCCCCTTCGAACGCTACTGGGACCCTTCCCTCCCCGCCCCGCTCCTCGGCATCCCCGAAGGCGCCGGCTCTCTCCCTGACCTCGGCTCGGCTCGCCGTGTTGCTCTCGTCCTTTCCCACGGCGGCCCGGCCGAAGACCGCCTGCGCACGGCGCTCGACGCCCGCGGCCGTCTCACCGCCGAAAAATTCCTTCCCCGCTCCGCCGGCATCCGCATTTTCGTGTACACTCTCCGCGATTCCCAGTAGCGTCGGCGGCCCGCCGGCATTTTTCACGTTCTCTCTGGACCACACAGCTTTCGAAGAGGAATGGCCGTATGAAAAAACTCTCCCGCCGTCAATTCGCTCAACTCGCCGGCGCCGCCGCTCTCGCTACGCCCTTTGCGCCCGCCGCCGCGGCTCATGTAGGGGCCGGCTTTAGCCGGCCCAGCGCCGATCAACAATCCGGCGCCACCTCATCACCCGAGCCGAAATTGAAGCTCACGCCCGACCAGGAAGAGCGCGTCCGTCAGGCCGTCGAGCGTCGCGATCGCCAGCTCAACGCTCTGCGCAGCCGCACGCTGCCTTATAGCCTCGAGCCGGCCTTCGTTTTCGCCGTCCACCAGCGCCCTCGCTCCGCCAAAAAGGGCTAGCGCATGAGCGAGTTTCGAATTTCCAGTTTCAACTTTCTAGTTTCGAGTTACGAGTCACGAATCACGAGTTACCTCTTGGAGTTGACTGATGCTCTCTGACGACATCCTTTATCTCACCGTCCACGAACTCTCCGCGCAACTTCGCGCCCGCAAGATCTCTCCGGTTGAGCTCACCCAGTCTTATCTCGCCCGCCTCGAATCGCTCGGCCCCAAACTGGGCGCCGTCGCCACGCTCACCGCCGACCTCGCTCTCCAGCAGGCCCGCGAAGCCGAAAAAGAAATTGCCGCCGGACGCAGTCGCGGCCCGCTTCACGGCATCCCCTACGGCGCCAAAGATCTTCTTGCCACTCGCGGCATTCCCACCACCTGGGGCGCGCCTCCCTTCCGCGACCAAGTCTTCGATTTCGACGCCACCGTCGTCCGCAAACTCCGCTCCGCCGGTGCCATTCTCGTCGCCAAACTTTCCATGATCGAGCTCGCCGGCGGCGGCGGTTATTCCAGCGCGTCAGCTTCTCTTCAGGGCCCTTCGCGCTGCCCCTACAACCTCGACCACTGGGCTGGCGGCAGCTCCAGCGGCCCCGGCGCCGCCGTCCCTTCCGCGCTGGTGGGTTTCGCCATCGGCTCGGAAACTCTCGGCTCGATCATCACTCCCGCGGCTTTCTCCGGCGTCTCCGGCCTGCGTCCCACCTACGGACGCGTCAGCCGCTACGGCGCGATGGCTCTCTCCTGGACTATGGATAAGCTCGGCCCGATGTGTCGCAGCGCCATTGATTGCGGACTGGTCCTCAACGCCATCGCCGGCCGCGACCCCGCCGACCCCACCTCGCTCGACTCGCCCTTCGCCTGGTGGCCTCCTCAGTCCAAGAAAAGCAAGCCACTCGCCGGCAAGCGCATCGGCGTCATCCAGCCCGACTTCTCCCGCGGCGGCGACGCCGAAGTTGCCTCCGCCTATGCTGCCGCACTCGACGTCCTCCGCGGTCTCGGCGCCACGCTCGAAGAAACCGTCTTCCCCGATTACCCCTACGGCGCCGTCGCCGTCACCCTGTACACCGCCGAAGCCGCCTCCATCTTCCGCACCTTCATCGAAAGCGGAAAAGTCATGGAGCTTCTCAACGAGCCGCAAAAAATCGGCCTCGTCGCCGCGCTCTCCATCCCCGCGAAAGATTATCTCGACGCCTTCCGACTCCGCGCCGAGATCCAGCCTGCGCTGGGCAAGATGTTCGAAAAATTCGACGCCATCGTCGCCCCCAGCCGCAATACGCCCGCATCGCACATTGACGCCGACCTCATGGGCGCTCCCGCTCCTCGTCCCGCCACGGGCACCACGCCAGGCACAGCTCCAACAACTCCTTCCGCCGAAGCCCAGCGCCCCGCCCCCGCGCCCACGCCCGCTCCCTCCACTCCTCCGCAGCCTTCCGCCGAACTCCGCAACACCATCGGCTCTTCCAACATCGCCGGCCTTCCCGCTCTTTCCGTCCCCTGCGGCTTCACGAAAACGAATCTCCCCATCGGCATTCAGTTCGTCGCTGATGCCCTCCGCGACGACGTTTGCATCGCCTTCGCCGCCGCCTACCAATCCGTCACCGACTTCCACCGCAGGCGCCCCTCTTTGTGACCCCTGCCTCATTTCCCTACTGCCGACTCCCTTTCTTCCGTTGAACTCCCTCCTAGCCTGTGCCAGAATCCCGCCTGCTTTTTCGCACTCCTTAGGGAACGCATGCATCTCCCAACCCGGGCTCTCATTCTGTCTTCGTCTGTTCAGCACCGTTCCCGCCTCCGCAGAATCGCTCTGGCTCTTCTGTTCCTGCCGTTCTGTGTTGTCCAACTCTCCGCCCAGTCCGCTTCTGCCCCTGCCGTCCCTGCCAGCGCAAGAGAACTCTTCACCCTCGCCACCGCTCGTCCTGACTTTTCTCCACTCTCTCCTCTCACTCTCCCTCCGAGTCCGCGCAGTACCGCCACAGATCGCGCCGCATTTTCTCCGGCCACCTCCGGCATCACGCAGAACTCCCAGCCCTCCTGGCGCACCGAGCGTTTCCAGTGGAAGTCGGGCATGCTGCAGGGCCTTTTCTTCCTCGGCATCCAGCAGGGTATGCGCATGAAAGAGGAAAAGACCCGCCGCGAGCTCGACGGCAAGTTTTTCAAGGATTGGGTGGAGTCGGTAAACGGCCTGCAAACCTGGAGCGACGGCGGCAAAGCTTTCAGCAACTACGTCGCCCACCCCGTTCAGGGCGCCATCACCGGCTATCTTTGGGTCAACAACGACCCCAAATCGAAATATCTCCACGTCAGCCGCGACCGCGGCTACTGGGTCGGCCGCATGAAGGCCCTGGCCTGGACCGCCGTCTGGAGCACCCAGTTCGAACTCGGCCCCATCGGCGAAGCCTCTCTCGGCAATGTTGGCATGAAGCCCGGCACCCAAGGCTACGAAGACCTGGTCGTCACTCCGCTGCTCGGCACCGCCCTGATCATCGAAGAAGACATCGTGGACCGCTACCTGGTCGGCTGGGTCGAACGCAAAACCACCGCGCACGGCTGGCGCGCCGCCGCCCGCAGCTTCTTCAACCCCTCTCGCAGCGTCGCCAACCTGCTCCGCTTCCGCGCCCCCTGGTACCGCGACGCCCGCACCATCGACAACGTCTCCACCATCCCCAACTGAAGCTTCCCAAGCAACCTTCGCTCTCGCTCTAAACTCCTACCCTCAGGCAACACACGATGCGAATCGCGAATTCCGAGTTACGAATCACGAGCTGCGTTTCTCCCGCCCGTCGCACACTCGCCGTGTTCCTGGCGATCGTTCTCACCGTTGCCCTGGTCGTCCATGCCGCCGCCCAGGAGCCACTCGGCCCCGCCATCAAAGTGGACGTCAATCTCCTCCTGCTCGAAGCCACCGTCAAAGATCGTTCCGGCCGCATCCTCAAAGACCTCAAGCAGGATGACTTCCTCCTCGACGCCGACGGCCAGCCTCAATCCATCTCTCACTTCAGCCGCGACCAGCTCCCTCTGGCCGTCGCTCTCGTCCTCGACCTTAGCGGCTCCATCGAGCCATTTCTGCGCCCTTTGCGCTACGCCACTCTCAGCGCCCTCAAATCGCTCAAGCCTGAAGACCAGGTCGCTCTCTTCACCTTCACCGATAATGCCGAGCTGCGCGTCCCGCTCACCCGCGACAAACGCGACGTCTCCGACCAGATCGAAAACCTCCTCGCCGGCGGCAGCACCAACATCAACCAGGGCCTCTACGACGCCGCGCAGTATCTCCGCCGCGAAGCTCCGGCCGCCCGCCGCGTCATTATTCTCATCAGCGATAATGTCGCTACCGCCGCCTCCGTCAATCACGACGCCGTCATCCAGCAGGCCCTCGAAGCCGACGCCGCCATCTACAGCATCAAAGTTCCCGGCCGCAACCCGCCCGAAGCCCGCCTTGCCGCCAAACTGCTCGGTCGCTCTAGCGATGTTCGCAAAATGACTTCCGAGACCGGCGGCGAAATGTTCGACATGGAAAAGGAAGGCTCGCTCTTCCTCTCCCTCCAGACGCTCATTGAGCGCCTGAAAACCCGCTACACCATCGGCTTTTACCCCGCACAACAGGGCCAGGCCGCCGGCTTCCATCGCATCAACCTCCGCCTGCATCCTAGCTTCGGCGGCAAGGGCCGCGACTATTCCGTCGTCACCAAAACCGGCTATTTCATCTCCCCCTCCCGCGCCTCCTCCCGCTGATGTCTTGCAGCGCCGGCGGACGGCTGGTGAAACATGCGCGTTATTACTGGCTGCTGCTGGCCGAAGGGCA
>CAZHLD010000051.1:0-22611 GCA_964533185.1 uncultured Acidobacteriaceae bacterium | reverse complement strand
CCAGGACCCGGAGCACCCCCAACTCCCCTTTCAACAGAATGGCTGGACAGTGCCCTTGTTGTGTAACCCTTGCGTTCTCACCCTTCCCACACTACAATTCCCCCGGCTCGCCATGTGATTTGCGCCGCCCGTGCGTGCCTGGCCTGGGCCCGGAGGAACATCCTCTGCGCAGCCGGGCGGGCGATTCGAGCGAGTGATGCGTATTCCTTCTCAGAGGAGATGATGATGAGGATTCTGCTTCGAGCAATGGCCCTGCTGGCCCTGGCAGCCCTGTTGGTGCCGGCCGGCTTTGGCGATGACCCGCCGGCGAACAATTCGGCTTCGAACGGCAAGGTGACTTCTCGCGATTTCGGTCTGGCCGCTGAGCCCCGGCCGCGCAGCACATCTCTCTTCCCGGCCGCGCCCCGCACGCCCCGGCCGGCGTCTGACCTGATGGGCACGGAAGCGCCGAAAGTGGACCTCTTCTTCGGCTATTCCTATGTCCGCGCCAACCCTGGGGATGGGTTTGAGGGTTTCGATAACCACGGCGGCAGTGCTTCGGCTGCGTTCAACCTCAACAGGTGGTTCGGCCTGGTGGCCGATTTCGGCGGCTATCGCTTTACGGAGGTCCTCGGCTTCCCGGTGAAGGGCAATATCTTCTCCTACCTCTTCGGGCCGCGCTTCTCCTACCGGCAGAACGACCGCCTCACTCCGTTCGCGCAAGTTCTCTTTGGAGGGGCACGCATCAGCGGCAGCGCCTTTGGGATCTCCGATTCGGAGAACTCCTTTGCCATGACCGCCGGCGCCGGGGTGGATCTCAATGTCCACCGCCACGTGGCCATCCGCCTGGTCCAGACCGAATACTTCCTCACCCGCTTTACTGGCATCTCCGGCTCGCGCGAGACGCAAAACAACATGCGCATTTCCGCTGGGATTGTCTTACGGCTGGGCGTCTCGGCACCGCCACCGCCGCCGGCCAATCGCCCGCCGGTGGCCACCTGTTCGGCCAGCGTCAGTTCGGTCTATTCCGGCTCGGGCGATACGGTGACCATCAGTGTTACGGCTTCCGACCCCGATGGCGACTCGGTGACATACGACTGGTCGGCCACCGGCGGAAAGACCGACGGCACCGGCAACCAGGTGCGCTGGAGTTCGGCTGGCGTAGCCGATGGCACGTACAGGATTACGTCCCGTGTCTCCGATTACAGAGGCGGCACCACGAGCTGCTCAGTGGACGTCACCGTTGCACCGCGGCCCAACCGCGCGCCCACGATGAGCTGCTCGGCTGACCGCAGCAGCGTACTGACCGGCGAGCGCGTCCGAATCTCCGCCACGGCCAACGACGCCGATGGCGACAACCTGACTTACGCCTGGCGCGCGAGCGGCGGCCAGATCGTCGGCTCCGGCTCTGCAGTGCAGCTCGATACTTCCGGGCTCGGCGCCGGTCGCTACACCGCAACCGGCCGCGTGGACGACGGTCGCGGCGGTGCCGCCGACTGCGCCACCTCGGTCAGCGTCACCGTGCCTCCGCCTCCGCCGCAGGCCAGCAAGCTCAACGAGTGCTCCTTCGGCGCTGCAAGCAGCGCGCGCGTGGACAACGTCTGCAAGCGCATCCTCGACGACGTTGCTTTGCGCCTGCAGAGCGATCCCAGCTCGACTGTAGTAATCGTCGGTTATGCTGACCCGAAGGAACGCAGGGCGGCCCAGCTTGCTCAGCAGCGCGGCGACAATGCCATGAAGTACCTCACTGGCAAGGGCATTGACGCCAATCGCATCTCGGTGCGTGCCGCGGGCGGGCAGGAAGGCGCCGGTGCGCAAAACCGCCGCATCGACATCGTCTGGGTGCCGCCGGGCGCCACTTACTAAACGAAACCTCTTGCTGCGGGCTCCGTGCCTTCCCCGGCACGGAGCCCGCTTTTTCTTTCTGCCCGGATTGCCCGTCTTTGCGCAACCCAATACAATGAAGCCCGTACCCACGATGCGCTCTGCCGCCACACTTGTCTTCGCTGCTCTGTTGGTTTCTCTTCTGGCCCTGCCCGTCGCGGCGCAGGACTGGCGGCCGATGGGCCCGCCCGGCGGAGACGTTCGCACGCTCACTGCCGATCCGCGCGATCCGCGCCGCATCTATCTGGGCACGGCCGATGGCCACGTCTTTGGTTCCACCGATGCAGGTGAGCACTGGCAAATCCTTGGTCGTGTAGGCAGCCGTCTCGACGCCGTCGTCACCTCAATCTTGGTGGACCCACGAGAGAGCCGCGACCTCTACGCTTCCGCCTGGACGCAGGACCCCACTGCCGGCGGCGGCGTCTTCCGCTCGGAGGATTCCGGCCGCACCTGGCGTGCGAGCGGCCTTGCCGGCCAGGCTGTCCGCGCGCTGGCGCAGGCGCCCTCGAATCCTGATGTCCTTGTCGCAGGCACGCTCAGCGGTGTCTATCGCTCACGCGACGCCGCCCGCACATGGGAACGCATCTCGCCCGAAGGACACGAAGAGATCCGTCAGCTCGATTCGGTAGCCATCGACCCGCGCAATCCCGACGTCATTTACGCCGGCACCTTCCACCTGCCGTGGAAAACCACCGATGGCGGCCGCCGATGGTTCCCGATCCACACCGGCATGATTGACGACTCCGACGTGATGAGCATCCTCGTGGACCGCACCAATCCGCAGCGCATCTATGCCAGCGCCTGTTCGGGCATCTACCGCAGCGAAAGTGGCGGCGCGTTGTGGAAGAAGATCCAGGGCATCCCCTTCTCGGCTCGTCGCACCCATGTCATCCGCCAGGACCCGCGCCGCGCCGCGACCATCTATGCCGCCACTACCGAAGGCCTCTGGAAGACTACCAGCAGCGGCGCCGCCTGGCAGCGCGTCACGCCGCGCGACTGGGTGATCACTTCGGCGGTCCTTCCCGCCGGCTCCCCAGACCGCGTCGTCATCGGCACCGAGCGATTGGGCGTGCTGGTCAGCGACGACGGCGGCCAGCGCTTCCGCGCCGCCAACCACGGCTTCTATCACCGCCAGATCGTCGCTCTCACGCTCGACCGCGATCGCCCCGGCCGCGTCCTCGCTGTTCTCACCAACGCGCCCGAGCCGGTCCTGGCCACCGTGGACAATGGTCGCACCTGGGCGCCGCTCGGCCCGGGACTGAAGACTGAAGGGCTCCGCCGCCTCTACAGCGCTCCGGATACCTGGTGGGCAGCGCTGGAGCGCGGCGGCCTGATGCGCTACGATCCGGCAAAGCCTGCCTGGTTTCCTGCCGGCAAGACAGTCGGAGAAGCCGCCAGTTACGGTTACAAGAAAAACGTCCGCGGCAGGAGCAAGTCATCTCGTCCGACGCCCACTGTCAACGGCCAGCAACCCCCAACTGCCAACCTCCGACATCTAGTGAACCACCTCGCCTTCAGCCGCGACACCTGGTTCGCCGCCACGGATAGCGGCCTGCTCGCCTCCACCGATGCCGGCGCCACCTGGGGCATCTTCCCCGTTGGCCCGATGACTAATCTGCCTGTTCGCTCGGTGCGCGTCTCGGCCGATGGACGTCACATTTGGGTAGTTTCTTTGCGCGGGCTGGTCTTTTCCCGCGACGCCGGAAAGACCTGGTCGTGGCACGATCTGCCGCTTGAAGCCGGCGGCGCGTTGCGCCTCGACGTTGCCTCGGACTCCGCCGGTGCCCACACGCTGGTAGCTTCGGCGCGCAATGGTCTCTACCTCTCCCGCGATGCCGGCGGCACCTGGCAGCAGGCCGCCTCCGGACTGCCGTCTGCTCCGGTGCAGGATGTGGCTCTCGTGGGCGACACGTTCCTCGCCTCTATGCAGACCGGCGGTCTCTTCATCTCTTATGACCGTGGTCGCACCTGGGTCCGCATCGAAGGCACACTTGCTGAAGGCCACTTTCCAGTCGTCACCACCGCCGAGCACTCCTCCATTATCTTTGCGGCCTCCGCCACCGAAGGCCTGTACGCAGTTGAATTCCGCTCGCCCGCCACTGCCGCCACCGCAGGAGGCCGGGCCCCTTAGAAACCTTATGCCTGAGGAGTACGCACCCCCTGCGTGCACTTTTTACATGGAGAACGACCCTTTCCTTTTAGCATCTCCTTTATTTATAGACGCTTAAGCTTGCACCCCTTGGTAGCCTACTTGCCCTATACAAGGGTGGAATTCATGGAGGTGAGTTATGTTGCTGTCCAGATATCGGTCATCTGCAATCTTGGCCTGTGCGCTTGCCATGGTCTTGGCCCTGGCAGGCTGTTCTGCATCACAGAACGACACCAGCCAGGCCAGCGCTCAGCCGGATGCGGAGAAATCTCGCGGGCTGCTCAGCAGTCTGATGGAAAGCTCGACGCCGATTACTATACCGTCCGGCGCAACGTTTCACGTGACGCTCGATCAGTCACTCACCAGCAACCGGAATCGTGCGGGCGACGACTTCGAAGCCAGCCTCGCGCGGCCGGTCGTCGTCAACGGCAAGACCGTGATTCCCAAGGGCGCTCGCGTCCGCGGCATCGTTGTGGATGCCAGGGAGTCCGGACGGCTGCAGGGCGTTGCCCACCTGCAAATCGAGCTCCGCACGGTGGAGATTGGCTCGAAGTCCTATGACCTCGAGACCAACTCGGTCACCCGCACCGGCAGCAACCACAACAAGCGCAACCTCGGCTACATCGGTGGCGGCACTGCAGGTGGTGCATTGATCGGTGCCATCGCCGGCGGCGGCAAAGGTGCCGCAATCGGCGCGGCCGTCGGGGCAGGCGCTGGCACCGCAGGAGCCGCAGCCACCGGCAAGAAAGATGTCCTCATCCCCGCAGAAACGCCCCTTTCCTTCAAACTCACTCAACCTGTGACGATTCAAGTGAAGGGGTAGCAGCCCCCGGGCCTGGCGGACGTCCTCCGCCAGGCCCACATTTGTTGCCTATTCCTGATTCCCGCAATGGCATCCGCTTCCTTCCCGTTCCTGCAATCTACTGCCAGCGCAAGTCTTGCCGCTTCGGAATTATTCTATTTGAGGTAACGTTTCCCGTAACGATACTACAGAATCTGCTATAATCCCCAGCCGTCGGGAGCCAACGTCCTATCTGGTACAGACTTACCTTCGACTCTCGATTTGGCACAGGGCGTGCTACTAAATTCAGAAAGGGGTTGTCACCTTGGGAACTCGCGGAGAGGTTGCCACCGAGAGTGAACTCACTGAGCGCGGCTCGGCTGTTTACACCGTCCTCATCGTGGACGATGAAGCCGCTGCCCGCGACCTGTGTAGCGACGTCGTCCGCGAAGCGGGCCTGCGTGTCCACACGTCAGCCACCACGGAGCAGGCCCTGGAATTCCTCGAACAGCTTCCCGTTGATATCGTCATCACTGACCTGAAGGTCCCTCTGCTCGGCGGCATTGAGTTTCTCAAGCGCCTCCGTGAAAGTCACCCCCAGGTTGCGGTGATGGTCCTCACTCAGTATGGCACCATTGAAACCGCCGTCGAAGCCACCCGGCTGGGCGCCATGGACTACATCACCAAGCCCTTTCACGTCGATGAGCTGCGCTCGAAGATTGAGCGCATGGTCCACGCCATCGAGCTCGACCAGGAAAACCGCGTCCTCCGCGAGCAGCTCCGCACTCGTCCCGGATTCGGCGGCCTGACCGGTGTCTCCACCAAAATGCAGCGCGTGTACAAGCTCATCGAAAAGGTTAGCCAGCACAACTATCCCGTGCTGATCCTCGGTGAAAGTGGCACCGGCAAGGAGCTGGTGGCCCGCTCAATCCACTTTTCCGGACCCCGCCGCAACAAGCCCTTCGTGCCGATCGAGTGTTCTGCTCTGGTGCCCACGCTGATTGAATCCGAGCTGTTTGGCTACGTGAAGGGCGCCTTCACCGGCGCGATGCACAGCAGGCAGGGGCTGCTCGAGTCCGCACGCGACGGCACTCTCTTCCTGGATGAGATTGGCGACTTCCCCATCGACCTCCAGGCCAAGCTGCTCCGCACCCTGCAGGAGCGCGAGGTCAAGCCGGTCGGCTCCACCGAGCGCATCCGCCTCAACCACCGCGTCATCTCCGCCACCAACCTCGACCTAGAAGCCGCCGTCCGCAACAATACTTTCCGTCAGGACCTCTTCTTCCGCCTCAACGTGGTCCAGATCAAAGTGCCTCCTCTCCGCGAGCGCAAGACCGATATCCACCTCCTGGTCAGCTTCTTCCTCGAAAAATTCAGTGATCCCCAGCGGCCCGTCCGCATCATTTCCGAAGACGCCATGCGCCGCTTGATGGCTTACGACTGGCCCGGTAACGTCCGCGAACTCGAAAATGCCATTGAGCGCGCGGTGGCCCTGGGGTCCGGGCCGATCCTCCACGTCGGCGATCTGCCCAGCAATCTTCAGTTCACCTCCGTCGAGCGCTTGCCCGAGCAGGACGAAGTTGTCCCACTCGAAGAGCTCGAGCGCCGCGCCATCATCAGCGCCCTGCGCGAAACCGCGGGAGACAAGCAGGCCGCTGCCCGTCTGCTCGGCGTCGGCAAGACCACCCTATATCGCAAGCTTAAGCAGTACGAAAGCGCCCGCCCGCGCACCTCCTGATTCCTCCGCTACTGCGGTAGAGACCACCCTCCTTACCAGTACTGCATCCTCTCCCCCTACCTCCTGACGTGCATTTCCCATCCTGGTAACCGTGCTCCTGCCAGTATCGTAGTGGGAATGCTGGCCGCCAACCGAACCTCCTACATGCAAATCAACTCGCTGATTTAGCAGTCTTTAGCGAACCTGCGCAGTGGAAACACTAGTGCAAGACCTCGCCTCTGGAGATTCCGTGGACTACCACTATCCAATCCTCTCGCGCAGCGTGCGTCGCGCACTTGTTTATGTTCTTGCCGCCTTGGGCGCAGTTCTTTTCAGCTATCTGATTCTTCAGCCGCGGTGGTAAAGGTATGGCGCAGACCCGATGGCTGCGGTTCGGCGAGGATGATCCGAGCCAGAATTCCTTGGCCTCGGGAGCTGTGGAACTGTCGCCGGCCGCGTTTCGCGCGCTTCTTGAAACAACCACCGATGGCATCTTAATCCTGGATAGACAGGGAGTTCTCCGTGACGCTAGCCGGGTCGCCCGGGAACGCCTGGCAGTGGATTCCACCCGCTTGGGTCGGGTGCACCTAAACCACATAGTTCAGCCAGCTGTCCGCCCGGCTTTGGAGGCTTGGCGGGTCTCCGCCTGTGTGGCCTCCGGAACTCCGCTTGTTTCCCCCTTTGAAGTTGTCATTCCCGGTGGGCAAATTGTCCGGCTAACAGCCCGGGGTCCACTCCCCGGTCTGTTCAGCTCCGGCCTGTACTGGCAGATCGGCGTCGAAGACGCCTCCGCCGCGCCGGCACGCGAAGAAGTGAGCCCGCGCGCGGAGGCCGAACTTTCCACTCTGCTCGATCTGGTGGATAGCGGCGTCCTGCTGCTCGACGACCGCGGGCGGATACGATTTGTCAACGAGCGTCTGGGAGAGTGGCTGGGCCTCGAGTCACACCGCCTGGCCGGCCTGCGCACGCTCGATGACATTCTGGGTGTGCTGGCCGGCTCCCTGGCAGATCCCCAGAAGACCGTGCAACGCTGGGGCCTGAGCTATTCACGCGCCGAGCCGGTCTGCTGGGACGAGATCGAGCTCCTTCGTCCGAGCCGCCGCGTGCTGCAGCGCTCGGCACGCCCCGTGCTTGATGCCTCCGGTCGGCGCATCGGCTGGCTGGAAATCTTGCGGGACATCACTGGCCAGCGGCTGATCCAGTCCAAGCTGTTACAGACGGAAAAAATGGCTGCGCTCGGCCAATTGGTTTCCGGCATTGCCCATGAGTTGAACAACCCACTGACCAGCATCATGGGCTATGCCCAGTTGTTGCTGGCCCGCCGCGACGATGCTGAGCGCGTCGCCGACGCCCGCCGCATTTACCAGGAGGCCGACCGCGCCGGCCGGATTGTCCGCAACCTGCTGCTGTTCGCCCGTGAGGCCAGGCCCGAGCGCCGCCCGGTCAACCTCAACGAAGTCGTCGAACGCACCCTGGTACTCCGCAGCTATGAGTTGAAGGTCCAGAACATCGTCGTCGAATTCGATCCCGACCCGGACCTGCTCCCCACTCTGGCCGACCCCACCCAACTGCAGCAGGTGGTTCTGAACCTGCTCGTCAACGCCGAACAGGCCCTCCAGGAAGGCCGCGGCCACGGTTCGATCCGCGTCCGCACCCAGCAGCTGTCCGCCGGGCGCATCCTGCTCGAAGTCTCTGATGATGGCCCGGGCATCCCCGCGAATATCCTCTCGCGCATCTTTGATCCCTTCTTCACCACCAAGCCCGTTGGAGTGGGTACGGGCCTGGGTCTTTCGATTGTATTCGGCATCGTCCAGGAGCATGGCGGTGAAGTGACGGTCGAAAGCCAGCCTGGTCAGGGTGCCACCTTCTCCGTCGAGCTGCTTGTGGCTGCGGACCCCGCCGCTGCAGCTCCTGCCGAAACCCCTCTCGTGATCGTTACCTCAAGTCGCACCGCCGGAACGCTGGTGCATCGTAGGAGCATTCTCGTAGTCGAAGACGAACCCACCGTGGCACAGTTGATCGCCGACGTGCTCACCGAGGAAGGGCACAACGTCAAGGCCGTCCTCGATAGCCGCAAAGGGCTCGAAAGCATTAAACAGCGCAACTTTGACCTGATCATCTGCGATCTAAGAATGCCTGGCCTGGATGGCAAAGCCTTTCACCGCGAACTACTGCGGGACGCTCCCCCAGCGGCGCAGCGCATCCTATTCGTAACCGGGGACGTCCTGGGGCCGCAAACCTTACAGTTTCTCGAAGAGAGCGGCCTGCCTTACCTCGCCAAGCCCTTCTTGATCGAAGAGCTTAGGCTGGCCGTCCAGCGCTGCCTGGAAAAGACAAGTGCGCACTCGCGCCTCGCTGCTTGCAGTGAATCCGTCGTCCGCAACCGGTCCCTGTCGAGGAAACGATGATCTCCGAAGAGCGGGAAATCTTTCTGGTCTGCGCTGAAGAAGCTGTCACCCAGTCGCTGGTCCGCGCTCTGCTGGCCACCGGCGGCCACTACCAGTTACCCCTTGCCTTCAATGTTTCCCAGGCCCGCAGGGCCTTTCGCCGCTCCACACCAGCCGTCATCCTCTTCGACGAATCGGCCGTCAATCCGGCGACGGGCGAATCCGTCAGCACGGCCATCGCGCGGCTCACCGGACACGCCCCCGTCGTGGCCGTGGTCGCTCCTGAACGCCAGTCCGAACTGGCCTTTCTGATCTCTTCAGGCGCCGTTGATTTTGTCGTTCGCCTGGGCGACTTCGTTCCCATTGCCGTGGCCTTCCTCGAGCGCCGCGCTCGCCTGGCTGCGCGCGCTGGCAGCTCCTTTACCCTCCCCGAGCCCGAAATGCTCGCCGATTTCGGCGAGGTTCTCCGCCACGAGATCAATAACCCCCTCACCGGCATTCTGGGCAATGCCGAGCTGCTGATTACCGAGTTCAAAAGGAAAAACGGGGAACGCCTGCCTCCTTCTGCCTTACACCGCCTCGAGACCATCACCGAGTTGGCTGTGCGTCTGCGCGAGACCGTTCGCCGTCTGAGCGACGCCTGGGAAAACCGCAACGCTCCGGCCCGCTCGGCCTGATTTACATTCGCCTGCCACCCGAGTGAGCCTCTCGATTCGCCTCCAGGCTTTGCCATCTTCACAATCCTCGCGCACCCTGCTACCCTGTGGCCCGCTGTGAGCCCCCGGCGCAAAACCCGGCCTGCCGCGCCCAAACGCCGCAAAACAAGCACCGCCTCACCCTCGCTTGATCAGCTCCTCCGCACCGTGGACGAGCTGACCAGCATCGTCGAGGCTACTAAGCGGCTCAACTCCACGCTCGATCTCGGCGAGCTAATCCACATCATCCTGGGCATCGCCACGCGCCACGCCGAGGCTGACCGCGGCACCGTCTTCCTCTACGACCGCGAGCGCCAGGAGATTTGGTCGCTGGTCGGCCTGGGGCTCGAGCAGCAGGAGATCCGCCTCCCAGCCTCACGCGGCATCGCTGGCTGGGTGGCGCGCAACGGCGAAACCGTCAACTTGGCCGACGCCTACGAAGACCCGCGCTTTGAGCCCGAAGTGGACCGCCGTACCGGCTACAGCACCCGTACGCTGCTTTGCTTGCCGATTCTCAACAAAGAAGGCGAAGTCGCTGGCGTTTTGCAGCTGCTCAACAAGGCCGCCGCCCGCTTTACTCCCGCCGACGAAGGTTTTCTGCGCGCGCTCTCCGACCACGTGGCGCTGGCGCTCGAAAATGCGCAGCTCCACCGCGAGCGCCTGGCCAAGCAGCGCATGGAGCGCGACCTCACACTGGCCCGCTCCATCCAGGCCGGCCTGCTGCCCGATCAGCCGCCCGTCCTGCCGGGCTTTGAGATTGCGGTCAGCCACCGGGCGTCGCAGATGGTGGGTGGCGACTACTACGATTTTGTGCGGCTCGACCCGGAAACGATGCTCACCGTCGTCGCTGACGTAGAAGGTAAGGGCGTAGCCTCGGCGCTGGTGATGGCCAACCTCCAGGCTACGCTGCGCGCGCTGGTCACGCACTTGCACGCGCTCGAACGCCTCGTCGTCGGCATCAACCACATGATGCAGGCTCCGCGCAACGCCTCGCTGCCCGATCAGCCCCGCACGCAGAAATACCTCAGCATGTTTGTCGGCCTGCTCGACCAGCGCCACCGCGCCCTGCATTACATCAATGCCGGGCATGTGCCGCCTGCGGTCGTCCGCGCTGGCGGCGAGTGTGTTTACCTAGAGGAAGGCGGAATGGTGGTGGGATTGTTCCCCGATGCGGCCTACCAGCGCGGCTTCGTGCAGTTTGCGAGCGGCGACATCATGGTTGCTTGCACCGACGGCATCACCGAGGCTATGGACGCCCAGCGCAATGAGTACGGCCGCGAACGCCTGGTCGAAGCTGTGCGCGGTCGCTGCCATTTGCCCGCCGCGCAAATCGTCGAGAGCATCCTGGCTGAGGTCGAAGACTACTCCCGCAACGGCGACCACGACGACGACCGCATCCTTCTCATCCTCAAAGCCCTCTAGTTCTTCTCTGGTTTTTGGACTGCATGGCAAATAGTCTCCACGAAAGGGAGAGGATGCGAGCGCGGGATTCTCGTTCGAGGAGAGGACTGCAGTTCAGGCGCGGAAGAGTACGCTTTCTCGCTGGAACATTTTCATCGCCACCCAGAGCGCGGCAGCGGCATAAACGGTGGTCGAGGCAAACACAAGCCCCATCAGGCCCCACGAGAAGCTGCCGGTGAACAGCTCCCGCGCCACCAAGCTCACATTGATAATCGGCACCAGTGCCAGCCCGGCGTTCAAATCGATCCCCGGCAGTATGGAGATGAGAGCAGGGAAAATCGCCGCCAGCATCACGTAGCCGGTGTAGCTCTGCGCCTCTTTGAAGCTTTTCGCGAAGAGCGCAATCGTCAGCAGCGCCGCGGAGAAGAGCACCGCCAGCGGGAGCACAATCAAAAACACCAGCAGCATCGCCTTCGGGTTGATTGTGTAGGAATGCCCGCGCGTCATCTCGGCGGCATAGTCCTTCGCAAAGCGCATCGTCACCGCAAACGAGGAAATCGAAAGGATCGTATTGAACACGGAAAAGCTCAGCACCAGCAAAAACTTCCCCAGCACGAGTTCGATGCGGCCCACCGAACTGGCCAGGATCGTTTCCATCGTGCCGCGCTCTTTCTCTCCAGCCGTGAGGTCAATTGCGGGTTGCAGCGCGCTCATCAGGCAGAGCAAGATGATGAAGTAGGGAAGCAGCGTACCGAGCAGGATGCCACCCACCTTTTCAGCTGAGGCCACGTTTTCCGCTCTCACATCCACCGGCTTGAGCAGCCCCGTCATCAGCCCGCGCGCGCCGAGGCGCCGCTCCACCACCTCCGCGCGGTACTGATCTACAGTCTTTCCGATGCGGTCCACCGCTCGTTCCGAGCGCCCTTCCGTGTCGTAGAAGTAGATGCTGACCTTTGGTGGCTCCACCCCGTTCAGGATCTTCTCCTGGAAACCAGCCGGAAACTCCACCGCCGCCTGGAGTTTCTTGTTGTTGATCTGCTGGACAGAGTCGTCGGCGGTGGGAACCAGCGCAAGTCCCTCGGTCTCCCGCAGCTTGGCGGCCAGCTCGGGCGCATGCTCGCCGCCGAGCAGCATGATTGAAGCTTCGCGCTTCGCCGCCTTTTGAGAAACCTTCTTCTCGATCTGCCCGAAGCCCACGGTCATCAGCGGGAAGAGCACCAGCGGCCAGAGGAACGTGCCGATCAGCGTCCGACGGTCGCGGATCAAGTCGAGCAGTTCCTTGCGGTAGACCACCCAGATGTTGCGCAGTTTCACGGCGTTCCTCGCTACGTTCGGAAGATGATTTCTTCACGTTTGAACTGCCGCACCGCAAACCACAGGGCCGCCGCGGCGTAGACGCACGTCCAGGCGAAAATCAGCCCGATCATCTTCCAGGGATACTGGCCGGCGAAGACTTCTTTCGCGAGCAGGCTCACGTTCAGGATGGGCACCATGGCGAGTGTCGCGTTCAGCTCGATGCCCGGAATGAACGACCCCATCGCCGGCAGAATCACCACAAACATCAGCGGGGCGATGTAGCCCTGCGCCTCGCGGTAGTTCCGTGCGATCAGCGCAACGGCCATCAGCGCGGCTGAGAACGCTACGGCCAGCGGCAGCACCATCACGAATACCGTCGCCGCCGAGCGCGCGCTCACCTGGATCACAAACTCCTTCGTGAAGCGGCCCAGGATCCCGCCTCCCACGATGACCGTCACCGCGAACGAGAGGATGGAGAGCGCGGTCGTCACCACCGACGACAGCAGCACGAGGAGGAATTTCCCAAACACGATCTCCCCGCGCGTCGCCGGGCTGGCAATGATCGTCTCCATCGTCCCGCGCTCCTTCTCGCCGGCGGTCAGGTCCATGGCCGGATACATTGCTCCGGTCAGGCACAGGATGATGATGAAATACGGCAGGATGAATCCCAGGATGTTGCCGGTGACCTTTTCAGCGGCGACCACGTTCTTTTGCTCGAACTCGAAGGGTTTGGCGTCGGCGGCAGAGAGCTTGCGCGCGACCAGCCGCGCCTTCACGATCTCCTCACGATACTCGCGGACGACTTTTTGAATTCGCTGCAAAGTCTTGCGCGAACGCAGCTCGCCTTCGTACCAGTAAACTGTGATGCTCTGCGGCTGGTCGGGATGCTGCTCGATGTTTGCCTCGAGCCCCGGGGCGAACTCCACCGCGGCCTGGATCGTTTTGTCGTTGATCTTCTGGACGTAGTCGCTCGCGGGCGGCACCACCTCAACGTTCTTGATTTCGCGGATCCGCCGGGTCAGCTCGGGAGCGTTTTCTGCGCCCAGAAGCATCACCGGCGCCGTCTGCTGCTCGGCGCGTTTGATGAACAAAATGGAAAGACCGATGACCCCGCCCATCAGCAACGGGAATAGCAGGATCGGCAGCAGGATGCTCGAGATCAGCGTGCGCCGGTCGCGCAGCGTATCGGTCAGCTCTTTGCGGAAGATGATGCCGACGTTTCGCGCCTTCACGCCGCTGCCTCCACCACGTGGACAAACACTTCTTCGAGGTCGGGCTGCTGGTAGCGCTGGCGCAACTCTGCGAGTGTCCCCTCAGCCAGCAGCTTCCCGTTGTGAATGATTCCGATGGTGTCGCAGAGCTTCTCCACTTCGCTCATCACGTGGGTTGAAAAGATCACCGTCTTGCCTTGCTGCCGGCATTCACGGATGAAGCCCACAATCGTCCGCGCCGTCATCACGTCCAGCCCCAGGGTCGGCTCGTCGAAGATCATCACCGGTGGGTCGTGTACCAGCGTCCGGGCGATGGAGACCTTCTGTTTCATTCCCGTCGAGAGTTTGTCACAGCGCCGGTCGCGGAACTCATCCATGCCGAGCCGCCCGAAGACCTCATCAATCCGCCGCTTCAGCGTGCTGTTGTCCAGGCCGTACAGCCGCCCGAAGTACTGCACCATCTCCTGCGCCGTCAGCCGGTCGTAGAGTGCTGTTGCACTCGAGAGAAAGCCCACGTGGGCGCGCACTTTTTCCGGCTCCATAACTATGTCGTAGCCGCCCACCAGGGCCGTGCCGTCGGTTGGCTTGAGGATGGTCGCCAGCATGCGCAGCGTGGTGGTCTTGCCGGCGCCGTTGGCTCCCAGCAAGCCGTAGATCTGCCCGGGTAGGCAGCGAAAGCTCACCTGCTCGACCGCCCGGATCTTGCCCCGCTTTTTGTCCTGGAATTCCTTGCACAGCTTCTTTGCTTCAATCATTCGGACACTCGCTCCTCGGGCCAGCTTGATTCAGAACGCGCTCCACCGGCCGCCGGTTGTCTGAACTACGCAGGAATGCCTAGCGGAATTACGCTCGCCCGTCCGACGAATACTTCAAGTAGGGTGATCTAGCCGCTCACCACTCGCCACATTCTTATCCGCCGCCCTTGTGACAGTTCGAGCACTGCTTGGTGTCGATGTTCTCCGGCGTAACGCGAAACATGTTGTTGCAGGTGATGCAGACGCGGTGGATCACGCGCCCCTCGGCCGGCGGCTTGTGCGACTCCTCGGGCTTGTGCTCGGTCTTCTGTGGCTCACTCATTTTTTTGCTCCGGCGCGCATTTTCCGCGATTCTAGCACGACTGTCTCCGGTCTGTGCGGCCCCTCCGAAACGGAACACGGACGACGGACTATTTCAGCCTTCTGATCGACGGCGCTGCAAACGCCACCACGCCCGTCAGCACCAGCGCAAAGCCGCTCGAAAGCGCCAGCGCCATCGGCGTCGTCCAGCGCTCGGCGATTGCGCCTACCAGCAGGCTACCCAGCGGCGTGAACCCCAGGAAGGCCATCGTGTGCATGCTCAGGACGCGCCCGCGGATCGCGTCTGGCACCAGCGTCTGGATCAGACTGTTCACCGTGGCCACCGAGCTCACCATGGCCCCGCCCGCCACGGCCAGCAGCAGAGCCGAAAGCACCGGCTGCCGCGAAAGGCAGAACAGCAGGATGGCAGCGAAAAACGTCAGCGCCGCACCCAGCACCAGCGGCCCGCGCCGCCGGTGCGACTTCATCATTGCCAGGTGGATGCCGCCCAGCAGCGCGCCCACTCCGGCCGAGGCCACCAGATAGCCCAATCCCCGCGCGCCCACCTGCAGCACGTCCCTGGCGAAGGCCGGCATCATCACCAGGTAGGGCAGCCCGAACATGCTCACCGTGGCCACCAGCAGCACCAGCAGCAGAATGGTGTGGTGCTCCCAGACGTAGTGGAACCCTTCCACCAAATCCTCCCGCATGGAGCTGGCCTCGCGCGCCTCCCGCTCCGGGAAGCGCACCCGCGTGATCACAAACAGCAGCGGCACGTAGCTCAGCGCATTCAAGTAAAAGCACGCGGCCACGCCCAGGCCCGCGATCGTGAATCCGGCCAGCGACGGCCCAACCACGCGCGACATGTTGAACTGGATCGAATTCAGCGCGATCGCATTCAGCGTATCTTCCTGCGGCACCAGGTCGCGGATCGCCGCCTGGTAGGTGGGTGCGTTCAGCGCCATCGTGGTTCCGGCCAGGAACGCGATCACCACGATTTGCTCCACTGTGATTCGGTTCAAATGCGTCAGCACTGCCAGCCCCACCGCCAGCACCATCATGGTCGCCTGCGTGGCCAGCAGCATTCGGCGTCGCGCAGTACGGTCGGCGATCACTCCGGCCAGCAGCGAAAACACCAGCGCAGGCGCCTGCTGCGCGAAGCCCACCACACCCAACCACAGCGGCGAGCCGGTTATTTGCAGCACCAGCCACCCCTGGGCCACGTTCTGCATCCACGAGCCGATATTGCTGATGAAGTTGCCCGTCCAGAACACGCGGAAGTCCGCGTGCCGCAGCGCGCGGAACCACCCGCTCCCGGGCGCGAGCAGGTAATCCAGCGGCACCCGCGGCTGTGGCGTTTCCGGTGTTTCAACGGCATCGGGGAGGGGAGAAGGACGGTCGGACATGCTAGGCGGCGTGCCCGCGCAGGATTTCGTGCACCCGGGCGACAATCTCGCCGACGCGCACTGGCCGGTAGAGCACGGCCGCGGCCCCTGCGGGCGGTTGTAGAGGCTCAGTTCGCGAGGCCACGACGATCACCGGCACGCCCCGCGCCAGGCTCTCGAGCCCCGTCGCGCTGACTGCGCCGTCCAGCACCACGGCCGAAGGCATCCGTCCGGCGGCAATTTCCCGCGCGGCGTCATCGGCGGTCTCCATCCCCAGCGCCTCGACGCCCGCTTCGCGCAACTCCGCGCGCACTGTGGCGCGCAGCGTCCAATCCGGTGAGATGATGTAGACGGTCGGCATCCCCTCTGCCGAGTATAGCATCTTCCTGTTGAGGCCCGGCGCAGCGCTCGTTTGCGCTGCGATTGTTTGTTATCATGCGGCGGCTTTGTTTTTCGCACTGCGGCCCGAGAGAGACTATCTACGCGCCGTCGCGGGTTCCTGAGGAGCTTGGATGAGACTTTCGTTCAGTCGGCGCGTCTGGATGCTGCTCGGCGCGGCCGTGCTCCTGACGGTCGTGCTCGTGGCCCTCAGCCGCCGCCAGCCCGCCCCGCGCGTCGCCGTGGTAAAGGCCGTCCGCGAGTATCTGGTTGCTTCGATTGTCAGCAATGGTAAGGTCGAGCCCATCACTCCTTACACGATCCGCTCTCAGCTCGTCACTTTCGTTGAGAAAGTGGCCGCGGTCGAAGGGCAGGCGGTGAAGCACAGCCAGCTCCTGCTTACTCTCGACGCTAGCCAGGCCCGCGCTGACCTGTCCCGCACCCGCGAAAACTTGGTCGCTGCCGAAGAAGACCTGCGCGCAGCCCGCGCCGGTGGCCGCGCTGATGAAAAAGCGCGGCTCGAAGCCGACGTACGCAAGGCCGAGCTTGACCGCGACCGCCTGCGCCGCGAGCGCGAGGCGCTCGAGCGCCTGCTGGCTAAGCAGGCGGCCACGCGCGACGAGCTCGACCTGAACCAGCTTGCCCTGGCCCGCGCCGAGGCCGACGTAGCCCGCTTGCGCAAGGCCAACGAAGAGTTTGCCCGCAGCGCCGGGCTGCTGGCCGAGCGCGCTCGCCTGCTCATCGAACAGTACCGAACCGAGATCCGCGCACTCGAAGAGAAAGTCCGCTCGGCCAATGTCACCGCGCCGATCGATGGCACGCTTTACTCCCTGCCGGTGAAGGAGCGTGACTACGTGCAAGTTGGCGCGCTGCTCGCCGAGTTAGCCGACCTGCGCCGCGTCCGCATCCGCGCGTTCATCGACGAGCCCGAGCTCGGCTCGCTCGAGCCCGGCCAGCCCGTGGTTATCACCTGGGACGCACTGCCCGGCCAGTCCTGGCAGGCCCGCACCGAGATGATTCCCAAGCAGGTGGTCGCCCGCGGCACCCGCAGCGTCGGCGAAGTGCTCTGTTCGGTGGAAAACGAAAAGCTGCGCCTTCTGCCCAATATCAACGTCAGCGTGCGTATCAACATCCGCGAAAAGGTGAACGTCCTGACCGTGCCGCGCGGCGCCATCGAGACCGAAGGCCAGCGCCACTTTGCCTATCTGGTCGAAGGCGGAGGATTGCCCGGGGTTACCCCGCACCTCCGCAAGCGCGAAGTGCAGGTCGGCATCTCGAGCGCCACGCGCTTCGAGATCACCTCCGGCTTGAAGGAAGACGATGTGCTCGCCTTGCCCGGCGACACCGAGCTTCGCGACGGCATGCCGGTCCGCGGCTTTCAGGCTCGATAACGTGCCGCCCGCACGGCCCCATGTGCGGCTCGTTTCCCCGTGAGAATTCCACCGCAAATGAAGGCTAACTCACTTCTTCAGGTGCAGCCGTGAAGCGCGCCACAATCCTAGCCCTGCTTCTTGGCGCCGTGCTGTTTGTTGTTTTGCTGTGGCACTACGGTGCCGGCGAAATCGCCGCAGCAACCGCCGCGGCGGGCTGGGGACTGCTTTATGTCTCCGCGTTCCGCTTCGTCACCATTGCCACAGACACACTGGGCTGGCGCGTCCTGTTCTCGGCTCCGAACTGCCCGCCGCTCGGACGGCTCTTTCTTTTCCGCTGGGTTGGCGAAGCGGTGAACAGCCTCTTGCCCGTCGCGCAAGTTGGCGGTGACGTCGCGCGCGCGCGATTGGCGGCGCGTGCGGGCGTCCCGGGACCGGAAGCCGGCGCCACCGTCGTCGTGGATTTCACCCTCGGCCTCGTGACCCAGCTTCTCTACACCGTGCTGGGCGCGGCGCTGTTCATGTCCGTGGGCCGCTCCGGCAGCGAGATTCGAGGCTTGTGGATCGGCCTGCTGATTGCCGCGGGCGTGCTCATCCTGTTCTACCTGGCGCAGCACTTCGGCCTCTTCCGCCGCCTGGCCGGCACTCTGCGCTTTGTTTCCGACGAGCGCAGGTGGGGCTCCCTAGCCGACCATGCTGCCGGGCTCGACCTCGCCGTCTCCACTCTTTATGGCCACCGCAGCCGCGTTGCCGTCTGCGGCTTCTGGCGGCTGGCCACCTGGGTATTGCACACCGGCGAGACCTGGCTGGCGCTTTACGCCCTCGGCTATCGCGTGAGCTGGACCGACGCCTTCATCCTGGAGTGTCTCGGCACGGCGGTCCGCAGTGCTGCATTCGCGATTCCTGGAGGACTCGGTGTTCAGGAAGGCGGATTCGTCCTGATTGGCATGCGCCTGGGCCTATCGCCGGAAGTCTCACTGGCGCTGGCGCTGGTCAAGCGGGTGAGGGAACTATTCGTCGGCGGCCCGGGTCTGATGGTCTGGACGACGCTCGAAGGTCGGGGCTTCGCCCGCTTTTTCTCACGGCGTCCCTGAAGACTTTGTGGTCAGCTTTCGGCTGTGGCTGGGCGGCTGGCCGGCTTCGTTTCACGGGTGCGGCGGAACTCTTCGATGGCCCCGCAGACCTCTTCCGCTTTGGTCTGGTCCACGCGCGGGTGGAAGGGCACCCACTGAAAGCGCTCGTAGAAGAGTTTTCTCGGGTGTGGAGACCGAGAGTAATCGTACTCCTCTAGCGGGCGAAAGACCTCGCGCTCAGTCCATATGTGGCTCAGATTGTTCCGCTCGGAGACGTACGTTTCCAGAACCGCTCTTTTGAACCGCCGTTCGTGGGCTTTCAGCACGATTTCCTGCTCGGTTCCATTTCGCGAAATAAATTCCTGTGACCTCACCCGGCCTCCGGCAAAGTTGTACTCGCTGAATTCCCACACCGGCAGCGTCTTGCGAAAGGTGCTGGCCAAGAAGTTCGCCGCGTCGTGGTCCTGGTGTCCTCCTTCGTAGGAGGGTGTCCAGAGCACGTCGGACTTGTGGTGCAGGATCAGACGGGTGAGCAGGTCGTGCGTACCCTCAAGCGCGGTTTTGAGCGTGCGTGTCGGGATGATTTGGTAGCTCACAATCTCGATCCCGAGCATCTCCGCTGCGCGTTGTGCTTCGTGCCGGCGATGGATCATGCGCCCCTGCTGGCCTTTTCGTTGCCAGGGCCACAGCGCCTCAGGAGCCGGCACGCCGCTGGTGAGGTACGCGCCGAAGACCGCCGCGCCCTGCGCGCGCGCCCGAGTGATTGCGGCCGTGCAGCCCACCGCCTCATCGTCGGGGTGGGGAATCAGCACGAGGATGCGCTGCGCGAACATGATCGTTTTCGCTTAGGGCCAGAGGCCGCGCTCGCGCGCCACACGCCGCCAGACCGGCAGCAGGTCCTCGCGGAACACGTCGCGCCACGAAGGCCATTCCGTTTCAATCGAGCGCCGCGCCGCGACGCCCAACGCCGCACGCCGCTCCGGCTGCTTCCACAGCGCCTCGATCGTTTCCGCCCACACAAACGAGTCTGCGCTCTGCACCACCAAGCCGTCGCGCCCCGGCTCTCGAATCATCCGTCGCGAGCCGCCCGTGCCTGAGACCAGAGCAGGCAGCCCCGAAGCCTTCGCCTCCAAAACCACATTCGGCGAAATCTCGATTCGCGAGGGGAACACAAACAGGTCGGCGCTGGCATAGAGCCAGGCCAGCTCGGCCTGCGCCACGGTCCCCGGCAGGCTCGCGCGGTCGCCCAGCCGCCGCCGGATTTCTTCCTGCTGGCCTCCTTCGCCCGCGAAGATCGCATGAACCGGCACGCCGCGGTCGGCCAGGATGCGCGTAGCCCGCGCCAGCGTCATCACTTCTTTGCCCTGGTCCACGCGTCCGGCGAAGAGCAGCACCAGCCAGTCTTCGCCGATTCCAAACTCTTCCCGCAGCCGGCTTCGGTCCCGCCGGGCGGGATGGAAGAACTCTTTGTCGATCCCGCGGCGCAGCACCGACCGCCGCCCGCCCATCGGCAGCGTTGAGGCGGACGTCTCGTTCTCCTGCGCGTCCATCGTCCAGTCGCAACGTTTGAGGTAGCGCTCGAGCTGCCGCTGCTTCCCCGCCGCCAGTCGCTCCTGCCAGCGCCAGCGCTCGCGCACCAGCCGTCCCAGCCGGCCGTCGCCAAAGATCCGCCGCAGCACTTGTGTTGAATAGACCCGCGTGTACCCGGGCGTATCCGTGTGGATTGAATTCACCAGCGGCCGCTTGTCCCTCCGGGCAAGAAAGAGCGCCGTGCGCGCCAGCGAAAAGTAGGCATCGGTCGAGTGCAACACCTGGTGCCTCCGCAGTGCGTCCAGTACTCCGGGGTGCAATGGGGCGAGGTCGGTGTGCGCGGCAATCCGGTCGAGGAAGGGAAACGACTCCGTGCCCAGCAGCGGCCGCACGGTGAGGTACCGCACGTTATCCGACACCTCTTCGGTTTCCGCGCGGTCCCCAAGAAAATAAACCGTCAGGTCGAGCTCCTCGCCCGCGGCGGCCTCGGCCAGCCGTTCCCAGCACTTCACGTGGCCTCCGGCGGCGATTCCGCGGTGCAGATCCACCAGCACCCCCACGGAAAGCCGCCCGTTTGCCGAAACAGCCACACGTTCGGCCCTGCGCGGCGGCGCCGCCTTCACCATGACCATGTCATCCGTTGTGGTTACCCGGTTCATCCCAGCCTGTCAAAGAAACGTCCCTAACCCAACAACAGATGCGACATCCGGCAACGAGGCATTCACTTTCTGGAGCCTTTCTAATTAGGGGGCCTGCGGAATCCAGCCAGAACAATCATCTCGACAGAGCGCTCTTACGGCTTCCCCGGCGGCTCGCCGGGGCCGCGATCATAACAAACATTTTCTGCGCATTCCATCCTCAGTTTGGCTCGCCTGCTGCTCTGGTTTGCTATAGTCTCACGCCGGAAGCGCCGGGGTTCGGCCGCACCCGACGATGACGAAAACGCCTCTCTTTCACATTCGCCTGCTCCTCAGTCGCCTGATTCCGGTTGCTGCGCTGCTTTGCTTCCTTGCTTGGTGCTACGTGTTCGACACAGTCAACATCGTTTTCGGCAGTTTGCTGACGTTGCTGGCCATCGCCGGCCTATGTTCGCCTGCCCGTACGCAGCGGCTGGGCTGGGGATTACTGACCGCAATTCTGTTTCTGTATCCGCTGATTCACTATGTGACGCACGTAACTGCACGCTACAGGCATCCCTTGGACCCCTTCCTGCTTCTTTTAACGTGCGTCGCGATATTTCGTCCTGCGTGGGCGAGTATTGGTTCATGACCCGCCCGAGATGCGACTCGGGTGGATCGTCGCGCCGCACTATCTCGACTGCCTGCGCAGCTAGTTCGTCTATTGAATCTTGCAGACTTTGCCGCCGACTTGCCGATGGTAAAACCGCCACGCCCACGGAGAGCGCATCACGGCCCGCCGCAGCCTGACGAATTTGTGCTCAGCGCCTTCATTGAAGTTCAGACTCCACTTCACCACTCAGGTAATTAACTACAAGCTATCTCATAAATGCCTCAGGAGGATGATGAGGCAGCCGAGTTGGACCATGCCGAGGAAGTTGGCCTCGTGATATTCCCAGCGGGAGACCAGGCGGCGGGAATTGTGGAGCCAAGCGAAGAGGCGTTCGATCTTCCAGCGGCGGCAGTACCGCCGCAGTTCCCGACCATCCTGTGTATTCTTCCGGCGGCGATTACTCTTGTGCGGAGCGATGAGATGGACGCGATGCTGACGCCACAGCTGGCGGTCGAGTGGATCGCTGTCGTAGGCCAAGTCGCCGATCATTCGTTTCGGCTTGGCCCGGGTGAAACGTTGCTCGATGGTCGCTTCGACGAGATTCGTTTCATGCGGCGAAGCGCTGGCGATGCCGCAGGAGACAGGAAGACCATGGCGGTCTGCGATCGCCATGATTTTACTGCCTTTTCCTCGGCGAGTCGGGCCGACAGCAGCGCCCCTTTTTTCGCCGAACTGAAGCTGGCATCGATGAAGGTCTCCGACAGATCGAGCTTGCCTCGTGCCCGCAGGTCTTCGGCGAGCGCGCGCAACAGTCGAGTCAGCGTGCCATCGCGCTGCCACTGCTGAAAGCGGCGATGGCAGGTTTGATAGGGTGGATAACGGTCCGGCAGATCGTGCCAGGGAGCGCCGGTGCGCAATACCCACAGAATGCCGTTCAGCACCGTGCGCGCGTCGCGCCAAGGTCGCCCGCGCTTGTGCCGAGACGGAGTGTGCAACCGCGGTTTCAGCTTCGCCCACTGGGCGTCGGTGAGGTCCATGCACTGGATTTGCTCCAATCCGCGCCCACCGACAACACCCAATTCGACTTGTT
>CAZHLD010000050.1:19687-22844 GCA_964533185.1 uncultured Acidobacteriaceae bacterium | reverse complement strand
TCGATCTCGGCGTAGCGTCCCTCGGTCACCTGCCGCCAGCGATAGACGCCCGGCTCGCTCTCAATGCTCTCCCGCCCTTTCAGCGGCTGCAGAAACTCCCGCGCATCGGCCACGGTTGCTTGTTCTTTTGACTGCGCCCGTGTCAGCGCCTCCACCGAGTAGCTCCGCACCAGCTTCGGCCAGTAGCGTTCAAACAATTGCTCCGACGCAAACAGGTCGCTCCACACCACTTCTCCGCCGTAGGCCACCACCACGCCCAACACCTGCTGGCCCTTCGTCGCCCGCCGGAACCTCCGCTCCATCTCTTCGGCAAACGCCGCGGCCGATTGCCCCACGCGCGAATGGTCGTATATTTTCGCGTAGGCCACTGTCCCCGACTCCGCCACCGTCGCGTTCAGCTCCGACATGGCAATCCGCGCCGGCGCCGCCGACGGGTCCGCATTGCGCGCCGTTGTTCCGCTGCGCACCGCCGCCCACACTTCATCCTGCTTCCGCTCGACCGCTGCTTTTTCCCGCACGCTCGGGTGAGCCATTAGCTTCGACGACGCAAACTGCGCGCCCGCCGACCACCTTCCCTGCTCCACGCAAAAAACGTCCAGCGGCAGCGGCTCCGCTCCTGGCGCCACGATCCGGTCCTTGGCGATCACGCGGTCTTGTTTGCCTCCGCTGACCACCTCGCCCGCCAGCAGCACCAGCGGACGCTTGCTCCGGTTAGTCAGCACCAGCCGGTTCACGCTCGCCCCGCCGCCCTGCGGGAAAATGAGCGGCGTCGGTCGCCCGTCGCGCGTTCGCCGAATCATCTCTCCGCCCTGTTCGGTCACCACCGCCTCGCCCGACGCCAGCGCCTCATCCAGTGTAATGAACCCGCTCGTATCCGCTCCCGAACCGCCCACCACCGGGAACACGCTCAGGTTTTCGTACGTTACCGGCTCGAGCACCTTCCAGCCATTCGGTGCTGGCTCAGCGGGACCGGCGGCCTCTGCCGCCTCGCTTCCACTCGACCACACCATCGCCAACGCACCGCCCAGCCCTGCCAGCCCCAGTAACATTGACAGCCCGCCCAGTCCTACATTCAACAAGCTTCCTCGCTCCATTTCTTCCTCCTATTCCACTCGGACACCACTAACCCTTCAAGGGTTCCCTCGCTTAGAACGCCCCACCCTCTTTTTCTTGCAGCCTTGCTTCTCCCTGTGGCAGACTTCCCCCCTACCCGAGGAGATGGCATGGACACTATTAACCGTTGCCTGCGAGCCGAACTTCTGCTTCTCGTCGTTCTCCTCTCACTGGCGCAACCCGGCCCCGGCCACGCCCAGGCCCCCGGCTCCGTTCAGCAAGCCAGTGAACGCCCCGCCCCGAGCACTTTCCACGTCAACCCCCAGCGCCTCTGGGGCACCCTCCAGAAGCTGAGCGAATTCGGCCGTCCTCCGGGCGCGGGCTTCGAAGGCGGAGTCACCCGCCTGGGCTTCTCCGCCGAAGACCTCGCCGCGCGCTCCTACGTAGCAGGCCTCCTTCGCGATGCCGGCCTTACCGTTCGCGTGGACCCGGCCGGCAACCTCTTCGCCCGCCGCGAAGGCACCGAGAATCTCCCTGTTCTCTTGTTCGGCTCGCACCTGGACTCGGTTCCCAACGGCGGCAATTTCGACGGTCAGGTGGGCAGCATGGGCGCGCTCGAAGTCATGCGGACGCTCCATGAACGCGGCGTCAAGACCCGCCACCCGCTCGAACTGGTCATCTGGGTCAACGAGGAAGGTCACCACTTCGGCAAAGCAGTCTTTGGCTCAGCCGCAGCCGCCGGCCTGCTCGGTCCCGAGGTTCTCGACCGCCGCGACTCCGACGGCCTCACCGTGGCCGACTGGCTGCGCCGCTATGGCCAGGATCCGTCGAAGTTCGCCCAGGCCCAAATCGCCAAAGGCGCCCTCGCCGGCTATCTCGAGCTGCACATCGAGCAGGGCGGCATCCTTGACGAGCGCGGCATTCCCATCGGCGTCGTGCAGGGCATTGTGGGCATCAACTGGTGGACCTGCACCGCTGAAGGCTTCGCCAACCACGCCGGCACCACTCCCATGGACCGCCGGCAGGACGCCTTCACCGCCGCCGCTCTCGCTGTTCTGGCCGTCCGCGAAGAGGTTCGCGCCGAGCCCGGCCGTCAGGTCGGCACCGTGGGCTATGCCCGGGTCGAGCCTGGAGCACGCAACATCATCCCCGGCCGCGTCGAATTCCCCGTCGAGCTGCGCGACCTCGACGCCGACAAAGTCGCCCGTATCTGGGCACGCATCGAGCAGCGCTTCCGCCAGATCGCGCTCGAAGAAAACGTCAAAATCAACTGCGTGCCTCTCAGCCACGACATCCCCGCCCGCACCGACCCGGCTTTCCAACAGGCTATCCGCGACGCCGCCCGCGCCGTCCACCTCGCCACCCTCGACCTGCCCAGCGGCGCTGGCCACGACGCTCAAAACATCGCTCACCTGGCGCCCATTGGGATGATCTTCGTCCCCAGCCGCTCTGGCATCAGCCACTCCCCCCGCGAGTACTCCTCACCCGAGCACATCGCCAACGGCGCCGAAGTCCTCTACCGCTCCCTCCTCCTCCTCGACTCCCGCCTCGACCCCCGCCTCCCCCGCCCCTGACCCCTCTGTCATGCTGAGGGTGACCTATTCGGCCTGATCGCAGATTCCGGCTTTGCCGGAAAGCATCCCTCCGCCTCCTTCTCACAGACCGCAAATCTTCTTCCCCTCAGGTTCTCTGTGCCTCATTGGCCGCCCCTATCTTAGCGAACAAAAAGCGAAAATAACTCTTGACATGGCGAACAAAAGGCGAATATCATCTGCCTCTCAGCGTCGAGGCGGGCAGTGGCCACCATCACCACCACACTTCGAGCGGCACCGGCGACTCACCCTCGCCGCGCTCGCCGCCCGTCGTACCCCACTCCCTCCTTATTCCCCATCGTCCCGCCCCAGCGGGGCGCCGAGCCGCCCGCCCCACCGGACGGCCTCGTCGGCATTGCCCGTCTCGCCGCTACCTCCCCTCGCGCTGATGCTCGCCGCGACGTGGAGTATTTCCTTCTCCCCGTCCGCTCTATTCTCAACCGCTGCGATTCCGACCGCGTCCCCTTCGACTGGACCATCAACCCCTACCGCGGCTGCGAGTTCGCCTGCCG
>CAZHLD010000050.1:0-19587 GCA_964533185.1 uncultured Acidobacteriaceae bacterium | reverse complement strand
CCGAGCGCAGCGAGGAACCTCTCTTCGTCGCGCCGGTCTCTTCGCTCCTGCTCCGCCGGCTGACCTTGACGCTCTCGGTCGTGTAGGGGCCGGCTTTAGGCGGCCCTCTTTTTCTTCCGCCGTTGTCATGCTGAGTCCCAACGCATTTTGTCGGGACGATCGAAGATTGCGGCCCTGCCGGAAAGCATCCCTCAGCCTTTGTCTTCCCCAACTTCAATTTTAGATCTGGAATTTCCTTGCGGGGCCTTGCTCTTCCGAGTTCAATCCCTGCGGTTCACTCGCGGCTTACTCTCGGCTTCCCTGCGGTTGCAGCTCTCTTTTCTATTTTCGCTCTTGGCTTCTTCACGGCAGTCCCGTGTCTCGCTTCTTCTTCCGCTGCGTTTCTTCCTGCTCCTGCCGTTCGTACTCCGTAATCTCTTCTTCGGTCATCTGGTACTCGCCGCGCGCGGCAAACATCTGCGTCTGTCGTGGCTGCGCTGCCTTCTCGCTGTCGTTCTTCGCTCGCCCCGCGCTCCGGGACTGGTACTGCACCTGCCGGATTGGCGCGGCAATCGCCGACGTCTCCATCAGCAAATCGCTCACGCGCTCCAGGAAATCGTGCAAGTTCAGCGGCTTCAGGATGTACGGCAAGCGGTCTCGCTCGAGTGCCGCCTGCACCTCCCGTCCGGCCATCTCCGGCACCAGGAAGAGCGTTCGCACCCGCGCCTTCTCGCCTTCCACCGGCTCCGCCAGCGCCAGCTCGCGCAGCATGTGGAACAGCAAACTCTCCGGCCCGCACAGCCCCACGTTGACGATCACCAGCACCCATCCGCCCGCCGCCAGCGCCGCCAGACCCTGGTTTACCGCCGGGACGATCTCCACCTCCCAGCCCTCGGCGTCCAGCATCTGCCGCAGCGCCGCCTGGTTGACCGCGTCGTCGTCAATCACCAGGATTCGTACTTCGCCCGCCATCGCTTCTCCGCTTCACAGTCAACGCTTCTCTGACTCCCACCAACTCTTCCCTGCTTCTCCTCCATCGCTTCTCGGCTCCTTTCAAGTGTAAGCTCTCCCCTTTCCCCCCGCCCCGCATTCCTCCCGCCCCGCCTCCTATCCGCCAAGACCCCGCCTCCCCTCTGTCATGCTGAGTCCCGACGCTCTTTGTCGGGACGATCGAAGATTCCGGCCCTGCCGGAAGGAATCTGCTTGTGATTGGAAGCCATTGAAAAGAAGAACAGATTCCTCGGGTCGGCAGACACGACCGACCCTCGGAATGACAAGGCCCGGTGTTTTTCAGCATCCTGTTAGGGCAGCACGATCCGCGGAGCTTCCGCTTGAGTCTCCGCCGACTGCGGAAACTGCGCCCGCAGAAAATCCAGAAACGCCCGCGACTTCGGCCTCCCACTCGTCCGCGCCCGCGCCACCCGCAACACGAACACCAACAGCGGCAGCACTTCCCCATCCTTCAACCGCCCTGCGCCCTCGGTCTCCTCCTGCTGCGACGTCTGCACAAACTTCATCAGTTCTGTGTACAGCCCGCGCGCCACCGGTTCGTCCGGCGGCTTTTCGTAAAAAATCCCCGACCCCAGCGTGCGGTACGTCTCTGCCAGCGCCGTAAGCGCCGCCATCGCCTGCCGGTCCACCAGTTCATTGCCGCGTCCCACCCCCGCCGCATAAATCAGAATTGTGAAACCCAGACCGGAAACCACCGGCCGCCGCTCGTGGATCAGGTCCTGCCGGACGTTCACGTCCGGGAACGGCACCTCCTCCGCCGGTACCGGCTTCGGGTGCTCCTGCTCGTACCGCCGCGCCGCCCGCAGGTAGCCACAGTCCGAGGGGCAATCAATCGTCACCTCGCGCTCGGTCCCGCAGCACACCGCGCAAATCTTCTCGCCCTTGGCCGGGCAGAACCGCTCCGCCTTCCTCTTCTCACAGATCGGACACGCCATCCGCTCTCCGTTTCTCGCCGCAACGAATCTCTCAGCCTACGCAATCTCCCTCCCACGCGCAACCCGCTCTCTGCCTCTTTTCTATTTTCTCTTTTCTGAATCTGTGTTTATCTGTGGCTTTTCGAAGGGGGTTGCATGAAGCTGACCATCGCCATTGCTCAGGCCTCGCCTGTCGTTCTCGATCTCGCCGCCTGCATCTCGAAAGCCTGCGACTTGATTGCCCAGGCCGGTCGCCGCGGCGCTCAGCTCATCGCTTTCCCTGAGACCTGGCTCCCCGTTTATCCCTTCTGGTGCGACGCCGGCACGTTCGGCAAATGGGGACACGAACCCTCCAAGCGTCTCCACGCGCGCCTCGCCCGCAACAGCCTCGTCATTCCCTCCAAAGAAACCGAGGCTCTCTGTCGCGCCGCCCGCGAAGCCCGCTGCGCCGTCGTGCTGGGCGCAAACGAGCTCGGCCCGTCCGGCTCGCTCTACAACACGCTTCTCTACATTTCTTCAGAAGGGGAAATTCTCGGCCGCCACCGCAAGCTCGTTCCCACCTTCGGCGAGCGTCTCGTCTGGGGCTACGGCGGCGCGACGAAGCCGGCGAGTACGCCGCCCATCGGCACGCTGGTCTGGCGCACCGAAACCAGGAAGGCCATGCCCGCGCCGCTGCGGTAGCGCGCCAGCACGTGTGAACTCGCCGGCGTCAGCGGGCCGTAGCTCAGTCCGATGATGGCGGTCGCCAACAAGGAGGCGGCGAGATGTGGAACGGCAAGTAGCGCGAGCCCGGCGCCGCCGGTCACGACGCAGGCACAACTGGTGCGCAGCGGGCCTAGCCGCGTGATCAGCGAGGCCGAGAAGGAGCTGCTGAGGATCGCGCCGGCGTAGACTAGCCCGACATAGACACCGGCAATCTGCGGCGAAAAGCCGAGAGAGAGGGCGATCTGGCTGGCCATGACGGGCGGGGTCATGCTCAGCATGGAGACGACGCATTGCGGAAAAAACGTCAGCAGCAGAATCAGCGCCTTGGCCTCTGCTCCCGCCCGCGGCATCGCGTCTAACCCCTGGCCACGTGGCGCCTGTGGACGCCCCATCGCGGTTGCTCGCGATAGGCGTCCAAAAGTTCCGCAGCCGCCCCGTATGTCCGAGATTCCGTCAAAACCTGCTCCTCCCAGCCGCTACCGAAGATACGCATACGGCTTTATCGACTTCCGTGAGGAAAGCTCCTTAATGACAGGAATCGTTATGGTGTAGCGAGGGGTTTGTAAATAAGACCGATGACTATTCCGACGATAGTCCACTGGAAAAAGTAAGCCACAGCCTGTCCCAGAGCGAGTTTCAACCCGATGTTCAGGTTCACATAGTTGTGCAGCACAAATGCGCAAACCACGAAAATGCCAATGAGAACGCCTAAGCGCGCACCTTCCGTAGGGCCCGATCCGCCCTGATGTATCATTGCGAAAATTATGGCGACAACCAGGATCGCTATGAAAGTTGCGACGATTCCAATTGGCATAACAGTCTTCATTTCTTCCCGAGGTCGGAATACGGCCGGGTACTTGTGGCCTTCATTGATAAGAGCTGGCACCAGCCAAAACACTAAGAAACCAAAGGCAAAAGACGCGAACGTGCCACCAAGCGCCGCCAGCCCGAGACGTGAATAGTTCATTTGCATTCCTTTATATGTATATACATCTATGTGTCACTTGTCAAGCGCCCGCCAATGGCTTGAGGCACAAACCCTTCTTTCGGCTCCCTGTCCACTACTCCCTGCCACCTGTCCCCTGCTCCTCTACGTCGCAATCACCTTCTTCTGGAATCGTTTCGCCGCCAGCAGCAGCAGCGCCACTCCCATCGTCAGCAGCACCACTCCATCCATCCACAGGTGCGCGATCCCGGCCCCGCGCAGGATGATTCCGCGACTGATGTTGACGAAGTAGGTCCCCGGCACCAGAAAGCTAAACAGGTAGAACGGCAGCGGCATCGTCTCCCGCGGGAAGATGTAGCCGGAAAAGAAAATCGTCGGCAGGATCACCATCATGGACATCTGCATGGCTTCGGGCTGCGTGTTCGCCTTGCTGGAAATCAGCAGGCCAATGGACAGGTTGACGAACAGGTAGGGGCACGCCAGCGCGTACAGCAGCAGCGGGTGCCCGTGGATGGGCACGCGGAACACGGTGACCATGAAAAACAGCAGGCCGCTCAGCCCCAGGATCCCGATGCCAAAGTACGGCACCAGCTTCCCCAGCAGCAGCCCCAGCGGTCGCACCGGTGTCACAAAGAGCTGTTCCAGTGTCCCTTTCTCCTTCTCCCGCACAATCGCCAGCGCGGTCAGAAACGTAGTGAAGAACAGCAGCAGCACCGCCACCAGCCCCGGCAGAAAAAAATTCGGCGAGCGCGAATCTGGATTGAACAGCAACTTCGGCCGCATCTCCACCGGCAGCGCCCGCCGCTCGGCCAGCACCCGCCGCAGCGATTCGTCGAACCCGATCGCCGTCGCCACATTCAGCGCCTGCCCCGCCACCGAGCTGTCCGACCCGTCGATCAGCACCAGCACCTGGGCTGTCCCGCCTTTCAGTAATCGGTCGGAGTAGTCCACTGGGATCTTCACGCCCACGCGCGCCCGCGCCGCGATGATGACGTCGTTCAGCTCCTGGTCCGACTGCACGTAGCCCACAATGCGGAACGTATCGGAGTTCCGCAGCCGGTCCACCAGCTCGCGGCTGGCCTGCCGGCCGTCCTGGTCGAAGACCACCGTTTTCACCTGCCGGATATTGGTGTCGATGCCGAAGCCCAGCACGATCATCTGCAGCACGGGGATGAACAGCGCGAAGAAAACCGTCCTGTAATCGCGCCGGATGTGCAGGATTTCCTTGTACACGACCGCGCCGAAGCCGCGGAAAACGTATTGGAGTCTCTCAAGCACGGATCGCCTCCAGTTCCGCCTTGCGCCGGTACGTCAGCTCGACGAACACGTCCTCCAGACTCGGCGCCAGCGGGCGCATCTCGCTTACCAGAATCCCCTGCTGCCACAGCCGCTTTACCAGGTCCTCCAAGTCCAGCCGCTCCTCCACCAACCCGTGGATGGACTGCCCAAACACCGTCGCGCTCCTCACCCCTTCCATTCCTCGCACCAGTCGCAGCGCGCGGGTAATTTCCGGCGCGGTAATCTCCACTCGACGCGTTCCCGACGGACTCACCTCCGGCATGGCCTTCAGCGCCGTCGGCGTTCCGTCGGCGATCAGCTTCGCATGGTAAATGTACGCCACGTGGCTGCATCGCTCCGCTTCGTCCATGTAGTGTGTGGTTACGAAAAACGTGATCCCCTGCCCCGACAAATCAAACAGCAAATCCCACAACTGCCGCCGCGCCACCGGGTCAATCCCCGCCGTCGGCTCGTCCAAAAAAAGAATCTTTGGCTCATGCAGCATCGCGCAACCCAGCGCCAGTCGCTGCTTCCAACCGCCCGAAAGTTTTCCCGCCTGACGGTCCACGTACGGCCCCAGCCCGTTCAGCTCCACTACTTCGTCAAACCGCCTCTCCAGCCGTTCCTTCGGCAGCTCGTAGATTCGCCCGTAAAACGTCAGGTTCTCTTTCACCGTCAGGTCGTCGTACAGGCTGAACTTCTGCGACATATACCCGATGCGCTCGCGCACCCCCTCACCGTTCGTCCGCACGTCCAGCCCGTCCACCCACGCCGCCCCGCCCGAAAGCGGCAGCAGGCCGGTCAGCATCTTGATCACCGTCGTCTTCCCGCTCCCGTTCGGCCCGAGAAAACCAAACACTTCGCCTTTCTGTACTCGCAGGCTCACGTCCTTCACCGCAGTGAAGTCCCCGAACCTCCGCGTGATCCCCTGCGCCACAATCGCCGCGCTCGCGGCATCCACTGGCGCCGCCTCGGCGGTTTTCAGTTTGGCAGCGGTCATCTCACTTCACCTCGCCCTTCCACTTCACATCCGCCGCCATTCCTGCCTTCAGCCTCCCGCTCTCATCGCGAATCCGAACCTTCACGCCAAACACCTGGTGCACCCGTTCCTCCCGCGTCTGCACGTTGCGCGGCAAAAACTCCGCCCTCTGGTTGATCTGCTCCACCTCGCCCTCAAACACCTGCCCCGCCAGCGAATCCGTCCGCACCTCCACCTTCTGCCCCACTTTCACCAGACCGATCTTCGTCTCCGGGATGTACACCCTCACGTAGAGCTGCTCCCGCTCGAGCAGCGTCGCAATCGGAGCGTTTGGCGCAATCAGGTCTCCCGGCCGCACGTCCAGCACTTCGACCGTCGCCGCCGCCGGCGCCGTCACCTGCCGCTCGCGGTACTTCGCCTCCGCGTCCGCGAGCATCGCCCGCGCCACTTCGATGTCCTCTTTGCGGTACCCCTGCTCGCGCAATTTGCGCTCCGCATCTGCCTGTCGGTACCGCGCCTCCGCCGACGCCACCTGCTCGCTCCGGTAGCCGCGCTCAAGCTCCATGTACCGTTCCTCAGCGTTCTTTTCCGCCGCGTGCGCCGCCTTCCACGCCGCCTCCGCCTCATCTCGCTGTGACTTTGACCACACGCCCGCGTCCGCCAGTTGCCGCGCGCGGTCCCAGCTAACGTCCGAGCGCCACGCGTCGGCGTGCGCCTGCTCGAGCGTCGCCTTCGCCGCCGCCACTTGCTCGGAGCGGTACCCGCGCGCGCGCTCGTCGTACTCCGCCCTAGCCTGCGCCGCCGCCGCCCGCGCCTGTGCAATCTCCTCTGGACGGTACCCGCGCCGCATCTTCTCGAAGTTGGCCCGCGCCTCGTCGAGCGCCGCCCGCAGCTCCTGGTCGTCAAACGTCACCAGCAATTGCCCGGCCTCCACGCGGTCGCCTTCTTCCACCAGCACCTGCTCGATCCGTCCTCCCACCTTCGACCCCACGCGGATGTTCCGCGCCTCGATCGTCCCCGAGCCTTCAAGGCGCACGCTGCGCCGGAACACTCCGGCCCACACCGCCGCAACGGCCACTGCCGCCAAAATCACCAGCACACCAATCCGTTTCCGGTTCATGGCTTCCTCTCCTGCCCCTCCGCGATTCCCGACCAGAACAGCTCAAACGCCCGCCCCTGCCTCGCCGCCAGCTTTTCCTCCGGCGCGAGCGACCACAGGAACAGCCCGCCAAAAAACAACTGCTGGAACGCCAGCGCCAGCGCCTCCGGGTTGAGCCCCGGCCGGATTTCGCCCCGCTCCTGTGCCAGCCGGAACACCCGGGCCAGCAGCTCCCGTGCCCGCCGCAGCTTTTCCAGGATCAGCTTGCGCACCGCCTCGCTCGCCAGTTGCGCTCCCAGCAGGCTGCGCACCAGCGCCGCGCTCCGGCCCGGCTCCTCAGACAGCTCGGCCACCGCGCGACGCAGCAAGTCCCCGGCCGGCTCCATCTCTTCATACGACGCCAGCACCGCCTGGAACTTCCCCAGTTGCAAATCGCCAAACGCCGCCAGCACGTGCTCCTTGCTCGGGTAGTAGTTGAAAAACGTCCCCTTGCCCACGTCCGCCGCTTCGGTAATATCCTCCACGGTCGTCGCCTGAAAACCGTGCCGCGCAAACAGCCCCAGCGCCGCGCGGAACAGCCGTTCGCGCGTCTCCACGCGCCGCCGCTCTCGCCGCCCCGGCCGCCGCACTTCAGAATTTGTATGTCTTTGTGATGCCCGCTGTCTCATCCCTGCCCCTATTTATGACCTGTAGACAAATATGACTGTAAGTCAGTTTTTTGGCACTGTCAAGCCCCTTCCTTCTCCGCTTACACCCCGGGCCCACCCCGGCCTTTGCCGGGGTGGGCATTCCTAGCTTGTCTGGGTTTACTTACTTCGGGTCGTGCTTCGGGGAGGCGTTCATCAGCGCCAGCAACATGACCTCTGCCGAGCCCGGCGCACCCACGGCTCCCTGCTGGATAATCTGCTTGGCGTTGACCTTCCGTCCGTAAACATCCTTGTTCGCGCCGTCATCGGTCCGCAGCGTCGAGCCGGCCAGCGAAATCCCCGCAAAAAGGCCCCGCGCCCGCGAGTAAGACAGTATCTCCGCCCGCATCGTTGCGTCGGTGGACGCCGTGAGGTCGCGTCCCTTCGGGCCGACCGCAGCGGACACGTCCGCGCCCAGTTTCACTTTGCTTGCCAGGATCCCGTTCACGCCCCGCTTGTTCATCACCAGCAGCACGAAGTCGGTGGCCTGCCCGCCGAGCTGCAAGCCAAAGCTACCGCCTTCCAGCCGCATCATCGCCGGCGGACCCCACGCCCCGTCAAAGTTCACGCCCGAACGGCACGTCATCGCTCCCCGGCCATAGCTCCCGCCGATTCCGATGGCGAACTTCAGCACCGACGGAAACACAATCACACACTCCGCCTTGTTCATCAGCTCCTGCGGGATGTTCTCCGGGATCCCCAGGATCTCCTTCATGATCACGCCGCAGTTCTGTAGCCGCTCGTTGCCGGTTTCGGCCTGCGCCGGCAGCGTGACCAGCGCCATACCCAATGCAAGTGCCAGTATCCTTCTCATGCGAATTCCTCCTCGGCCGGGGTCAATATGATAGTGCCTCTCGCGGCTGGGCGCAAACTCATCTCTCTCTACAGATGCGCCGACGCACCGCAGAGTTTGCCTAAGTTTCGAGTTTCGAATTACGAATCACGAATTACGAGTTACGCCTTTTCCCCTAGCCGGGCCCTGGTCGGACATACTTCCCCATCCAGTCAAAGAACTCCCCATACCACAGCCGCGAATTCTGCGCCTTCAGCACCCAGTGGTTCTCATCCGGGAAGTACACCAGCCGCGTCGGCACACCCAGCATCCGCAGCGTCGTGTAGTACGCCAGACCCTGCGTCAGCGGCACGCGAAAATCCTGCTCGCCGTGCACCACCAGCGTCGGCGTCTTGAAGTTCTTCGCAAACGTGTGCGCTGATTGCGCCAGCACTTTCTCCGGCGCCTCCCACGGAAACCCGCCCAGCGCTCGGTCGCGTCCCCGCACGTAGTCCGACGCCGTCTGCGACACCCAGTCGTACACGCCCGCGTGGCAGACGTACGCCTTGTACCGGTTCGTGTGCCCGTTCATCCACGCCACCATGTACCCGCCGTAGCTCCCGCCCGCCGCCGCCATCCGCTCCGTATCAATGTAGCCTTCCTTGATCAGGTAATCCGTCCCGTTCTCGACATCCACCATCTCCGTCGCGCCGTACCGCGCCGTGTTCGCGTCGGTGAACGCGTCGCCCCAGCCCGTGGACCCATGGAAATTCACCGCCGCCACCACGTATCCCGGCGCGGCAAACGCCTGCATGTTCCAACGGAAGTGGAACTGGTCCAGCCACGCCCCGTGCGGCCCGCCGTGTACAATCTGCAGCAGCGGCCACTTCTTCTTCGGGTCGAAGTTCGGCGGGTAGATCACCCACATCTGTACCTGGTTCCCGCTCCAGCCCGCATACGTGACGCTCTTCACCTCGCCCAGTCCCCACTGCGCCTCGAGCTCCGCATTGAACGTCTCAATGCGCTTCTCTCCCGACCCATCCGCCGCCGCGGCAAACACTGTGGGCGGCAGGTTCATCGTCGTCCGCAGAAACGCCACCGTCTTCCCATCGCCCGACAGGTCAACGCTCGAGTTCGTCCCTCCCTGGATCGCCGGCTTTGGATCGCCGCCTGACACCGACACCACCCACACCGGCACTCGCGCCTGGTCCTCCGCCGTGAAATAAATCTTCTGGCTGTCCGGCGACCACACCGGCGTTCCCGCCGACCGGTCCCATTTCTCCGTCAGCACCGTCTTCGCAGCCGTCGCGCGGTTCAGCAGCACCACGCGGTCGCGGTCCGGCCCGCTGGGAATCATGTTCCGCGTGTACGCCAGCCACTTCCCATCCGGCGAATAACGTGGCGAACCGTCTCCCGCCTTATTGTCCTCTGTCAGGTTTTTCCATTGCCCGCCTGCCACTGGGATGGTCAGCACGTCCGCATTCGGACGAAACCCGAAATCCTTCGCCGTGTCGGCCACAAACGCCATCTCTTGTGCGTCCGGCGAAATGTCGTAGGAGTCCGCACCCGGGTCAAACATCACCAGGCTCACCCCCGACCCCGCCAGCACGTCCCGCGTCTCTCCCGTTTCGACGTTCGCCACAAACACGTGCGGCACGCGCCCGTCCGCGATCCAGTGGTCCCAGTAGCGGAACGTCGTCCCGTCAATCACGTACGCCTTCACCTTCGCGTCTTTCTGCTCCTTCATCTTCTTCGCCTGTTCCTCGTCCGTCTTCAGCTCCGGCCACACCCACGAGATAAACGCCAGGCTCTTACCGTCCGCGAACCAGCGCACGCTCGCCGCGCCCGTCGAAAGTTTCGTCAGCCGCTTCGCCTCGCCGCCCGTCGGCGAAATCAGGTACACCTGTGCCTGCTCATCCCCCTCGCGCTTGCTGGTGAACGCGATCCACTTCCCGTCCGGCGACCACTGCGGCGCCGAATCCCGCGCGCCGTGCGTGGTCAGCTTCCGCTGCGACGATCCATCCGTCGCCAAAAGCCAAATGTCCGACGTGCTGTTGTTCTCCGCCATGTTGTAGCTGACGATCTCCATTGCCGCCCACTTCCCGTCCGGCGAGAGCGACGGCGCCCCCGGACGCTTCGCCGCCCACAGGTCTTCCACCGTCAGCGGCCTTTTACCCTGAGCGGAGCCGAAGGGCTTCGTCTGCGCCGCCGCCGCGCCCACCGCCAGCAGCACCACCACGGCCAGCGCCACCCAAATCCGTACTCTGCGTCCATCCATCGGTTTGCTAAACATGATCCCTCCGCGCCTTCCTCTCAAACGCATTCTGCCGGTTTGGACTATAATCTCACCCTCGCACTTTTTCTAGTGGAGCGCGCACGTGCACCTCATATCGCCCCTCGCCCGACGCCGCAAGCTGGCAGCGGCTCTCGCACTTCTTCTCGCCGCAGTTTCTTTCGCGCCTGCGGCCCCCGCCCAGCGCAAGCCCAAGCCCGCCAAAGAACCACGCGACGTTGCTGCCTTCCGCGCTCGCGTGGACTCCATCCTCTCCGCCGCCGGTGCCGCCAAGGGTCACTGGGCTGTGCTTGTCGCCGACGCCTCCACCGGCAAAATTCTCTACGAGCTCAACGCCGATCAGTATTTCGCTCCCGCCTCAAACACGAAGCTCTTCACCACCGCTCTGGCCCTTGCCTCGCTCGGCCCCGACTACCGTTTCCGCACCACCGTCGAGACTCGCGGCACGCTCGACTCCACGGGCCGCCTCACGGGCGATCTTGTTCTCGTCGGACGCGGCGACCCTTCGCTCTCGAATCGTAAGTTTCCCTTCGAAAAGGAAGTCCAGCGCGACGGCTCGCCGGAAAAAATCCTCGCTGAGCTGGCCGACGCCGTGGTCGCCCGCGGCCTTCGCCAGCTTGATGGCGACGTCGTCGCCGACGATTCTTTCTACGCCCACGAGCGTTTCCCCTCCGGCTGGACCGTGGACGACATTGTCTGGGGCTTCGGCGCCGCCGTTTCCGCCCTCACCCTTCACGACAACGTCGTCTCGTTCGAAATCCGCCCCGCTGACCGCGCCGGCGCTCCTGCCACATTCACCCTCGAGCCCTGGGCCGGCTACTTCACCATCGAAAACCAGGTCACCACCGGCGCCGCCGGCTCCGAGCGCACGCTCGAGCTCGTCCGCGAACCCGGTTCGCGCACTGTCGAGTTGCGCGGCTCGCTCCCTCTCGACGCCCGGCCCGCAACTCTCACTCTCGCCGTCGAGGAGCCTGCCGAGCACGCCGCGCTTCTCTTCAAGCAGCTTTTGGAAACCCGTGGCGTCCGCATCTACGGAAAGACCCTTGCTCGCCACTCGCCCCGCACCGAACCGCCCGGCGCCGCTCGCGGCGATCTCCCTCCTCCCGACGCCGCCGCCCCCACGGTTCTCGCCGAGCATCTCTCCGTTCCCCTCATCGACGAAATCCGCCTGACCAACAAAATCAGCCAGAACCTCCACGCCGAGCTTCTCCTCCGCGCCGCTGCCCGCGAAAAAGCCGGCGCGCGCACCAGCGACGACGCCCTCAAGTTCGCCAAAGAGTTCTTCGTCTCCATCGGCATCCCCGAAAACGACGTGCTTCTCTTCGACGGCTCCGGCCTCTCTCGCCGCAACATCCTCACTCCTCGCGCCACGCTCACGCTTCTTCAATACATCGCCCGCCAGCCCTGGGCCGCCCTCTACATCTCCACGCTTCCCGTCGCCGGTGAAGACGGCACCCTCGCCGACCGCATGAAAAATTCCCCTGCCACCGGCCGCATCCGCGCAAAGACCGGCACGCTCGAGCACGTCAACGCGCTCTCCGGCTTCGCCACCACGCTGCACGGCACCGAAGTCATTTTCAGCATGTACGGCAATCTCCACGCCCTCCGCGGCCGCGACGCCACCGCCGTCGTCGACGCCCTCTGCGTTGCCCTCGTCGAAGAACTCGGCCGCCCCGCCAAATCCCCCCGCCACAAAAAGTAGTCCCAAATGTCTCCGACCTCGAAAACGATTACGGTTTTCGGAAGCAGCCGCCCTCGCGAAGGAAGCCCTGACTACGCCGAAGCCTTCTCTCTCGGCCGCGAACTCGCCTCCCGCGGCTTCTCTGTCTGCACCGGAGGCTACGGCGGCGTCATGGAAGCGGTCTCCCGCGGCGCAAGAGAAGCCGGCGGCAAGGTCCTCGCCGTTACTGCCGCCTTCTTCCACAGCCGCGCCAATCCCTGGGTGAACGAGGAAATCCGCGTCGAGACCTGGCAGGACCGTCTCTTCGAGCTCATCCGTCGCGGCGACGCCTATGTCGCCTGCAAAGGCGGCACCGGCACGCTCGTCGAGCTCGCCGTCGTCTGGGAGATGCTCAACAAGCGCGTCATGCCCGCAAAACCCTTCGTCGTCCTCGGCGACTTCTGGCAACCCATCCTCGACCGCGTCCGCGAAGTCGAAGCCCCCTCGCTCCCGCCCTCCGAAATCCACGCCTCTCCCTGGGGCGAAGCCAACTCCCGCCTCATCCACCTCGCCTCCTCCCCCGCTGACGTCGCCTCCTTCCTCTCCTCCCGCTTCCTGTAGCGCCGGCACCCTTGCCGGCGGTTTTGGTAGGACAGGCTTCAGCCTGTCCTGCTTTCACTTTTCGACCTTTCGACTCTTCGACCCTTCAACTCTCCTCCCTCTTCGACTTTTCGACGCTTCGACTTTAGACTGTCCCCATGTCCCGCACCGCTCTCGACCTTCTCGAATTCGGCCGCCTGCTCGACCTCGTCCGCGGCCAGACCACCTGTGCGCCCGGCCGTCGCGCTGTTGAATCGCTCGCGCCCTCCAACGACCGCGCCTCTCTCGACTCCGCCTTCTCTCACATCCGCGAAGCCATCGCCTGGCTCCGCGCCGGGCGCGAATTGGGTTTTGGCTCGCTCGCCGACCCTGACGCCTGGCTCACCAGGCTCGACGCCCCCGCCGCCGTTCTCTCTCCTGCCGACCTTCTCGACGCCGCCTCGCTCCTTGACACCGCCACCTCTCTCCGTCTCACCTTCAAAGAGCATGCGTCCAAATTTCCCCTCCTCTCCGCCCGCGCCTCTTCTCTCGCCGACTTCCGTTCTCTTGCCGCCGCGATCCGCCGCGCGATTCTCCCCAACGGTGACTTGAGCGACGACGCTTCCCCCGAGCTCCGCCGCATCCGCACGCAGGTCGCCCGCACCCGCGACTCCATCCAGAAAACGTTGCGCCAGCTCCTCCGCGACCGCGGCGAAGAGCCCGGCGAAGACTACGTCACGCTCCGCAACGACCGCTTTGTCATCCCCGTCCGCGCCGCTGCCCGACGCGAAGTCCGCGGCGTGGTCCACGGCGCCAGCGCCACCGGCCAGACGCTCTTCGTCGAGCCGCTCGAAACCATCGAGCTGAACAACAAGCTCGTCCACCTCGCCGAAGACGAAGCCGCTGAAATCGCCCGCATCCTCGCCGAGCTCACCGCGCGGCTTCAATCCGACCTCGGCCCCATTCGCCACGCCGCCGCCACCATCGCCGACCTCGACTCGCTCTTGGCCCGCGCCCGTTTCGCCCGCGACTTCGATTGCGCCCTCCCGCAGTTCACCGATTCGTTCGAGCTTCGTCTCGACTCCGTCCGCCATCCCGTCCTCGAAGCCAAGCTCCGCGCCGAAAATCGCCCCGTCGTTCCCATTTCTCTCACCCTCGGCGGCGCCGAATCCGTCCTCGTCATCAGCGGTCCCAACACCGGCGGCAAGACCGTCGCGCTCAAAACCGTCGGCCTCGCCGCTCTCGCTGCCCAATCCGGCATTCCCGTCGCCGCGCAAAACGCAGTGCTTCCCCTCTTCGACCGGGTCCTCGCCGACATTGGCGATGAGCAGTCCATCGCCGCCGACCTTTCCACTTTTTCCGCCCACGTCCTGAATCTCCGCTCCATGCTCGAAAGCGTCACGCCCTGCTCCCTCGTCCTCGTCGACGAAATCGGCACCGGCACCGCTCCCGAAGAAGGTTCCGCTCTCGCCGTCGCCCTTCTCGAAGAGTTCCTCCAGAGCCGTTGCCTCACGCTGGCCACCACTCACCATGACCGCCTCAAGGCCTGGGCCTCCTCCACTCCCGGCGTCCTCAACGCCGCCGTTGAATTCGACGAAATCAATCTCCGCCCCACCTATCGTCTGCTCGTCGGCGTTCCCGGCACTTCGAGCGGCATCGAAATCGCCCGCCGCCTTGGCCTCCCCGCGCCGCTCATTGATCGCGCCCGTGCGGCCATCTCTCCGGAAGCCCGCGAAGCCTCCGCGCTCATCGCTTTTCTCCATCGCAGCCGCGACGACCTCGAAGAAATCAAGCACCAGGCCGCCGAACAAGTCCGCCGGCTCGAAGACGAGCGCCGCACGCTGCAAACCGAATGGGTGGACCGTCAAAAAAAGCGCCTCGCCGAGCTCGAGCAGAAGTTTGCCGAAGCCGCAAAACTCTACGAAACCGAAATCCGCCGCCTCACCGCCGAAATTCACGACCGCGAGCTTCGCACGCAAATGGAAAAATCCGCCGCCCGCCGCGGGAAAAAAGTCGCCGCCGACGCCCGCGATGAAGCCAACGCCGCCGTCGTCCAGCACCTCTCCGACTCTCAGCAGGACCTCGGCACCACTGCCGTCGCTCCTCCCGCCCCGCCCTCGCCCGATCAGCTCACCCCCGGCGTGCGGGTTCGCGTTCGCGGCCTCCCCTCTCCTGTCGTCCTCCAGCGCCTTGTCCCGAGCGGAGCCGAGGGGCTCGACGCTTCCTTCGCCGAAGTCCAGGCCGGCCCTCTCCGCATGCGCGTCCCTCTCTCCGACATCACCGCCCTCGTCCCCGAGGACGCCGCGCCCTCTCGCTCCGCCGTGGGGGCGCAACATGCTGCGCCCTCTGTGCCATCTTCGTCTTCTGCTTCCGGTCTGGCCGCTCCTGACCAAATCAATGTCATCGGCTGTACCGTCGAAGAAGCCTCCGCCCGCGTGGACAAATTCCTCGACCAATCCGCCCTCGCCGGCCTTCGCCAAATAAGAATCATCCACGGCCACGGCACCGGGGCCCTCCGCCGCGGCTTGGCTGCCTTCCTATCCGATCATCCTCACGTCGCCCACTTCGCCCTCGCCGACCCTGACCACGGCGGCACCGCCATAACCCTCGTCGAGTTGAAATCCTAGTTCCACAGTGCTACACGTTAGGTTCCCCTTCGCTGATCGCTAATGAAACTAGAAACTGGAAACTCGAAACTGGCTACATCCAGCAAGTCTCCTGTCAAAGACTTCACTGACCTCAATGCCTGGAGAATGGCGAGAGAGTTGCGGAAGAAAGTCTATGACCTAACCAAAGGGTTTCCTTCTGAAGAAAAGCATGCCCTGGTTTCTCAAATCCGACGTGCGGCATACTCGGTTACCTCGAACATCGCAGAAGGATTTGGAAGATTTTCCTACCAGGAGAACATTCAATTCTGTCGATTGGCCCGGGGTTCCGCTTTCGAGGTCCGTGATCATCTTACGACCGCCTTGGATGCGGGCTATCTGCAACAGAAACAGTGGGCCGAACTCGACGAGTTGGCTCAATGTGCTATTCGGGTTCTGAATGGCTACATTCGATCAACGAAAGAGCTTCAGAAACTCAAGACAGATGCATGAGACATAGCGAGTTTCAAGTTTCCAATTTCCAGTTTCCTTTTTCCAATGGCTGAAGCCGGTTCCTTCACCGATCGCGTCAAGACCCAAGCGGACATCATCCGCATCGTCGGCGACTACGTCCGCCTGAAAAAATCCGGACAAAACTTCACCGGCCTCTGCCCCTTTCACTCTGAAAAAACGCCTTCTTTCTCCGTCCATCCCGTCCGCCAGTTTTACCACTGCTTCGGCTGCGGCGTGAGCGGCGACGTCTTCAGCTTCGTTCAGGCCATGGAGCGCTGCGAGTTCCCCGAGGCCGTGCGCATTGTCGCCGAAAAGGCCGGCATCCCCATCCCGCGTCAGCGCGAACGCTCTCCCGACGAGCGCCGCGAGACGCAGCAGCGCACCGCGCTGGTCGAAATGCACAAGGAGGCCGCTGCCTTCTTCGCCCATCAACTCGAAACCACCATCGAAGGCAAAGCCGCCCGCGCCTATCTCGAAGACCGCGGCCTCGATTCCGACACCATCTCCCGTTTCGCCCTCGGTTACGCTCCGTCGGCCGGCGAAGCCCTGCTCCGCCATCTCAAGCAGAAATTCCCCGATCAACTCCTCGAGCTCTCCGGCCTTTTCTCTCGCGACCAATCCGGCCGCCCCTTCGATCGTTTCCGCCGTCGCATCATGTTTCCCATCGCCGACGACCGCGGCCGCATCGTCGCCTTTGGCGGTCGCGCGCTGGGCGACGACCTCCCCAAATATCTCAACTCCCCTGAAACGCCCATCTACACGAAAAGCAACGTCCTCTACCACCTCGACAAAGCCAAGGACTCCCTTCGCCAGCTCGACTTCGCCGTCCTCGTCGAAGGCTACATGGACACCATCGCGGTCGCTCGCGCCGGCGTCTCCAACGTCGTGGCCTCCTGCGGCACCAGTCTCACCGAGCCGCAGCTCAAGCTTCTCGGCCGCCACACTCAGCGCATTGTCGTCAACTACGACCCTGACGCCGCCGGCCAGACCGCTACCGAGCGCTCCCTCACCCTGCTCCTCGAGCATGGCTTCGACGCCCGCGTCCTGGCCCTTCCCGCCCTCGGTGAAAAAAATGCGCCCGACCCTGACACCTTCATCCAGAAAAATGGCGCCGACGCCTATAGAAAACTCCTCGCCGAAGCCCCGCCCTATCTCGACTACCTCATCGCCCGCGCCCGCCAGATGGACCTCTCCTCCGGCGAAGGCAAGCTCCGCGCCCTCAATTTCCTCATGCCCTATCTCCAGCGCATCCCCAACCGCCTGATCCGCTCCGAGTGGGCCACGCGCGTCGCCCAGCAACTCCGCATCGAAGAGCCGGTCCTCCGCGAAGCCCTCCGCCGCGCCGCCTCCGAGCGTCGCAGCGAAGTTAAGACGCGCCCCGAGCTGGTCGGCTCCGCCGCCAAACCCGCCGAGCGCCGCCTCATCCAGATGCTCATCGAAGCCGACGCCCTCCGCGAAAAACTCGCGGCTGCCATCCTCGCCGACGGGCTCCACCGCGGCCTCGAATCCGAAAAGATCTTCGCCGCTCTGCTTCAGGCTACCGCCGAAGGCGCACGCCCCGACCCCACCGCGCTGGCCTCCTCACTCGACGAAAAAGATCGCCGCCTGCTTTTCGAAATCGCCTTCGCACCTCCCACCGAAGCCTCCTGGGAAGAAGCCGAAAGCTGCCTCGCCGTCCTCCGCCGCCGCGGCGTTGAAGCCGAACTCTACTCCGTCCAAAAGCAAATCGAAGCCAATCCGCCCACCCCCCAACTGCACACCCTCCTCGCCCGCAAACAAGAACTCCGCCGCCTCCTCGACCACCTCTAATCCGGTGTCATTCTAGCTCCGGCCCGCCGCGGCGGGCGATGCCGGAAGGCGATCGAAGATTCCGACCCTGTCGGAACCGAAGATTCCGGCCTTGCCGGAAAGAATCCCTCCGCCTCCGTCGCGCCAGCTCTTTTTCCGTCATCCTGAGGCGACCCGACCAGGGTCGCCGATCGAAGACTCCGGCCTTGCCGGAGAGGATCTCAGTGTCCCGTTCTGGCAACAACGTCTCCCTTGACTCCCTGCAAACAAATCAGTTGACGCTTCCCTCTGCTTCGGTGTAACTTAGTTGGGTTTCGCGGAAACGGGCCACCGGGTTCATGCATCTAACCTGGTGTAGTCGCAGGGGTCCCGCGGGGCGGGGCAGGCACGTCCGGCACACAATACATGGAACGAGGCGCACGGTTACCTCTCGGGTGGGTTTCCACCCTCCCTTTGCGCACTCTTATCTCTTGACGCGCCCACGGGTCGCCGGTTCGTCCGCAACAGGCCGCATTCCGCTTTTGCGCGCCTGACTTGGGGAGGCTTTCTTGGCTCTGGCGATTGAGGAAAAATACGATCAGGTACGCCAGCTCATCTCCATGGGCAAGGAGCGCGGCTACCTGCTCTACGACGAGGTCAACGACCTTCTCCCCGCCGAGGTCCATTCCTCGGAAGAGATCGACGATCTTCTCTCTACCTTCGAGCGCTATGGCATCGACATCTACGAAGATGCCGCCACCGCCAAGGCCGCTCGCGCCGCCGCCGACCTCGGTGACGCCGAGGCCGAGCCCAAGGAAGATGCCCGCGCGGGCGAAGATTCCGACCTCGACCTGACTCCCGGCGCCCTCGAAAAGACCAACGACCCTGTCCGCATGTACCTCCGCGAGATGGGCACCGTTCCCCTGCTCACCCGCGAAGGCGAAGTCACCATCGCCAAGCGCATCGAGCGCGGCCAGCTCCAGGTCCTGAAAATCATTTCCCGCTCGCCCATCATCCTCAAGGAAATCCTCGCCATCGGCGCAGACCTCCGCGCCGGCAACCGCTCCATCAAGGAAATCGTTGTCTTCGACGACGAAGAGCTCACCGAAGAAAAAATCGAAAACAAGACCCGTCAGACCCTCAAGATCATCGACAAAATCGAAAGGCTCTACGAGGGCGCCAACCAGCAAGCAGCGAAGCTCGAGCGAACCCCCAGGTCCAAGAAGCGCGTCTATCTCCGCGCCCGCATGACCCTGGGCCGCTCCCGCGTCGAGATGTCCCAGCTGCTCCGCTCGATCAAGTTCAACCCGCTCGAAAAAAAGCGCCTCATCGACAAGATCCGCCACACCGTCGAGCGTTTCCAGACCCTCGAACGCGAAGCCGTCCGCCTCGGGCGCCGTGCAGACATTGCTCGCGGTGAAGTCGCCGCCGAAGCCCGTAAAGAGCTTCGTTCGCGCCGCACCGAGCTCCGCGATATCGAGACCGCCGGCGAAGTCAGCCTCACCGAGCTCAAGCGCACTCTCACGCTCATCCTGCGCGGCGAAGCCGAAGCCGAACAGGCCAAGAAGGAGCTGATCGAGGCCAACCTCCGCCTCGTTGTCTCCATCGCCAAGAAGTACACCAACCGCGGCCTCCAGTTCCTCGACCTCATTCAGGAGGGCAACATCGGCCTGATGAAAGCCGTGGACAAATTCGAATGGCGCCGCGGCTACAAGTTCTCCACCTACGCCACCTGGTGGATTCGCCAGGCCATCACCCGCGCCATTGCCGACCAGGCCCGCACCATCCGCATCCCCGTGCACATGATCGAGACCATCAACA
>CAZHLD010000049.1:0-23445 GCA_964533185.1 uncultured Acidobacteriaceae bacterium | reverse complement strand
GATTCGAACCTCCGTAGCCCGCAAGGAGCGGCAGATTTACAGTCTGCTGGTTTTAGCCACTCACCCACCCGTCCCGCAAAGACTGCCTCAATCGCCGCCATGCGTCGCCGAAAAGTTTGACCAATTCTACAACTTCAGCCTACGGCCACGCATTCGTGGAGCGCAAACAGGCTCGTGTCCGGAGACACCAGTCCGTTGTTTTGTTTTCTTGGAATTCCCCTCTGGCTCAATCCCCAACTTCTATTAAGTCCTATCGCCGAAGCGCCGTTCCGCTCACCACCGAATCTCAGCTGGCGGAGGGATTTGAACCCCCGACCCTCTGATTACAAATCAGATGCTCTACCACTGAGCTACGCCAGCGCCGTGTGCGCCTCCTCAACCAACCCCCTCGGGCGCAGTCAAACCACACAAGAATATCAAAATGGGCACTCTAATTGCAAGGGGATGTTGTAGTTTCCCCGCAAGTTCTTGGCCAGCTCCCCCAATGGACTGGCCGTGACCGCTCGTAAGGTTCAATCAGCCGAAAAGGTGAATCGAAGAAAACGCCACGGGTTCACCGGGGCGTTATTGATGCGAACTTCGTAGTGGACGTGGGGGCCAGTGACCCGCCCAGACACCCCCACATAGCCAATCGCCTGACCACGCTTGACCCGCGCGCCAGGCCGTGCGCTGTATCCGGAGAGATGACCATACCAGGTCGAAATGCCGAAGCCGTGATCGATTACGATCAACCGCCCGTAGCCGGTGTGTGTATCCACGGTGACCACGACGCCATCAGCCGTCGCGCGCACCTCGGCGCCATACTCGGACGAAATATCCACACCCGTGTGGAATGCGCCCTCACCTGAGAATGGATCCAGCCGTTCGCCGAAACTTCCGGAGATATGGCCCATCACCGGCCAGAGCGAAGGTGTAAACGCAGCATCCCCCAGCCCGGGTTGTGGCATTAGCCGCAGTCCTTCTGAAGCCAGCGCCACCGCAGTGGGGTTTCTCCTCAGATAATTGTACTGCGCAATCGCTTGCTGGTAATCCTGTTCTCCCAGTCCGTGCCCATTCTCCAACTCGGCCCCGTTCGCACCCATTCCGACCGCTTCGGGACCAAACGGTGTGTTGCGCAGCCGCATGAACCCGTATGTCATCGCGACTTCGGTCGCCAGGGACTGAAGCGAAGAGAGCCTCTGGTTCGTGTCCGTGACCGTGGTTTGCAGCTGTTGGTACTGTTTTTTAAGGGATTCCTGCTCGCGCTGAAGGGCATTGTAGTTTCCCACCTTCCAGAGCATTCGCGAGTAGGAACCAACTCCGGCCAGGACTGTGACTCCGCCGACTACCATTAAAACAAACAGCAAGTGAAGTAGATAGCCGGGTACGCGAACCTTTCGGACGGCGCCCTCGTTGTTGGCTGCAATCAGGAATGTATAGGTCTTGGACTTCATTGCTTCGGACGCTAGCTTTTGTCTTTCGATTGGGCTAGGTGCTGCTCCCCCCGTTGACCAGGTTTCCGAGCGGTTTTTCGTTCGGGTTGGACGTCGTTCAAGAGAGGGCAATCTCTGGAGCGTCCCCTCCCTACGCCCATCGTTTGTGTTTGAACCGAGAGTCTTGGTTCGAAACCCTCAGCAGTCTATGAGATAGCACTTCGCCGAGTCAATCGGAATCTTCTACGTTGCTTCAAGCTATTCAATTCCATCCCAACCCGTGAGCTCTCATCGCCAAGCGCATGAAGGGAGTCTCCTTGGCTCATCAGGTGGCCCAAGATTCCGCCCTCAGTCGTTGACACCCACCCTCCAATCGGCCAAAGATGGCCCTGCGCCCTATGACCACCGAGGCCACCTTGATCGAGAAGATTCGTCGGGCCATCCCAAGCCGGCCTGGAGGGTTTCTCCGCCTCGGCATTGGCGACGATGCGGCCGTGCTTCGCGGTTTCACTCGAGGCAGGCCGGCCCGCGGCGTCCCAAGCGACTGGGTGTTCACTTCGGACTCGTTCCTCGAGGGGGTGCACTTCCTTCCTGGACGCCATCCCGCGCGCGCCGTGGGTTACAAGGCTCTGGCTCGAACCCTTAGTGACATTGCCGCGATGGGTGCTGTTCCTCGGGTTTTCCTCCTGAATCTGGCTTTTCCGCAGAAGCTCACAGGCTCCTGGCTGGATCAGTTTCTCGGAGGTATGGCCCGGGCCGCGCGTAATTTCCGGGTGGTGCTCGCAGGCGGCGACATCGCTCAGTTTCCGTTCGTAGCAATCAGTATCGCGGTGCTGGGCGAGGTTCCGACCGGGAAAGCGGTCAAACGGTCCGGCGCGCGACCCGGCGACTTGCTTTTGGTTAGCGGCACCCTCGGCGCGGCCCAGTTGGGGCTGGAATTGATCTTACGGCATGGAAAGCCGACTGGCAGCCTGCTCCGCAGTCCGGCTCTTCGAACGCACCTCTTCCCTAACCCTCGTTTAGAATTGGGAGCCTGGTTGGCCGGCCGGGGGCTTGTTTCAGCAATGATTGATACCTCCGATGGCTTCTCCACCGATCTTGCCCGACTCTGCCAGGCAAGCCGTGTTGGCGTACACGTGTGGGCAGGCCGCCTTCCCGGCGTCCAGGTCGCGCCGGGACTTCGGCGCAAAGGTTTTTCATCGCTCGAACTGGCTCTCTACGGTGGAGAGGACTATGAACTCGTTTTCGCCGTTCCCTCTCGACTCGCTCGTCGCATTCCCTCCTCGCACCGCGGCGTGCGTCTCACACAAGTCGGAGAGTTCGTCCGCGGACGCGAGGTTCGCCTCATCGATTCAGACGAGCGTGCCTCAAAGCTTGCGCCTCGCGGCTGGGACCACTTCCGCTGATTGACCAGTTCGCTCTACGATTCCGGCGGTTTGGGAGGGGTCGCGGACGGCGCCTTGGGTGGTGGTGTCTCCGGCACTTCCTCTGTTGGTGCGGTGTCCGGAGTGTCCACCTTTACACTCTTAGTCAGCGCAACTTTCGAGAGCGGCACAACGTTCGGGAAATCCTCCACGGGTCTCCCTTCCGTTGCCACCTTCATGAACTCAAGCCAGATTGGTAGCGCAGCCCTCGCACCGGTTTCTCCTACTCCCAGCGAGTGCTGGTTATCGTCGAAGCCCACCCAGACACCCGCCGTAAGGGACGGCGTGTACCCCATAAACCACGCATCGGTGTAATCATTCGTCGTGCCGGTCTTGCCGGCTGCCGGACGTCCCAGTTCGCGCGCCGCCATCCCTGTTCCGTACTGGACAACCTCTTCCAGCATCGCCACCATGGTCCTGGCCACATCCGGTGCGATCACCTCATGCACTTTCGGGCGTGCTTCTTCCAGCACTGCCCCGTCATACGTCGTGACGCGTCGAATGAAGTGCGGCTCGAGGCGTATGCCATCGTTGGGGAATACTGTGAAAGACGATGTGTGTTCCAGCAGCGTGATCTCAGCCGCCCCCAGCGCCAGCGGCAGGTAAGGGGGCAGTGAACTGGTCAGGCCGAACCGCCGCCCCATCTCCACCACGCTGCTGATACCGATCTTCTCCGCAAGCTTGACCGCCGGCACGTTTCGCGAGCCCGCCAGCGCTCGCCGCAGGGTGATCGTGCCCTCAAATTTCTCGTCGTAGTTCTGCGGCGAATATGCCTGACCTCCGCTGACTGTAGTGAACGGCGCGTCCACAATTGTGTCAAAGGGGGTAAAGCCCTTTTCCATTGCCGTCGAATACAGGTAGGGCTTGAACGAGCTGCCCACCTGTCTCAGTGCTTGCGTCGCCCGATTGAATTTGGACTCCTCAAAGCTGTACCCGCCCACCATTGCTTTGATCTCGCCGGTTGCGTTCTCAATTGCCACAAGCGCCGCCTGTGCCGCTGGCTTCTGCTCGAGCTCAACCCGTGCCACCGTTCCCGAGATGCTCTTGATCCGAAACTCCGCCAGGTCTCCCACCTTCAATAGCTGTACGAGTGATTTTCGCCCGGTCCAGGCAATCTCGGCTCCTGTGACCAGCGCCCGGTACGGCCCGATTTTCACTGTTGCCGATCTATCGTCCACCGCTGTGACCAGACCCGTGAGGTACGTTCCCGGTTCGATTGCCCGCCGCCACTCCTCGTCCTCGTACTTCTCCAGTTCTCCCAGTTTGTCGCGGACCACATTGGCGAGCTTCCCATGCCAGCCGTGACGCCGGTCGTAGGCGTGCAACCCGTCTCGCACCGCCTGATTGGCCGCGCGCTGTTGGGTCACGTTCAGCGTCGTATAGACGCGCAGTCCGCGCTCGTGTACCGCTTCGGTGCCGTACGTCTGTTCGAGGTATTTGCGTATCTCCTCAAGGAAGTAGGCCGCCAGATCGTTTCGCGGGTATTGCAACCGCAGCCCCAGCGGCTGCCGCATCGCCTCCTGCCCCTCCCGGGTGGAGATCTTGCCTTCATTGGCCATCCGGTCCAGCACCAGATTCCGCCGCGCCATCGCTCGCAGCGGATGCAGGATTGGCGAGTAGCCCGGCCCGCGGATCATCCCGGCCAGCAGCGCCGCTTCGGTCAGCGTTAGCTGGCGGGTCGGCTTGCTGAAGTAGAACTGCGAAGCCGCCTCCACGCCGTACATTCCGTGCGCCAGGTAGACCTGGTTGCAGTACATCGTCAGGATCTGCGGCTTGGTGTAGCGACGCTCGATTTGCGTCGCCAGCATTGTCTCTTGCATCTTCCGGCGGAAGCTTCGGTCCGTGCGGTCCAGGAACAGCGAGCCCGCCAGCTGCATCGTCAGCGTGCTGGCTCCCTCAGCCTTACGCATCTGCACCAGGTTCCGGTATGCCGCCTGAGCCACCCGCGGGAAATCCACGCCCCAGTGTTCCTCAAAGTGTTGGTCCTCGGTCACCAGGATGGCGTTCTTCAGTACCGGTGGGATCTGTTCATAGCTGATCAGAATTCGTCTCTGGAGTGCAAAGCTGCCGATCAGTTGCCCGTCATCGGCATACAGCTCGGTCACTACGTTTGGTCGGTACTCCTCGAGCGCGCGAATTTCTGGCAAGTCGCTCGCATACACAAACAGCAGTCCTGCCGCCGCTCCCAGCGCGATCGAGCACAGAAGCAAAAACGCAAAGGCCACACGGCCGATCAGTTTTCGCCCGCGAATTGTCAGCGAAAGGTTAGGAAGTCGAAGCATCAAGGACCTATATTATCGCAGGTGAGCCCACTCCTTGCGTGCACCTACTGGGATGGGAATCATGCGGTTGCGCAGAGACGCGATACCTTTCCCGAGCCAGTACAGTGGTCGGCACGTCCGCAACGCAGTTTCTCGCAAGAGTTTTGGAATTCTCGATGAGCCATCCTTCGGATCAAGACAGTGGCTCGTAGTAGCGCGACCCCGCACACGCCCGACACAGCGTCTGTCCACTTCTCATCACTTCGCGTCGAAAATTAATCCCTTCGCCGCACTGCGCGCACACCGCACGGGGCCCTTTGTACTCCGGCAGGTCCTCTGCTGGCACGGCCACTCGCACCTCTTGCAGTGCGAATAGCTCATTGTCCGGCATCACCTGGTATGCCTTCTGTTGCCCTTGCTCCTTGCCCAGCTTGGGGAACATTTCGCGGGCCCGCTGTTTTGAATCCTCTCGGGCCACCACCCGTACGGCGCGGCCCGTCTGCAGGTCCACGAATGTCGCTGCGACCTTGCCCCAGTCGTAAAACTTCAACGCGCGCTTCCCCAACCGGCAGTTCGCCACCAGTGCCACGGCGTCGGTCACGCACCGGTCGATCTCCACATAAGTCACCAATCGCTTGCGCTCCTTGATCGGGTCCTCGATGCCCACCGCCCGCAGTCCCACCATCGCCAGGCGCACCCCGAGTACCTGACCTGCACAAATGTGTCCGTGTGCTTCCTCGGCCAGTTTTAGGTATTCATTCAGGGTTTTCATGGAGAGCAGTCGTGCGACTTCGTCACGAAGCGGTGGATTCCCTCGTTGGTCGCCGTGCGGCGAGAAACGCGCCAATCGTCACCGCAACCGAAACTCCGACCAGCAGGCCGTCGCGGACCAGTGTTTTCCAGCTCAGTTTTTCTCCCGGCCCGAAGCAGCCGCAGTCGACGTCCATCCCCAGCGCGTAGGACCGCACTAGAATCGCAAAAAACATCAGCAGCAAGGCGCTGGCCACTGCGGCCACCCAGCGCAGCCCCACGCCCAGCACCAATAACGCACCCAGCACGACTTCAAACCACGGCAGCGTGCGCGCTGTGAAGATCACCGCATCCGGCGGCAAGATTTTGTACGCCTCAATCGTTGCGGCAAAACTAATCCAGGGCTGCTGCAGCTTGGCGTACCCCGCGTAGAGCAGTACCAGGCCCAGCCCAATCCGTCCCGCCAGTAAGAGCGCTCGCGACATCGCTACTTCCTCAGTTGCTCTTCCAGGAATTGTCTCAAGATTGGATAGCTCACCACGCCCACGATCGGAAACACTTGCCCTTTGTGCGAAAGGATGATGGTGGGCGTTGATTTCACCAGGTGACTGTTCGCCAGCGCCACATCTTTGTCAATTCCCGCGTCGAGTTGCCCGCTCCTCACGTACTGCCGTACCTTCACCATTTCCGCTGGTGTCAGCACCAATGCCACCACCGCGTCCACGTTCCCATTGGCCGACCACAGGTCTTGTCGCGCATACAGCGCCTCGGCCACCTGCTCAAGTTTTCCCAGCTTGGCTGCTGCATTGGCATAGCGTGCCGCCTGGCGCGAATACGGGTGCACCGGCAGCGGCATATCCCGGTGGACAAGATACACCTTCCCGGCCGAGACATAGTTTTGCATCACCGGCCGGATTGTATCGAGAAACAGCACACGGCAGGCCGGGCATTGAAAATCGCTGAACACTTCCATCGTGATTGGCGCACTCTTGCTGCCGAACGATTTCACTGGCGCCGGGTCCGGCGCCGCCCGCTTGGCTGCCGCTTTCCCCTGCCCACTCGCCCCTGAGCAGCTCAGCATCAGCCCCAGAAGCCAAATCATCATGCCTAGATAACTGAGTCCTCTCACTTTACCTCCAATTGTCCTCTCAAGGATCTTGGGCCGCACGCTGAGGGTTCTGGCTTGCCCTCACAGGGCCAACTCCTACTCCTGTTTGCAACAGCAGCATAATCTAGGATGCAGCGTACTCGCAACAAAGACCATCCTTTCCTTGCTCTCAATTCTAGAGACAGGAGATCCTAGGACGGTTTCATAAAGGCATTGAATAAAATTATTTAAAGGCTGTATTATGATAAGATTAGAAACACAACAAATTCTTGACAATGGTAGACTCAACCTCTATAATGCCTCTCGGCTGATAGCCCTTGCCGGTCTCCCAGCCTCGGAATCTCTCACTAGGAGCCTTTGCAATGAGCAAGATTATCGGGATCGACCTGGGCACGACCTATTCCGTTGTCTCCGTCATGCAAGGTGGCGAGCCGGTCGTCATTTCTAACCAGGAAGGCGCTCGCACCACTCCCTCAGTTGTCGCTATAACTAAGACGGGAGAGAGACTTGTCGGCCAGGTCGCCAAGCGCCAGGCGGTAACCAACCCGGAGAACACCGTCTATTCCATCAAGCGCTTCATGGGCCGTCGCTTCGACGAAGTAAGCGACGAGGTCAAGCGCGTTCCCTACAAGGTGACTCGCGGCTCTCACGACGACGCCCGGGTTGAAATCCAGGGCAAGGCCTACAGCCCGCCGGAAGTCTCCGCCATGATTCTCCAAAAGCTCAAGGCTGCTGCGGAGGATTTCCTGGGTGAGAAGATCACCAAGGCCGTCATCACCGTTCCCGCCTATTTCAACGATAGCCAGCGTCAGGCCACCAAGCAGGCGGGCGAGATCGCTGGCCTCGAAGTTCTCCGCATCATCAACGAGCCCACCGCGGCTGCTCTGGCCTATGGCCTCGACAAGAAAAAGGACGAGACGATTGCCGTCTATGACCTGGGCGGCGGCACCTTCGACATCTCCATTCTCGAAGTGGGTGAAGGCGTCGTCGAAGTGAAGGCTACTGCGGGCGATACCCACTTGGGCGGCGACGACATTGACCAGCGCGTCATCGAATGGATCGTCGCCGAGTTCAAGAAGGACCAGGGCATCGACCTCTCCAAAGACCGCATGGCCATCCAGCGACTCAAGGAAGCCGCCGAAAAGGCCAAGTGCGAGCTCTCCCAACTGGCGGAGACAGAGATCAACCTGCCCTTTGTCACCGCCGATGCGTCCGGGCCCAAGCACCTGCAGTTGAAGCTCCCTCGTGCCAAGCTCGAACAGCTGATGGAAGACATCCTGCAGCGCACCGTTGGCCCCGTGAAGCAAGCCATGTCCGATGCTGGCTTCACCTCGGACAAGATTGACGAGGTCGTGTTGGTGGGGGGGTCCACGCGCATTCCCCGCGTGGTCCAGATCGTGAAAGACCTTTTCGGTGGCAAAGAGCCGCACAAGGGCGTCAACCCGGATGAAGTCGTCGCCGTCGGCGCAGCCATCCAGGGTGGTGTACTCGGTGGCGAGGTCAAGGACATCCTGCTCCTCGACGTCACCCCGCTCTCGCTCGGTGTCGAAACTCTCGGCGGCGTGATGACTGCGCTCATCACGCGTAACACAACGATCCCCACCCGCAAGTCGGAAACTTTTTCTACCGCGGCGGACAACCAGACCTCGGTGGAGATCCACGTCCTGCAGGGCGAGCGGCCTCTCGCCCGCGATAACCGCACGCTGGGTAAGTTCCATCTGGTCGGCATCCCGCCGGCCCCTCGCGGACTGCCGCAGATCGAAGTGACGTTCGACATCGATGCCAACGGCATCTTGAACGTTTCGGCCAAGGACATGGCCACACACAAGGAGCAGAAGATCACTATCACCGCCTCCACCGGCCTCAGCAAGGAAGAGGCGGAGCGCATGCGCACGGAAGCCGAGTCCCACGCCGAAGAGGACCGCAAGCGCCTGACAGAAATTGAAGCGCGCAACCAGCTTGATAACCGTGTCTACCAGGTCGAAAAGGTGCTTCGCGAGAACCGTGAAAAGCTCACCGATGCCGATGCTAAGTTGGCGGAAGAGGCTCTCGAGGCGGCCAAGCGAGCTCTGGCTGAGGGCGGCCTCGAGCAGATGAAGTCGGCTGCTGAAGCACTCGAGCGCGCGTCTCACAAAGTCGCCGAGGCCCTCTATCGCTCTGGTGCCACTCCGCCCTCCGGCGCAACGGCCGCCGGAGAGCAGCCCGGTACTGGTGCGGCCTCTTCGGGGGCGGCCTCCGGCTCCGGTGAAGTGATCGACGCCGAGTACGTTGACGTGGACGAATCAAAGAAACCCAACTGATGCCGCCGGCCGAGGGAATCAAGCGCGCGGGACCGCCCCAAGCGGTGCAAAAGCTCCGCGAGGGTCTATTCCAGGTGCAAGTCTCGCTTTCGGAGATTCCAAGCGCTGACTGGAAGCGCCTTTTCTACGACGCGCAGCAGGCTCCTCCGCCTGATTTCCCACCCCGAGCGGTGGAGATCAGCGGGGCGTTCCTCCGCTTTCGCTCCGATGCGACCAGCGTCGAGCAAAAGCTCGGCTGGATCGACCGATGGATCGACCGCGCCAATCAGAAGGAGGCCACTTTGGGTGGCCGCCTCGATGACGAGCGTCGCCACCGGCGCGAGGAGCATGTCCGCGAACAGCAAGAGTTGCTCGAGCTCAACACCCGTTGGTCGAAGCTTTGATGAGTTATGCCTGTGGCTTCTAAACAGGACTACTACGAACTGCTCGGTGTCCCGCGCAAGGCCCCTCTCAAGGACATCCGTCAGGTTTACCGTAAGCTCGCCCGGAAGTACCACCCCGACCTCAACCCCGGCGACAAATCGGCCGAGGAAAAGTTCAAGCAGATCCAGGAAGCTTACGACGTCCTCTCCGATACCAAGAAGCGCCAGATGTACGACCAGGTTGGCTTCTATTCGGACAACTATCAGGGCGGCCCGCCTCCTGGCACCGGTGCAGGCGCCGGCGGGCCCCACTTTGATTTCGGCGGCTTCGATTTCGGCGGAGGAGGCGCCACCAGCTTCAGCGATCTCTTCAGCCAGTTCTTCCGTGGCGCCCGTCCTGAATCAGCGGGGATGCAGCCCGAGCCGGGCTCCGTTCTCGAATACCAAATCGAAATTAGCTTCTGGGAAGCAGTCCGCGGAACCGTCAAGAAACTCAGCATCACCCGCCTCGACACCTGTTCCGGCTGCCGCGGCACCGGTTCGGTTGGTGGAGCCGAGCAGATCTGCCCGACGTGCGGCGGCTCCGGGCACACTACCCAGACCTCCGGCCGCATGCGCTTCAATATCACCTGTTCACGGTGCGGCGGCTCTGGGCGGCTTCGCACAATCTGTCGCACCTGCGGCGGGGAAGGCCGTGTGCGTCGCGCTGAAACCATTGACGTCCGCATCCCGGCGGGTGTCCAGACCGGCTCGCGTGTCCGCATCCCGGGCCGTGGCAACATCGGCGTCCTCGGCGGGCCGCCAGGCGACCTCAACATCATTACCGAAGTCCGTCCACATCCATATTTTGAGCGCCGCGGCGATGACCTCCATACCATCGTACCCATCACCGTGGCTGAGGCAGCCCTGGGCACCAAAATAGAAGTCCCCACCATGGACGGTCGCTCGCTCCTGCGGATTCCCCCTGGCACCAACAGCGGCCAGAAGTTCCGCATGCGCGAAAAGGGTGTTCCGCTGGCCCGCAAGCCCGGCCACCGTGGCGACCAGTTCGTCGAAGTTCAAGTTGTTGTGCCCAAGCCCGTTGATGAGCGCGTTCGCGAGCTTCTCCGCGAATTGGGTCGGCTCGCGCCAGAAGACCCGCGTCACGATTTGTTCGCTCGCGCCGGCGTCTGAAGGAGATTCACATGCCGCCTCGGTCCAAAAAGAAAGCTCGCGCCGGCTACATGATTAGTGCCGTCGCCGAGCTCTATAAACTCCACCCGCAGACCCTGCGTCTTTACGAGCGCGTCGGCTTGCTCAAACCCTCCCGCTCGAAGGGCAACACGCGCCTCTATATCGACGACGACCTCGGGCGCCTCGAAGTCATCCTCACACTCACGCGTGAGATGGGCGTCAATCTGGCCGGCATCGAAATCATCCTCAACATGCGCGAGAAGATGGCCGAAATGCAGCGGCAGATGGAGGAGTTCACGCAGTTCGTCCAGCAGGAGCTCTCGCGCAGCCTCAGCTCTGGTCACGAGCGCGCTCCCCGAAATGCCATCGTTCGGGTAAGCCCGCCCCGTGCCGTCCGCGTCCATAAGTAGCGCTCGGCCGTCTTCCACAGGCCTTGCTGCTTTCCACACCTGGCTCCCCTTGCGCCCTCCGCTCGGCCCGCCTATTCTTCTTGTATGGCCCGACCAGACTGTCCCGGCTGCGGTGGCACGGGATGGAAGACTGTCGAAGATCGGTCAAGTTCAGGCAGAGCCCGCGTAGCTGTTCGCTGCGACTGCTCGCTCGCCGACCGCACCACTCAGGCCTTGACCCGTGCTCGCATCCCTGCACGTTATCAGCACTGCGACTTTGAGAATTTCGATACGGGCCTCTACGATGGCGATCCTCAAGCCTCCGCCTGGAACCGTAGCCTCGATCAAGCCAAACTCATTCTGGACAGTTTTGCCAGGGACTTTCCAGTTGGCACCTCCGCTGGCCTGCTGCTGATGGGCCCTTGCGGCGCGGGAAAGACGCACCTCGTTATCTCTGTCTTGAAGCTGCTCGTCCTACGCGGTCATGCCGGGCTCTTTTACGACTATCGCGAACTTCTCAAGCATATCCAGGACAGCTACAACCCCGTCAACCAAGCAACTGAGCTTGAGGTTCTCGAGCCCGTCTTGGAGGCCGAGTTGCTTGTCCTCGATGACCTGGGCTCGAGCAAACCCTCGCCGTGGGCCCTGGAAACCGTCGGACACATCCTCAACACCCGTTACAACAAATCCCGCATCACTCTGGTGACGACCAACTATCTGGATACTCCTCCCTCCACCTCCGAGCCGGCACGCTTGCCCTCCCGGCAGGCTGTCCCCCGCGAGGATACGTTGACCGACCGCGTTGGCCAGCGCATCCGCTCGCGGCTCTATGAAATGTGCCGCACCGTCGAGTTGGTCGCTCCGGATTACCGCAAGGAAGTCCGTCAGGCTGGCCGTGTAGGTCTGCGCTGACCCGGCTTTTCTCTCCCCGCCCGGCCATTCGATTGACTAAAACCCCCTTGGCGCGTATCATTTTCACGATGCAGCCATAACATTGGCTCCTGCATCTCCTTCCTTGCCCTCGCCCAGTCATCGGGAATGTCCGGGGGAATCCTCGGCGAGCAGGGCAAGTTTCCACGGAGGCCGCTCCGATGTCGTCCGAGCAGGAAAACCCAATCGCTCAACCTTCTGCCGCGCAGGCTGCCGAAGCCGAAACACCCGCTGCAGTTCATCCTGAAACCACCCCTTCTGCCGGAGCTGCCGCTCCGGCCGGGGTCACAGACGGCGTCGAGCCGGTCGTTGCGACTGACTCTTCGGAGACTTCTGCCCAGGCGATGGAAGAGTTGATTGACCAGTATTCCGTTCCTCAGCAGGCGCCGTCCGAAGGCCAGTTCGCCGAAGGTCGTGTCGTTGCATTTTCCGATTTGGGCGTTGTGGTGGATATTGGTGCCAAGTCTGAGGGTCTGATCCCCGCCCAGGAATTCATGGGATCGGAAGGCAGTGCGCCGTTGCAACCCGGTCAGACTGTGGAGGTACAGCTCACCGGCGAAGAAAAAGATGGCTACATCCTGCTTTCCTATCAGCGGGCCCGTCGCCGTCGTGCCTGGGAAAACATCGAAAAATCCTATCGCAATAATGTCTCCCTCACTGGCAAGGTCTTGGACCGCATCAAGGGCGGTCTGGTCGTCGATATCGGCGTTCGTGCCTTTTTGCCTGCTTCTCAGCTGGACCTCCGCCCGACGCACGATCTCGACTCCTGGAAGGGACAAGAGATTTCCTGCCGCGTAGTGAAAATGAACCGCAAGCGCGGCAATGTCGTGGTCAGCCGCCGCGCCATCCTCGAGGAAGAACAGCAGTCCCAGCGCCAGGCCCTGATGGACTCTCTCGTCGAGGGCGCGGTGATGACCGGCAAGGTGAAGAGCATCACCGAATATGGTGTTTTTGTTGACCTTGGCGGCCTCGACGGCCTGCTCCACGTTACCGATCTTTCCTGGGGACGCCTGAAGAACCCGGCTGAGGTCGTTTCTCCGGGTCAGGAGATCGAAGTCAGGGTCCTCAAGTTCGACCGCGAAAAGATGCGCGTCTCGTTGGGTCACAAGCAATTGCTCCCCGACCCGTGGGCCACAGTCCCGGAGCGCTTCCCCGCCGGCATGCGCGTACAGGGATGCGTGGTCGGCATCACCGATTATGGCGCTTTTGTCGAACTGGAGCCGGGCGTCGAAGGCCTCGTGCACGTAAGCGAGATGACCTGGTCGAAGCGCGCAAAGCATCCATCCAAAATCCTTTCGCTCGGCGACGCTGTCGAAGTTGTCGTCCTTGACGTCAAGTTGGATCAGCGTCGGATTTCCCTCGGTCTCAAGCAAACCATGCACGATCCCTGGCAGGAGCTAGCCCAGAAGTATCCCGTCGGCACCGTCGTTACTGGCCGTGTCCGAAACCTTACGGATTTCGGTGCTTTCCTCGAAATCGAAGAGGGTTTTGACGGCCTGATCCACGTCAGCGACATTAGCTGGACCGCCAAAGTGAAGAATCCGGCCGATGTCTTCAAAAAGGGCGATATAGTCGAAGCGCGTGTCCTCAAGATCGATCTTGCACATCGCCGCGTCTCGCTGGGCGTCAAGCAGGTCAACGATATCTGGTCCGACTGGTTTACCTCACATCAAGTCAACGACATCGTCCTCGGCAAGGTCTCCCGGCTCACGACCTTTGGCGCCTTTGTCGAGCTGGCTCAGGGCATCGAAGGACTCTGTCACATCTCCGAGATCGAGGATCGCCGCAGCAGGGAAGAAAAGAATCAGCCGGCCGGACGCACCACCAAACCCAAGGGCGGCAGCCTGCTCCAGCCGGGGCACGAGTATGATTTCAAGATCATAAAGATCAACGCCGATCAGCACAAGATCGGTTTGAGCTACCGCGCTGCGCAGAAGCAGGCCGAGCGGCGCGAAATGCACGAGTATCGGTCGGCGAAATCGTCTTCCACGGCCACGATTGGCGATGCCATCCTGGCCAAGCGCGAATCGCTGTAGCCGTGCCTTCCCCACCCTGGCGCGGCCGGAGCCTTTCTTTCAAATTTCGTTTACCTCAAGGGTAGTTTGGTGGTAAGCAATGGCCGCCAGTTGGCCCCGCTGGGCGGTTGGGGGAGCGGGAGCCGCCTTGCGCGATCTTGGTCAGAGCGGAGCACACAGCCATGAAAGACTCTACAGTCACGAAGGCGGATCTCGTCGAAGAAGTCATTCGCATCACCGAGCTTCCGCGCAAGGAATCCGAAATCGTCGTCGAGACGATCTTCGAAAGCATCATTCAGGCCCTTCAGACGGGCGAGAAAATCGAAATCCGCGGTTTCGGCAGCTTCCGCACCCGCCAGCGCCGCGGCCGCACCGGCCGCAACCCCAAAACCGGCGCCAAAGTCGAAGTGCCTCCCAAGCGCATCCCCTTCTTCAAGCCCAGCAAGGAATTGAAAGACTTTGTGAACAATCCGGCCGCTGCGGCCCCGGCCGGACCCTCCCAGGACTAGGCCCGCCTCCTTTATGGACTACGTATGCTCCCCTTGGCGCTATAAATACATTTCTGAGGCCTCGAAGGACGACCGCTGCATTTTCTGCGATGCCTTGGGAATGGATGACGATCAGAAGGCCCTCATCGTTCTCCGCGGTAAGCACAACTTCGTCATCCTGAACCGCTTTCCCTACACGACCGGCCACGTAATGATCGTGCCTTTCGCTCATATCGCCGACTTGGGCGGCTGCGACCCGCCTACGCTCGCCGAAATGATGCACCTCGCCCAGCGAGTCGCAGCCGCAATCGCTGCAAACTACCATCCCGAGGGCTTCAACCTGGGCATGAACATCGGCCGCTGCGCTGGTGCCGGCGTGGCCGGTCACGTTCATCTCCATGTGCTGCCCCGCTGGACCGGCGATACCAACTTCATGACCGCAGTCGGCGAAACCCGTCTCGAGCCCGAAGACCTCAGTCTCACGTTTGAAAAGCTCGGCCGTTCACTGGCCTCCTAGCCAGTAATGTTTTTCTCTTCCGCTTCAGCTTGCTGACACTGCCGCCGCTCTACTGTAGAATCCGGTGTTCAATTGAAAGCCTGCACCCGTAACCGGGAGTGGTTCCGTGCATCTGGATCTCACCGAAGAACAGAAAATGCTCCAGCAGACCGTCCGCGACTTCGCTGCGGTGGAAGTCAAGCCGCTCGCCCGTGAGCTGGATGAGACCGGCCATTTTCCACGGGATTCCTTTCGCAAGGCTGCCGAGCTGGGTCTAACCGGCGTCTCAATCTCGGAAAAATATGGTGGTGCGGGCTTCGACCACATCAGTTACGCCATCGTGGTCGAGGAGATTTCTCGCGTGTGTGCCTCCACCGGAGTGATCCTCTCCGTTCAAAACTCGCTCTACTGCGATCCCATCGATCGCTTCGGGACTGAAGAGCAGAAGCAGCGGTTTCTCGTGCCCTTCGCCCGCGGTGAAAAAATCGGCTGTTACGCGCTCACCGAGCCGCAGGCCGGTTCGAACGCTGCCGCACTGACCACCAGAGCCATTCGCAAAGGCGATCGTTACGTCGTCAACGGCACCAAGGCCTGGATCACCAATGGTGGTGCCGCCGATGCCGCCATCGTGTACGTCAATACCGATCCTTCAACGGGAGAGAAGGGCATCACGGCGCTGGTCGTCGAGCGCGGCACACCCGGCTTCAAGGTCGGCAAGGAAGAAAAAAAACTCGGCATCAATGCCACCGCCTGTGTCGAACTATCTTTCACTGAGTGCGAAGTCCCGGTCGAAAACCGCATTGGCAACGAAGGCGAAGGCTACAAAGTCGCGCTTTCTACGCTCGATGGCGGACGCATCGGAATCGCTGCGCAAGCGGTCGGCATTGCCCAGGGTGCGTTCGACGCCGCACTGTCTTATTCTCAGCAACGCATGGCCTTTGGCCACCCGATTTCGCAGTTCCAAGCCATCCAGTTCATGCTGGCCGATATGGCCACGGAAATTGACGCCGCCCGCCTGCTGGCCCGCAAGGCCGCGTGGAAGCAGGATTCCGGCGCACGCTTCAGCATGGATGCGGCCATGGCCAAACTCTTTGCCAGTGAAATGGCCACACGGGTCACCCACAAGGCGATCCAAATTCATGGTGGCTATGGCTACAGCCGCGAATATCCCGTCGAGCGGATGTACCGCGATGCCCGCATCACCGAAATCTACGAAGGCACTAGCGAAATCCAGCGCCTCGTGATCGCAGCCTGGGTCCTGAAATCCATGTAGCGGCAACCTCAAGTCTTTGAATTCGATTGTTCGTTCTCCTTCTTCTGTTCAGTCCTCTCTGTTTTCAGTATTCTCTTCCCATGCTCGCGCTCGATTGCGCACTCGCCTTCGACCCGTCTCGCGAAGACGAGTTCTTCTCGGCCCTTCCGTCACGCCCGGCCGTCTTTGTTGTCGAACTACACCAGCCGGGTGCCGAGCCCTATCTTGTGCGCACGGCTGACATGCGCCGTCGGCTCGAACGCCTCCTCCGCGCTCCCGAAACTCTCTCAAAGCGCCTCAACCTCCGCGAACTCGCCGCCCGGGTCCGCTACCGCCTGACCGGTTCGCCCTTCGAGCAAAATCTCGTCCTTTACCAACAGGCACGCCAGCTCTTCCCGCGCCGCTACCGCGATCTCCTCCGCCTTCGGCCACCGGCCTTGCTCAAGGTCAACCTGTCCAATGAATACCCGCGCTGCTACGTCACCCGTCGCATTCTCGCCGATGGCGGCTTTTATTTCGGCCCCTTTCCTTCGCGGCGGGTTGCGGAAGCCTTCTCCAACGAGTTTCTCAATCTTTTCAAGCTTCGCCGCTGCCAAATCAAAATCCGCCGGGACCCGTCCTTTCCCGGTTGCATTTATTCTGAGATGAAGATGTGCCTCGCTCCTTGCTTCGCCGGCTGTTCCCAGTCGGAGTACGAGGTTGAAACGGTTCGGGTTGCGCATTTTCTCGCTTCCTCCGGCGCCAGCCTGCAATCCGAATGGGTGTGCGAGCGGGAGGCAGCCAGTCAAGTACTCGACTTCGAGCGCGCCGCCTCTGTCCATCGCAGACTCGAAAAACTCTCCGAAGTGCTGCGCGGCTTGCCCGAGTTGCCGCGCAAACTGGACGAGCTGGATGCCGTTGTTCTCCAGCCGGCTGCCGAGGAGAACACTGTCGCCGTATTTGCTGTTCGCGGCGGGCGGATTTGTGACCCATTCTTCTTGCGCTTCGACGAACTGTCCAGCAAGCCGCGCTCAGTGGAAGCCATATTGCGCGAACACCTGGAAGCCTCTGCCGGTCCGCCGCCGGACACGTCCTCATCGGACGGCGAGAAGTCTGCGACCCTGCCTCGCGCGCGCCCGGAGGAGACTCTCGCCGACCACCTGGCGCTCCTGACGCGCTGGTTCTACGGCAACCCGCGTCTGGGCGAGATTTTTTCTCCGCAGTGTAGTGGCGGCACTTCAAGCGCTTCGGCGGGAACGCTCTGGCCTTATCGTCGCATTCTGCGCGCCTGTTCCCGCCTTCTGGCTCCTGAAACGTAGCGGCGATTTTATGTCCCCACGCTCTTCGCTGCTATACTCCCTCGTCTGTCTCAACCTGGGGCTCTCGTGAGGCCTGATGTCGGCTTTCGCCACTCCTGAAGGAACTCGTCGATGCGCCACTCGATTTGCCGATCGCGCCGCGGCTGGTTTTTTCCGCGCTCAACAGGGTTTGTTGCTCTCCTCCTTTGGGATCGGCACCTATCTGGGTGAGCCGGACTCTGCCACCGATCAGGCCTACACAGATGCCGTCGTTGCGGCTGTCTCCGGCGGCATCAATGTAGTCGATTCGGCCATCAATTATCGCTTCCAGCGCAGCGAGCGCTCGGTTGGCGCCGCCCTGCAGAAACTTGCTGCTGCAGGGACCGCTCGCGAGGAGTTGGTGCTCTGCACCAAAGGCGGGTTCCTCACACCTGATGGCGAGATGCCTGCTGACCCGAGCGCCTACTTCTCCCGCAAATTCATCCAGACCGGCATCTTGCGGCCCCAAGACGTTGCCGCCGGCTGCCATGCGATGTCGCCGCGGTTCCTCGAAGACCAGCTCAATTGCAGCCTCCGCAATCTGGGCGTCGAGTGCATTGACGTTTATTATCTTCACAACCCGGAAACGCAGTTGGGCGAGGTTCCGCGCGAAGAGTTCAACCGCCGCGTGCGTGCTGCGTTTGAGTTTCTGGAATCTGCGGTGGAGGCGGGAACGATCCGATTTTACGGCTTGGCCACGTGGAACGCCTTCCGCCAGCCGCAGGACGCGCCAGATTCGCTCTCCCTCGCCGAAATGGAAATTTTCGCTCGGGAGATCGCGGGCGATAAGCACCACTTCCGCTTCGTGCAGCTCCCCTTCAACCTGGGCATTACGCAAGCGCTCACTCTGGCCAATCAGTCGCTGGGCGACCGGCTACTGCCCATGATCGAGGTCGCTCACGCGCTGGACATCACCTTGATCACCAGCGCCTCGCTCAACCAGGGTCGGTTGACGCGAAACCTTCCCAAGTTCATCGCCGATTCGCTGGGGTTGGAAAACGACTTGCAGCGGGCGCTTCAGTTTGCCCGCTCGGCTCCAGGCATTGCGACAGCGCTAGTGGGCATGAGCCGCGTCGAGCACGTCCGCGAGAACCTGAAGCTGGTCGGTATTGCCCCAGCCACAGAGGAGCAGTTCACCCGCCTGTTCGAGCGCCGCGAATCCGCTTGATCATTCTCACCCTGCGGCGCACAGTCCCAGCCGATTCAGCCCAATCAGGATTGCAGCTCAGGGTGCCGCTCGACGAGCCAACCCCGCAAGGCGGCGTCCACCTCATCGAGCTTGCCAGCGAAGAAGTGGTCGGCCTCCTCGACAAACACCGTGCGCTTAGGCTCCGGCACGCTTTTGATCAGTTGCTCGACCTTCTCGCGCGAACCAAACTGATCACGTCCGCCCTGCAAAAGAATCTTGGGCTTCGCGCACTTGTGAAGAAACGTCATGTCGGTGTTGTTGACCGGCAGGCCCAGGCCGGCCAGTTCGGTCACGCGTTCATCCCCGCAGCCGGTCCGCAGGCCGACCCAGCAGCCAAAGCTGAACCCAGCCACCAGCAGTGGCCTGCCAGGGCATTGCTCTGCCAGGTAATTCAGCGCGGTCCGCACATCGTCGCCTTCGCCTCGGCCGGCGTCATACGTGCCCTCGCTCAAGCCGACTCCGCGAAAGTTGAACCGCAAGACCGGTAGTCCCACCCGGTGAAGTGTACGGGCCACGTGGAACACCACCTTGTTGTGCATTGTTCCACTGAAGAGTGGGTGCGGATGGCAGACCAGCGCGGCCAGTGGCGCCTCCAGTTTCGGCGAGGTCCACAGAAGGGCTTCGAGCCTTCCAGCCGGGCCCTCGAGGAAAAAGCTGCGATGGAAGACCTGACTCACCTGCCGGTGTCATCCTTCCGCGTCAGGTAGATGGCCACGCGTTGCTCCAAAGTGTCTGGCAATCTGGAGACGCGCACGATGTGGGCTGCAATCTCTTCACTTCCGCTTCGGCTGGGCCAGGGGCCGTTCTCTAGCTTCACTCGGACCTCGTCGCCAAACTGATACACCCGCGTGGTGCCAAAGAGCGCGCCATCCTCGGACAGATCGATGGCCATCGTCTCTTCGGCCCACGGAAAGCCCACCGGCCGTACTCGCATCGGCAGTGCCAGCCTTGTCCGGCGGCAGGCGCGACGATTTCGCCGGCCGGGGGTCTCGGTCGCGGGCTGTGGAAGAGACTCAAACACGATGGCCACCAGGTGACCGCCCGAAGGTGTGGCCTTCACGCGGGTTACTCGTGCCGGCGTCTCCGGCTGGCTGAAGCGGATCTCTGGGTCGAAGGGAAACGTTACCCAGAGCGTCGTGCCCGGCGCACAGACCTGAGCGCGATAGATCAGTAAGCCGCCCCGGCCGGCATCCAGCGTCTCGCTCACCTCGGTCGTGAGCCCGAAGGGAGTCCGCCAGCGCAGGCGAACGGGCAGGTTCAGTTGCACGCGGGAGTACTTGCGCTGCTCAGCCACGAGCGGCGGACCTGCGGCTGCAAGGATCATCTGACCGAATCCTAGGCGTCATCCGACGGGCAGTCAAAGTGAAATGCCCCGGGCTGTGCTGCGGCGAGTACCAAGCGTACTGGGAATCACAGGACGCCCGAGTCTGCCGCACCGGAATTGCCTCGCGCGCCGCTTGATTTCCCGATTGCGCTGGGGGACTATCGGTGTTAGCGTTACCGAAACTTGGGACGCCCACTTCCGGGGGAGCAATGGCTAACGGAATCGAACGCCGGGCCTCACGGCGCTTTAACATGGCACTTCCTTTGACCGTTAAGTCTGCAGGACCCAATGGCACGGTGGACAAACTTGGCCAGACCCGTGATGTCAGCTTCCGGGGCCTTTTTTTTCTGATCGACACTTTCTACGACATCGGCAGCGAGATCGAGTTTGTCCTCACGCTTCCAAAGGAAATCACGCTCGCCGGTGACGTCCATATCCGTTGTTTCGGCCAGGTCGTGCGGGTCGAGAACAACCCCGAGCCAAACGGACGCCGCGGCGTTGCCGCCAAAATCGAACGCTACGAATTCCTCCCCAGTCCCGCCTGACCCACCATCATCGGCTCTACGCAGTCTTCTTGCCTAACACCTACCTTTCGCCGCGCCCTCGCCGAAACGCTGTACAATGTCACTTCCCGATTGGGACGGGGAGGTCTGCCATGGATCACTTCGATGCCAGGACAGCGCTTGAGGAGTTGAACGAAGATGCCGTGCTGCCACACCCGGTTCGCCTGCGCGACATGATTCTGCGCGCCAGGCTCGACCCGGACCACGCTCTGGACCTCAACCGCGAGTTCCAGAGCTACCTCTCGCACTTCGGCGAGACGCAACAGATCGCCCGGGGCATCTTGGAGAGGCTGGCCATCGCTTCTCCCAAGGCGTAGAGGCGGGCGAACCTCACCTTACGGTTCTTGAGTTTTCATGTCGCGCCACACGCTGCTGATTGATGCCGACGACACACTCTGGGAAAACAACGTCTTCTTCGATCATACCATCGAAGATTTCATCACCCAGGTCGAGCCGCTGGGCTACTCGAGGGAGTACGCCCGCCGGATCCTCAACGAGACCGAACGGCGCAACATCCGCCAGCATGGCTACGGCGTGCGCAGCTTTGGACGCTCGCTCGAGGAGACCTATCTGAAACTGGCCGGCCATATGGCCCGGCGCGAAGTCGTCGTGCACATTAAGAGCATGGTGGATGCACTCGAACGCACTCCGCCGCGACTGCTCGACGGCGTCCCGGAAACGCTGGCGTTTCTTTCTCGCCGCCACCGCCTGATCCTATTTACGAAAGGCCAGCCGGCCGAGCAGGCGGCCAAAGTGGAGCGATCGGGCTTGCAGGGTTTTTTCGAGGCGATCGAGATTGTGCTCGAAAAAGACGTGGCCACCTACCAGGAGCTGGTCGGCAAGCACCATATCGTGAAGTCTCTCGGCTGGATGGTGGGCAATAGCCCGCGCAGCGACATCAATCCTGCGCTCGCATGCGGCCTGAACGCGGTTTTCATTCCACACTCAGCCACCTGGAATCTCGAACAAACGGCCTTGCAGACCGGTACGGGCAAACTGATGGTCCTGGCCAGTTTTCGTGATTTGCGCCAGCATTTCTAGCCGAGGCGACGGCTTCACGTCGCCAGTCTTGAGCGAATCAACGATTCCACAGGGGGAGACGACGTGGATTTTCGTTCGGCGTGGTTTGATTTCGAGGATGTCGCCTACCTAAACACTGCGGGGCAGGGGCCGCTGCCGCGGGTGGCGATTCGGGCGGCGCAGGCAGCGCTTGAATGGAAGAAGTTTCCGCACCAGCTACCCGATTCGGCCTACTTCGAGCTGCCCGACCGCATCCGCGCGCTGCTGGCGCAGATCATTGGCGGCAAGCCGGAAGAGATTGCCCTCACCACAGGTGCCTCGGCGGGGCTGGCGGCGGTGGCGAACGGCTTCGATTGGCAGCCGAACGACGACGTCCTGATTGCCCGGGGCGAATTCCCGGCACACTTCTCAACGTGGATGCCATTGGCGCAGGCCGGGCGACTCAAGGTCAAGCTCGTTGAGCCGAAGGGCCGCTTCCTCGGCGCGGAGGATTTTCTCGCGAAGATGGGTCCACGGACAAAGATTGTCTCGACCAGTCTGGTGCGCTTCGACGATGGCACACGTCTTGACGCTGCGCAGCTTGCCCGTGCCTGTCGCGATCGCGGCGCGCTGCTGCTGCTTGACGCCAGCCAGTGTGCCGGAGCGATGCCGATGGACGTGGCCGCCCTGGGTGCCGACTTCGTGGTTTCCTCAGGTTACAAATGGCTGCTTAGCCCCTACGGCACCGGCTTCTTCTGGGCACGTAACGATGTCATCGAGCGCATGCGCCCGGCACCGTGCTACTGGATGGCCCTCGAAGGTGCAGCGCAGTTCCATACGCTGACCATGACCGGATGCCGTCCGGCGGCCGGAGCGCGCCGGTGGGATGCGCCGGAAACGGGTAGCTTCTTCAACCTGGCACCGATGCAGGCATCGCTCGAGTTTCTGGTGCAGACCGGCGTCGCGACCGTCTGGCAGCACAACCAGCGACTGATGGCCGAGATCGTCGAGCGCTTGCCGCTGGACCGCTGCGTCCTGGCCAGCCCGGCCGAACCCGCAGCGCGCGGGCCCTACCTCTGCATTGCTGCCCGCTCGGCGGAGAAGACCAGCGCGCTGTACGAGCGGCTGCGCGAGACAAAGGTCTTCGTCAGCTTGCGCGAAGGCGCCCTGCGCATCGCCCCGCACCTCTACAACTCCTCGCGCGACCTCGACCGCCTGCTCGCCGTTCTCGCCGTGTAGAGGCGGATTCCTCCCGCTATCTTCACGCCGGGCATTGTGCGGCGGGACAAACCCGCCGTTACAGGGCTTGCCCTTACGGGAGCGAACTTCGGGTTTCGTGATCCTGCCCGTCTGTAGGATTTTCTGTTGAAAGCTGGCTAGAGAAGGAAAAGGGTGTCTCCGGATTTTCTGCCCCTAGCCGGGGGCAAAAAGGAGACACCCAACATGCTATCCCTAGAGGGCCGACTAACACTGCGGGATTTGTTCGAGCCAGCGTGGAACGAGGTGCAGCAGAGCGTTTAGGAGCAGCTCCGGCGCACCATCGAGGGGTTGCTCGGGGCCGAACGCGACCGGCGGGTGGCCGAGGCGCGCCAGCGGGGCGAGAAGGTGTACCGCTGGGGGTACACCGTACGGAAGCATTGAACCACGCTCGGGGGCACGCTCGACCAGATCCGCCTGCCGCGGTTGCGCGGCGC
>CAZHLD010000048.1:9154-23576 GCA_964533185.1 uncultured Acidobacteriaceae bacterium | reverse complement strand
GCGCTCGACCGGGAACATGGGCAGGACGCGCGTGCCGGTGGAGCGGCCGCCGTTCGCGGCGTTGAGCAGCGCCTTCGGGCGAGTGCCACCGACGATGCGTACCTGGCTGACGCCCGCGCCCAGCGCGCGCTTGCAGGCTTCTAGCTTCAGCACCATGCCGCCGCTCACTTTATTGCTGCGCACCATGTCGTCGAGCTCGCCGGTGGAGACGGACTTAAGCACTTTTTCGCCGTCGAGCACGCCGGCGACGTCGGTGAGGTAGACGAGCCGGTCGGCGTGGATGAACTCGGCCGAGGCGGCGGCCATGTGGTCGGCGTTGATGTTGTACAGCTCGCCATCGGCGCCGAGGCCCAGGCACGACGCTACCGGCACAATTCCCGCGCGCCACAGCGATTCGAGAAATTCGAGGTTGACGCCGGTGAGGTAGCCGACAAAGCCCAGGCTGCCGACGGCTTCGTCGTGGACGAGCGGCTCGGCGAGGAAGCAGGCGGCGTCGCCGGCGGAAACGCCGACGGCGGGCTGTCCGGCTTCGGAAATGGCCGCGGCGAGGCGTTTATTGAGCACGCCACCCAGGACCATCACGGCAACGTCGCGCGTGGCGCGGTCGGTGACGCGCAGGCCGGCAACAAAGCGGCTTTCGATGCCCATCTGCGCAAGCGCGGCGGTGAAGATTTTTCCGCCACCGTGGACGACGAGCAGTTCGTGACCGGCTTGCGCCAGCTCGGCCACCTGACGCGCGATGTTGCGCACCGCGGCAGTGTCGTCCAGCAAAGCTCCGGCAATTTTCACGACGAGTCTCATGTGAGTGCGGTGGCCTCCTCGAATCCGTACATGCCGTTCAAGTTTTGCACTGCCTGGCCCGCGGCGCCCTTGCCCAGATTGTCGAGGCAGGAGACCACGGCCAGCCGCTCGCCCGACGGGTCGAGCGCAAATCCGATGTCGCAAAAATTTGTGTGCGTCACGTGCTGCAGCTCCGGCAGATACCCCGCCGGCCAAATGCGCACCATCGGCCTCCCGGCGTACGCGCGGCGATAGAGCGATTCGATTTCGGCGGCGGGGCGCGGCTCGTCGAGCCAGACGTAGAGAGTGGAAAGAATGCCGCGCGCGAGAGGCAGCAGGTGCGTTGAGAAAATCACATCGCCGCTCGCCAGGCCCAGGTGATCGGTGACTTCGGGCGTGTGCCGGTGGCTGAAGAGGCTGTAGGCGCGGAAGTTTTCGTCCACTTCGGCGAAGTGCAGCTCGCGCCTCGGCTCTTTGCCGGCGCCCGTTGCGCCGGACTTGCAGTCGCACACCACGCCGCGGCTGCGAGCGATCCAGCCGGATTCAACGAGCGGACGCAGGCCGAGAATGACGGACGTGGGGTAGCAGCCGGGATTAGCGACAAGACGCGCGTGCGCGAGTTCGTCGGCGTAAAGCTCGGGCAGGCCGTACACGGCTTCGTTGAGCAGGTCGCGCGGGGGCGCGGGGAGCTTGTACCAGGTGGAAAAAGTGTCCGGCTTGCGGAAGCGGAAGGCGCCGCTCAGGTCCACCACGCGCAGGCCGGCAGCGAGCAGCGCAGGGACAATTTCGAGCGAAGCTTCATGCGGAGTCGCCAGGAACGCCACTTGCGCGCCGCTCTTCGCGACGGCTTCGACGGAAAACGGCCGACACGGCGCCTCGCCCCAGCCGCGGAGTTGCGGGAAGACTTCGGTGAGGCAGCGCACGTTTGCGTGGCCGTCGCGCAAAAAGAAAATCGGTTTCTCGATTCGGGGATGCCGAAGCAGGAGCCGGGCCAGCTCACCACCTGCGTAGCCCGTTGCCCCGACGACGGCGACCCGGGGTTTCGGCGTCCCGGCCGTTTCGCGACCGGGGCGCCATGGGTCAGGCGTCATCGGAGCAGGTCCTCCATTCGTTTCTGGACGGCCGCGCGCGCCGCGCGGGAAGGCGTGATGATCAGGACGGTATCGTCGCCGGCGATCGTGCCGACCACTTCCTTGAAGCGCTCGGCGTCCACGGCGGCGGCCAGCGGCTGCGCGCCGGAGGGCGGCGTCTTCAGGACGAGCAGGTTGAAGGCCGGGCGGAAGTCGAGCAGGTACTCGCGCAGCGCGCGCGCCAGCGGCGGCAGCGCGGCGATCTCTTCCTGGGCGGCCGCGAGCGGCTTGTAGCCCTCGGTGGTCTTCACCAGCTTCAGCTCGTGCAGGTCGCGCGAGAGGGTGGCCTGGGTGACGCGGACGTGCAGGTGCGTCAGCCGGCGGCGCAGCTCGTCCTGGCTCGAAATGGGTTCGCTGGCGATCACTTTCAGGATCTGTCCTTGCCGGAAGCGTTTGTGCATGCCCACGGGAAGCTCCCGGGTTCAATAATATACATAAGACTGCATAATTATGCGGAGGGTTGCGCGGCGTGTCAATTGAATTCTAAAAGTTTTTTCCGGGCGCGTTGCCGTGCTGACCTGCGGCGATTGGTCAGAGGCTGTTGCGCGGCTGCACTGAAGAGATGCGCCCGCCGCGGGGGCCATAGGCGGCATTGACGAGATGGCGCTGGGAGAACGGCGAAAAGGCCAGCGCCGCCGAGCAGACAATTGCCAGCCCCGTGAGCTGACCGAGCAGAAGGAGCGGCGTGAACGCCCAGGCCTCGTCGAGCAGGAGAATCAGCGGGAAGAGCCAGCGGAATTTCTGTCCGAGATCGGCGTAGTCGAAGGAGACAGCGGACTGCAAGTAGAGCCGCACGGCGACGCCGCACACGGCCACGATGGTCAGCAGGATCGCGCCCGCCTCGAAGTGGTAGAGCTCCCGCGCCACGCGGAAGACGTCGTGCACCTTGAAGAGCACGATCCCGTACATCAAGAGGTAACCGATACTGATGGCCATCAGCAGGACGCGGGCCATCGTGCGCGAGATTGTGATCGGGGGGCTGGGCGCAGGGCGGGCCGGTGCGCGCGACGCGGCGCCTGATCCGCCGGCCAGCTCGCGGTGCAGGTGCGTGAGGTCGGCATGAAGGTCGCGCGCCGAAGGGTAGCGTTCCTCGGGCCGCTTGCGAAGACACTTGCGGACGATGCGGTCGAGCTCGGGCGGGGCGACGGCGTTGTGCTCAAGGACGGGCCGTGGCTCCTGGCGAAGGATGTTGGCGATGGTGGAGGCAGGCGTGCCTGCGGCAAAGGGATGCGCGCCGGCGGCCAGCTCATAGAGCACGACGCCGAGGGCGTGGAGATCGGTGCGGTGGTCTACGGGGCGGCCTTCGAGCTGCTCCGGGGCCATGTAGTGCACCGTGCCGACAATCATGCCCGCAGAGGTGGAACGGGTGGTGGCCTCGCCGACGGTGGTGCTGCCGGCGGTCACCGCCTGCGCCGCGTGGATCTTGGCCAGGCCGAAGTCGAGGATCTTCACGCGCCCGGGCGGCTCGGGGCCGGGGACGAGCATGATGTTCTCCGGCTTGAGGTCGCGATGGATGACGCCATGGTCGTGCGCGCAGGCAAGGCCATCAGAAATCTGCAGCCCAATGAGGATAATCTCGCGAGCGGCCAGGCGCTCGCGAGCCATCATCTCGCGCAGTGTCGCGCCTTCGACGAACTCGAAGACGATGAAACATTCGCCGTCGTGCTCGACGAAGTCGTGGACTACGGCGATGCACGGGTGGGAGAGAGCCGAGGCGGCCTGCGCTTCAGTCTTCAGCCGGCGGCGCAGGTCGGCGTTCTGGGCGACCTCGGCAGGGAGCATCTTCAGGGCGACGGTGCGGCCCAGGCGGGTGTCCTGCGCGCGGAAGACGCGGCCCATGCCTCCGCGACCGATCTCACGCTCGATGCGGTAGCGCTCCGCTTTGAATGCGTCGGACACTTCGGACCCGTTCAGGAAGGACTTGCGCCCGCGCGCCTGGGCAGAAGTATACACCCCATTAGCTAACCCTGACAGAAACCCGAGCGGCGGCTGTACGCCGCGGCCAGGCCCACCTCCCGTCCTTTCCCTCTCCTTTAGTACAGTTGTCACCCAGGGCGGGCGGTGTTAGGATTTGGTTAGCCCGGTTCAGGATTGTCCCCCAGGCACTTGGAATCAGTACGGTAAGCGGCCCGGAAAATGCGCAACTTTTCCCCGGCAGTGGGGTTTGAGGAACTACTGCCCGGAGGTGGTCATGCCCCAGCATAAATTCTTGGCGATTCTGGCACTGGCAGCCCTCTCCATCACCGGTTCGGAGACTCTGAGGCCGGTGTCAAGCAGTGTCCACACAACAAGTTTTTCTTCGTGAGTCTCACAGGCATTCGCCAGCCAGTTTGCTTCCTCCTGGGTGAGTGGTTCTCGCCTGTATTGGTAGGGCATAGAGGGAGTACTTGTCGTAAATTATAGGGATTGCGACAAGCTGACGCCATTCCACTTATCCCCAAGTGAGCAAAGGTTACGCGGGATGGGGGAGCAAAAAGAAATCTGGCGTGCTTTTAAGCGGAAGGCGACACTACCGACAAGTTGGTACTGGGTCACTTTGACCCGTACCGAATTGGTTCGCTCGCCTTTGCTGTATGGTATGATCTGGCGTATTTCTTTATGCTATCCAGAAAATGAAGTCAGATGGCGGATAATACCTCGATCTGAGCTAGGCGGGGCATAATGAAGCCCTTCGGGGAGGAGCGATGATTGCCCGCGTCTACGTCGCTGGTCCATACACGAAGGGCGATGTTGCCATCAATGTTCGTAACGCCTACGAAGCCGCGAATCGACTTGCCGACTTGGGCTTTGCTCCGTTTGTGCCGCATGCAACCCACTTTTGGCACATGCTTTTCCCGCGCCCATATGAATTCTGGCTGGACCTAGACGCACAGTTCCTACCTTTCTGCGAAGCTGTGCTCCGTCTGCCAGGATTATCAAGTGGTGCCGACAATGAGGTCGATCTCGCCCGAACGCTGGGAATACCAGTTTTTACGGAAATCGAAGAACTAACGAAGCACTTCACGAAATCAAACGAGGAGAAGGCAAAAGCATGAGTAGCGAGGCCGAACGAATAAACGTACGGTCAGTCGATAGCCTCCAAAAGATCTATGCGGTTGTCATCGCGCTCGCGATCGCGCAGGCTATTCAGAGCCTCCTGAAGGATCCTGTTCGTGGAACGTTTCTCGAGCCTGACCAAATCCTAGTTGGACTGCCCGCATTCATAGCACTTCTGGTAACTCTTGTGCCTTTCTGGCACGGAATGAACCGACATCTCGATCGGTGTTATCTGGAAAAGAAAAGTGCCGTGGCGCAAGGCGGCATTTTGTTGGACTTTGCGGCATTCTTTATCGAGGCTAGCCTACTTTTCGCGGCTGGTTGGTCTCTGAGGTCTGGAATTTACAGCTTCATTGCTCTCGCCTTCTTGCTTTCAGTTGACATGTTATGGGGAGTTATTTCTCATACGATTCACTTTCCAGGCCAAAAATCGCATGTGCGCAGGTGGTCGGCTATCAATCTCTTTGCAATACTGATTGCGATCTTGGTTGTGACATTTCCTTTCCAGCCCAAAATAATCGTTCTGATGGTAATCACGATCGTGCGAACCATCGTAGACTACTGGCTCTGCTGGGACTTCTACTTTCCTCCTAGTTCAGAGTGACCCACTACCGACAAGTTCGCTGGTAAGGTGCAGGCCACCCCCGCATTCGCATCGGAAGATTCCATTGTGGGGGTGAATCCCGGGGAACTGCGCGTGAACCAACCGTGCATGCGAAGAAAAGGGAGAGCCCCCTGACTTTCCGTCCAGACAAACCGGCTTGAGAGAGAAAGTGCCAGTTCGCGTCCGGTCTAACAAACTCTCCACGCTAGGCCGATACCTTACCATCGTGCAAGCGACGGAGAGATGTTGCTCGAATCTCATCCACGGCTGCACAGCGGATCAACGCTGGAGGCGGCAGGAAAGGAAAGCCGGGGGAAAATGATTGTGCTCTCCCAGAGCGTATTCAAGCGTTAGTCGCAGAAACTGTAAAGAGCCCCGCCTGTGTGGTCTTTGGGAGTCAAGAAAATCTGGCTGAGAATCCTTTCGGGCTGGTCAAGGGAGATTTGGCTGAGGTCGGTGAACCAGAAGCGCTTGAAGCTCATTCGTGCATCAGATGGTCATGGGCGGGGCGGTGCTCGGCGGCAACCTCTACGGCCGCATGCCCAAGTTTGTCCTCGGCGGCACCGATCCGCTGTCGGAGGACTCCTCATCGCTGGGCCGCTGGATCCCCTCGACCTCGGTGGACCAGTTCGGCGCCACGCTGGCCCGCTGGTTCGGCGTGCCGCCGGCCGACTTGAACTCCATCTTCCCCAACCTGTCGCAGTTCCCCAGCAACAACCTCGGCTTCTTCCAGCCGTAAGGGCAAAGAGGACCGGCTAGAGCCAGCGCCTACGCGTGCCCAATCCCGCATTGAGGCGTATGGTCATCTGTCTGCATTCCGGCGTGTCGGGACGCCCCTACGCATTTTCGTGCAAGGAATTCTGCGGTTACGTTCCCCGGCGGGACTTTCGGAACAACACAAAATAGAGAACCACTGCGGCAGCAATCGAGACGCCGGCCAGCGGCAGCGCCCAGCGCTCATCGTCGTACTGCGACCACGGCAATCCAACCGCAATGCCCCAGTAGTGGACGGCGACGTAATTCCACAGCAGGTAGAGGCCGGTGGCGGCGATCAGCACCACCAGCGACGTGTTGACGATGCGGTTGCGCTCGCGCCGCGCCTGGTCCAGTGTACACACGCCCCGCCGACGGAAGTACACCACCAGCGCCGCCGCCAGCGCGCCAAGTGCCACCAGCCGGAAGGCCCAGCGGTGCTCGCCGTAGAGGACGTTGCCCAAGTCGTTGGCGGCCGCCAGCGTCGAAATGCCCAAGAGCACCAGCACCACCGGCGTCATGCAGCACAGCCCGGCAATAAACGCGGCCAGGCCCGAAAGCGCCAGGATGCCTTTGCGGTCGGATTGCGAAGGGTTGTCGTTGATGGTCATCGAGCGGCGCACCTCGTAGTTCTACTCCTTTTCTTTGATGCGAGAAACCACCACCAGCGCCACGCCTCCCGCCAGCACCAGCGCGGCCACCACCGGCGGCACCACGTAATACTGTTTGGTCTCGATCGTGGATTCGATGGGCCCGATCTTGACCACGTCCTTCTTCGTGCCCGTCGGTACGTTCGGATAGACCAGCGCGAGCAAGCCCGCCAGCACCAGCACGGCTCCCAGAATTGTCAGTCCCTTCATCTCTGTCCTCCCGGCGCGGCGCTCACGGAATCCGCCGCACCATTCCCAGCGACCACAGCAGCACCAGCGCCCCCACTGTGGCCATCACCAGCCGCGAAAGCAAACCGGAGACGCCCAGGCCCGCCGCGTCCAGCAACATAACGCTCCCGACCGCGCCGATCACGCCCACCACCATGTTGCCCGACATCCCGAACCCGCGCCCCTTCATCGTGCGGCTGGCCAGCCAGCCGGCTACCGCCCCGATCAACAGGAAATAGAGCCACTGCATCATTGGCGTTCTCCCTTCACACTTGCCAGGCCAAATCCCGCCGCAGCCGCCACTGTTCCCAGTGCTCCTGCAGCACAAAGCTTGCCGCCTGCACCGCCGTCAGCGCAGCCGCGGCCCGGTCGAAAGCCTAACACACTCCTCGCACTGAAAAGGGTGGGGCATCCTCGACCTCTCATCGTCGTATGTTTCTCAGTGAACAGGAGGGGTGGTGTGAGGCTGAAGCGCGGTTCCAACTCGGAATGATGCCACTTGATTTCCACAAGCCTCCCGGAGCAGAATCCACGCCTTGCAGATCGCGAACGGCCAAGATCCAGATCGAAGGTTGCTCCGCGCGATCGCGCAGTGTAGGAACACAGTCGTCTCTCTCTAAACCGACAGTCTCTAAATCCTTAAGGAGGTAATCTAATGTCTGAAGAAAACAAGATGATCGCCCGCCGTTTTCGGGAGGAGATCTGGAACCCGGGGAACCTGGGCATCGCCGACGAGATTTGCGCGAGTGACTTCGTCTGGCGCAACCTCGATCCCCTGACCCCGGATTTCGGACCCGGACCGACGGCGCTGAAACAAGTCGTGACCATGTACCGCACGGCCTTCCCCGACGTCCGTTGCACCATCGAGGATCTGGTGGCCGAAGGCGATCGGGTGGTCATCCGCTGGACAGGTCGCGGCACCAATAACGGCACTCTGGGCAACCTCGGCCCCACCGGCAAGGCAGCGACAGTGACTGGCGTCGACATCCTGCGTGTCAGCGGGGGAAAGATCCAGGAGAGTTGGACAAACTGGGATACCCTGGGAATGTTTCAGCAGCTCGGCGTTTCCCCGGAGTTGGCCAAAGCCAAAAGCGCTTGACCCTTTGGGCGGGTGGCCCGCCCACTCAGCGGCACCAGCAGGGTGATGAAAAACTGCTGCAACGTGTCGTTCTGAGGGCCGGCGGTTTGTGCCCGCCCGAAGAATCTCTCTTGTTCTTATGTTTCTACAAGTGCAAAGAGGGATTCTTCGTCCCGGCCAGGCCGGGACTCAGAATAGCAGAGTCGGATTTTTCAGCAGCCTGCTAGACGTTGCGATCCTTTCCGGCAAGGCCGGAATCTTTGATCGCCCACCCTCGTTGGGGGCGCTGAGGATGACGGAGTAAAGCGTTGAGCTCCGCGCCGAGCAGAATTGTCCACACAAACAAAACCCCCGGCCCTTGTGGGACTGGGGGCTGGAGAAAGAATGTTGAGAAATTGTTGAGAAAAAAGGGAGGGTGTGGCCTACCTGCGCCCGGCTGCGGCCTTCTTGGCCGTGGACTTGCGGCGGCGCTTCAGTCGGCTGGGGCCGGCCGGGGCTTCGCCGATCAGCTCCGCGGACATGATGCTGGTGACGAAGAGCTTCTTGCCCGCCGTTTCAAAATCAATCATGGTGCGGTCGTTGTCGGATTCCATCACGATGCCGAGGCCGTACTGCTGGTGCTTGAGGAACTGCCCTTCGGGAAGAATGTGCACTGTTTCCTCCTTGGATCCACTCGCTAAAACCTGCGAAGAAAATTGGGCGGGCCGGAGGCATCCGGCCCGCCCGGTCCCTGGCTAGAGGGCGACTACACTCTCCGCCTGCAGGCCCTTGGGGCCCTTGCGGACTTCGAACTCAACCGCCTGCCCTTCGTTGAGCGACTTGTACCCCTCGGACTGAATCGCCGAGAAGTGTACGAAAACGTCCTCACCCGACTGACGCTGGATGAACCCGTAGCCCTTGCTGGCGTTGAACCACTTTACTGTTCCTTGTTCTTTCACTGCTTTTCCTTTTTGTTAAGCCACTGGCTCCGCTTTGCGGAGCGCAGGGCAGAATTACGTCGTGCCTCGCTGCCTCTAGCCCGAAAAACAAAGGGCTGCAAGTTTGTCCTCGCAGCCCTGTTGACGAGTCAAAAGGTATCACAAGAGCAACAAACGCAAACCGATAGTACCATGACTCGGGTTTGATGTCCATAGGAATATTGATGGCTGCGGGACCTACTGGCCTTGATTTATGTCATTTATTATGAGGTATTTATATGGATTACCGGACTGTCGCCTCCCTTCTTGCTGAAAACTGCTTGGCCTGAGCGCAACGCGTGGCAAACTGGTACTGCAATGAAGCGCTCCTCACTGGTTGAGCTGCTGGACCTCCTCTACGCCCACGGCGGGGGTAAAGCCCTGGTCGAGCGGCGGGGGCTGCGGACTGTGCGCTGGTCGTACCGTCACGTGGCCGACACTGCCAGCCAGTTTGCCCGCGAGCTGGAGGCCCGGGAGATCGGCCCGGGCGACCGCGTCGTTCTGTGGGGCCCCAATTCGGTGGAATGGGTGGCCGCGTTTTGGGGCTGCCTGCTGCGCGGGGCCGTAGCCGTACCGATGGATCATATTGCGGCGCCGGATTTTGCCGCGCGCGTGGCGCAGCAGGTGGACGCGCGGCTGGTGCTGACGACCAGGGAGCGGGTGGGGCTGGATACGTCGCGGCCGGCGCTGGCGCTGGAGGATTTAGAAGCGCACGTTGCCCGCTATCCCACCCGGCGCTACAGGCCGCCGCAGCTTTCGCGTAGCGATACGACCGAAATAATTTTCACCTCGGGCACCACGGCCGAGCCGCGCGGCGTTGTGCTGACGCACGGCAACCTCCTCGCCAATCTCGAGCCGCTCGAAACCGAAATCGCGAAGTACCGCAAGTGGGAGCGCTGGTTCCACCCGCTTCGCTTTCTCAACCTTCTGCCCCTGAGCCACGTCTTCGGCCAATTCCTCGGCGTGTTCATCCCGCCGCTCTTGGGGGCGACGGTGGTTTTTCAGGAATCGCTCAACCCCGCCGAGGTGCTGCGCACGATCAAGCGCGAGCGCGTCTCGCTGGTGGTCACTGTGCCGCGGCTCTTGGAATCGCTGCGCGCCAAGCTCGAGCGCGACCTCGAAGCCGAAGGCCGCGCGGCGTGGCTCGCCGAGCAGATGCGCGCGGCCGAGGGGGAGAAATTTGTTCGACGGATGTGGCGCTTCCGCCGCATCCACCGCCGCTTCGGCTGGAAGTTCTGGGCGTTCCTTTCCGGCGGCGCCGCGCTGCCCGCGCAGACCGAAGAGTTCTGGATGCGCCTGGGCTTCGCCGTCATCCAGGGCTACGGGCTGACGGAGACCACCTCGCTCGTCAGCGTGAACCACCCCTTCCAACTCGGCAAAGGCTCGATCGGGAAGGTGCTGCCCGGCCGCGAGGTGAAGCTCGACCCCAGCGGCGAAATCCTGGTGCGCGGGGAAAGCGTGGCGTCGGGTTACTGGGAAGGCGCCGAGATGAAAAAGGCCGAAGGCGAATGGCTGCGCACCGGCGACCTCGGCGAAATCGGCGCCGACGGCTCGCTCTACTTCAAGGGGCGGAAGAAGAACGTCATCGTCACGCCGGAAGGGCTGAACATCTATCCCGAAGACCTCGAAGCCGCTCTCCACCGCCAGCCGGAAGTGCGCGACTGCGTCGTGGTGCCGCTCGAACGCGACGGCAACGCCGAGCCTTGCGCCGTGCTGCTGCTGTGCGACCCAAGCGCGGATGCCGCGGCGGTGGTGGCGCGCGCCAACCAGTCGCTTGCGGGATTTCAGCACATGCGGCGGTGGGTCGTCTGGCCCGACGAGGATTTCCCGCGCACGTCGACGCAAAAACCCCGCACCAACCTCATCGCCGAGGCCGCGGCAGCACACTTCGGTCATCCTGAGGGCCGACTTGGTCGGCCCGAAGGATCCCTCCACCCTAGCTCTTCGACTGGCGCGGGCTCGCTCACGGACCTCATCGCGCGCGTCACCGGCCGCGCGCTCGCAGCCACCAGCCCGAACGCTCAACTCTCCGCTGATCTCGGCCTCAGCTCGATTGAGCGCGTCGAGCTGCTGAGCGCCCTCGAAGACCGCTTCCAGGTCTCGCTGGACGAATCGCGCTTCGCCGCCGCCGCCACCCTCGGCGAGCTCGAGCAAATGCTCCGCGAAGCTACGGCCGCGCCCACTGTTGGCGAAGCCATGCACCCCACGGTGCGAGGCGAAGGCCCGGGCCGCGTGGTTCGCCAGCGCGCGTACAGCTACCCCCGCTGGGCGGCGCGCTGGCCGGTGACGTGGATTCGCTTCGTCGTTTTCTACACGCTCATCTGGCCCGCGGTGATGCTGCTGGCGCATCCGCGCATCCGTAGGCGCGGGTGGCTCACCCGCGCGCGCGGCCCGGTGCTGGTGATCGCCAACCACACCACGCGCAGCGACGTCGCCTTCATCGCCGCCGCGCTGCCGCCGCGGCTGCGTCACCGGCTGGCCTTCGCGATGGAGGCTGAACGACTGCACCCCATGCGCTATCCGCCGCGCGACCTGCCTGCCGTCACGCGCCTGCTGCTGCGCTTGCAATACTGGGGCATTACGGCGTTCTTCCACGTCTTTCCGCTGCCACGGCAGTCGGGCTTCCGCGAGAGTTTTGCGTATGCCGGCGAGCTGGTGGACCGCGGCTACAGCGTGGTGGTGTTCCCGGAAGGTGAGTACACGATAGACGGCTCGATCCAGCCGTTCCAGGCCGGCATCGGCATCCTGGCCAACAAACTCGGCATCCCCATCGTGCCCATCCGCATCGAAGGCCTCTTCGAGCTCAAGCAAAAGCGCCAGCGCTACGCCCGCCCCGGCTTCGTCCGCGTCACCGTCGGCAAACCCGTCCAGTTCCCGCCCGGGACCGATCCCGCACAAATCGCACACAAGATCGAAATGCAGGTGAAGAGCCTGACTTCTGATTGTTGAATCCCCCTCCTCAAGAGGAAAAGCCTCGATAGAATTCTTTAGGTATATGCGGAATTGCTGCTGCGCGGGCGGGCGGCGTGTTCTGAAATCACCGCACAGTCTGCTATGCTGTCGCGCTGTGAGTTGCGGGAGGCTTACTTCGATGCGTCATTACTGGAAACTCGTTTTTGCACGATTGCTGCTGTCGGGAGTGGTGTCCCTGACCGCGGGCTTTGCGCAGGCGCAGGGCGGCGCGGCGCAGACGGCGCCGCAAAAAGAAAAGAGCGTCAAGCCGGGCATCAACGAGCAGTGGAAGAGTCCGAACGTCGAGCCGCTGATCGGCACGCTCGAGGCCGAAAGCCGCGAAATCTACCACGAGCGGGAAAAGCTGGCCGCGCTGGTCGCGCCAAAGCCCGGTTCAGTGGTGGCCGACGTGGGCGCAGGGTCAGGCTTCATGGCGGAACTTTTCGCGCGGCAGGTGGGCCCGCAGGGCAAAGTTTTCGCCGTGGACATCAACCCCAAACTGCTCGAACACATCGAACGCAACGCGCGCGCCCGCGGCTTGGCCAACCTGCAAATCGTGCTGGGACAGGAAGACTCCATCGGCCTGCCGGCGAATTCGGTGGATTTGGTGTTTATTTGCGACACCTACCACCACTTCGAGTACCCGACGAGCTCGCTGCGGTCAATTTACCGCGCGCTGCGGCCCGGCGGAGAAATTGTGCTGGTGGATTTCCGCCGCGTCTCCGGTAAATCGCCCGACTGGATGTTTGAGCATGTCCGCGCCGGCCAGGAAGTCTTCACCAAAGAAATTACCGACGCCGGCTTTGAGCTGGTGCAGGTGGAGACGGCGCCGTTTCTTATGGAGAATTACGTGGTGAGGTTCCGGAAAGTGGAGAAGGTGGCGGCGCGGCAACTTCTTCTCGTCCGACCCGGACTACGCCCTGCTGCTTTTTCCCTTCAGGCGAGGCCTTTGCGGAGGTCGCGCAGGGGATAGAAGGTGCCGCGCCAATCGACGCCACCGCGGCGCAGGGTGACCACGGTGGAGCGAGCGATCATGTAGGCAAAGATTGCTGCTCCCGCCGCGTGCGTGATGCCGTAGAGAGGCGAGAGCCGCGCCGTCCACGCGCTGGAAGCCTGCATGATGATCGGCACTGCACACGCCACCGCGACCAGCAGGCGCGTCCAGCCGGAGGTGACGAAGAGACCCACGACGGGCAGGATGCTCAAGAGAAAAATCAAGGCGATTTGTGCGAGCACGGTCCGGACGCGGAAGCTCGCTGAGGCGAAGAAATTCTTGGTGGTGCCGCGGACGATGTTGCGGAAACCTTCCTGCCAGCGAACGCGGGCCATCTCGACGGCGATGGCGACGCCGGAGCGGTAGCCCCCCTCTTTGACGAGTTTTCCCAGCTTCATATCGTCCACGATTTCCATGGCCAGACGGCGATGCCCGCCGAAGGCTTCATAGGCTTTGCGGCGCACCTGCTGGAAAAGCCCGATGCCACAGAATTTTCTTGAGCGGGGATTCGAGGCGTTCCAAGGCTCGGTGTAAATGTTGAAGCCGAGCATGAAGTAGGTCATCACGACGCGCTCGAAGAAGCCGTGGGTTTCGGTTTCGCCCAAGAGCGTGAGGTGGTCCCAGCCGCGAGCGAGGGCCAGAGCGGTGGTGCGACGGAGGAGGTCGGGAGCGAAGCGGACGTCGGCATCGGTGAAGACCAGCCACTCGCCGCTTGAAGCCTCATACGCTTTCTGCAAGCCGTTCGTCTTCCCGAGCCATCCCGCGGGCAGCTCCTTCAGGTGGATGACCTTCAGACGCGCATCGCGCCGTGCGGCCTCTTCGAGGATTGCGCCGGTGGCGTCCACAGAGCGGTCGTCCACGGCGACGACTTCGTAGTTGGGATAGTCCAGCGCGAGGAGCGCGGCAAGCGCGCGGGGCAGCTCGCGGGCCTCATCCCGCGCGCTGAAGAGCACTGACACCTTCGGGCACGCTGAATCCCCGAGCGGCACTTCGTCCTTCAGCCACGGCAGCTTTCTCACCCCAACGGCTACTTTCACCCCGACGAAGAGCCATGCCAGCGCCGCCAAGCCGAACAGCAGCGTCCACGCCGTCTCCATCTCAACTGCCTCCCATGGCTCGCAAGGCCCCTGCAAGCTGTGGCGCGCAGCAACCACCGAGGAGTCTACACTATGACATTTTCGAGGATGCTCAAACCTCTCCTGCGTGCAGAAGAAGGTGAGCAGTCGCACTCCCACCCTTCCCCAAAAGCCGGGAAGGGTGG
>CAZHLD010000048.1:0-9054 GCA_964533185.1 uncultured Acidobacteriaceae bacterium | reverse complement strand
GGCTGGTGGGTTCGACCTTGGGGCCGCGTTCACCTGACGTACCGGGCGTTGGCGGCGCGCTAGACCGTCCGGGCACACTGCCCGGGCCTTTGCCCTGTCCCTTTCCCTGTGCCAGGGCGGGAGCGGCGGCCAGAGCGAGCGCCAAGGCCAGCGCAATGACAAAGCTGGTAACACGTTTCATAATTGTCCCTCCATTGTGTGTTCGAAGATCTCTGCCGGGCTGCTAATCATGATGCGGCAAGTCGCGCGAAGAGTTGTGCCGTCCACGTTGGCTGTTTCCCGGCGTGCAATCCGGAGAGAGACGAAGCGCGGTTCGAGCTGCTTCAGTTCGCCTCGCTCAAACCAACTACGCGATGGGCCTGGCGCACGTGCAGAATATAGTCGTTGCGCTGCACACACCTCCCCGCGGTTGTCGCGCGGCGCCAGCGGGAGGGATGCTCCCGTCCAGCGCCCGCGCGGCTCGCGAGTTTCTTCAACGTCCGTTAACGGGCCTATCCGCCGCCGACGTTGATGATGTAGGGCGGACCTTCGGGCGCTGCTTCGGTACTCGCGTCGGTGACGGTAAAGCGGCACGTCCCTTTCTCCACCTGGGCCTTGATCATGGTGCCGCTCGTGCCGGCGTACACGGTAGCGTCGCCAAAGACGAAGATCCTTCTATCGTCGAAGTTGAGCCGGCAGGCGGGGTCGGTGGTGGTGAAAAGGATTGTCCCGTAGGCCGGAATGTTGATTTCCTGTCTGTTTGGAGCTCTGCCGCTGATGTTCACGGTAGCGTCGGGTGTTGCGAAAGCTGGGGCCGGTTGTGCCATGATGTTTCTCCTTTCGAGAGTGATTACTTCCCCTGGGGCTTGAACTTCGGGTCGGCAAGCAGGGCTTGCAGGTACGGGTTGCGCTTCAAGTCGTCCAATGCCATGCCCTTCTTGAGAGATTTATCAATGTAAACCAGCGCCTGGCGGCGATCACCGAAAGTCTCGTGGATTTCGCCGACGTCGTTGAGGACGCGCGGATCATCGGGCGCAAGCGCCAAAGCGGTTTCCATGCGGGCCAGCGCTTTTTCCTTCATCCCCAGGTGCGCGTAGAGCAGAGCGAGGCCCGACTGGGTGACGGCGTCGTCGGTTTGCACCTTCGCAATGGGCTCGAGAAGCTTGAGCTGCTGCTCGAGAGCTGCTTTCGCTTTGTCGCTTTGCTTCAGCCACTCCTGAGCGATGGCCAGGTTGGCCCACAGGCGGAAATCCTTGTCGTTGATCTTCAGGGCCTGTTCGGTCAGGGCGGCCGATTCGGCGTAACGAAGCTGGTTGTAGTAAAGCACCCCGAGGTTGGCATAGGCAGCGTAGGTGGGGCTGATTTCGAGGGATTTCTTGAAGGCGGCCTCGGCGTCGGCGGGCTTGTCCTGATAGAGAAACACGGTGCCGAGATTCATGTAGGTCTGCGCGTTGTCCGGACTGAGCTCGAGGGCGCGGCGGAACTGGGCGAGTGCCTGGTCGTATTTGCGCTGGCGGATATAGAACAACGCGAGCTTGCTGTACCCATCCCAATATTCGGGGCGAAGAGCCGCGGCGCGCTGAAAGGTGGCCTCGGCCTCAGCCGTTTTCCCCATGGTTTCGTTCACGGCGGCCAGGCCGAGCAGGGCATCGGGGTGCTTCGCGCTGAGGGAGAGGGCGTGCTGGAACTCCTGCAAGGCGAGATCGTTTTTGCCCGTGCCGCTGTGAATGCGGCCCAGAGTGACGTAGACGGCGGGCAGGCGGTCGTTCAATTCGGCGGCGCGCTTGCAGTAGGCGGCGGCTTCGTCAATCCACTTGGGATTCTGGTCGAGGCGGTACTTCAGCCAGTAGGCTTCGCCGAGTCCGGCAAAGCCGAGGGCAAAGCGGGGGTCGGTCTTCGTCGCTTTTCCAAGCAGATCAATCGCGGTATCGAGATTGCCGGGCTTGTCGTAACGCTGGAGGTAGCCGAGGGCCTGCAGGTAGGACTCATAGGCAGCGGGCGTGACAGCGCCACCGGTATCGCGGAGCATTTCCGGGGTGACGTTGATGTGCATCATGCGGGCGAGGCGGGAGACGGCTTCGTCCTGCAAGGCGGAAAAGTCTCCGGTGCGGTCCTGAGCCTGGGCCGAGCCGACCTGACGGAGGGTCTTCGTGTTGATGAGGTTGACGGTGAGCAGAACGCCGGAGGCGTCGCGCTGGATGCTGCCCTTCACAACGAAGGTCGCGCCAAACTCCTTGAGAGCCGCGGCAGGGTCTGCGACTTTCCGGCGGCGGACTTCGCTGGCAGGAATGACCCAGAGCTTCTCTTCGCCGACGTCGAGGTTGGAGAGTTTGCTCGAGAGGCTGTCCATCAGGCCCTGGGAGAAGGCCTCGTTCTCCGGGTTGTTGCCGATGTGATCGAAGGGCAGAACGGCGACGTGGCGTTCCAGCTCGCCTGCGAATAATCCCGACACGCGATCCCGGAACACAACACCCAGCACCAACGCTGCCGCCAGCACCGCCGCGGCCACCCAACCAAGGCGGCTCGGGCGCTTCGCCGCGCCTGCTGCGGATGCGCGCTCGACATAGGCCTTGAGGTCTTTTGCGCTGACGGCTTGCGTCGGACCCTCTTCGGCGGATTTGAGCACTTCCAAGTCCGCGATCAGTTCGCGGCAATCTGGGTAGCGACCCTCCGGCTCTTTCGCCAGCGCGCGGTAGATGACGCGCTGGATGGGCAGCGGCACACCCTCCATCTGCGCGGGCGGCTGGCTGACCACCGCGAGCATGGCCGAGGCCATGCTGTCGCGCTCAAACGGGTGCCGGCCGGTGAGCATCTCCGACAGAACCACGCCGAGCGCCCAGATGTCCGTGCGCTGGTCCACGGGCTGGCCGAGGGCCTGCTCAGGAGACATGTAGCCCGCCGAGCCGGAAATTCCGCCGCTCTGCGTCATCGAAGCGCTGGTCACCACGCGCGCGAGGCCGAAGTCCACAATCTTGGCCACGCCCTGACTGGTGATGATGACGTTGGAAGGCTTGATGTCGCGGTGGATGATGTTTTTCGCGTGGGCTTCGGCCAGTCCACGGGCCATTTGCATGGCGATGTCCAGCGCCGGGCCAACGCTCAGTGGGCCGGTGCGGATTTTCTTCGCCAGCGTCTCTCCCTCGTAATAGGCCATCACGATGAAGAGCTGGCCGTCGCCGGTCTCTTCGAGGCCGTGGATCACGCCGACGTTGGCGTGGTCGAGCGCTGAAGCCGACTTGGCCTCCTGCAGGAAGCGTTCCTTTTCGCGTTCGCCGACGGACCAGTCGTGCGGCAGGAACTTCAGGGCGACGGTGCGGTCCAGCCGGAGGTCGCGCGCCTTGTACACCACGCCCATGCCGCCGGAGCCAACCAGATCTTCGATCTGGTAGTTACCGATGCGGTCGCCAATGGGCAGGGTTCTGCTGGTTTCGGCCACGGAAGAAGTCCCACCCGGAGGTATGCCCCGTCGCGCACGAGCGGGAGACGTTCGGCTGACAGGTTATTCCGGCTTTCTCGTGGGACTCTTTATACTCTTTCCCCGAAAATCACAAGCTCTTTCGGCCTGCTGCGCGGGCCCGGCGACGGGTTCCAGCCGTGCAACGCAAGGCGGGAGAGAAGGATGCTAGGTCCGTGCGGGCGAGCTTGTCCTGAGCCTGCCGAAGGAAACCGCAGACCTGGCCGACCGGGTCGGCCCGCTCGAACCAACTCATTCAGCCATCAAAATGGTAGGCCCGTGCGGGCTCGAACCGCAGACCTCCTGCGTGTCAAGCAGGCGCTCTAACCAACTGAGCTACGGGCCTAGTGTGGCGGGGCAATTTTAGCACGGCTCAGAGGGAACGACGAAGCGGCGGCAGCGAAATTGGCAATGCGCTGGGCCAATCAGGAACGCGTCTTCGTTGCGGCTGCGAACGTCTTGCAAAGGCGCGGCTGCGCAAGATTCGATGCGAGGTGCGAGAGGTGAGGCGAAGGAGTGGCCCACCCTTCCCGCTGAAGCGGGAAGGGTGGGGCACCCGCGCACTTCTTTCCAGCACGCTGATGAAGCTGCGACAACCTACTTGGGGGAAGTGTACTCGCCGCTGCAAGCGTAATTCGTGCTGCCGTCGGGGCCGGCCGGCGTGGCTGTGCAGATTCCCTGACCCTTCGCGCCTTTGAGTTTGCCAGTGCCACCGACAAGTTGCCATTTGTGGTTCATGACCTGGGATGTGCCTGACTTGGTGACCAGCGTGAACGAGAAGGCGTAGAACGCTTTGTCGCCGTTGGCCATGGTGTCCACATACGTTCCGTGAACCTTTGTGGTATCGCCGTTGATTTCATGAAGCTGCGTCCCCACTCCTTTCGAGTTCTTGATGCCGGCGATTTCCCAGGGCTGGGTCCAAGTGCACGTGCCCTGGGCGACTGCATAGGCGTGGCCGGGATGGTCGCCGATATTCAGCGTGTGGACAGGGTTCAATGGGGCGCAAAGTGCAACGCCGCTCATCTTGGTCTGAGCCTCCGCAAACGAAGTGACGAGAAGAAGTAAGCCCGCCAAAAGCAAAATCTTGCGCATGGTTTTTCTCCTGTGTGGATTCGATTAGTCGCGCTAACAACCTGTTCGGTTCGCAAACGCCCTGAGCGAGGGAGAAGATTACAAGAGAGCCTTCGCGGGTAACCCAGGGCAACCGCGCGGAGTATATGCATATGGAATGGTCAAGACAAGCGTAGAGAATTGAAAGTGCCGAGGCGCGCGACGGCGCGCTACTTTTTCACGTCCGGAGGAATGACGTCCGCCGGATTGACCCAGTTCACCTTGAACGGGCCCATGCCGTGGACCTGCACGATCGTTTCGCCGCGAGCGGAGGCGAAGTGGCGCATCTCTTTAGGGATGAAGGTGAAATTGCCAACGTTCATGGTTTGGAGCTTGGACTCATCGTAGGTCTCGCCCATGCCCACCAGGAAGGTGCCCTTCAAGACGGTGACGTACTCGTCGGCGGGATGCCAGTGCGGGGGCACTTTGGCGCCGTCGGCGGTGCGGATGCGGATGACGAAGGGCTCGCCCTCTTTGTCCGGGTCGCCCGAAACGACGGCCAGGTCGCTCCCCTGAATGATGGGAGTCCACTTCAGGTCGCTGAAGTGAACAATCTTGTGCGCGGGCGCCGCTGATTCTTTTTTTGCCTGGCCCGCTACGCGGAATGCAACCAGCGGCGCGAAAACAACCATAGCCGCAAGAGCGGCCAACACACGAGTCTTCATTTTCTCTCCTCCGCAGAAAAGTGGAAGATACCTATTATACCTTTCTTTTCTTTATGGCAAGGCTGAAGCCGTGCCCTGCCAGCTCACTCGACCGTCACCGTGGCGGCGGTTAGCGCGCGGCGGTCACGCTGTGGCCGTGTTGGAGGCGGCGGGACCAGGAGGCGAGAGTGCCGAGGAGGGCACGAATGTGTTTGCGGGTGTCGTCGTCGGTGAGGTTTCCATTCGCGTCGAATTTGTTTTGGGCGTGGGCGATCATGACTTCGGGCCTGTTGAGCGGGTGCATGTCGAGGAAGACGAAGACCTGACGCAGGTGGTACTGCGCGCGCGAAGTGCCCTGCGCGCCGCCTGAGGCGCCCATCACCGCCACGGGCTTGCCCTCCCAGCAACTATCGCCGTAGGGACGCGAGCCCCAGTCAATCGCGTTTTTCAGTACGCCCGGGATGGAGTAGTTGTACTCCGGCGTGACGAAGAGGATGGCGTCGGCCTCGCGCACCTTGCGCTTTAGCTCGACGACGCGCGCGGGCGGGTGCTGGTCGTCGTCCTGGTTGAACGGGGGAATGCCGTCCAGCTCAAACGTCTCGATGACCACGCCTTCGGGAGCCAGCTCAACGGCGGCGCGCAACGCGGCGCGGTTGTAAGAGCCTTTGCGCAGGCTCCCGGCGATCCCCAAGACCTTCAGCGGTGTGCTCATGTGTGCGGCCTCTCCCCGAGCGTATTCGGCAGCAGCGCACAACTCGCGCCAGCCTTCAACCTTAGATGTCCCGGCGTCCCAATGGTAACCACATCGCCCAGGTCTTTTTTGTTTCCCAGAGCCCAGCGATGCCGTCTCCATCCCGGGCAGCAAAGTGATTCAGCGGCGGGTGCGCCGGAGGCTCGAAACCCCCGCTTCCCCGACGGGCTTCGATCGTCTCCGCGAGGCTGGAGACGCACCGCGAGGCTAGCGCAGCCTCCGCAGCGTCAGCTTCACCAGCATCACGAGAAACTCAACGTAATCCCGGCTCGAAAGCTTCGACCGACCGTAGAGACGGTCGGGAAACACGATGGGGATTTCGACGACACGGGCGCCGTGATGGACCAGCTCCGAAAGCAGGGACGTCTGGAACGCATAGCCGCGCGTGGCCAGATGGTGCAGGTCGCAGCGGGCGAGTAAGGCGGCGTCAATGCAGCGGTAGCCCGAGGTGATGTCGCGGATCGGTGCCAGCCCGCCGCCCACCCGTGCCAGCCAGTTGCCCGCGCGGCTCAACAGGCGGCGGTGCCAGGGAAAGTCGGGCGTCGCGCCGCCGGCGACAAATCGCGAGCCAATCTGCACCGTGTAGCCCTCCCGGGTGCGCTCGATGAACCTGGGGAGCAGGTCGGGATCATGTTGCAGGTCCGCGTCCATCTCGAAGATCAGCGCGGGGCGAAGCGTCTCGAGTGCGTGCGCCATCCCGCGCTGGTAGGCGCAGCCCAGGCCCTGGCGTTCTCCGCGGAGCAGATGCAGGCGCGGAAAGCGCTTGCGATGCTCTTCCACCACCGCTGCGCTGCCGTCCGGCGAGTTGTCGTCGACCACGAGCACGTGCAGCTCGTGCGTCGCGATCCGTTCCTGTTGATTAAAGATGCGCGGCAGCAACAGCGCCAGATTTGCAGCTTCGTTGTACGTCGGCAGGACGATGCAGGCGATCGCGCTCATGCGGCAGGGACTCGGCAGGCGGGCGAACGGCGCGGCGCGGGCTGTGCGCAGTTCAATCGGTCCGGCAAACCATCAACTCGCCATTGGTGTAGGGGCAGGAGAGTCCCGCGACGCCCGGCTTCTCCAGCACCACCCATGTTACGCCGAATTGGCGCCGGAGCGCGCGAAAGTCTGCCCGCTTGAACTCGTACCAGCCGCTGAGTGCCACCATCTGCTGCCGCCACTGGAACGCGAGTTCCGGGGAGTTCGCCGCCACGGCCCAGTCTTTTACGCCGTCCGCCAGCGCGCTGCGTTCCGCGAACGCGCGGAAGCCGTGCCGGTCGTTGCCGGAGCGCCGCAAGTAATCTGGCGCCAGCGCGAAGATCGCGTTGTGCGGCGTATTCCGCCGCGCCCAATCGAACGCCTCCACCCAGGCGTTGTTCGGGAGCCGGCCCGGCCATTCCACATGCGGGCTGGAGGGATACACCAGCACGTCCGCCAGAACAAACACCAGACACACCGGGGCCAGAAACAGCAGCCAGCGCACCGGCCGGTCGCGCAGCACGTATTCCCCCAGCAGTCCGCCGCCCAGCAAAATCCACAGCAGGTAAACCAGGTGCAGCACGCGCATGGGTTCGGCAGGCACCAGACGCTCGAGCGCTGGTACCGTGGTGATCACCAGCGCTCCTGCGACGCCCAGGCCGCCGGCCAGCGCCACGCGCGCGCTGATGTGCGCCACCATCCTCCGGCCATTGCGCCGCGCCGCTCGCGCATACCACACCAGCATCCCCAGCGGCACCACCACTCCCACCCATTCATACCAGGGCCACTGCAGCGGGAAGAGATACGTCCGCGCATGCAGCGCCGCGCGCCACGCCAGGTTGGTTTCCGGCCCGATCATCACCAGCGGCAGCAGCAGCAGCGGCGCGAACAGCATCACGGAGGCCAGCGCCGTGCGCGACACTCCGACTCTTGGGGACCATGCCTGGAACGCCAGATGCGCCGCGCCGATGATCGCCATCGTCGGATGGATCACCGCCGCCAATGCCAGCCACGCCAGCGCGCGGAACTTGCGGTCCAGCACCGCCACCAACGCCAACAGAACCGCGGCCGCCGCCAGGTCGCGCGGGTGCAGGTAGCGGTCCATCAGAGGGAGCTGGCTGCCCGAGGCGATCATCAGCCGCGCCGCCCAGACCGCCGTCACCGCGCCCCATTGCGCCGCGGGCCGCGCAAAGCACCGCCGGGCCAGCAACAGGCACCCGGCCAGTACCAGGAAGATCGTCAGCAGGTGCCACAGGAAGACAGCCCAGTCGACCGGCAGGTGCGTCACGCGAATCGAGAACGCCACCAGTTTGTCAAAGAGGCTCAGTTGCGTTTGCGCCAGGAAGAAGGTCGAATCGAAGGGGTAGAGGCTGGGATCGAGCTGTTTCTTGACCGCAGGCAGCCAGACGGCCTGATCCTCATGGCCTAGATGATAGCCATGCACGGGAATCGAAGTTGCCGTCAACAGCAGGAGAAGCAGCCAGTCGCCTGGCCGCCCCCGCGCAGGCTGCGGCGCACCGGCTTCCGTGGCTGCCTCCTCGGACGCGCGGTGGCTGCTCGTGTCGGGCGTACTAGCTCCCTCGGCCATTCGCGGGTTTCGCTCCACCAACTTCCATCCCGCGCGTTACTCTATCCCCCGCCTCGACAGCGGTCAAACTGTCCCGCCTCATGAGCGCAAGTGGATTCCTGTCTCGTTCTGGTTGAACGCGAAAATACCCTCGAGCTCAACAGGTTCGATCACCGCCCCGATTCCATCGGGGCCAGCTCCTGCGCGGCTCTGTGTCTCTGCGCCTCTGTGGCAGATGTTTCTCAGGCTGACTTGACGAAGCGCAGCGCCGCGGAGTTCATGCAGTAGCGCAGGCCGGTGGGACGCGGGCCGTCGTCGAAGATGTGGCCGATGTGCGCGTCGCAGCGCTTGCAGAGCACCTCGATGCGGGTCATGCCGAAGCCCGCGTCGTTTTCCCGGGCGATATTCTCCTCGGCAATGGGCGCCCAGAAGCTGGGCCAGCCCGTGCCGGACTCAAACTTCGTCGCCGAGCTGAACAGCGCCGTATCACAGCAGATGCAGCGGTAAATCCCCTTTTCGTGGTTGCCGTTGTACTCGTTGGCGAACGGCCGCTCGGTGCCTTTCTTGCGCGTGACGTAGAACTGCTCCG
>CAZHLD010000047.1:19592-23798 GCA_964533185.1 uncultured Acidobacteriaceae bacterium | reverse complement strand
AGCCCGCGGGAGAACCAGGAACGGTCAGGCGGCGCGGTGCTTGCGGCGCGTGGGACGAGAGGCGCGGCGCGGGCTGCGGGCTTTGGCGAGGGCGACGGCGCGACGGAGGAGTCTTTCAAACTCGCCGGTCAAGGTCGGACTTGCGGCGGGTACGTTGTTTGCCCTGGGCTGGCATGGCGCATCTCCTGTACTGCCCCGAAACCTACCGAGCGGAGAGGATTGGGCCGCTGGGATGAACGCTATACCCGGCGAAGGGTAATCTCAAGGATTCAAGTGCTTGCGTGGTGAACTGGAAGTGACTAGGCTTGGCGGGCGAGGGAGAGGCAGATGAGTGGACTGTCACAGCTTGGGCCGGAAGTGATTGCGCTGGGGGCGATCTGGTACGTGGTGTTTCTTTTTTCGACCACGTGCCATGAGGGCGCGCACGCGCTGGTAGCCAAGTGGGGCGGCGATCCGACAGCGTTCGAAGGCGGTCAGGTGACACTGAACCCGATCCCGCACATGCGGCGGGAACCGTTTGGTACGATCGCGGCGCCGGTGCTTTCGTATCTGCTCTCGGGCGGCGGGTGGATGATCGGTTGGGCCAGTGCGCCGTATGACCCGGCCTGGCAGCAGCGGCACCCGCGGCGAGCAGCGTGGATGGCGCTGGCCGGGCCGGCGGCCAACTTCACGCTGATGCTGCTGGCCGCTGCGGGGATCCGCGCGGGGATGGCGCTGAGCTATCTGCGGGCACCGGAAGTGGCCAACTACACGCACATCACTGAGGCGGTGCAACCGGGGGGCGGGGCGGCGTTTGCGGCGACGCTGCTGAGTATCGCGTTCATGTTGAATCTGGTGCTGGGCACATTCAACCTGCTGCCGGTGCCGCCGCTGGATGGCAACTCAGCCGTGACGCTGCTGATGGGCAGGAGCACGGCGCTGAAGTTCATGGACTGGACGCAGACGAGCGGCTACGGGATGCTGGGGCTGATCGTGGCGTGGTTTGTCTATGGCAGGATCTTCAACTATATCTTTCCAGTGGCGCTGAATCTTCTCTACCCCGGCGCGAATTACGGCCGATAGGGCCAGTTCCTTCCAGTCAAAAACATCTCTGCCATTGATGCGGCAAGTGTTTCAGAGGCGAACAGGTGTGTTCGTCTGCGCCAACCAAGCCCGCAGCAAACGGCCAGGGGAAAAAACGTAAGCCATTGCTGGTGCGACAGATCCAGCGGCGAGGCGTTTGGCTAGCCGACTGCAACCATCTCCGGCAAGGAGATGAGAAAGATGCACGAGCAATCGGAGCTGTATCCCCCATACCGAATCGAGGCCTCCGGCTGGGACGTGTGCAACCAGTTTTTCGCTGAAGAATGCACGCTGGAGTGGAATGAAGGAGGCGAGAAGCGAATTCGATTGAGACACCAGCTTCGGGAAGGTGCGCTGCTGTTTGTGCGCCTGATCCCGCCGATGGCCGGCGGAGAATCCTTCCCGGTGGTGTACCGAGCCGAAAAAGTCGGGCCGGCACAGGCCGACGGGCGACGAGAGGTCGAGTTCACGCAGATTCGTCCGATGCCCGCCAGGGAGAGTGCCGATGCGGCGGCGGTAGTGCCGAGCAAGGCGTGACCACGAGAGGAAGAAAACCATGACGAACATTGCGGTCGACCGGCTGTCCACCTGGGAAGAAGTTCGCCAGGCCACCACTGTCAACCCGGAAGGGATGCTGGAGTTGTGCCGGCGGATGGGTCTGCCGTGCAGGGTAGGTAACGAACCGAGCGAGCTCGAAGAGATGAACACGAGCGAATTGGAGTTGCTGCTGCATCTGCAGAGTTCCGAGAACTTGCAGAAAAACTAGAAGCCCACCTGAAACGAGGGGCAAGTCCGTGTTCGGCACGGAGAAGGCGCCCCCAGCGACCCAAACTGGAACGAGACCCGCCTGAAGAAATCGACGAAAAGAGAACTTCTTTGATACAGCCCGAAGGGAGACCGTTTCCCGGTGTGAGAGCGCGGGAGTAAGTGCATCACCGAAAAAGGCTTATCAGCGCCGGTGAGCGTCCGCGCAGGGACCTGCCGAATAGGTACGAGAAGGCACAGGGAAGCGGGCAGTGGCAAGCGTATTGCCGCGAAGTAGGGACGCAATGGCCACCGCGACCCAAAAAGAGCGCGCAGGGAATGGAGTGAACCAGAAGGAACAACTCTCGGTCTGCGTGCTGGACGACGAAGCGGCAATGACCGAGCTGATGCGGGAGCACGTGGAGCGGCTGGGGTACGGGTGCGTGGCGACAACGGAGCCGGAGGAGGCGCTCGAGCAAGTACGGTGCGGGCGATGCCGAGTAGTGCTGTCGGATGTAAGGATGCCAGGGATGAGCGGGCTGGAGTTCCTGGAGAAAGCACTGGAAGCGGACCCGGGAGTACACGTGATTCTGGTGACGGGGCACTACTCGCTCGAAGCGGCGATTGAAGCGATCAAGCGGGGAGCGTACGACTACCTGACCAAGCCGGTGGAGCGGGTGCGGCTGAAGAAGACGCTGGACGAGCTGGCGGCGCTGTACCACCAGCGGCGGCGGATCCGGGAGCTGGAAGAGCAGTTGCTGAGGGACCTGGAACAGCACGGGATCGTGGGGAAGAGTCCGGCGACACTGGAGATGTTTGACCTGGCGCGGAAGATCGCCAAGCACTACACCAACGTGTTGCTGACCGGGCCGACGGGCAGCGGGAAAGAGCTGGTGGCGAAAGCCATCCATCAGATGAGTCCGGTGACGCAGCAGCGGTTCGCGGTGTGCAACTGCTCAGCGATGGTGGATACGCTGCTGGAAAGCCAGCTCTTCGGGCACGTGCGCGGAGCATTTACGGGCGCGACGGACATGCGGCCGGGGATTTTTGAGTACGCCAACGGGGGCACGGTGTTTCTGGACGAGGTGGGCGAAACGTCGCTGCCGATGCAGGCCAAGCTGCTACGGGTGATCCAAAACCGCGAGATTCAGCGGGTGGGATCGCCCGAGGTCCGCCAGGTGGAAGTTCGGTTGATCGCGGCGACCAACCGCGATCTGCGCGCCGAGGTGCTGACCGGGCGGTTCCGCGAAGACCTGTACTACCGGCTGAGCACCCTCCAGATCCGCGTGCCGGGATTGGCCGAGCGGCTGGAAGATATTCCGTTGCTGGTGCAGTATTTTCTGAAGAAATACAACCAGGCCTACTCGAAAAACATCCACGGGCTGACGCGGCGGGCGCAGACCGTCCTGCTGCAACACGGCTGGCCGGGAAACGTTCGCGAATTGGAAAACGTAATTTCCGGGGCGAGCATCACCGCCGTGAACGAGTTTATTGATGTTGATGACCTGCCCGAGCAACTCCAGAAACCGCTGCCGCGGCCCGCGGGCAGCAGCGAGCCCTGGAGGCCGGCGCCCCTCGAGCAAATCCGCCGGGAGCACATCCAGAAGGTGCTGGAGATGTGCAAAGGCAACCGTGTGCGGGCGGCGCAAGTGCTGGGAATCGGGCGCACCAGCCTGTACCGCTACCTCAAGCGGGAAGGGAAAGGAAAAGCAGCGCCCCCGATGGAGTGAAGAAGTTCTCCGTTGTCCGCTTTCAGTTCAGAGCGTTCAGCAAACAGCACTCAGCAAACAACGAGTAGCGGGCGGTGAACAGTGCGCGTACCCGGCTACGGAGGCGGTGGCTGTATCAGTTGCGAACAGAGTGTCGGAGTGCGTCAGTAGCAATTCGGAACGTTTCGCCAACTGGTGCGTTATCAATCGTCGGCGCCGATTGGATCTGGCAAGCGGGATGCATTGGGATGGACGGGGTAAGGAAACCTGCGATGACAACTAAAGAAGAATTGGAGGCCTTGACCGACTGGGAGCAGTTGAGCCAGGAAGTTCGCAGTGACCGACGAAAGCACAAACGGGTATCGCTGGCGTGTCCGGTCGAGGTGTCGGGCTTCGATATGAACAGGCGTCTTTTCTGCGAGCGTACGGTCACACAGGACATCAGCTACACGGGCTGCCGGTTCCTGCTGAAAACGCAAATAGCTCGCGGCAACGTCGTGGCCATCCGGCTGCTGGGCCGCGGGCACGAAGAGGCTCCGCCGGGGCATCCGATTTTGTTCAAAGTGATCTGGGTGGCGCGCGAAGAGGATGGATGGGCGGTCGGCGCGCTGATGTTTCAGCCAGAGAAATTCTGGCATGTGGAATTCCCCGATAAGAACAATCCGCCCGGTGCCCGCAGCTAGCCCACCTT
>CAZHLD010000047.1:0-19492 GCA_964533185.1 uncultured Acidobacteriaceae bacterium | reverse complement strand
GGCGACGCGCTGGCCGTGGTGGTCGGCAGCGTCACCGTATTGTCCATGCGGACGAGGAGCGAAGTCTGCGTAGGAAGCTCGACTTCCTTTCCCTTTTTGACCATGACGTAGGCGGTGCCACCCACCAGGCCGATGACGGTGCCGCGCACGACGTGGCTGAAAATCGCGCCTACAACGGTGCCGCCTCCGGTGCCGAGGCCCAAGGCGACCACGTCGCCCTTGATGTCGCGCCTGGCCTCCACGACGGCGCCTTCGTCCACCTTTACATCCTTGCGCTTCCGGCCGTCATTCTTCGTTAGTGAATCCTGAATCGCGAGGATGCTCATCTGGACCGGGATTTCACGGTGGTCCACTTCGATGGAGCGAAAGATCAGTTGCAGGGCCGCCTGACCGCGGAACCAGGAAAGGCGCCGGGGCTTGATGATGTTGCCCACCTGGCCGTGGACAATCGCGCCAGCCGGCAGGATGAGCTGGCTGCCGAGATAGACCGGCTCGGCGACGGAGGCAACGAAGGGATCGCCGTCGCGAGCGACCGAGGTGCTCAGGCCGTTGAGCAGCACCAAACGGAGCTGCGTCCCCTGCATGAGCTGATTGGACGATTGAGACTCGACGGGAACGGCGGCGGTCAGCACCAAGCAGACCGCGGCGAAAATTGACACAATCCTTCTCATCATTCCTCCCCAGCCTGTACCGCGCGGTACAGGTTTGCCCCGTTTCGTGGGGCGCGTCCCGAGGGAACCCCGGGTACGGTCCGCTGGCGCCGCGGAGCCGCGACGCATGAAAAATGCGCCGTCGGCCAAGGATGCGGAGGAATGCACCCGGGGAGAGGCTATCCCAAGCCGAAAGTTATCGGACGCAAAAGTGAGAGGGTAGTTCCAAAGAGCAACGGGCCGGGGAGGCGAATGCTACCGAAAACGAGATGCAGTTTGCAGCGGCCTTACAGTCAAACTGGGAGCTTGCCAACTTCATTAATCCTGTAGTAATAATACCCATGCGAGGTTCCCCATGAAAAGACTTCCGGTGCTTGTCATGCTTGTGTGTGTCCTTGCGTTCACAACTGTGGCCCTGCCTGAAACACAGGAGACGAAGCCGGCGCAAGATCCGCCCGCCACTGTTTGGGGGCAGATCGAGAAGGGCGTAAAGGGCATAACGGATTGGATCTGGCCGATTGCAGTGTCTATGGCAGCGGTCGGGACTCTGGCCATGGCGCTGATCCAAACGGCCAAAGACCTCTTGGGCGCGCGGCGCCGATTTCAAATTACATACTTAAGGAAGTGGTTGGAGGAGAAGGCCAACTCGTTCCACGTGCGAGCGAAGGGGTTTCGCCCGGTCAATGACTATCTGGAAGGGCTGGGTGCCTGGCCGGAGAAAGTGGGACTGCTCAAAGAGAAGGATGTTTTCCAGGTTGATCCCAAGCGGGCCGAGAAGGACATGATCGAGCTCGCAACATCAGGCGATCACCATGCGTTTTATGACCTGCCAATCGAGCAACTGGCCGGACAGATGAACGCGGCGGCCCAGGCGGCGCTGAATTATCCAAAGGCGCATCGAGACCTGCTGTGGTGTCTGGCCCACCTGGCCGAGCCGCAGGACATTCTGTTGGTGCTGGCACCGCCGCGGCGACTCCTGGAGCCCGCGCGCAGAGCGCTCAACGACGACGAGAAGCAACTTGTGGACGAATTCGTGGCGGCGCGGAACCGATTGACTCACCAGGTGCAAAGGGCCATCGACGGCCTGCAAATTGCGGCCGGAGCAGCTTGGAAGCGGCGCATGCAGGCCTGGTCGATGGGGATGAGCGCGGTGCTGGGCGTGCTGGCGCTTCGTGTGGCCACAAAGGAATTTGAGGCCGGGCCGAGCATCGGCATGTTTATCCTGACCGGGTTCCTGGCAGGGTTCCTGGCACCCGTGGCGCGAGACCTAGTGGCGGCGCTGCAATCGCTGCGGAAGTGACATGGCAAACTTCCTGGTCCTGCTGCACAACGAACTGAGCGTGCGAATTGACCCGCGCGGCGGGAAAGTACGCAAAGAGGTGCAGGCCGGCCCGGACGGAGGAGCCTCTGGACACGGGGTAGTCATCCTGCTCCTGCACGGATATGCAAACACACTCCAGGATGCGCGCGATTCGTATGCGACCTTTGAGGGCCACTACAATGAGAACGAGCCGGAATCGGCTCGGGTCAGCCTGCCGGACACCTTTCGGTTTTACTGGCCGGGAGATACCAAACTCTTCCGGCCAGTCTACTACCTGAGCTACCCAACGGAGATTAAGCCGGCGAAACACTCGGCCCGGGTGCTGGCCGAGTACCTGCGGAATCTGCCTCCGCCGCCAGGCGGGGTCACCAACGTCTACCTCATCGGGCATTCTCTGGGAAATCGGGTGGTGCTGGAACTGGTGAAGCAATTCGTGGGCGAACATGCCAGAGCTCGCTTGCAATTTCAAGGCATTTTCATGATGGCGGCGGCGGTCCCGGTAGCCAAGCTGAGAAACGGGGGAAAGCTGCACGACGCTGCGAAAAAGCCCGGCAAGCGGTGGGTCCTTCATTCGCAGTCGGACCTGGTGTTGAAGCTTGGGTTTCCTCTGGGAGAAATTGCAGGGTTCGACGCGGCGCCGTGGCCGTGGGACTGGCCCGAGGCTGTGGGGCGTTACGGTAAGCCGTCCGACAATTGGACGTTCAACCGCGCCATGTTTCAGCAGGACGGGAAGGGATACGGTCACAGCGATTACTGGCCGGGCATGGAAGTGCCTCCGCTGGTTGCCGAGTTCCTGGGAAGAATTGGATCGAATGAGATATTTGAAGCAGTCATCCCTGCCAACACGATCGGCGGAGCGCCAGCGCCGGCGAGCGCCCAAATCGGGACGCGGGGGACGCCGAGCCGGCCGGCTTTCGGCTAAAGATTCGAGAAACAGTGCGGGCGGCGGGAGCCATGCGGGGGCGAAGTGGCGGGCTCCGGCAGTTGTGTTAGACTTGGCGTGCAGGTGCGACCGCGAGCGCGGACGTAACTGCGGATGCGTGGAACTTCGGGCTCTGTGCAACGATTCCCCGCAAACCCCGCCAGGCCCGGAAGGGAGCAACGGTAGCGGGATCGCTTCGTGTGCCGCAGAGGACCCGAAGTTCCTCTCATCGCTCCGGGGCGCGAACACCTCCAATCAATGAGCTACCAAGTCATCGCGAGGAAGCACCGGCCGCAGCGGTTTGAGGAGCTGGTCGGGCAAAGCCACGTCACGCAGACGCTGCGGAACGCGATCCGCACGGGTCGCGTGGCGCATGCGTACATTTTTTCCGGGGCGCGCGGCGTGGGAAAAACGACCACGGCGCGGATTCTGGCCAAGGCGTTGAACTGCGAGAAAGGCCCGACGCCGGAGCCGTGCGGAGTGTGCGCGGCGTGCATGGAGATTGCGGCGGGGACGTCGCTCGACGTGATTGAAATTGATGCGGCGTCGAACCGCGGGATCGACCAGATCCGCGAGCTGCGGGAGATGGTGAGGTACGCGCCGGCGGCGGGGCGCTACAAGGTGGTGATCCTCGACGAAGCGCACATGCTGACCGATGAGGCGTCGAACGCGCTGCTGAAGACGCTCGAGGAGCCGCCGGACAAAGTAGTCTTTGTGATGGCCACGACGCAGCCGGAAGATCTGGTGGAGACGATCCGGTCGCGCTCGCAGCATTTCCATTTCCGGGCGCTGGCGTTCGGGGAGATTGTTGAGGCGCTCACTGACATCTCGAAAAAAGAAGACCTGACGATCGACGAGGGCTCGAAGGCCGTAATCGCGCGGGCGGCGGAAGGGAGCCTGCGCGACGCGCTGTCGCTAGTGGAGCAGGCGGTCTCCTACTGCGGGAAAACGATTGGCGATGCCGATGTGCGCGAGCTGCTGGGCGTGGTGCCGGAGGAATCGCTCGATGAGCTGATGGACGCCGTGGCGGCGGGCTCGGCCGAGCGCGTGCTGGGACTGGTACACAAGCTGCTGACCGACGGGCGTAACCTGCAGCACTTCTGCCGCGAAGCGATTCGGCACGTGCGCAACCTGCTGGTGGCGCGGGTGGCGGGCGCCGACTCACAGTTGATTGCGGCGACGGCGGACCAGAGGCCGCGCTTGAAGGCGACGGTCGAGCGGTTCAGCGAAGAAGACTTGACGCGCTATTTTCAGATCCTGCTGCACACCGATGACGACCTGCGGCGCAAGGCCGATGCGCGTCTGCATCTCGAGATGGGCCTGTTGCGGATGGTGAACGCGCAGCGGCTGGCGCCGCTTGAAGAGCTTTTGGCGGAACTGAAGGGCGAAGAGACGCGGGCGGCAACTCCGCCGCGCGCGGCGAGCCTGCCGGCATCTCCGCCAACAGGACCGCGGGCGTCTGCGGCTACGGCCGGGGCGGCGATAGGGACAGCGGCTGGAGTTGAGGCCACGATACGCGCATCGGCGGCACCGACCGTTAGTGCCGAGCGCGGGACGCCGCAGCGGTTGGCGCCGGTGCCGGCTGCGCCGCCGAGTGTTGTGGCTAAGGTGGCAGCGCAATTCGACGGGCTGGCAGCGACGCAGGTGGATGCAATCAAGACGGCGATCCTTGCGCAGCAGAAATTTCTAGGCGAATTGGTTGAGCACGCCAGCCGATGGGAGCTCGAGGGCGGCGAGATGCGGCTCTATTTCCCGCCGGCAAACAAGGCGCTGGCGGATTTGTTGCAGTCGCGGGAGCAGATTGAACGGTTGCGCACCATCTCGAGCCAGGTGATGGGCCAGCCGCTGAGGGTGTGTGTTAGACTGGAGTCTGTGGCGGCGACCGGGGCGGCACCGAAGATGACGCTGAATGCTCCGGAGCTGCGCGCGAAGTTTGAGCAGGACCCGATAGTGCGGGCGATGCTCGAGCGATTCGGCGGACGGATTTCCGACGTGAAGCGCAGCGAGGAATAGCCGATGGAAGTAAAAGCGCTGCAACAGATGCTGACGCAGTTCCGGCAGATGCAGGAAGACCTGCAGAAGCGCGTGGAGGCGGTGCACGTGGAGGCGTCGGCCGGCGGCGGGATGGTCACCGTAAGGATGAACGGGCAAAAAGTGGTGACCGAAGTGCGCATCGAGCCGGACGTGTTTGCCAGCAAAGACCAGGAGATGCTGCAGGACCTGATCCGCGCAGCGGTAAACGAGGCTAACCGTCGCGTGGATGAAGCGCTGGCGAGTCAGGTGAAGGAGATTACCGGCGGGTTGCCGGGCGTGGCGGGGTTGAAGATTCCAGGTTTGTTTTGAGAAGAAGCGAACAGCAGTCAGCACTCAGCTTTCAGCACTCAGCTTTCCGCTTCGATTCCTGATAAAGTAGAGAAGGAAATGGGCTGGCAAGAATGCCTGTCCCACGCACATGCCTGATTTTGCGGCGCCAATTGAGCGGTTGATTGAGGAGCTGAAGCGCCTGCCCGGCATCGGGCAGAAAACGGCGCAGCGGCTGGCGTTTTACCTGTTGCGGTCAACGAAGGAAGAGGCGATGGGTCTGGCTGAGGCCATCCGCGAGGCGAAGGAGCGGATCGGCGTGTGTTCGGTGTGCAACAACATCACGGACACAGACCCGTGCCTCTACTGCGCGAGCGTGACGCGCAGCCGGAAGACAATCTGCGTGGTCGAGCAGCCAAACAACATTTTGGCTGTCGAGAAGACGCGGCAGTACGGCGGCCTCTACCACGTGCTGGGCGGGGCGCTTTCGCCGCTCTCGGGCGTGGGGCCGGACAAGCTCAAGATCAAGAGCCTGATCGAGCGGCTGAAGAACGGTACGGTCGAAGAGATCATCATCGCCACGAATCCGACGGTCGAGGGCGAGGCGACGGCCGTTTATTTGTCGAAGCTGATTAAGCCGCTCGGCGTGCGGGTGACGCGGATCGGCGTGGGCATCCCCGTAGGGAGCGACCTCGAGTACGCGGACGAGGTTACGATGCTGAAGGCGATGGAAGGGCGGAGAGATTTGTAAGAACGTTTGGATGAAAAAGCAGATTCCTCGCGGCGAGAGAAACCGTCGCCGTTCGGAATGACAGGGCCTTCAACGCAGTGCAGTTTCCAACGACAATCCCCTAGTCAAAGACTTGTAGTCGTAGTACAGTGGCGCGTACCGCAGTCCCCGCAACCCCAGCCGCGGCGGGAGGTAGGCGATGCCGTCTCTCCAGGACTACATGGGCCAGTACGATCACGAGCACTCGAACGCGTGGAACAAAGCGCTGCACTCGGTAGGAATCCCGATCATTTTCGCCGGGATCGTTCTTCTCATCCTGACGTGGTGGAAGCTGGGCCTGGCGCTCTTTGTGGGCGGATGGGTGCTGCTCTTCCTCGGCCACCGGATCGAAGGGAACAAGCCAGCGTTTTTTCAGGGGCCGGTTTATTTTCTGGTGGGTCCGCTGTGGGTGGCGAAAGAGATTAAGGATGCGCTGCTCAGGCGCGGGCGCCGGCGGCGCGGTAGTGACGCGCGTGAGTAAGTAACTGATTCGCACGGTATGAGTGGGCGTGGGAGAGCGAACGGCCTGCGCCGATGTTAGATTGAAGCATCGCTTCCGGGGTGGGTTGTGGCTGAATCCGTTGTCCATACAGAGCTGGAGCCGCAAAAGCGGCGCAGCACGCGGATCGTCCAGGCAGTGCCGCTGACCGTCACGGGTGTGGACGCGCTGGGGCGCCCGTTCCAGGAGCGCACGTCAACGCTGATCGTGAACTGCCACGGCTGCCGCTATCAGTCCAAACACTACGTCCTGAAAAACATGTGGGTGACGCTGGAGGTGCCACACCCGGAAACCGGGTGCTTGCCGCGCCAGGTGCGCGCGCGCGTGACCTGGATCCAGCGACCGCGGACGGTGCGGGAGCTTTTCCAGATTGGCGTGGAGCTTGAAATCCCGGGCAATGTGTGGGGCATCGCCTTCCCGCCGGCCGACTGGTTTGCGTTCCCGGAAGGACCGCTGGCGGAAATTCCCTCCCCCGCAGCACAGGCCGAAGCGGAAACCGACGAATGGCCGCTGCCCCCCGCGACGCCCGCCGCCGAAAACCGCGAAGACAACCTGCACGTGCTGCCGTCGCCGGCCGGTCCGGGCAGCGACGCGACGCTGCAACTGGCGCGGCAGGTGGCCCGGCTAGTGGCTGAGGCCAAGCAGCAAATTGAGCGGTTGGCGCGCGAGGCCACGGAAAGGGCGGCGAGCGTCGAGATGCGTCCGCTGCTGGCGGCGCTGAACACGCAACTGCGGGAAGCGGCGGAGAAGTCGGTGGAGGCGGCAGTGGCCGCGCGGACGGAGCCGCTGCTGCGCGAGACCGAGACGCGGATCGCCGAGGCGCAGAAGACGACGCTCACGGCGCTGGGCGAGGAGCTGGACCGCAAGGCGGCGGCTCGGCTCGAAGAAACCACCGGGAAAATGATCGTAGAAATTGAGCAGGCGGCGCACAACCAGCAAGCCGCGGCTCTGAAGGAATTGGAAAACCGGCTGCAGACGGCGGCGGAAGAACTCGAACGGCTGCGCAGCCAGGCCGTCGCCGGCACGGGGAGCACACAGGAAGAGCTCGAGCAGTTCCGCAAGCAACTGGAGGCGGCGGTCGAGGCGGCGGTCGAGGCGGCGGGGCGTCGCGTAAAGGAAAAGCTGGACGCGCGAGGGGAGGAAGCAGCGGCGCGCCTTGAGAAACTGGAGAAGTCGGCGCGGAAGCTGCGGGACGAGATTGACGCGTCGGTGAGCACTGCACAGGAAGTATGGCGGGCGCGGCTGGATGCGGACCTGGGCGCGTCGACGGCGCGGTGGAATGAGAAGGTGGAGACGTCGCTCGAGGCGGCCGCGCGGCAGTCGGTGGAGCGGCTGGGACAGCAGGCGCGCACGACGTCGCAGACGTTCGGGCAGGAACTGATAACGCGCACGGCGGCGCTGCGGCAATCGTTTGAGCAGACCACGGCCGAAGCCGAAAGCGCGCTGGGCACGCTGCGTACGGCGCTGGGCAAGGAAACAACGCGGGCGAAAGGCGCACTGGCAGAAATCGAGCAGGCGGCGGGAAGGATCGATGAGCACCGGGCGCGTTTGGAGGCAATGCGTCAGGCGACAACGGAAGAGCTCGACCAACGGTTCCGGTCGCTGGTGGAGACGCAGACGCGCGAGCTCGACCAGCACGCCGAGCGCGCCGTGGCGGGCATGGCCGAGCGGCTGCAGCCGGTGCTGGAGGCGGCCGGCCAGCAGACGCTGGGACAACTGGCGGCGCAGCTCGAGCAGCAGTTCCAGCCGCACCTGGAGCGCGCGGGCGAGACGCTGCGGCGTCTGGAAGGCGCGCAGGCACAGGTCGAAGAGGCGGTGGCAACGCACCGCGAGCGGCTGCATGAAGTTTCCGAAAAGTCCGTGCAGGAGACGGTGAACCGGATGCAGCAGTCGATGGCGAGCCTGGAGCGGGAGTTCGGCGAGGCGGCGCGAGCGGCGACAGCGAAGTGGCTGGGCGATCTTGAGGCCAAGGCCATTGAGACGCAGCACACCACGTTTGAGGCGCTCTATAAGTCAGCGGAGTGGTACGAGAAGAAAGTGGCTACGCAGATGCAGGCGTCACTTGATCGCGGACTTGAGCAGGCGTCGCATACGCTGCGGGAGAAGGCGGGAGAGATGTCCGGCACGTTTGCCTCCGAGCTGAACCACTACAGCCGCAGCTACGTGGAGCATTCGCAGGAACAGATGGACGAAGCCGTGAAGGAAGCCCTGGAAAGATCGCGCGCGCTGATGGGGCAAGCGGCGGAGACGACGGCGGCGGGCTTTGGCGACGAAATCCGCCAGGCGGCGCAGCGCGAGTACGACCGGCTGCAGGCGGCGCTGGCCGGCGCGTACGACCAGACGGCGCAGCGCGTAGAGACGCTTTCGACGCAGATGCGGGCGAAAGTGGACGGCGAGGCGCGGCAGTTCTTCGTCGAGTTCCACAAGGGAATGAGCGAGGTGGTGCAGCAGGGCGTCGCGAAGGCGCGGCAGGACCTCGAAGCACAGGCCGCGCCGCTGGCCAAGTCGCTGCGCGCCGAACGCGAGGCGCAGGAGAAGCTCTGGCAGGAGGAGCTGCAGCGCACGTCGGGCGCATCGGTGGAGGAATACAAGAGGCGGCTGGAAAACGTGTCGAACTCTTGGATCCTGGCCACCGTAACCACCCTCAGCCAGCGGTCGCAGGAACAGATTGACAAGCTGACTGTCACCGTCGAAGACCAACTGCGGAAAACGGCCTCGCAGGTGTTTGCCAGGCTGGGCGACACGTTGCGGCAAAAGCTGGCGGAGCTTGCGACGGGGATTGGCGGTATGAATCAGCAGGAGAAAAAGTAGTTGATCATTCGTTACTCGTTATTCGTAAAGTGTAATTCGTTCTCTGTTGGTCGTTTTCCGTTATCCGCCAAAAGCGACCAGCTTTCAGCCATCAGCTAAAAACCCTGCAGCGGATCCCCCGAGAGAAGCCTCTTGAATGGGTGAAATGCGGCTGCGCCGTGCTGCGGGATTTCGACTTTGGGGGGACGAGTCTCTATAATGATGTGGCGATGGCCAACCACGCGTACCTGAGCGTCTGGAGCCGGGATTACAGCGAAGCGACGATGCTGGAGCAGTTTCGGGCGCTGCTGGGGACAATTCCCTTTTCTGCTGAACGGCCCGGGTTTGCGGGACTGGTGGTGCGGGCAGTGAGCCCGGCGGAGTATCCACTTGTCGAGGTCAACCTGCGCGGCCAGGCCGTCGAGCCGGCGGATGTGGTCGAGTTGATGCGGGAACATCTGAACGCGGATACGGCCTATGAGGTGGCGGCGAATTGGGACCTGTGGGCGTTTGACACGGAAACGCAAAGCTGGAAGCAGCAGCCGCAGCCGCTTGAGCTGATCTGCCACGGGACGGAGTACGACGACGGCATTTGCCGGGAGATGGGCCACTTCCAGGGGGACGCCGGAATCGAACATCTGTTCACCGGGCACGCGAGGATCCTGGGGACGCACGAGGGGATAACTGTCACGGTGGAGCACCCGGCCGAGGCGGAGTTCCTGGCGGCGATGACGCGTCCGGAGAATCTGCGCGAGTATCACCAAAAGACCCGCGAAAACATCCAAAAACTGATGGACTGGGTGCCGCAGATCGAGCGGGCGCTGCCGGTGGAGCGGTACCGGCTGTGGTCGGAGGGAGAGGAAAACTTTGAGGCGCGGCTGGATGAGATCCTGGCGGTGCGCTAGCGCGGCGTCTGTTGCGGTGCTGTTTGCCGCTTGCGCGCTGGCACAGGAGCCGGAGAGTTCCAAGCGCGTCAACGAGCTGGTGCTGGCCGGGCTGCGGCCGGGCGTGGATACGCTGGCGGTGGCGGAGAAGACTTACAAGCCGAAGTATCGCAAGAAAGACCCATCGGACGGGATGGCCGAGTGGACAGACGAATGTACTGGCCGGATGCTGCAGCTCGAGCTACACGCGAAAAACGTGATCCAGAGCGTGACAATCTCTGCGCTGGGGCCGGTGACACGGGAAGAGAAGATGGACTGCCACCAGAGCGCGCGGGACGTGCTGCGGACCAAGCTCTGGCGGACCGGGCGAGGGCTGAGGCTGGGCGATCCGCAGCACCGCGTGAACGAAATCTACGGCGAGCCGAACTCGAGCGGTCCTTCCACGAAGGGGAACCGGGAGCTAGAATTGATGTTTTATGCCTTCGACTGGGCCGGCTCGGACGTGCCGCAGGTGATGGAAGTGCTGTGCGAGCGGGCGACCGGGCGGGTGGTGGAGATCACGCTGGCGTTCCCGAGCCTGTAGCCTACGCAAGACCTGGGCAAACGAAGAAGTAGAGGGATTCTTCGTCCCGGCATCGCAAGCTCTAGCCGGGACTCAGAATGACAACATGTGCGGGGGCGGGTCACAACTTTTAACAAATGGCAGGAGAGCGATTGCGTAAAACAATGACGGGAATACTGGCGTGCGCGCTGGCGCTGGCGGCGGGGTGTGGAGAGGCGCCAAAGCCAGTCGCCGAGGAGCCACCCAAGCCAGCGGCGCCAGTCGTGCCACAGGAATTTCAGGATGCCGCAACGGCGGTGCTGGGCAGCGAGGCCGAGGTGCTGGCGTTTGGCGACCTGGCCGGCACGGGGCGCGAGCAGGCGCTGGTGATCAACCGTCTGCCGACCACGCCCAAGGGCGTGGTGCCGGGGAATCTGCTGACGCGGGCGGTGGTGGTTGAAAAAGACGGCGCGAAGTGGAAGGAAGTGTTCCGATGCGACGAATATCTGAAGAGCCCGAACGGCTTCATGGGCGGCACGCCGTTGCTGCCGATTACGGGATGGCGACTGCAGTTCGAGCGGTCGGCAGAAAAGGGGCTGGTGATGTACTTCACGCCGCTGCAGATGCCCGGCGGAGGCAGCCCGCCGACGATCGGCATGCGGTGGAACGCGAAAGTGAAGCGGTACCAGTCGCTCGACCGCAACTTTGAGAATTTTCTGGGCGAAGTGCCCACGCTGGAAAAGATCCCCTCGAGACTCCGATGAGCGCAGCAGCACAAACCGTGAACGCACAGGCCGCAGCGAAACCGCGCGTCTCGTCGTGGCGGAACCTGGTGGGGCTGCTGCCCTACCTGGGTCGGTACCGCGGGCGGACTGCGCTGGGCCTCGCGACGCTGGTGGTGATGGGCGTGGTGGGGAACCTGATCCCGCTGGTGATCGGCGCAGCGATTGACGCGGTCAAAGGCGCACCGCAGCCGCTGGCTCAGGAAAACCGCTCGTTCGGGACGCTGATGCAGATGCTGCTGCCGTTCTATGAGGCGGGAAGCGGGCGGACGCTGCTGTGGCTGTGCGTGCTGCTGGTGGGAATTGTGACGGTGAAGGGGCTGCTGTCGTTCTGGACGCGGACGACGCTGATCGGCGTGTCGCGGGACATCGAGTACGACCTGCGGGACGACCTGTTGGTGGCGCTGGAGCGGATGGAGCCGGAATTTTACGTGCGGAACCGGACGGGCGAATTGATGTCGCGCTGCACAAACGACCTGAACGCGGTGCGCATGGTGCTGGGTCCGGGGATCATGTACAGCGCAACGACAATTGTGACCATGGTGCTGGCGGTGGTGCTGATGCTGCGGCTTTCGCCGATGCTGACGCTGTGGGTGCTGCTGCCAGCGCCGATCGTGGCGTTTGCGGTGCGGCACTTCGGCAAGGTGATCCACGACCTGTATGAGCGCATCCAGGCGGCGCTGGCGGCGCTTTCCTCGCGTGCACAGGAGAACCTCTCCGGCGTGCGGGTGATCCGCGCGTACAACCAGGAAGAGCACGAGCAGGCGCAGTTTCAGAAGCTGAACCGGGAGTACGTGACGCGCAACGTGCTGTTGATCCGCAACTGGAGCCTGTTCATGCCGTCGCTGACGGCGCTGATCGGGACGACGTTCCTGATTATTTTGTGGAAGGGCGGCAGGCAGGTGATCGACGGGCAGCTCTCGCTGGGAGCGCTGATGGCGTTCAACGCCTACCTGGCGCTGCTGGTGTGGCCGATGATCGCGCTGGGGTGGGTGACGAACATCTTCCAGCGCGGCGCGGCGTCGATGGGGCGGTTGAACTACGTGCTGCGGGCGAAGCCCTCGATTGACGACCGGGCGGCGCGGGCGGCCGACGGAGCGCCGATCCGCGGCGAGATCGAGTTCCGCGACTTAACGTTCCGCTACCCGACTTCGCGCAGCCAGGTGAACGGTTCGGGAGCAGCCGAGGAGGCCAACGCGCCGGTGCTGCGCGACATCCGGCTGCGCGTGCCGGCGGGGTCGACGCTGGCGATTGTGGGGCCGACCGGCAGCGGAAAGACAACGCTGGCCGCGCTGGTGGCGCGGCTGTGGGAAGCACCGGAAGGGACGCTGTATCTCGATGGGCGGCCGATCCGGGAGTGGCCGCTTGAGGAGTTGCGGCGGGCAATCGGGTATGTGCCGCAGGACACGTTCCTCTTCAGCGAGACGGTGCGGGAGAACGTTGCGTTTGGCGTGGAGAAGCCGGAGCCTGGAGCCGTTGAGCGTGCGGCGGAGATCGCCAGCATTGCCGGCGAGATTGAAGGATTCCCGAAGCAATACGAAACGCTGGTGGGCGAGCGGGGCATCACGCTTTCCGGCGGACAGAAGCAGCGGACGGCGCTGGCGCGGGCGATCATCCGCGAGCCGCGCATCCTGGTGCTGGACGATTCGCTTTCGAGCGTGGACACAGACACCGAAGAGCGCATCCTGCGCCGGCTGAAGGACGTGATGCGGGAGCGGACGACGATCCTGATTTCGCACCGGTGCTCGACGGTGCAGCACGCTGACCAGATCGTGGTGCTGCGCGAAGGTCGGATCGTCGAGCGCGGCACGCACGACGAGCTGCTGGCATTAAACGGCTACTACGCGGACCTTTACCAGAAGCAGTTGCTTGAGGAAGAGCTCGAACGGGCATGAGCGATCACCACGAAGAGGAACAGCTAGGAAAAGCATACGACGCGCGGCTGACGCGGCGGCTGCTGCAGTACCTGAAGCCGTACAAGTGGCGCGTGGTGTTTGCGCTGCTGCTGACGCTGGCGGTGACGCCGCTCGAGCTGGTGCCGCCGTACCTTTTCAAGGTCGGTGTGGACTCCTACATTGTGCCCGGGGCAAAGCACCTACTGGAGGAGTCGGCGGCGCTGCGCGGGGTCGGCTGGGTGAGCGTGGCGTATTTGGCGGCGCTGCTGCTGGGCTTCGCCGTGCAGTACATCCAGATCCGCGTGATGCAGCACGTGGGGCAGGAAACCATGTGCGACATGCGGAACGAAGTGTTCGGCCACCTGCAGCGGCTGCCGATGAGCTACTACGACCGGACGCCCGTGGGGCGGCTGGTGACGCGCGTGACCACCGACGTGGACGCGCTGAACGAGTTGTTTGCGGCGGGCGTGGTGACGATGCTGAACGACGGCTTCCTGCTGGTGGTGATGGTGGTGTTGCTGTTCATGATCAACGCCACGTTGGCGCTGGCAGCGCTTTCGGTGCTGCCGTTCCTGTTGCTGGTGACCTACCTCTTCCGGAACGTGGTGCGGGACGCGAACCGGCGCATCCGCACGGCAATTGCGCGGATCAACACCTTCCTGCAGGAGCATATCACCGGGATGAGCGTGGTGCAGCTCTTCAACCACGAGCGGCGCGACCGCGAGCAGTTTGCGGTGCTGAACCGGCAGCACATGGAGGCGTACAAGGACGCCATCCTGGCGTTTGCGCTGTTTTACCCGGCGGTGGAGTTTCTGACCGTGACGGCGATCGCGCTGATCCTGTGGTTCGGTGGGCAGAAGGTGCTGAGCGGTGGAATCGAAGTGGGCGTGCTGATCGCGTTCATCCTGTACGCGCAGCGGTTCTTCCGGCCGATTCAGGACCTCTCGGAAAAATTCAACATCCTGCAGACGGCCATGGCCAGCTCCGAACGGATTTTCAAGCTGCTGGACGAGCCGGTGACAATCACTTCGCCGGCCGAGCCGAAGAAGATGGAGACGCCGCGCGGGGAGATCGAGTTCCGCAAGGTCTGGTTCAGTTACAAGACCACGGGCGAGCCGGGCGAAGAAAATTGGGTGCTGCGCGACGTCAGCTTCCGGGTGGCGCCGGGCGAAACGGCGGCACTGGTAGGCCACACGGGAGCGGGCAAGACGACGGTGATCTCGCTGCTGCTGCGCTTTTACGACGTGCAGCGCGGGCAGATCCTGCTGGACGGGACGGACATTCGTCTCTTCGACCTGCAAGACCTGCGGCGGCACTTCGGGATTGTGCTGCAGGACCCGTTCCTCTTCAGCGGGACGCTGGATTCGAACGTGCGGCTGGGCACCGACGGAATTGACCGCGCCAGCGTGGAGCGCGCGCTGGGGGAAGTTGGCCTGGGGCCGTTCGTAACCGAGCTGTCGCAGGGCGTGGGGACTCCAGTGAGCGAGCGCGGGGCGACGTTTTCCGTCGGGCAGCGGCAACTGGTGAGCTTCGCGCGAGCGCTGGCGCACAATCCGCGATTCCTGGTGCTGGACGAAGCCACCTCCAGCGTGGACACGAAGACGGAGCTGCTGATCCGGTCGGCACTCGACCGGCTGCTTGAGAATCGCACCGCAATCGTGATTGCGCACCGGCTTTCGACCATCCAGCACGCCAACCGCATCCTGGTCTTCCACAAGGGCCGGCTGCGCGAGCAGGGTTCGCACCAAGAGCTGCTTGGGCTGCGCGGGATTTACTACCGGCTGTATCAGTTGCAGTACAAGGACCAGGAGATACGGTTGCCAATGGGCGCAATCGATACGGCCGCCGGTGCGACTTTGCCTGCCGATGACTGACCTCGCAGCACCACTGCCTCACGGAAAACTAGAGGACAGGCAAGAGTGCCTGTCCCATTTGGAATGACAAAGCCCAACATACTGATCTCGGCGGGGGAGCCGTCGGGGGAGATGTACGCGGCGCGGTTGGTGCGCGCGCTGGGGCAGCGCGTGGAGGCGCACCTGTTCGGGTTGGGCGGGCAAAAGATGCGCGACGCAGGCGTGGAACTGGTGGCGGAGAATTCGGCGATTGCCGTCGTGGGGATCACCGAGGTGCTTGGGAAGGCGCCGACGGTGTGGCGGCTGATCCGGCAGTTGAGCGAGGAGGCCGAGCGGCGGCGGCCGAAGCTGGCCATCCTGGTGGACTCGCCCGGATTCAACCTGCGGTTGGCACGGCGGCTGAATGCGCAGGGAGTGCCGATCGTCTATTTCATTAGCCCGCACGTGTGGGCGTGGAAGCGATGGCGCATCCACGCGATCCGGAACCGCGTAAAGAGAATGTTGTGCATCTTTCCGTTCGAGGAGAAGTATTACCGCGACCGGGGAGTGGCGGCCGACTTCGTGGGACACCCGCAGGTGGATGACGTGCAGGCGACGCGAAGCCGGGCGGAGTTTGCGGCGCGGTACGATATGGACCCGGCGCGCCCCATCGTCGTGCTGCTGCCGGGCAGCCGGCGGAACGAGTTGAAGTACAACCTGCCGACGATGCTCGAGGCGTGCCGGCTGATCGTCGCAAAGCAGCCGGCGCAGTTTGTACTGGCGCTGGCGCCGGCGCTGCGTCCGGCAGAAGTGGTGCCTTTCGCACAGGCGGATATGCCCATGCACATGGTGGAGGACGAGACGTACAACGCGCTGGCCAATGCCGATGCCGCCATCGTATCGAGTGGGACCGCGACGGTCGAGGCCGCGCTGCTGGGCACGCCGATGGTGGTGGTGTACCGGCTGGCGCCGACGACGGCTTTCCTGCTGCGAAGGCTGGTGCGCACGCCGTTTTTCAGCATGGTGAACCTGATTGCCGGGCGGCGGGTGGTGACCGAGCTTTTCCAGGACGAGTTCACCGCCGAGCGCGTGGCCGGCGAGGTTTTGCGCCTGCTGGGGTCGGGCGAAGCGCGGGAAGAGATGCGGCGAGGGCTTGCCGAAGTACGGGCCAAGCTCGGGCCGGGCGGGGCCATGGAACGCGCCGCAGAGATTATCGCGGCGATGCTGTGAGGCGAAGGCCGCTGGCAACTCCGGGGCCGTCGCTGGTATCCTAGTTATGCTGATGCGCGCAAACAAACGGACACTCCCTCTCACGCTGGTGGCCGCCGGACTGCTGCTGGCCCTCGTTGCGGCTTCCGCACACGGGCAGACACCCAAACAACTGAACTTCCGCGCGGCGCATTACGACGTGACCGCCACTTTGATACCGTCTGAGCAAAGCATCCTGGGGCGGGCGCGGGTGGAGTTTGAGGCGCTGAACGCCTCGCGGCTGGTGGACGTGGAGCTGCACGCGGACCTGCGGGTGCGCTCGGTGACGGACGCCGAGGGCAAGCCGGTGAGCTTCGAGCGCGCCGAAAACGATCCGCTCTTGGTGCGCGTAACGCTGCCGCAATCGGCTACGCCCGGGCAGAAGCTGACGCTAACGTTTGACTACGAAGGGCCGGTGACGAGCGAAGACAACAGCCCGGTGAAGGGACTACGGCTGGCGTCGGTGACGTCGGAAGGCGCATACCTCTTGTTGCCGGCGCGGTGGTTCCCACTGACCGGCTACCCGTCGAACCGCTACACCGGCGTCTTTCACATCGAGGCGCCCGAGGGTATGATGGTCGCAGGCACGGGCAAGGCCGATGCGCCAGTTCCAGTGACGACGCCGCCCGCACCTCCGGCGCCTGCGAAGCCTGCGGGAGCGGCCGGGAAAGCGCCGACGAGTGGCGGCGCGCAGGCGAGCACGCCTCCGATCCCGGCGCGGCGGACGCGGTATACCTTCCGCGGTGAGCGGGCGGAAGCCTGGGGCACGTTTGTCGCCGGGCAAATCCAGCTTTATCCGGTGAGCGCCGAAGGGCTGAACATCGCGGTGTACGCGCCACCACAAGCGGATGCGGTTGCGGCTGAAATCGGCCAGCAGACGGCGCAGGCAGTGAACTATTTCTCTGATTTGTTCGGGGCGCTGCCCGACCCTAACCTGAGCGTCGCGCAGTTGGCGGACGGCACGGTGGGGAGCTTTACCGGGCCGGGATTGCTGCTGGTGGGCCAGAAACAGTGGGAGACGCGGGGCAACGCGCGACTGATGGCGCATCTGGCGGCCGAGCAGTGGTGGGGCAACGAAGTGATGGCGGCGTCGGCGAACGACGTGTGGGTGACGGCCGGGCTGGCGCGGTACGCGGAGGCGCTCTACATCCAGCACACGGCCGGCACGGAGGGGATGAACAAGGCGCTCGAAGATTTCGCCATCGGCGCGCTGATGTACGAGGACGCAGCGCCGATTTCGCAGGCGGCGCGGCTGGAGCCGTTCACGAGCCAGTACCGCTCGACGGTGGTGAATAAGGGTGCGTTGGTCTTCCACATGCTGCGGGCGGAGCTGGGTGAGGCGCCTTTAACGGCGCTGCTGCGGGAATTCTACGCGAAGTACGCGGGCAAAACAGCGCGGGTGGCGGATTTTGAGGCGCTCGCCCAGGCGACCGCGAAGAACTTGCCAACGATGACAACCGGGGATGGAAAGGCGAGCGCGCCGCGAAACCTGACGCCGTTTTTCGCGCAGTGGCTGAACTCGACCGGCGTGCCGGAGTTCAAGATCGAATACGTGGTGTACCGGACGACGAAGGGATTCCGCATTGTCGGCAAGGTGAAACAGGAGTTGGACTTCTTCCACATGCCGGTGCAGGTGCGCGTGGACACCGAGGGCAACCCCGAAGTGAAGACGATTGACGTGCTGGGGACGAACTCGGACTTTGTGATCGAGACGTTCGGGAGGCCCAAGCCCGGCGGGATTACGCTGGACCCGAATAACAACCTGTTGAAGTCCAGCCCGAAGCTGCGCGTGCGGTCCTCGATTGCGCGGGGCGAAGAGCTGGCCGAGCGCGGGCGCTTCTACGACGCGGTGCGGCAGTACCAACAGGCGCTCGAAGTGCAGAAGAACAACTCGCTGGCGCACTTCCGAATCGGCGAGGCTTTTTTTTACCAGAAGAATTACCAGGCGGCGGCCAACGCGTTCCGCGAGGCGATTGATGGTGACCTGGACCTGGGCTACAAGTGGGTGGAGACGTGGTCGCACATCTACCTGGGCAAAATCTTCGATGTCGGCGGGCAGCGCGAACGCGCCGTGAATGAGTACAATAAAGCACAGCAATTGGCGGATGACACCGGCGGCGCACAAGCCGAGGTTGTCAAGTACCTCCGAGAACCCTACAAAGAAGAGTCCCCACGGGCAGCCACTCGGTAGATATAATTTGAGACTTGACAATAATACTTCTATGGGAATAGTGTCGCTTCAGCTTTGTTCGCAGGTTAGGTGTCCCCACGCAGCAGAGCCAGGTTAGGTGTCCCCGCGCAGCAGAGCCAGGTTAGGTGTCCCCACGCAGCAGAGCTAAAGGGCCCGCAGGAGGCAAGCGAAAGATCAGTAAAGAGGCACCATGAGGTGCGGCTGTTGCCTGATGGGTGTGTTCTTTCTCGCGATTTTACTGTTCTTGAAAGTCTCCAATCAGTTTAAAAGCAAACTGATGCCGAGGATGTCAACAGAGCCATTTGAAATCGGAAATTCCGGTTAAGGAACAATAACTATGAATATGCAAATGGCGACGAAACACTTGATTTCAGCGTGGACAAAAGGGACAAGACTCCCCTTGCTGGGGCTTGGACTCCTTGCTATTAGCCTGGCGGCCCTTCTCCCGGTCACCGTCAGTTTCGCGCAAACTGTGTCCTTCGACCCCGCTACCAACTTCGCCGTGGGGACGACCCCGCGCTCCGTCGCCATCGGCGACCTCAATGGCGACGGCAAGCCCGACCTGGCCGTGGCGAATCAGGCGAGCAACACCGTCTCGATTCTGCTTGGCACCGGCACCGGCTCCTTCGGCGCCGCCACCAACTTCGCCGTGGGGACGACCCCGCGCTCCGTCGCGATCGGGGACCTCAATGGCGACGGCAAGCCCGACCTGGCCGTGGCGAATCAGGCGAGCAACACCGTCTCGATTCTGCTTGGCACCGGCGCCGGCGCCTTCGGGGCCACCACCAACTTCGCCGTGGGGACGAACCCGGTCTCCGTCGCGATCGGGGACCTCAATGGCGATGGCAAGCCCGACCTGGCCGTGGC
>CAZHLD010000046.1:0-24020 GCA_964533185.1 uncultured Acidobacteriaceae bacterium | reverse complement strand
ACAGCCAACTGCTTGAGGAGGGTCCCCAATCCTTGCCTAATGGCCAAGCCGAAGAAGAGCCGCCCCGGTCAAGTTTTCTCGACTTCTACAGTCTGCGGGAACAGCCCTTTGGCGTCACCCCGGACCCCGCGTACCTCTACCCGAGCGAGATGCATCGCGAGGCGTTGCGATCGCTTTTGTGCGGCATCCAAAACGACCGGGGCTTCATCGCGCTCATTGCCGAGCCCGGCATGGGCAAAACCACATTGCTGAACAAGGTGATCGAGGAACTGCGCGATTCGGCGCGCACTGTATTCTTGTTCCAGACGCAGTGTGATTCGCGCGAGTTCTTCGGCTATCTGCTCCGGGAGCTCGGCGAGGAGACTGCCGGGATGGACCTCGCCTCGATGCACAGTAAGTTGAACGCAATCCTGTTTCAGGAGATGCTGGAAGGCAGGCGCTTTGTGCTGATTGTCGACGAGGCGCAGAATCTGGACGACTCGGTATTGGAAACCATTCGGCTACTCTCAGACTTTGAGACCACCCACGCCAAACTGCTGGAAATCGTTCTCGTCGGGCAGCCGGAATTGGCGGCGAAGCTGTCGCGCCCCGGCCTATCTCAATTGCGTCAGCGGATCGCTATCCTGACCAAGCTGGAGCCAATGAGCGCCGCAGAGACCGTCCGCTATATCGAGCACCGGCTGCGCGTGGCCGGCTATTGCGGCGGGCCACTCTTCGCGCCGGACGCTCTCGAGCTGATTGCGGAGCGCAGTCAGGGCATCCCGCGAAGTATCAACAATATCTGCTTCAATGCGCTGATGGCGGGTTACTTGGAGGAGCGCAAGACAATCGACGCCGAAATTGTGCGGAAGGTGGTGGGAGGGGTGGACCTGGAGTCGCTTGTCCCGCACACCCAGCAGGCCGAGGCTGTCGCCGGCCAGGAACAGCCGGACCGGAGTTGTTTGCGGGAGGCCCAATCCAGAAGCAGGGCCACACTAAGCGGCAAGGTAACCGGGTTGCTCGGAAGCGGCCATTGGGGCAAAGGAAAGGAATTCAGGATTCAAGTTTCGCTGGAGAGAGACCCCTCGTGCTTGCCCGTTGCCAACCGTCATTATTGTTGTAGCTTTTATATTGGCGAAAAGGAAGCCACCACCTTTCGAGCCGGCCAGCCAGTCCGCATCACCATCGAGCAGGATTAGCACCACCCGCGCGGTTACCGGCTGGCGGCAGAGTCGGTCGGCGCTTAACCTGGGCGATTCGCAAGAATCGCAAAGGCTGGCTGAACGGGTTCTGGGAAGTCATCTCCGCTGTTTGGACCCCGACCCTGTCGGGGCGGTTGTTGAAAGGCAGAGTCAGGCACGCGCCTCGCGGGAAACTGCGGGGCGTTTTTGTTTTCGACGACTACTAGCGCTAAAGTATGAAAGGGACGCAGCGCTAGGCAGGAGAAGGCTCATGAAGCTGCAGTATTACCCGGAGACAGACTCGCTCTACATTGACCTGAACGCGAGGCCGAGCGCGGAGCCGCGCGAAATTGCGGACGGGCTGGGGGTGGACTTTGACGCGGAAGGAAACATCGTGGGGATCGACATCGACCACGCCTCGAAGAAGTTCGATTTGAGAAAGCTGGAAATTGAATCGCTGCCTGTACCGTCTGGCCGAGGCGACTAGGCGAACCCTGAAAATCACTCTTCGACAGGCAAAGGGAAACAATCGGACGGACGCTCCGGAAAAAGTCTCGGGGCGTTTTTATTTCTGGTGAGGGAAAACGAAACGCGGCTCAAAGTGCCGAAAGGAAGGCCTTCTTTCCCCTCAGGCATGTCAAAGATCCGAAGTTTTCTTTGACCAGAAGAGCGTGCTAGACTCGGGCCAACCTCCGGTGGCACGCCCGGGCAATCGGGAGTGCTGCCGAAAGCGGCCTTCGCCCTCTGTGCAGGAGAGCGGGAAAGGATGGCTCCCGTGGAAGGACCGAACCTTCGCGGTTTACCCCGCACATTGTTTAGTTGTCCGATGGAACTTCGGGTTGGCGACCAGACCCTGCGCCGGGAACAGGCTCACGGCAATCTCAGCACGCACGGGCTGTTTCTGTGCGCCGAGCAATTGCCGGCCGGCACCCCGGTACATGTGCATTTCACCGCCAACCCCCCGGCGGACATGGATGGTGTCGTGCGCTTCCGCGACGCTGACGGGATCGGCATCGAGTTCACGGCGGTCAGCGAGGCCGACCGCCGCTCCCTCGACGCCCTGATTGCCGAATTCACCGAGAACGAGTTCCCCGCGGCCTGAGCCGCGGCCCGCGCCGTGCACCTTGACACCCATAGCCCCCGAGGTGTCTAATCTCAGCCACAAACTGGGGCGATAGCTCAGGTTGCAGCGGGGCGCTGGGGTCGAGGGCATCGTATCGCTTAGGTCTTTCAATCCCTTGGGGACGCCTGCCTACCTAAACTCCCCGATCCACCTGAGTAAGAGGATCTCTTCGGATCGCGCGGGGAGGCGTCACAATGACCGAGGTCACCATTGGCATCGGGGGCGCAGCCGGCGACGGCTTGGACAAAACCGGCGACACCCTTGCAAAGACAGCGGCTCGCCTGGGTCTGTACGTCTATGCCTACAACAGCTACCAGTCGATCATCCGGGGCGGGCACATCTGGCTGCGCGTCCGCCTGGGCCAGGAGAAAGTCACCTCGCACGGCGACCATCTGCACGCCCTGATCGCCCTCAACCAGGACTCGATTGAACGCCATGCGCCGGAGGTGGAACCCGGCGGCGTCATTCTCTTCAACTCCGACAAGCTGCGCTGTAATATCCCCTTGCGCGAGACCGTTCTGGCGGCTCCACTTCCCATCCGGGAGCTGACCAAACCCTTTGGCGTGGTCCAGCCGGTGATGCAGAACACGGTAGCGCTGGGTGCCCTCCTTTTTCTTGCGGGGCTCGATTTCCAGATGGCCGCCGAGGTCCTGTCAGACACCTTCGCTCACAAGGGCCAGGGCATCGTGGACCAGAACGTCAAGCTGGTGCGCACGGGGTACGACTACGCGCAGGAGCACTTTGTGCCGCTGGGCTGCGAGTGGAAGTTTTCGCGCCGCCGTCGGCCCTTCGTCACGGGCAACGAAGCCTTCAGCCTGGGAGCCGTGGCGGCCGGATGCAAGTTTTATTCGGCGTATCCGATGACTCCCGCCTCGGCCATCCTCCACTGGATGGCGGCGCACGGCGAGCGCTGCGGCGTGGTCGTGAAGCAATGCGAGGACGAACTGGCCGTGGTGAACATGGCCATCGGCGCGGGCTTTGCCGGCGTCCGCGCCATGTGCGGCACTTCGGGAGGCGGCTTTGCTCTGATGACCGAAGCCATCGGCCAGGCAGGCATGATCGAAGCCCCGGTCGTGATCGTCGAGGTGCAGCGCGGCGGCCCGTCCACAGGCATTCCCACCAAGACCGAACAAGGCGACCTGAACCAGGTTTACGGCGCTTCGCAGGGCGATTTCCCGCGCATCATCATCGCCCCGCGGGATACCCGCGACTGCTTTGACAGCACCGTGGAAGCCTTCAACCTGGCGGAAAAATACCAGCTCCCCGTCATCCTGATTTCCGACCTGCTGGTCTCCGAGCATCCCGAGACGATCGAACCGGAAGACCTCCGCGCCTCGGTACCCATTGACCGCGGAGAGCTGCTGACCTCCTGGAACGGCGAGAACGGCAGGTACAAGCGCTATGCCTTCACGCCCTCGGGCATATCGCCGCGCGCCCTCCCCGGCACGGCAAACACCGTCCATGTGGCGGCCACGGATGAGCACGACGAGGAAGGCATCCTGATCAGCGACGTTTTTACCAACTCGGCGGTGCGCCGCAAAATCGCCGAGAAGCGCATGAAGAAACTGGCACTGGCCCTGAGCGAGCTTCCCGCGCCGCGGCTCGAAGGTCCGGCTGAGGCCGACGTCACGCTGATCGGCTGGGGATCCACGTGGGGCGTGATTCACGAGGCGCTGCAGCCATTGGCGGCCGCCGGCATCCGCGCCAATCTACTCCACTTCAAGTACCTGCTGCCGTTCCACAGCCGCGAGGCCATCGAAATCCTGGCGCGCTGCAAGCGCACCATTTGCATCGAGCTCAATGCCACGGGCCAGTTCGCTCGCCACCTCCGCGCCGAAACGGGCCACACCGTGAGCGAGCGCATCCTGAAGTACGACGGCGAGCCTTTCGAGCCGCGCGAGATCGTCGAGCAGGTGCGCGCCATTCTCGAGGGGCGGCCGCGGTCGCTCGACGTTACCCCGGCAGAAGCCCGCGAGATTGCCTACCACTACGTCCGGGTGCACTTGAATGAGGATGTGCGCCCCGGACGAATCGTGAAAACGAATGGCAACAGCGCCGTCGAGCCCCTGTGGCTGGTCGAGATTGTCTCGCGCGATTCCGGCGAGAAGCACGGCGAACTGCGGGTCGGAGTGGAAACCGGCTCGACCTATTCCTGGCAGCCGATTCGGTAGGAGGAGAGCGTGGCGACCATCGTTGAACTTCCGATCGAGACTTACGCCGGGCCGGTGGATCCCGACTGGTGTCCGGGGTGCGGCGACTTCAGCGTCCTGAAGGCCGTGAAGATGGCGGCGGCGAAAGCCGCGGTGGCGCCCAAGGACCTGGTGGTGGTGTCGGGGATCGGGTGCTCGTCCAACCTGCCCGGGTACGTCCACGCCTACGGAGTTCACTCACTGCACGGCCGCGCCGTTGCCGTAGCCACGGGGATCAGACTGGCCAACACCGACCTCAAGGTGGTGATCACAGGCGGCGACGGCGATGGCTATGGGATTGGCATCGGCCATTTCATTCACGCCATGCGTCGCAACCTCGACCTCACCTACGTGGTGATGGACAACCAGGTCTACGGCCTCACCACCGGCCAGGCCTCGCCCACCACGATGAAGGAGATGCGCACGAAATCCACTCCGCGCGGCAACGTCGAGCTACCCATCAATCCCATTGCTCTTGCCCTGGTTTCCGGCGCCACGTATATCGCCCGCGGCTTTTCCGGCGACCCGGGCCAGATGGCCGATTTGATTGCCGCTGGCATCCGCCACAAAGGGTTCGCGTTGATTGATGTCTTCAGTCCGTGCGTGACCTACAACATGCTGAACACCTATCCCTGGTTCAAAAAGCGCATCTACAAACTCGAGGACGAAGCCGGATACTCTCCCGACAACTCCAAGGCTGCGCTCGACAAATCCTTTGAATGGGGCGACCGCATTCCCATCGGACTCTTCTACAAAGACCTTCAGCCCACCTACGAGGATAGCGAACCTGCCTATCAGCGCGGGGCGCTGGTCCGGCAGCCGTTGCCCGCCGATCCCGCACTGTTTCAATCCCTGGTCGAAGAACTGATGTAGTGTAGCGGCGGTTAACCGGCAGTCGGCTTCTCTTGCGCTTGCTCACCGCATCAAGTATCGGCTATTTCCACCGCGGGTCGCAGCAGAGTCCAGCAACGCCTCCGGGCCACACTTCCCCTTCGTAGGTAACTCCCTACCGCTTCCTAACAATCTATCAGCCCGTCAAGCGGTTGCGGCGCGCGCTTCCGGCTCATCCTTCAGCATCGAGCGGAGTTGTTCCCGCAGCGCGGGCGTGTCCTTATGACCGTGACTGGTGACGGCGTGTAGCACGGCCAGGTCGAGCACTTCGTTTTCATTGCCGGAAATGGCCAGTTCGCAGTTATTCGCGGTTGGAAAATCTCAGGCGCAGGGTTCGGAGCTTGACAGCGCGGTGGAAACCGCGGAGAGGGCGCGAGCGTCGAAGAAGCCGTAGGAGGCGGTGGCCGGCTGGAAGGCGGCGCTCCGGCATCGTCCCGCAAGACCGTCCGGGACACAGAAACCGGGCAAGCTATTGCCGGGGCAGGCTCCGGCATCGCCCCGCAAGACCGTCCGGGACACAGAAACCGTGCAAGCTATTGCCGGAGCAGGCTACGATGCGTTGCACAGGCAGGAATGCCTGTCCTACTGAGCGTGTGGTAGATTGGCGGGCGCAAAAACCTGTGGTGGAGACGAACAAGGAGGACAGGATGGCGCGGAACTTGAGGATGCAGATGGCGGTGTGCATGGCAATGGCTTGTCTGGCGCTGGTGATGGTGGCGGGCGCGGCGGCGCAGAGCACGTCGAGTGGGATGCCAGAGGGGAAGCAGAAGCTCACCCTGGAGATGTACTGGGAAATGGAAAGTGTGAACGCGCCACAGATTTCGCCGGACGGGAAACAGATTGTCTATGCGCGGGGCTGGCGGGACAAGGTGAACGACCGGCAGCGGAACTCGATCTGGATTATGAACGCGGATGGATCGAGAAACCGGATGCTAGTGGATGGGAGCTCGCCGCGATGGTCGCCGGACGGGACGCGGATTGCGTACCTGGCCGATGGGCAGCCGCGCGGGACGCAAATCTATGTGCGGTGGATGGACGCCGAGGGCGCGGTGACGCAGATTACGCACGTGGACAATTCGCCGGGCAACCTGGTGTGGTCGCCGGACAGCCAGTGGATCGGGTTCACGATGCTGGCGCCGAAGCGCGAGTCGTGGACCATCAAGATGCCGGCGCGGCCGGAAGGCGCGAAGTGGACGGAAAACCCGCGGATTATCGAGCGGCTGGTGTACCGGCGGGACCAGATTGGATTTCTGGAAGAGGGCTACACGCACATTTTCGTGGTGCCGGCGTCGGGCGGGTCGCCGCGGCAGTTGACCAGCGGCGAGTACGACCACGGCGGAGGAGGGTTTGGATTTGGCGGCGGCGGAGGGATTTCGTGGACGCCGGATGGGAAAGAAATCTTGTTCAGCGGGCTGAGGGAAAACGATTGGGAGTATCAGTGGAGGGAGTCGGAGATTTATGCGGTGAGCGTGGCGGACAAGAGCGTGCGGCAGTTGACGAAGCACAAAGGGCCGGACTCGAACCCAACGGTGTCGCCGGATGGGAAGTGGGTGGCGTACACGGGGTATGACTGGACGGAGGACACGTACCGGGACTCGAAGCTCTCGGTGATGGGGATTGATGGGTCGAACCCGCGCGTGCTGACCGCAACGCTCGACCGCTCGCCGCAGCAGATGAACTGGGCGCCGGACGGGAGCGGGGTCTACTTCACGACCGAAGACAAGGGCACGCGAAACGTGTGGTTCGCTTCGACGAAGGGAGACGCGCGCCAGGTAACGCAAGGGAACCACCAACTGAATGTGAGCGACGTGAGCGCGAATGGTCAGGCGGTGGGGACGGTGTCGAGCAACTACGTGCCGGGCGAAGTGGCGATCTTCAATCTGGCGAAGCCGGAGCTGAAGACGCTGACGGCGGTGAACCAGGACGTGCTGGGCGACGTGAAGCTGGGCGACGTGGAGGAGGTCTGGTACACGTCGGCGGACGGATGGAAGATCCAGGGATGGGTGATCAAGCCGCCGGACTTTGATGCGTCGAAGAAATATCCGCTGATGCTGACGATTCACGGCGGGCCGCACGCGATGTACGGCGTGGAGTTCAACTTCGGCTGGCAGGAGCACGCGGCCAACGGGTACGTGGTGCTGTACACGAACCCGCGCGGGTCGTCGGGCTACGGCACCACGTTTGGCAACGCCATCAACAATGCCTACCCGAGCAAAGACTACGACGACCTGATGGCGGGCGTGGACACGGTGATTGCAAAAGGGTACGTGGACACGCGCAACCTGTTTGTCTATGGCTGCTCGGGCGGAGGCGTGCTGACGGCGTGGATCGTGGGGCATACGGACCGATTCCGCGCGGCGTCGTCAAACTGCCCGGTGATTAACTGGGTCTCGTTCGTGGGGACGACCGACGGAGCGTCGTGGTACCGCAATTTTAAGAAGCTGCCGTGGGAAGACCCAAGCGAGCATTTGCAGAGGTCACCGCTGATGTACGTCGGGAACGTGAAGACTCCAACCATGCTGATGACCGGCGTGAACGACCTGCGCACACCGATTCCGCAGACGGAGGAGTTCTACGAGGCGCTGAAGGTGCGCAAAGTGCCGACGGCGATGATCCGGTTTAATGAGGAGTTTCACGGGACGACGTCGAAGCCGTCGAACTTCATGAGGACGCAGTTGTATTTGCGCTACTGGTTTGAGAAGTGGATGGTGAAGGATCAATAGTCGTCAGTTGTCAGTCTTCAGTTGTCAGAGAGGAGAGACGGCCCGGCGAGAGATTGCCGGGCCGTTTTGTTTTTGGGCGGTGTGAAGGGGCCGGGGAGGGGAGCGACGCACATTGCGTGGTCGGGTGGGCGGCCTGAGATCCTTTTCGGCAGGGCCGGAATCTTCGATCGGGCCTCCGGGTCGGATGCCCTCAGGATGACGGAGAGGAAATGTGGCGGGCTAAAGCCCGCCCGTACATAGAGATAGTGGAGATGGCGGTGCTTGCGGAGGGGGGCGGAGAGTGCTAAGTTTGCGTGCCCAAGGGGACTCACGCAAGTTGGTGGAAGGGCATTCCGGAAGTGACGAGTGGCGGCATGAAGCCGCCATTACACGGGCACGCCAGGGCGTGCCCAAACGAGCAGATCAAACCCGCAAGCGGCCATCGGTAGGAATCGTGAGTACAACGAAGACACAATTGGAACAGGCGAGCGGGATGGCGGGGTAAACCCGCCGCTACGTTTCAAGATACAGAGGAAAGAGTTGAACGCGGCGAAGACACAACTCGAAGGAGCAGGGGAGCGAGCAGGCCCACGCGCAGACGAGCGGGCGGCGGGAGCGCCGGCGGCGGGGGAGACGACTGCGGCGCGGGCAGGGGCGCAGGCGGCGTACTGGCGCGTGGAGGGGAGTCTGCTGGATTTGGGGATGCTGCGGCCGGTGGTGTACTTCAGCCAGAACGCGCAGAGTTTTTCGGACCGGTGGGCGCGGCGGGGAGGAGTGGGCGCGTTGGCGCTGGCGCAGCCGGTGCTGTGGACGATGCCGAGGGAGTTTGGTCTGCGGCTGCTCTACACGCTGCTGCGCGGGGTGACGCGCGACCGTCTGGATTTGCTGGGCGAGGAGTATTTCCATTACGTGCTGCGACCGCAACTGCACGCGGAGGGAGTGGAGCGGCTGAAAGAGTGGATGGCGGCGAATGGTCAGGTGGTGCTGGTGAGCCAGGGGCTCGAGCAGGTGGTGCGGCCGCTGGCGGAGCACCTGGGCGTGGAACGGCTGGCGGCGAACCGCTTGGAGTTTCGCGAGGGAGTAGCGACGGGAAGGCTGATGGAGCCGATCCTGCGTCCGAGAGGCGTAGCCGGGTTGTGGAAGGGGACGAGCGCGGTCGGGCGCGTGGAGCGGGATGAGTTGCTGCGCGAGCTAGGGTTTGCCAGGAGGCCGGAGAAGCTCGACGAGGCTACCGCGCCGGCGCGCAGGTCGACGCCGCAGAACCACCGGCCGCTGGTGGTGTTTGACCGGAGCCCGCGGACGGAGCGGCTTTCGGTGCGGGAGACGCTACGCGGGAAGCAGATTCTGTTGATCGGCGTGACCGGATTTATCGGCAAGGTGTGGCTGTCGAATTTGCTGACGGACCTGCCGGAGATCGGGAAGATACACCTGCTGATCCGGAAGCAGAAGTCGAATACAGCGAAGCGGCGTTGGGAGAAGATTGTGGAGGAGTCGCCGGTGTTTGACCCGCTGGCCGAGCGGCACGGCGCGGGGTTTGCGAAATACCTGAGCGAGCGGGTGGAGGTGGTCGAAGGAGACGTGAGTCAGGCGGGGCTGGGGATCGCGCCGGAGACGCGGGAGAGATTGCTCGCGTCGGTGGATTTGGTGGTGAATTCGTCGGGGCTGGTAGACTTCAACCCGGACCTGCGGGAAGCGCTGGCGATCAATGTCGAAGGGACGGCGCATTTAATTGATTTTATCCGCGCGAGCAAAAAGGCGGGGCTGCTGCACCTTTCGACGTGCTACGTGGCGGGGGCGCGGGACGGTCGCGTGAGCGAAGAGTTGAAGCCAAACTACACGCCGGTGCACCAGAGGGACTACGACGCGGAGCGGGAGCGGCAGCAGCTTGAAGAACTGGTGAAAAAGGTGGAGGCAAGGTCGGAAGGGCCGGAGCTGACGGCGGCATTGCTGCGTCAGGCGAAAGGGAAACGGAGCGAGGCGCGGGAGCTGACCGGCGCGCAGCTCGAAGCGCAGATCCAGAAAAACCGTCAAAGGTGGCTCAAGAACCGGCTGATTAAAGTTGGAATGCAGCGCGCGAAGCGGCTGGGCTGGCCGAACACGTACACGTTCACGAAAAGCCTGGCGGAATCGCTGATTGCGACGCGGGCGGCGGATTTGCCGGTGGCCGTGGTGCGGCCGTCGATTGTGGAGACTTCGACAGCGCAGCCCTTCCGAGGGTGGAACGAGGGCGTGAATACGTCGGCGCCACTGGCGTATTTGCTGGGGACGAACTTCCGTCAACTGCCGACCAACGAACGGAAGTGCCTGGACGTGATCCCGGTGGACCTGGTGTGCCGGGGGATGACGCTGATTGCAGCGGCGATTGTGGGGCGGAGGCACGAGCGGCTCTACCAACTGGCAACGTCGGCGTCGAACCCGTGCGATATGAGGCGGTCGATTGAATTGACGGGACTGGCGCACCGAAAACATTACCGGGCGCAGCAGGGGTTGGAGCACTGGCTGAAGTTGCGGCTGGATACGATTCCGGTGTCGAAGGCGCGGTATCGGAGACTTTCCGTGCCGGCGCAGAAGGCGGTGGTGAGTGGGATCAACCGCGTGGCCGCGGCGCTGGCGTTCAAGAAACCGCCGCTGGCGCGGGCGGAGCGGGACCTGGCGCGGTTGGAGAAGCTGATCGAGTTGTATGAGCCGTTCATCCTGCTCAACGAACACGTGTTTGAGGCGGAGAACGTGAAGCTGCTTTCGCAGGCGCTGCCGGCGGAAGAGCAGGCCGCGTTTGGCTACGACGACGGCGCGATTGATTGGTGGGAGTACTGGATCAATATCCACGTGCCGGCGCTGCGGAAGTGGTGCTACCCGCTGATGGAAGGGCGGGCGCTCGAGCCGCGCAAGAAGCGGGAGTTGAAGCTGCCGGCGGCGTTTGCGAATGGCACGGAGACGAACGGCGCGGCGACGAGCGAGTCCGGGCCGGGCACAGGCTGATGGCCACATTTCTGACCGGGGCGACCGGGTACATCGGCGGGCACGTGGCGGCGGGCCTGCTGGAGGGGCACGCCGAGCGGTTGAACCTGCTGGTGCGGGCTGCGAACGCGCGCGAGGCCGAAGAGCGGCTGTGGCGCGCGCTGCAACTTCATCTGGACTTCCCCCGCTTTTCAGAATACCTGCGCACGCGGATCACAGTTTTTCGTGGCGACCTGACGGACAAGCGGTTTGGATTAAGGGAGGATGACTATGGGCGTCTAGCGGAGACGACTGACTCGGTGATCCACTGCGCGGCGTCACTGAACCGCAAATCGGAGAAGAGCTGCCTGAACGTGAACCTGCGCGGGACGCTCGAAGTGGTGCAACTGGCGCGGCGCGCGCAGACGCACCACGGGCTGCGGCGAATCAGCCACGTGAGCACGGTGGCGGTGGCGGGAGTGCGGCAGAACGAAGTGGTGACCGAGGACGCGGCGATTGACTGGGCGCGGTCGGATTACGACCCGTACGCGCGGACCAAGAAATTCTGCGAGCACATGATCCGCGAACTGCTGCCGGAGGTGCCGCGAACGATTTTCCGTCCGAGCATCGTGCTGGGAGACAGCAGGAAGCCGGAGACAACGCAGTTCGACATGGTGCGGGCGTTTGTGTTTCTGGCGGGGCTGCCGGTGCTGCCGTTCCGCCCGGCGGACAAGATCGACATTGTGAACGTGGACTTTGTGGCCGACGCAATCGTGACACTGCACCAGAAGGAAAAGCCGGCGCACGATATCTATCACCTGTCGTCGGGGCGGGATTCGCAGACGTTTCGCGAGTTGACCGATGCGCTGGCAGCGGCGAGGAAAAAGTCGGGGCCGATGTATTTGCCAGCGCTCGAGCGGCCATTTGGCGCGACGGTCGACTGGCTATCGAACCGCGGAGGCGGGGTGGGGTACGGCGCGTCGCTGATGAAGGTGTTTTGGTCGTACCTGACGTGGAATACGGTGTTTGACAACACGCGGGTGACGACGGAAACGGGGCGGAAGCCAGCGGCGTTTTCGGCGTACAGCTACCCGCTGCTGAAGTTCAGCCGGGAGCACAATTTCAGTTATCCGTACAAGGCGTGGCCGGAAGCGGCGGAACGTGCGGCCAGCCCTGCACCAACCGGTGGCAGGGCGGGGAGTGCGGGCCGATGATGGATTTTTTGCTGGAAACGTGGGTGAGCGCGCTCATCGAGCGGACGAAGATGCAGTGGATGCTGGGCGGCGGGCAGAGATGGAAGCCGGCCGAACGGCTGAAGCTGCTTTTTGCGGGGTACAACGGGACGCGGAACACAGGCTCGGACGTGCGCGTGGAAGAGATGCTGCGGCAGGTGCGGCGCGTGCTGGGGGCGGAGCGGTGCGAGCTGACAGTACTGTCGCAGAACTTCGAGCGGACGCGCGGGTACTTTACCGGAACGCAGCAGGTACACCTGCCGGATATTTTTCCGCCGTTCCTTTACCGCGAAGTGCGAAAACACCACGGCGTGGTGGCGTGCGAAGGGTCGATGTTCAAGAGCAAGTTTGCGAACGCGCTGACGACGATGATGATTGGGTCGCTGGGAATTGCGGCGGCGGAGAACAAAGTGTCCATCGGGTACGGCGCCGAGGCCGGGACGATGGACCCGATGCTGCAGAAGATGTGCCGGCGATACCTGCGGCAGTCGTTGGTGATTACGCGGAATGAAGAGTCGCAGACGCTGCTGAGCGCGCTGGGAGTGCCGACGGAGCTGGGAACGGATACGGCGTGGACGTTTGAGCCGCACCCGGCGGAGTACGGGCGCACGGCGCTGGGGAAAATGGGCTGGGACGGGCAGACGCCGGTGTTGGTGGTGTGCCCGATTAACCCGTACTGGTGGCCGGTGAAGGCGTCGGTGGGAAAATACGTGGCGCGAGCGACGACGGGCGCGTTCAAGGAGAGCCATTACCGGTCGGTGTATTTCCACACAGCGGGGCCGGAGGTGGACGCGGCGTATCGAAGATATTTGACGGCGATGGGGAACGCGGTGGAGGCATTCCGGCAGAGGCACCGGTGTTTTCCATTGCTGGTGGCCACCGAACGGCTGGACGCCGACGCATGCCGTCGAATCGCGGAGCAACTGGGCGGCGTGGCGGTGGCGACGTCGGATGAGTACGACATGTACGAGCTGGTGAGTTTGCTGCGCTGCGGGGAGTGGATGGTGTCGTCGCGATATCACGGGATTGTGACGTCGATGCCGGCGCTGGTGGCGTCTGCCGGCGTGACGATGGACGAGCGCATCCGCAACCTGATGCGCGAACGCGAGCAGGCGGAACTACTGTTGACGGTGGACGACCCGGAACTGGAGCCGAAGCTGATCGAGGTGATGGAACGGCTGCGGACGGAGCGCGAGACGATTGTGGAGGGAATTGGGCGGACGGTGGTGAAGAATTTGAAGCTGATGGCGCGCATGGGGGTGTACCTGGAGCGGAACGTCGAGCAGGTGTACCCGGAGTTTGGCGGGCGGCGTGGCGTGCATGGATGGGAGGAGTATTTGCCGCCGCTGAGTGCGGGGATGACGGCGCTGATGGAGAAATACGAGATGGCGGCGGAGTCGAAGAGTCAAAGAGTGGAAGAGGCGAAGAGGCGAAGCGCGTAACGTTGCGGGTACCAAGCAGGAGATGAATTTTCTGGAGAACATTTTCGAGCGGCTGAAGGCAGCCTCCGAGCGGCCGGTGGTGCAGGAGGCGCGCGGGGGCCGGCTGGTCGGCGCGACGGGTCACGAGCTGCTGGCGCAGGTGGCGGCGGCGCGGACGTATCTGCGGCAGGCGGGACTGCGGCGGGGCGACCGGTGCGCGCTGCTGGCGCAAAACTCGATCCGCTGGGTGGCGGCGGATTTGGCGTTGATGGCCGAAGGAATGATCGTGGTGCCGCTCTACGTGCGGCAGGCGCCGGCGGAGCTGGCGGTGATGGTGCGAGACAGCCAGGCGCGGCTGGTGGTGTGCGGAGATGGAGCGCTGATGGACGCCCTGCGTGGGCAGATGGCGGATGCGCCGCGCTGCGTGATGTTTGACGAGGTGTTCCGCGGCGCGGGGAGGCAGGAGCTGCCGGTGTCGGCGGCCGATGGCGACGCGGTGACGATTATTTATACGTCGGGGACGTCGGGCGAGGCCAAGGGAGTGGTGCTGACGGCGGGCAACCTGAACCACATGCTGTGGTGCACGGGGGCGCGGCTGGATTTGTTGATGGGGCAGCGGAAGGAGCCGGAGAAGGTGTTCCACTACCTGCCGATGTGCTTTGCGGGGTCGTGGATTTTGATGCTGACTTGCTTATCGCGGAATGCGGTGCTGACGCTGTCGACGGATTTGACCAGGCTGGCCGATGAGATCCGTCTGGCTGAGCCGCACTACTTCCTGAACGTGCCGACGCTGCTCGAGCGGGTGCGTGCGGGAGTGGAGGAGAAACTGGCAGAACGTGGCGGCGCTGCGGCGAGAATGTTTCGGGGGGCGAAGCAGGCGTGGGCGCGTCGGCAGGAGGGGAAGGCGGGCGTGGTGGACGCGCTGCGGCTGGGGCTGGCGAAGGCGTTGGTATTTCCTGCAATCCGGCGGCGAATGGGACGGAGGATGGAGGCGCTGATCTGCGGGTCGGCGCCGCTGGCGGTGGAGACGCAGCTTTTTTTCCAGATGATCGGCATCCCGGTGTTGCAGGTGTATGGGCTGACGGAGACAACGGGAATCTGCACGATGGATGACCCGCGACGGATCGAGAAGGGACGCGTGGGGCCGGCGATTCCGGGGATTGAAATGCGCGTGGGCGAGAACGAAGAAATTCTGGTGCGCGGGCCGAATGTATTTCCCGGCTACTGGAACCGTCCGGAGGAGACCGAGAAGGCGCTGCGGGATGGGTGGTTCCACACGGGCGACCAGGGCGAGGTGGATGAGAGGGGGAACTGGAGAATTATCGGGCGGCTGAAAAATCTGATCATCTTGAACTCGGGGCACAACATTGCGCCGGAGCCGATTGAGGAATCGCTGGGGCGGCAGATTGCCGGGGCGCAGCAGGTGGTCCTGGTGGGGAATGGAAGAAGTTATCTGGCGGCGCTGGTGACCGGCGCGGTGAGGACTCGAGATGTGGCGGCGGTGCTGGCGGCGTCGAACGAAAAGCTGCCGCACTACAGAAAGGTGCGTGCGTACCAGGTGGTGCGCGAGGCGTTCACGGCGGAGAACGGACTGCTGACGGCCAACGGAAAACTGAAGCGGGACGCGATTGCGGCGAAGTACTGGGAAGAAATTGAGGCGATGTACGGCAAGGCGGTAAGCGCGTAGGAGCACAGGCGGAACAATGAAAGGCTACTCGGGCAAGACGATTTCGTGGGAGATGAAGGAAGGCGTGGTGGAGCTCGCGCTGCACCGGGCGCCGGCGAACGAGATTGGGTCGGAGACGCTTGAGGAGATGGAGCGGTTTGTGGCGGAGTTGGAGACGGTGGTGGTGGGTGCGATGGGTCCAACGAGCGGGCGTCCCTCGGCTGCGCTCGGGACTCGCTGGGAACCGCTCGCGGCACTGGTGGTGTACAGCACGGAGAAAGCGGGGTTCAGCGCGGGAGCGGACCTGCGGGAGCTGTACCACCGGGCGCAGGGGATGGGGAAGGCGGAGGCGACGGCGGGGGTGCGGAGTTTTCTGGAGCGCATCCACAAAGTGTTGAACACGATTGACGCGGCGCCGCTGGTGACGATTGCGGCGGTGCACGGGGTGTGCTTCGGCGGCGGGTTCGAGCTGGCGCTGGCGTGCGATTTGATTGTGGCCGACAAGATGGCGCGGTTTGCGTTTCCGGAGCTGCGGCTGGGGCTGGTGCCGGGGTTTGGCGGGATACCGCGACTGAAGCGCGACGTGGGGAATGCGGTGGTGCGCGACCTGCTGCTGACGGGTCGGAGTTTCAATGCCCAGAAGGCGAACGCGGTGGGGTTGGTGAGCCAGGTGGCGGCCGAGGGTGAGGCGCTGGGCGTGGCGCGGGCAACGGCGCAGCAGATACGGAAATTCGACCGCGGCACGGCTGCGGCGGCGAAAAAATACATGAAGCCGGTGCCGCATGAAGAGCTGCGTCGAGAGATCGAGCTTTTCTGCGAGCTGTTTACGCGGCCGGCAGTGATGGCCGGGCTGAAGAAGTTTGTGGAGAGTACGGAGGCGATGCCGTACTTGCCGTAGCGGCGGGGATCGGCGCGCCGGGGTAAACCCGCCGATACGGGGAGAAGAGGGATTCCTCGCTTCGCTCGGAATGACAGCGGCAGGGGTTGAGGAGAGATGGGATGAAGACATTGGAGCAGACGACGGAAGAGGTGCTGAACCTGGCGGCGGCGCATTTCAAGGTGGAGCGGGCGGAGTTGAAGTCCGGGGACGATTTCTTCAAAACGCTGGGGATTGATAGCTTGCAGGCGCTGGAGCTGTTGACGCGGCTGGAGCAGCACTTTGGTGTGGAGCTGCCGGATTATGAGGTGCAGGGGGTCTCCGACTTCAAGACATTGGCGGAACGCATTCAATCGAGGCTCTAAGGGAAATGGTCGGTAGACAAGAAAAGATGGTAGGCGGCAGAGAAGAGGGTGAAGGGGAAGAAGAAATTTAAAATTTGAAATTTCAGATTTCAAAGGAGAGAAAAGAAAACAAGAGAAGGGAAAAGAACAGCTAAGAACAAAAAAACCTTAACGCAGAGGTCACAAAGACACAGAAGTCGCAGAGAAGAAAGAGAAGAGAGAAGAGTCCAGGGCGCAAGTGGCAGGGAGTAGAGAGTAGGGAAGAGGGCGTGAGGGCTGGTGCAGGCCGAGGCATTCCTTGTAAGCTTTTCCATTTACATCGCTGAAGAGAAGGCAGGACAGCGCGGAATGCTGGAGTTGAGGGAATACGAGTCGCTGGGGGCGGCGCTGCGGGAGGCGGTGAAGCGCTGGGCAGGCGAAGTCTGCCTGATCGAAGACGACCGCGGGCGGGAGAAGCTGCGGCTGACGTACAAGGAGTTTGGCGAGACGGGGCGGCGGTTGGCGCGGGGGCTGGAGGATTCCGGTTTCGCGGCGGGAGAGCGCGCGGCGATCATCATGACGAATCAGTCGAGGTGGCTGATTTCGGCGTACGCGATTTTTTATGCGGGCGGGGTGGTGGTGCCGCTGGACTACAAGTTGACGCCGGGGGAGCAACTGGCGCTGCTGGCGCACTCGAAGGCGCGGGTGCTCGTGGTGGAGTGGCACCTGTGGCGGGCGATCATGCAGGCAGAGAAAATCTCAGGGCTGGACGTGAATACGGTGCTGGTGACCGATGCGCCGGCGAACGCGGACCTGTACGGGGCGCGGCGTTGGGTGGAGTTCGCTGCGGCAGCGAAGAGCGAGCCGGAGTTTCGCGCGCGAAGGCGCGCAGACGCGGCGTGCATCATCTATTCGTCAGGGACGGGCGGGCGGCCGAAGGGCTGCGTGATGACGCACGAGAACTACCTCGAGCAGTGCGTGGCGCTGACGTCGCTCTACCCGTTCTGGCCGGGCGTGCGGTACCTGAGCATTTTGCCGACAAATCACGCGATTGATTTTATGGTGGGGTTCATCGGGCCGTTCACGTGCGGGGCAGCGGTGGTACACCTGCGGACGCTGCGTCCGGAGTTTGTGCGCGAGGCGTTTCCCAAGTACAAGATTACCTACATGACCCTGGTGCCGCTGGTGCTGAAAAATTTGCAGAAGGGTTTGCAGGAGAGGTTTGACGAGCTGCCGGCAGGGAAGCGGATGGCGTTCCATGCGCTGCGCGCGCTGAACAAATTGCTCACGCGGCGCAGGCCAAACGTCGCGCTGAGCCGGAGGCTACTGCCGCAGGTGCATGCGGCGTTTGGCGGGGAGTTGCGGACGCTGTTTGTCGGCGGAGCGTTTACCGAGCCAGCGACGCTGCAGTTTTTCTACGACTTGGGAATACTGGTGGCGAACGCGTACGGGTTGACCGAGGCGGGGACAGCGGTCTCCCTGAACGATTTCAAGCCGTTTCGTCCGGACACGGTTGGAAGGCCGCTGCCGGGAATGGAGGTGCGCATCGTGAAGCCGGGGCCGGATGGAATCGGCGAGGTGGCGGTGAGAAGCAAGACGGTGATGTCGCATTACCTGGATGACCCGGAGCTGACCGCCGAAACGATTGTGGACGGGTGGTTGATGACCGGCGACCTGGGGCGAATGGACCGGAGCGGGCACCTGCAACTCTTCGGGCGGAAGAAAAACATGATCGTCACCGAAGAGGGGAAGAATATCTACCCGGAAGATATCGAGACGGTGTTTGAGGGGCTGGCAGTGAAGGAGTTCTGCGTGTTTGCGGTGAATTATTTGTGGCCGAAGCGGACGATGACGGGCGAGCAACTCGTAATTGTGCTGCGCCCGGAGACGGGTCAGACAGTGGGCGATGGGTTGCGGGCGGAGCTGGCGGAACGGAACCGGCGGCTGCTGAACTACAAACGCATCCACGGATACGTGGTGTGGGAAGAGGATTTTCCGAGGACGGCGTCGCTGAAGATCAAGCGGGCGGTGCTGGCCGAAGAAATCAAACGGCGGCTGGGCCGCGAGGCAGTGGTCGCGCTGTGAACGAGCGGACGCTGGCGGTGGTGAACCCGGCCGCAGGCGGGGGAAAGTGCGGGCGGCTGGCGACGGCGGCGCTTGGGAGATTGCGCGAGGCGGGCATCGAGATCGAGGTGCGGGAGACGCGAGCGCCGGGCGAGGGGACAACGATTGCGCGCGAGGCGTACGCGGCGGGCTGCCGAAAATTCTTGGCGGTGGGGGGAGACGGGACGTCGTTTGAAATTGTGAATGGAGTGTTCCCGGAGTCGCTGACCCAAGGCCGCATCGCGCTGGGGTTCCTGCCGCTGGGGACGGGGAATTCGTTTTTGCGGGACTTTACGGAGCGTGGAGCAGAGTATGCGCTTGCGGCGATCATCGCGGGGCGACGACGCGCGTGCGACGTGCTGAAGCTAACCCACGGCGAGGGGACGCTCTACTTCATCAACCTGCTGAGCATGGGTTTTGCCGCAGACGTGGCGGCACTGGTGACCCGACGGTTCAAGTGGCTGGGCGAGCTGGGGTATTTGCTGGGCGTGTTGACCGGACTGGCGCGGCTGCGAAGGCGGGCGTTTCCGGTGCGGCTGAATGACGACGCGGAGTACGACCGGCGCCGATGCCTCTTCCTGAGCTTCAACAACAGCAAGTTCACCGGCGGAAAAATGATGATTGCGCCGCTGGCGGAGACGTCGAGCGGTCAGGTGGAGTACATGCGCTGGGGGCCAATTGGTCGGCTGGGGCTGGTCCGGATGCTGCCGCGACTCTACGATGGGACGCACCTCGAACACCGGCTGGCGGAACGTCGGGCGGCGAGGCGGGTGGAGTTTGAGCTGGATGGGCCGGTGGACGTGATGGTGGACGGCGAAGTGATGACGGTGGAGTGCCGGAGGATTGAAGTGCTGCCGGGCGCGCTGGATGTGATGGTATGAAGGAAGCGGTCAGCGCGCAGCAGTCAGCAATCAGCAAGGCCAAGCGCCGAGAAAGCGGGATGCAAAGGGTGTATCTGATACTGCGGAGTGTGGTGCTGTGGCTGGTGAGCGCGGCGCATTTTTTTACGGTGTGTCCGCTGCTGGTGCTGCTGGCACTGTTCAAGAACCCGCGGCACAACGACGGGCCGCAGCGGTGGTTCAGCCGAAACGTGGTGCGGCTGGCGGGGGCGCGCGTGGAGGTGCAGATGGCGCCCGGGTACAACCCGACGCGGACGAGTTTTTTTGTGGCCAACCATGTGAGTTTGTTCGACCCGTTCGTGCTGTACTGCGCGGTGCCGCAGTTTATCCGCGGGCTGGAGCTGGAGTCGCACTTCAAGATCCCGGCGTATGGATGGCTGATGAAACGGTTTGGAAACGTGCCGGTGCCGGACACGCGGACGCCTTCGGACCTGAAACGCATGTGGCGATTGACGCGCGCGGCGCTGGATAACGGCGTGTGCCTGGTGGTATTCCCGGAAGGCAAGCGGACGCTGGACGGAAGCGTGGGGGCGTTTGCGGACGGAGTGTTCCGCATGGCGCATCACTCGGGCACGCCGATTGTGCCGGTGAGCCTGGTGGGCGCGTTTGAATGGGACCACAAAGGGAGCTGGATGCTGCGGCCGTCGAAGATTGTGGTGCATATCCACGACACGATTGAAACGGCCGGGATGAGTCGCGAAGAAGTGGCGGCGCTGCGCGAGCGTGTGCGAGCGATCATCGCAGGGCCGGTGGAGGAGAACCTGGCACGGAACGTGCAGGAACCAGCTCCGGTATGATGATTGTCGGCGCAACTGAATTGAGACGTCGCCTGAGCTATTACATTCGACTGGTCAGAAAAGGCGAAATCATCTTGATTACTTTGCGCGGGGAACTTGTAGCCAAAATCGTGCCAATCCCGGAATCACCAGCCCCAGAAAAACACATTCTCCCAACGCCAAAACCCCCAAGAGCAAGAAGGAGGCGGTAAATTCGGCCGCTGGGCTGAAGCTCAGCGCTAAACGAGCACGCCATGGCGTACCCTTACAAGAAGAGCCGGCGGGCCGCCGGCGCTACCGAATGCGGGCGACGCGCCCGTGGGTGGGAAAGCGCCCGAACTGGGCGGGGTCGTGTCCGGGAACGACGCGGTCGGGCGAGCCAGCCAGCTGAACCATGCGGAAGAGCGCGGCAACGTTTGCTTTCTCGTCGGTGGGATCGAAAGTGGCGCTGGCGCGGCGCGAGAGAAGATTCTCGTAGAGGTAGCAATTGTCCGACGCCAGCACAAACGGCTCGTCGCCGGCCACGCGCACGTACTGCGACGCAAACGTGTGCCGCGCGCCGGTGAAGACGCGAATGCCCGGAAAAATTTGGACGTCGTCGCCGGGGATGAGCCGCACTTGGCCGCGCAGGTTGCGCGCAAGCAGCTCGGTGACGTCGTCAGGATCAATCCCGCCTTTGCGCCCGCCGGATTGCCAGGCCTCGCCGGTGTAGTACTCGTACTCGGCTTTCTGAATCCAGATGGTGGCGTTGGGGAAGAGGTCGAGGCCGCCCATGTGGTCCCAGTGGGCGTGGCTGACGATGATGTCGGTAATCAGCGAGGGTTCAAGGCCCGCTTCGCGCACCGCTTCAGCCGGCGAAAGAAAGTCCGCCACGCGAAACTTGGCAATCCAGCTTGGTCGGTGAAAGCCGCAATCAAACAGAATGTTGCGCCCGCCGCCGCGAATCAGCCAAAAGACCATCGCAATGTCCACGCGCTTCTCTGGCGCCGCGCCCATCACCAGGCTCGACAACGGAAACGCCCGCACATTCGCGTACCGGATCGCTTCTATGGTGTAGTTCGGCGCAGGCGCGGAGGGCTTGGCCAGTTCCTGCGACGACGCCAAGGTCAAGGTAGCAAGCAGTGACAACACTGGCAGGACTAACCACATCTTCAGTGCCCCTTGCGAAAGTGAATCCTATCAAAGACGGAGCTACAGCTGGAGGCTGGTGCCGGCTGCGTGCGGCCATCTCCAGGTGAATACAGATCAGGCACAATTCTGTTGCTCTCTCTGTTAACCTTGTTCTTGATGATGCTACGAACCAGGATCAGGGGCGAAATTTTTGAGATAGATCTCCCCGAAATTACAGACCAACAGTATGGGGCGGTCAATACTCAGATGCGGCGCGCCTTTCGTCGACAGGAGCTGAAGAATCGTGACGTCATCTGTGAAGCGTTCCTGTGGTTACTTCAAGCGTGCCCGGGCGCAAATGCAAGTGACCTATGGCATCATATCGTTTATCGGCTCTACTGTCAGCTACTGCCGAGGTATCGCCCCCAGGATCCAAACCAGAGCTGGGTACGTGCGTCAGGTGACGCATTGGAGCTATCGGTCGAGCGTTTGTATGCGCCTGTTCTGGCGCTGGAGAGGATCCGAATTCAGGCGTTAATTGGCCGAGCCGCAAAGAGATCCGTCCTCGAAGAGATGAATCTGGGTGAAGAGGTTGGCGACTCAAAGCTTGACGTCGCTCTCAGGCTAGAGACAGGTAGAGATCATTGGCAGATTTTTGGCGGGGTTCATGTAAAGGCGAGCTTGGCGGAACGTGTCAGCGATGATGTGCCTGCAAGCCGCTCAATGATGCGGCGCGGATTGTTCTCACCCCTATGGACACTGGACGTGAAGTCCTTTCCACCGCCGCATGGGGATCTAATTAATCGCGGTGAGCTGGGGACAACTCAAGCACCCACCGAAAAGCGAAGGTATGTGGAGGACCACGGCGAATTTGACAACTGCTATAGCGCGAACGGCCGAACATCCCCCAGTGTAGGCAATACAAGATCCGGGAAACGAATTCAGAGGCTTGATTTAATCCGTCAGCCAGATTCTTTCGCAGAAGAAGTGATAACGAGAGCCCGCCGCTGGCGACGGCAGTAGCTACCCCAGGGGCAAAAGTTCCTGCTTTTCCGATTCGATGGTTTCATTTGCAAGTCTACAGATCTTCGGATTGAGTTCGAAGCCAAGGAAGTCGAGCCCCAATATGCGCGTAGCAATGCCCGTCGTGCCGCTGCCCATAAAGGGGTCAAGGACGATTCCTCGACCCACAAGCCCTGAGGCCTTGATGCATTGCGCAGGCAAATCAACAGGAAAAGTAGAGCAATGGAATGTAAGGTTCGGCGTCTGGACGAGTTTCCAGACGGAACCAACTGGTGGCCGAACTCTAAATGAGTGCCGTTCATCTTTCGCAAAAATGTAGATTCCTTCATGACGTCGATGGGGTCTTCGGCAAATTCCTTCAGGTAGGGGACGCGATTTTTCCCACACTATCTCACCACGAAACAAGAAGCCCATGTCACATAGCGAGATCACAACGCGATACGGAATCGCAAGAAGATTCCCGTACTGCAGCCATGCGACGTCTTTCTTGACACATGCGCGTCGCTGGCCGCGTCGCTTTGTATACGCTGAGTTCTCGGGAGCAAGGCCAGCCCCCTCTTTACCCAGCGTGCTATAGCTACGGTCCCCTTCGCGCCAGTTGATCGGAGTGTTGTATGCATCTCCCATGTTCAGCCAAAGGGTTCCCGATGACTTGAGGCACCTCATTGCTTCTGCAAGAATCCCGCACAGGTGGTTGATGTATTCGGCGGGGTCAGTTTCCGACCCTAATCCATCCCCCTCACGCTGACCCCAATAGGGTGGGGATGTGACAACTACATCCAGGCTGTCAGAAGGCAATCCTCGGAGACCCAACAGGGCATCTACGTTGTGGACCCTGTTGAGCTGCCAGGGACCTAAGCGCTTAGCCCTTGATTTCTCGGACTGCGATTGGGGTGTTGCTTGAGCTATGGACGCTAAACTCATATGAGACCAACTTCCAATTCAAGTTGAATTATAAGACGTCAATGATTCACAAGCAATCCACCCGCCGTAGGATGGCTTCTCCGAATTAGAAGTTAAGGAGATCTGTCTGTTTGCTAAATCCTTCTCAAGTAAGGAAATCCGCTTCACCCTCACCTAACTGTACAATTGAAACTGTTTAGGCCCACCAAATGACCTGTTTCAATCTGGAACATTGGCGTCTCCTTTTGGGGTTAAAAAGCGAATAATCGGAGCTTAGTTGCAAATTCGAGAACTGCTTCCACCAAGTTGCAGCCGCGAGTCTGCAATTCATGCTAGCGGGGTCCCGGTCCGAGCCTGCGCTGATCGGCAAGATCGCGCCGACGGAGAGGTCGTGAAATCACCCTTGGCGCTAGAGTTGGAGGCGGGTGGTGGGGAGGGTGCGGGCGCCCCTCGGCTCCGCTCAGGACAGGCCCCTCGGCAGGCTCGAGACAGCAAAGTCGTCTGCCCCTCGGCTGCGCTCCCCTCGGCAAGCTCGGGACGGCCGCTATAGATGAAGCTGGACATTCGGTAACGTCCGCCCGGCGCGGGTTTCCTGCCACGTGTAGACGATGCGGTGGATGACGGTGATGGTGGAGACGACGGCGATGACCCAGAGCGCGGGGGCCATGCGGTTGAAGGCGCCGCC
>CAZHLD010000045.1:17229-24044 GCA_964533185.1 uncultured Acidobacteriaceae bacterium | reverse complement strand
GCATGAAATTCTTCCTCGATACCGCCAACCTCGACGAAATCCGCCAGGCCATGTCTCTCGGCGTCCTCGACGGCATCACCACCAATCCCACTCTCGCCGCCAAGGAAAAGAAGTCCTTCCGCGACCTCGTCCTTGAAATCTGCGAAATCGTCAAGCCCGGCGTCGTCAACGCCGAAGTCGTCTCCACCGACACCGAAGGCATCATCCGCGAAGGCCGCGAAGTCGCCTCCTGGCACCCCAACATTGTCGTTAAGGTTCCCATGATCCCCGACGGCGTGCGCGCCATGAAGACGCTCACCCGCGAAGGCATCCGCATCAACGTCACGCTGGTTTTCTCAGCCACGCAGGCCCTCATCGTCGCCAAAGCCGGCGCCTACTTCGTCAGCCCCTTCCTCGGCCGCCTGGACGACGTCTCCGAAAACGGCCTCATCCTTCTTCGCGACATCCTCGAAATCTATCGCGCCTATAACTATCCGACGCAGGTGCTCGCGGCCAGCCTTCGTCATCCCATCCACGTTCTCGAGGCCGCCAAAATGGGCGCTCACATCGGCACCATGCCCTTCAAAGTGTTCGAACAGCTCTTCAAGCATCCGCTCACCGACCGCGGACTCGAAGGATTTCTGAAAGATTGGGAGAAGGCGCGCGAAGTGCTCGGCGACATCGTCGAGCCAGCGCGCAAGGGCGGGCGTTGAACTTACCGACTCTCGACTGGCAGCAGTGGGCGCTCATCGCCGCCGCCGTGGCGATTGTCGCCGCCGGTGTCCTTTATTGGGCCCTGCGCCGGCGTCCCACTCCCGATGAAATCGAGCGCCGCCGCCGCGCTCACATCAATCAGATCGGCCGCATCGCCGAAGGCCGCGTCGTCGAAATCCTCGAAGCTCCGCCCGAGCCCATAGAGTCTCCCGGCGTTTTCAGCAAAAAGAAAGACTCCCCCGCCAACGGCAGCCGTAAGCTCATCTACTATAGCTATTCAGTCAGTGGCGTCTCCTACTCCACCGCGCAGGACGTCACCGACCTCCAAGCCCGCGCCGCGCTCCATCTGCTCGTCGCCGGCCAGCCCGCCAGCGTCAAGTACGACCCCGCCAACCCCGGCAACTCCATCCTTCTCGCCGACGACTGGTCCGGCGTCCGCTGAGCTTCACGCCCCCGGTGCAGCAATCCACGGTTTCCGTTTCGGCCACGCTGCGCTATCCTTGCCGCGACCGGCGCACCCTCCATGAGACCCGCATGAAGAAGCTGCTCATCGCCATTCTGGCCACCGTGCTCGTCATCGTCACCACGCTCGCGGCCATCCTCGTTCTCGTTCAGGCCACCACCCACGTCGCCGCAATGGCCAACCCGATGCTGCGCGCCGCCGCCGTCCTGGCCGAGTTGCTGCTGGGCGTCGTGCTCTTGCTCGGCACTCTTTATCTCGCCACGCATCTCGCCGTCCGCATTTATGGCCCTCCCCGCGCTTGAAGAGCCACTCTGCGGCGCTTGCTCCCCGCACGACCCTGTGGCACGCTACACCTCGCACGCCGCCGAAAGGCTGACGAATGGCCCCCAGTGAAAAAGTGAATCAGAAACCCACCGCCGCAAACGACGCCCGCCTCGACGAGCTCCACCGCCGTTCCACCCAGGCCGAAGCCGGCGGCGGTCCCGAGCGTCGCGAGCGCGAGCACAAGGCCGGCAAGCTCACCGCCCGCGAGCGCATCGATCTTCTTCTCGACGAAGGCACCTTCGAGGAACTGGACAAGTTCGTCACTCACCACGCAACCGACTTCGGCATGGCCGACCAGCGCCCGCTCGGCGACGGCTTCGTCACCGGCTTCGGCCGCATCGACGGCCGTCTCATGTACGTCTTCGCGCAGGACTTCACCGTCTTCGGCGGCTCGCTTTCCGAAGCCAACGCGCAAAAAATCTGCAAAATCATGGACCTCGCCCTGCGCAACGGCGCTCCCGTCATCGGCTTGAACGACTCAGGCGGCGCGCGCATCCAGGAAGGCGTGATGTCTCTCGCCGGCTACGCGGACATTTTTCTCCGCAACACGCTCGTCAGCGGCGTCATCCCGCAGATCAGCGCCATCATGGGGCCGTGTGCCGGCGGTGCCGTCTATTCACCGGCCATCACCGACTTCATCTTCATGACCCGCGACACCTCTTACATGTTTGTCACTGGCCCCGACGTCATCAAGACCGTCACCCACGAAGAGGTCACCAAACACGATCTTGGCGGCGCTATGACTCACAACGCCACCAGCGGCGTCGCCCACTTCATCGCCCGCGACGACGCCGATTGCCTGGCCATGATTCGCGAGCTGATGAGTTTTCTCCCCTCCAACAATCTCGACGACCCGCCGCGCCGCGCCTCCACCGACCCTGCCGATCGCGCCGACGCCTCGCTCGACCGTCTCGTCCCCGAAGACCCGCAGCAGCCCTACGACATCAAAGACGCCATCGCGCCCGTCGTGGACGACAACTACTTCTTCGAAGTTCACGAGCACTTCGCCAAAAACATCGTCGTCGGCTTCGCCCGCCTCGATGGCCGCCCCGTCGGCATCGTTGCCAATCAGCCCGCCGTGCTCGCCGGCTGCCTCGATATCAACGCCTCGGTCAAAGGCGCGCGCTTTGTCCGCTTCTGCGACGCCTTCAACATCCCTCTCATCACCTTCGAAGACGTCCCCGGCTTCCTCCCGGGCACCCAGCAGGAGTTCGGCGGCATCATCAAGCACGGCGCCAAGCTGCTCTACGCCTTCGCCGAAGCCACCGTGCCGAAGATCACCGTCATCACCCGCAAAGCCTACGGCGGGGCGTACTGCGTCATGGCCTCCAAGCACATCCGCACCGACGCCAACTTCGCCTGGCCCACCGCCGAGATTGCCGTCATGGGCCCCGAAAGCGCCGTCAACATTGTCTATAAGCGCGAAATCGAAGCCGCTCCCGAAGCCGACCGCGACCGCATCCGCCGCGAAAAAATTGCCGAGTTCCGCGCGCGCTACTCCAACCCCTACGTCGCCGCCGAACGCGGCTACATTGACGCCGTCATCCTCCCCTCCCAAACCCGCTCCAAGGTCATCACCGCCCTCCGCTCCCTCGAAAACAAGTGCGATTCAAACCCCAAGAAGAAACATGGAAATATTCCTCTTTAGCGCGTGGAAGCGGCGGCCGCGAGCCGACAAATTGCAGGAGAGAGAATCGGTATGAACTCAGAATGGGTGATAGCCATCTCGGCAGCGGTCACAGGAATCGCTACCGCTGTTATTGCTTGGTACACGAAGGTGAACAAGGACCTGCTCGGAGTTCAAAAAGAGTTGCTCACATCCCAACGGATGGCAGAAAAGAATGCCAAGAGCCCGATTCTTGTTCTAATCAAACCGGTAGGCGCAGAGGGGAAGCGCGGTGAGAGTAATCTGACCTGGTGGCCGAAGCTACTAATCAAGAATGTGGGGATTGGCCCCGCCCTGAACGTCAAGTACTTGAATAAGGGCGTGCATAAGGGCGTTCAGCCGCTAGGTACAGCAGAAGAACAATCAGTCAATCTTGAAGCTCGGGTTGGGGACCCTTTCACTCTCTCGGATGAGGTGACGATACAATACGAAGACTTATTCGCCCGCAAGTGGGAAACAATAGTTGCGGTCAATCTCGAACACCGCATAGTCTCTCCAAGCTAATCGACAAGCTCGTATGAGTCGAGTTTACATTCTTGGGGCTGGTGCTTCTGCTTTTGCAGGATATCCCTCTGCGCGTGGTCTATGGTCATTCGTTAAGCAACATGCCTCCATTGATGGTGATTTGCAGACTATCATCCGGGAATTAGCGGAAAGGTATCAAGCCGACCATGCAGATGACCCTGACCTTGAATCTCTTTTCACACTGCTAGACGTTCAACTCTTGCTCACTTTGCGGGCTTGGCAAGGAAACACGGACTGGATACTTCACCGAGTGCGATTTATCGCAGCCTTGGTTAAAGCATTTCTAGACTACCAGCGACTTTTCCAACGTTTCTTTTGGAATGACAGGACCAACGTCTTGCCTCTCAACCAATCGGTTGTGGCCAGAGTCTATCGCGACTGGCAGGGGCGCTTATCACTCGACGACACAATCATTTCATTTAACTGGGATATCTTGCATGAATCACTCCTGTATCGAACCGACAAGTGGCATCCCTTTAGTGGATATGGCTTCCGGGTGCAGGACCTAATAGACCCTGAGAGGCCGTCGATGCTCTTGTTGAAGCTACATGGATCCGCGAACTGGCAGCAACACGAAAAAACTGACCGAATTCATCTGACAACTCCGCATGACTTCTTTCCACAACTTCGCACTACTTTTCTTCGGAAAAACCTTTCCCCGGCGGAACGTCGACTAGACGAAAGCCTAATCATTCCTACATATCTGAAGAAGATTTCGGACAATCCAATTCTGGTGAAGTTGTGGGCCCTCGCAGCAGCAAAGTTGAGGCTTGCCGATGAATTCATCGCCATCGGCTTCAGTTTGAATCCTGCCGATCAGGCAGCCAGTTCACTAATTTCGGAGGCCATTCTCAACAGTCAGAAAATGCCCAAATTGACCGTTATCAATTGCAACCGCGGCAACTGGAAATCATTTTGCGAGAGACTCGGCGTCCAACCAGATTACGCACAGATGAGATTTGAAGAGTGGCTGTCCTCTGGGCAGTTGAAGAATTCGACGTCGGGGCTAGCGCCCCGCTAACACTCCTTTCAAAAACGTCGCCTGCCCCCGCCTTTCCTGCTACCATCCGCCCCCGAAACCCTCTGCCCTACGCACGCCACAGCACCGATAAGGAGGAACCACCATGGGCATCCTCGCTTGGATCGTTTTCGGACTGATTGCCGGAGCGCTCGCCAAGTTCATCATGCCGGGTAAGGATCCGGGCGGCATCATCGTCACGATCCTGATTGGCATCGCCGGAGCCGTCTTCGGCGGCTTCATCGGCAGCTTTCTCGGTTTTGGCGGCGTCAGCGGCTTCGACCCCCGCAGCTTGGGCATCGCCATCCTGGGCGCTCTGCTCCTCCTCTGGCTTTATCGCATGATGAAGAAGACCTGACCCGCCCCGTCGCCTGTAGGGGCGTGTCTTCAGACCGCCCGATAACGTAACGGGTCGGCGCGCCAGCGCCTTCCTCTCTGCCGAAGGCCGTCGCGAAGACTGAAAGCCGCAGCGACATTCTTCTCTAAACTCTCCGCCGCGCCGTACAATTGACCTCTAATGGCCGCAACCAACGCCACCGCATTACTTGACCCAGCCGCCCGCGCGCTTCTTGTTCGGCGCGGCCTGCGCCTGGAAATTCTCACGCTCGTCTGGAACTCTCTCGAAGCCGTCGTCGCCATTACCGCCGGCTGGCTCGCGGGCAGCATCGCTCTGATTGGTTTCGGGCTCGACTCTGTGATCGAATCCGCTTCGGGTGCCGTTCTTCTTTGGCGGTTGCGTCGCGACGCGGACGCCGCCCGCCGCGAACACGTCGAGCGTCGCGCCCTCCAGCTCGTCGGCTGGTCGTTCTTCGTGCTGGCCGCCTACGTCGCCTTCGACGCCGCCCGTTCCCTCTGGCTCCGCGAAACTCCTGACCGCAGCACCGTCGGCATGGTCCTTGCCGCGGCCTCACTCATCGTGATGCCTTTACTCGCTCACGCTAAGCGTCGCGTGGCCGCCCGCATTGCCAGCCGCGCACTCCACGCCGACTCCCGCCAGACCGATCTCTGCGCCTATCTTTCCGCCATTCTTCTCGCCGGTCTCTTGCTCAACTCTATTCTTGGCTGGTGGTGGGCCGACCCTGCCGCCGCGTTGCTGATGGTCCCCATCATCGCCCGCGAAGGTCGCGACGCCCTCCGCGGCGAGCACTGTAGCGATTGCTCCGCTGATTCGCTAAACTAAACCGACATGTTTCGCCGCGCTCATTCGTGGGTTCTCGTGTCCGCGCTGCTCTTCGTCGCCACCGCAACTCCGGCGCAGGACTCCGCGCCCGCCCGTTAAGGGAATACCCTGCAGTCGTCAACCTTCTCGACTTCCTGACCTCATGACCTCGCAATCTCTTCTTCCCTTGACACCACCTCTCCGCCGGTTTCAAATCCCCCTTGCCCGCCGGAGGCGGGCGCGGCACCGATGAACAGCTTCTACGAACAGTTCGCCGACTCCGCCCGTCGTTTCCCCGCCGGCATTGCCGTCGAAGTCCAGCGTCCGCAGTCGCTCGAGCGCTACACCTACGCCGAGCTCGCCGCCCTGGCCAATTCCGCCGCGCGGTTTCTCGCCGCTCGCGGCTTTGCCCGCGGCGACCGCGCCGCCATCCTCGCTGACAACGACGCCCACTGGTGCGCCACCTATCTCGGGCTGCTGCGTCTCGGCGCCGTCCCCGTTCCGCTCGACACCGCCTACAAGGCCGCGCAGATCGCTGCGCTGCTTCGCGACAGCGGCGCAAGGGTCCTCTTCACCACCGGAAAATATCTCGCCGCCTCCGAAGAAGCCGCTTGCGCCTGCTCTCCTTCTCCTGAAATCGTCCTGCTGCACGATGCAGGTGCAGGGGCACGATATCTCGTGCCCCTGCGCGAACATCAGGACTCCGCGTCGCCCAATGATCTTCCCCTCTGTCCCGCCGCCCCGGACGACCCCGCCGTCATCCTTTACACCTCCGGCACCACCAGCGACCCCAAGGGTGTCGTCCTCACTCATCGCAATCTTCTCGCCGAGCGCGACGCCGTCTTTCAGATCGTCCACATCGATGAACACGACTCCATCCTTGGCGTCCTGCCTCTCTTCCACGCCCTCGCGCAACTGGCCAACCTGCTGCTGCCTTTCGCCGTCGGCGCCCGCGTCGTTTTTCTCG
>CAZHLD010000045.1:2194-17129 GCA_964533185.1 uncultured Acidobacteriaceae bacterium | reverse complement strand
CAACTGGCCAACCTGCTGCTGCCTTTCGCCGTCGGCGCCCGCGTCGTTTTTCTCGAACAGCTCAACACCACCGAGCTTCTCCGTGCCCTCACCGAGCGCGAAATCACTCTCTTTGTCTGCGTCCCGCAGTTTTTCTACCTCATCCACCAGCGCGTGATGCAGCAGGTGGCCGCCGCCAGCTTCATCCGCCGCAGTCTTTTCCGCCTTTTGCTCCGCGCCAACGGTGCGCTGCGCCGCTCGTTCCGCATCAATTTCGGCCCCGCTTTCTTCCGCCCCGTCCATCGCGTACTTGGACCGCGCACGAGATTGCTCGTCACCGGCGGCTCGCGCTTCGACCCGGCCATCGGCCGCAACCTCTACGCCCTGGGCTTCAATATCCTTCAGGCCTACGGCCTCACGGAGACTTCCGGCGCCGCCTGTGTCACCCACCCCGGCGACCCGCGCATTGATTCCGTCGGCCCGCCGCTTCCCGGCGTCGAAGTGCAGATCGCGCCGCCCGACGCCTCGCGCCCCGGCGCCAATGGCGACGACCGTCCGCGCGACGGCGAAGTCCTCATCCGCGGCCCGATCGTCATGCAGGGTTACTTCAACCGCCCCGACGTCAACGCCCGCGCCCTCGAGGGCGGCTGGCTGCACACTGGCGATCTTGGCTATCTCGACTCCGACGGCCGCCTGCACATCACCGGCCGCAGCAAAGAGATCATCGTCCTCGCCTCAGGAAAAAACATTTATCCCGAGGAGATCGAAGCCCACTATCTCCAGTGTCCCTACATCAAGGAAATCTGCGTGATGGGACTCGCGCGCCCGGGCGAACCTGCGGCTGAGCGTCTGCACGCCGTTGTCGTCCCCGATTTCGACGTCCTGCGCGAACGCAAGGTCCTCATCGCCAGGGAAATGCTGCGCTTCGAAATCGAGGGCCTCTCGTTATCGCTCCCCACCCACAAGCGCATCCTGAGCTACGAGCTCTCCACCGACGAGCTGCCGCGCACCACCACGCGCAAATTAAAGCGCTTTCAGATCGAGCAGCGCGTCCGCGAACAGCAGGAAAAAAGCGGCTCCTCCGCCGAAAGCATTGCCGCTTCGCGCACCGCCACCGACGCCGACCTTGCCTGGGCCGCTCGCCCCGACGTCGCCCGCGCCCTCGAGGTCATCCGCGCCGCCTCGAAATCGCAGGCTGCCCTCCACCCCGACGACAATATCGAGCTGGCCCTCGCCTTGGACTCCATGGAGCGCGTCGAGCTGCTCACACAGCTTCAGGAGCTTTTCGGCACGGTCGTCTCCGACGAAGTCGCCCATCGCATCTACACCGTCCGCGAGCTCGTCGAGGCGGTACTCCCGCAAGCCGCGGCGGCTGCCGTTGGCGCGGTGCCTGTAGGAGCCCCGACAAAAAGCGTCGGGGTAAACTCCGGCCATACGCCCCGGCCCCAGAAAACTGATGGCGACGCCTGGGCCCGTCTCCTCGCCTCTACTCCCGAAGACGACCCCGACTTCCGCAGTCTCCTCGTGCCCAAACCCCTCTTCGCGGCCGCGATGTTCGTCGTCATGAAGCTTCTCTTCGGGGCGGCCCGCGTCCTCTACCGTTTCCGCGTCCGCGGCCTGAAGGAAATTCCCGTCGACGGCCCTTTCATCCTCTGCCCCAACCACCAGAGCTACCTCGACCCTTTTTTCCTCATCGCCGCGCTGCCGTTCCGCGTCTTCCGCAACATTTTCATTGTCGGCGCCAGCGAGTATTTCGCCACGCCCGTCATGCGCTGGTTCGCCCGCAAGGTCAACCTCATTCCCGTTGACCCCGATACGAACCTGGTCCGCGCCATGCACGCCGGCGCCTACGGCCTGCGCCACGGCAAGGTGCTGATCCTTTTCCCCGAAGGCGAGCGCTCCATTGACGGCACGCCGCGCAAGTTCAAGAAGGGCGCGTCCATCCTTTCTCTCCACCTCTGCGCGCCCATCGTTCCCATCGCCATTGACGGCGTCTACGACGTCTGGCCGCGCGGCGGCACCTGGCGACTCACCGGCCGCGTCTCCATCGAGTTCGGCGCCGTGCTCGCTCCGCCCGCTGTGCTCCCCTCCGGCGCCACGCTGGCCCAGGCCGAAGCCCGCTACGCCGCCGAAGCCGACTCTCTCCGCGCCATCGTCCTCGAAATGTGGACCGCCCTCCACCGCCAGCTCACCACCGCCCGCTCCTGACCCCCACCGCCGCTGCCTGGCGCGGTCGTGGTAAGCTCTTCGCCTTCTGGCTCCGGCTTACATCCACTCGCACGAGGAGGGACGATGCGTCGGCTTCATTTACATCGCGCCATTTTGCTTCTTGGGCTGGCCCTAGTCGCCACCGCGGTGCTGCACGCGCAGGGGCTCGAGTACATCAAGGCCAACTACACCAAGCACGAGTACACCATCCCCATGCGCGACGGCGTCCGCCTCTTCACCGCCGTGTACATCCCCAAGGACCGCTCGCAGACCTATCCCATCCTGATCGCCCGCACGCCCTACAGCGTCGCTCCCTACGGCGAAGACCAGTACCGCGAGAATCTCGGCCCCTCGACGCTCTTCGGCAAAGACGGCTACATCGTGGTCTATCAAGACGTCCGCGGGCGCTGGATGTCTGAAGGCGAGTTCGTGAACATGCGGCCGCAGCGCACCACGCATGTCTCACCGCAGGACATTGACGAATCCACGGACACCTACGACACGATTGAATGGTTGCTGAAGAATATCCCCGCGCACAACGGCCGCGTCGGCCAGTGGGGCATCTCGTATCCGGGCTTTTACACCGCCGCCGGAATGATCAACGCTCATCCCGCGCTCAAGGCCGCCTCACCGCAGGCCCCGATCGCCGACTGGTTTGAGACCGACGACTTCCACCACAACGGCGCGCTCTGGCTTCCGCATGCGTTCGGGTTTTTCGACGGCTTCGGCTGGCCCCGCCCCGGGCCCACAATGCAGTCTAGTTCGCCGCGGATCGTCAGCGAGGCAACGGCGGCGGATTCGTTGGCCGCCCTCTACGGCACGTCGGACGGCTACGCCTTCTACCTCGCTCACACGCCCCTCTCTCGCCTCAACGACAGATATTTCAAAGGCCAGGTTGCCTTCTGGACCGATCTCATGCAGCACGACACCAAGGAGGTCTTCTGGCAATCCCGCAACATCCGCCCGCATCTGAAAAACATCAAGCCCGCCGTCATGACCGTGGGCGGCTGGTTCGACGCCGAAAATCTCTTCGGCGCCCTCGAGGTCTATCGCAGCGTCGAGGCCGCGAGCCCCGGCGCCTTCAACATCCTGGTTATGGGCCCGTGGGTCCACGGCGGCTGGGCCCGCGGCGATGGCGATAAGCTCGGCGACGTCCGCTTCGACGCCAAGACCGCCGAGTTTTACCGCGAGAAAATCGAGTTCCCCTATTTCAGCTTCTATCTCAAAGACAAAGGCGCGCCCGACCTGCCCGAAGCCTTCGTCTTTGAAACCGGCACCAACCAGTGGCGCCGCATGGACTCCTGGCCGCCCCGCCAGGCCCAGCCACGCTCGCTCTTCTTCCAGGCCAACGGAAAACTCTCCTTCGACGCGCCGAAAGACTCGGGCGTAGCGGCCTTCGACGAATACACCAGCGACCCGTCGAAGCCCGTGCCGTTCATCTCCGGAATCACTTTCGGCATGAAGCAGGAGTACATGATCGAAGACCAGCGCTTCGCCGCGCGCCGCGCCGATGTGCTGGTCTATCAGACCGACCCGCTCGAAGAAGACGTCACGATTGCCGGCCCGCTCACGCCCAGCCTGTGGGTCTCCACCACCGGCACCGACTCGGATTTCATCGTGAAGTTGATTGACGTCTATGCCGACCGCTTCCCCGATGAAAAAGGAGTCAACTCGCCCACCCTTGGCGGCTATCAGCAGCTCGTCCGCGGCGAAATCATCCGCGGCAAGTTCCGCAACAGCCTCGAGAAGCCCGAAGCCTTCGCGCCCGGCCAGCCGACGAAAGTCGAGTTCGCCGTCTCCGACGTGTTCCACACTTTCCGCCGCGGCCATCGCATCATGGTCCAGGTGCAGAGCACCTGGTTCCCGCTCGCCGACCTCAACCCGCAGAAGTTCATGAAAATTTCCGACGCCACGCCCGCCGACTTCCAGAAAGCCACCCAGCGCGTCTATCGCTCGACCACGATGCCGAGCGCCGTCAAAGTCGGCGCTCTGCCTCAGGAAAAACCTATGTAACTCCTGCGGTTGCGCCGGCTTCCAGCCGGCCCTTCGGAGTGCGGGAGCTTGCTCCCGCTTTTCTGTTGCTCTGTCGGGTGCGCCAACCGGAATTACAATTTCTCGAGGAGGCCCCATGCGCCACTTCGCTCTTCTACTCGTTGTTCTGCTTTTCGCTCCCCTTGCCAGTTCCCAAAACGCCCCTGCTCCGGCCACTCCTTCCATCCCGACCCCCCATTCCGCCGACGTTTCCTCACCCGATGCGATTATCGCCGCCCTCTACGACGTCATCTCCGGCCCTGCCGGCAAGAAACGTGATTGGGACCGCTTCCGCTCGCTCTTCGCTCCTGGCGCGCGCATGATCCCGGTCGGCCCGCGACTTACGGCAACGGGCGGAGGCTTCCGCGCGCGTGTCCTCTCCCCCGAGGAATACATCACCGCCTCGGGACCACTTCTTGAAAATAACGGCTTCTTTGAAAATGAAATCGCCCGCCGCACCGAGCGGTTCGGCGACATTCTCCACGCCTTCAGCACCTACGAAGGCCGCCGTGCCTCCCCCGACGAAAAACCCTTCCTTCGCGGCATCAATTCCATCCAGCTCTATTCCGACGGCTCTCGCTGGTGGATCGTCACCGTCCTCTGGCAACCCGAATCCCCCTCCATCCCTCTCCCGAAGGACTATCTACCACCGGCGATGTAGCGACCGACGGAGCTTCCTCTGAGCAACGCCGAGGGTCACCGGCATGCTCCCGAGATGCGCCCGTCACTTGCTTAGCTTGTCTTGGATTCTCGCTGTTGGAATTGCTCGATCAGGTCGCGGATGCGCCGCGCATCTTCCTTGAAGTGGCCGCGGCTGAGGATGGGGTTGGTTCCACCCGTCGAGTCGATGCGGATGTCCGACCAAATGAGTCCTATTCGGATATGGACCGATGCGACCCGGTTGATCGGCATGCTCTCCTCTTCGGTTCCGATCAGGTGCGGCTTGATCCGCTCCACGCGCTGCGGGGTGATGGTAATCCGTACGGGGTAAAACAGATTGCCTGCCGTAAAGCGGCTTGCAGTGAATGTGTGGGTCTCTTCGCTCACGAAGTCTTCAAAAGAGTCTGCCGGAAAGGATCAAGCTGCACGGTATATTACAATATGTCAATCAAATCAGGGGGAAATATGTTTGAAAAAAACCTTCTCGCAGATCGGACCGTTTTCATCACTGGCGGCGGAACGGGGCTGGGGCGGTCGATGGCGGTGCGGCTAGCCGAGCTGGGGGCTAGGCTGTTTCTTGTGGGACGGCGCGCGGAGCCACTGCGAGAAACCGCCGACGCCATCACCAAAGCCGGCGGCACGGCCGCCTATGCCACCTGCGATGTGCGTGAGCCCGCACAGGTTGACGCTGCCGTCGCCGCGGCAGAGGCAGCCTTCGACCGTGTGGACACCCTCATCAACAACGCCGCCGGCAACTTCATGGCTCGCACGGAAAAACTTTCCCCCAACGCCTTCAACGCTGTGGTTGGCATCGTGCTCTTCGGGACGTTGCACTGCACGCTGGCGCTGGGCAAGCGCTGGATCACCGCCAAGCAGCCCGGCACAATCCTCAACATCGTCACCACTTACGCTGCTGCGGGCTGCGGCTCCGGCTTTGTGGTGCCCTCGGCCTGCGCCAAAGCCGGCGTGCTGGCGCTGACGCGTTCGTTGGCCGTCGAATGGGCGCGGTACAACATTCGCAGCAACGCCATCGCCCCCGGCCCATTTCCCACCGAAGGCGCCTGGTCGCGCCTGATGCCCTCAAAGGAGTTCGAAGAGCACGCCAAGAACGCGCACCCGATGAAGCGCTTCGGCCGACACGACGAGCTCGCCAACCTGGCGGCGTTTCTCGTCAGCGACCAGACCGCCTACATCAACGGCGAATGTGTGGTCATTGATGGCGGACTCTGGCTGCGCGGCGCCGGCGAATTCAACGACCTCCTCAATCTCCCCGACGCCGTCTGGGAGATGATGGAAGCCGCCCGCAAATCCAGGTAGCTCCCGTGGCGCGGGCATCTTCTCTGCCTCATGACCTGGCGACTTCTCTGACTTTCTCTTCCCACCTGCTCCCTGTCCACTGTTTCGCTCTGGTACTCCCCGCTTCGAATCGGTTAACGCCCCTTCCTCCGCTCCACCCTGGCACTGCCGCCTCGCGTGCTAGCATGAGACGAACGATTCGGCTGGCCTACCTCCTGCCGACGGGAGACTTTCATGCACCCAGCTTCTCGACGCCGCGCCGGCTTCTCGCTCATCGAAGTCGTCGTCGTCATTGCGGTCATCCTGATCATTGCCGCGATCGCTATCCCGCGCCTGCTCCGCGCCAAGATGGTGGCCAACGAATCAGCGGCGGCCGCCTCGCTCCGCGCGATTACCACCGTCCAGATCGCCTACGACGCCACCTACGCGCAGGGCTTCGCGCCCACCCTGGCTTCGCTCGGACCTCCGCCCGCACCGCCTCCGACGGCTACCAACGCAGACCTGCTGGACTCGGTGCTGGCCAGCGGCATCCGCAACGGCTACAGCTTCGTGTATGTCGCGATTGATAACGGAGGGGCCGGCAAGCCCGACGCCTTCACTGTCAACGCCAACCCCGTCAGCCCGGGCCAAACCGGCGAAAGGTATTTCTACGTGGATCAGACCAACGTCATCCGCTACAAGTTCGGCGGCCCCGCCGACGCCAACTCCTCCCCCATCCCCCAGTAGGTTTTGCATGCAGCGCCGGGCCTTAGCCCGGCATCTGCTGTAGGAGCGCAGCCCGCCGTGGCGGGCGCCCCGTGTAGCGGCCGCTTCCAGCGGCCATCCTCTTGTTGGCTCTTGGATTTCTTCTGGACGGAAAACAGAGAGCGGAAACCGTGCCCTGCCTTACTGCCCCAAAAACTCCGAGCGCAGGAAATACCCGCCGGTCTCGATGTCAATCTGCCACACCAGCGCGGCCAGCAGCCCGACCGAGAGGATCAGCGCTACCCAGATCCTGCGCTTGCCGAGCAATTCCGTGAGGGAAGCTGTCATTGCACGTTTCATAATGGAGCCATGGTGCCAGTACCCGGCGCTGCCCGCCATAGCCCGCCCGTCTCAACCCTCTGGAACCAAAGTACCCCCGCCGGTCGGTCTCGCATGCTTGCCTGTCCCCCTGTCATTCTGAGTCCCGGCCCGCCGCGGCGGGCGATGCCGGAAGGCGATCGAAGATTCCGACCCTGTCGGAACCGAAGATTCCGGCTTGGCCGGAAAGAATCCCTCCGCCTTCGCTCTGTGCCTCTGCGGCTATCCGTTCACTTCTGCGCCTTGATGCGCGTGATCACCGCCTCATCCTTCGGCAGCAGCCCCGCCGCCGGCAGCCTTCCCACCAGTTCCGCCCAGATCGGCTCCGCCGCAAACACTTTCTTAAACAGTGGCAGCGACTCCTCGACCCGACCGCTCGTCACCAGCGTCACTGCGTGCCAGAACACGACTTCCATCTGCTCGGGCAGCAGCTTTTCCGCTGCGCCGTACTCCCGCGCTGCGCACGCCCAGTCTTTTTTCTCGGCGCACAAGTCGCCATCGTTCATGTGTTGGTAGGCACGGTTGACGCGCACCAGCCGCCGCAGCTCGCCCAGCGGGTCCGGCGAATCCTCCACGCGCAGGTCCACTTTGCGGTCCACCCACGGTTTCCCCGACGGCTTTCCGCTCACCACCAGAATCGCCGCCGACTGCTTGCCGCGGATGTCGCCACCTTCGCGCTGTGCCGCCTCGAGCGCCGCCAGCAGCCGCTCCGCCAAATCCCCCTGCGCCGCTTCAAATGCGCGCGCCATTGCCGGCCACACCGTGTCTTTCTCCATCAGGTTGGCCTGCACGGAGAAATTCGCGCCCGTCTGGTGACCTGCCGCGGCGATGCACTGCTTGCCCGTGTGCGCCGCCACGCGTCCCTGCGCGTCAATCATCGCCACCTGACGCACCTCGCGTCCCGCGTCGGCCGCCACGAGACCCGCCAGCGCATCCGGCGCCGAGCGGCCCGCGCGCATCAGCTCCAGCCCCAGCGGCCCGTAGCTTGGGTCCACAAACGATTGCGTGGCCACCGCGCCCACGCCCGCCTCGGCCCACGGCACCAGCGCGCCCACCGAAAACCAGTGCGACTGCACCGCCACGCCCAGCTCGCCCGTCTTCGGGTCCCGCGCCACAATCGAGTACGTGTTCACCGGTCGCACCGGCTGCGGGCGTGCCGTCTCTGCGCGCACTGCTTCCGCTCGCTCCGTCCTCGCTTCCTGTGCAGCAGCCATCGGCCCCGCCGCACTCCCCGCCAGCAGCAACACGCCCACCAACGCCACTCGTATTCGTCTCACTGTCCCCTCCCTTTTTGCCTCATGACTTCGCGACCTCGCCCCCTCACACATCCAGAAAAACTCTTGCCTTCCAGCCCTGATCGGTTCGCCGTACTTCGAGTTGGTGGAAGGTGACCGCCTTGATGTAGGTGCCGGCGTTGTGGCGGCTTCGGTCAAACTTTTCTCCAACCGCCACCCCGCGCACGCGCCCCTCGCTCAACTCCGTCACTTCCGCGCGACGAAACACCAGCCCTTCCGCGTCCGCCACCGCCAGGATCTCCGCCAGCCACGCGTAGAGCAGCGCCTCGACGTCCTCTCCCTCGGCCGTCACCTCCCGCCGCTCTCGCTCTTCAATCGCTGCCGTCTCGCACCCCAGCGCCAGCATCGCTGCCGCCGCGTTCTGGAACAGCTCCTCGCGCGTCGCCCCGTACGCAAGGAAGCCTACGTCCGCCGGATGCTCAAGGATTTCAAAGGCAGGTTTTGGCTTGCTCTCGCCCGCGCCGCTCACCCCGCGATTCTACCTCTCGCGGCTCGGGTTTGCGCTACAGACTGTTGAGATGTCTCGTGCTGGTCTTTGGCAGCATCCGCGCCCGACGCGCCGCTTCCCTTGGCGCCCACTCTCCACTCGATGATCGATCACCATTTCGTATTACGATAGGCTCATCGATAGCCATCTTGACATACGATAGCGTCGCCGCTATGCTGGGATCAGGAGTCGGCCATGCAAACCGTCAAAATTTCACCGAAGTTTCAGATCGTGATCCCCAAGGAGCTCCGCGAAAAACTAAAGCTCCGCGCCGGCCAAAAACTCTTTATCTATGTGCGGGATGGAGCCATCCGAATCGATCCACCACGGCCGGTCACGGAGCTGCGCGGCATGGCCAAGGGAATGAAGTGGAGAGATGACTACCGCGACCGCAGGGATCGGTTTTAATCTCGTCCTCGTGGATTCCTCTGGGTGGCTCGAGTACATCACCCTGGACAAGAACGCCCGTGCATTTGCTCGCTACATTGAGGGTGAGCGCCCTGTTCTGGTTCCCACAATCGTCCTTTATGAGGTCTATAAGAAGCTGTCCCAGAGTTGGGGGAAGGTTGAGGCGGACCGGTTTGAATCTCACGCATTGCGCCGTAAAGTCGTGCCCCTCGACGACATGTTGGCCATCGCAGCCGCAAGGACCAGCATCGCCCATCATCTCGCGATGGCCGACGCAATCATCTATGCCACGGCGCTCTCATTCTCAGCCGAGCTAGTCAGCTCCGACCAGCACTTCCAGGGCCTGCCCGGTGTTACCCTGCTCTAGCTCACCTTGACCCTGCTGGAAGCCATCTGTTAGCGTTACTGTTTCATTGCACAGCGCGAAGGCTTTTATGTCCACTATCCGCATCACTCTCCCCGACGGCTCCAGCCGCGACGTGCCTCGCGGCACCACTCCGGCGGAGATTGTCCGTCAAATCTCGCACGGCCTAGCCAAGGAAGCCCTCGTCGCCCGCGTCACTTTCTCGGAGGTCTCCCCGGCGGGATCGGGGAGCGCCGGCGCCAGCGCAGCGGTCAGTGAACTAATTGACCTCTCCCGCCCGCTCGACCGCGACGCTAAACTCGAAATCCTCACCGACAAAAATCCTGAATCCCTCGAGGTCTTCCGCCACTCCGCCGCGCACCTGCTCGCCGCCGCGGTGCTCGAGCTTTTCCCCGACGTCAAACTCGGCATCGGCCCGCCCATCGAGTACGGCTTCTTCTACGAGTTTCTGCGCGAGCAGCCATTCACTCTGGACGACCTCGCCCGGATCGAGGAGAAAATGCGCGAGCTGGCCGCGCAGAACATCCCCAACGAACGCAAACTCCTCCCCAAGCCCGAAGCGCTCGAGCTCTACCGCAAATGGGGTCAGGCCTTCAAATGCGAGCTGGTCGAGGAAAAAGCCGTCGAGCCGATGGTCTCCTTCTACACCACCGGAAAATTCATTGACTTCTGCCGCGGCCCGCACATCCCGTCGACCGGACGCATCCGCGCCTTCAAACTGATGAACGTCTCCGGCGCTTACTGGAAGGGTCAGGAAGGCAACGCGCAGCTTCAGCGCATCTACGGAGCGTGCTTTTACACTCAGGCGGAGCTCGACGACTATCTCCACAAGCTCGAGGAAGCCAAGCGCCGCGACCATCGCCGCCTCGGCGCCGAGCTCGACCTCTTCAGCGTTCAGGAAGAAGCCGGTCCGGGCCTGATTTTCTGGCATCCCAAGGGCGGCATGGTCCGCAAGATCATGGAAGACTGGCTCCGCGACGCCCTGCTGCGCCACGGCTACCATCTTGTCTTCACCCCGCACGTCATGCGCCTCGACCTCTGGCGCACCTCCGGTCACACCGATTTCTACAAGGAAAATATGTTCGGCGCGATAGAAGTGGAAAAGGCCGAATACCAGCTCAAGCCCATGAACTGCCCGGGGCACATCCTGATCTACAAGTCGCATCTGCGCAGCTACCGCGATCTGCCCGTGCGCCTTGCCGAGCTGGGCACCGTCTATCGCTACGAGCGCAGCGGTGTGCTGCACGGCCTGCTGCGCGTGCGCGGCTTCACCCAGGACGACGCCCACATCTTCTGCATGCCCGGCCAGATCGAGACCGAAATCCAGTCGTGCGTCGAGTTCGCCTGGGAAGTGCTGCGCGTCTTCGGCTTCGACCGCTACGAAGTCGAGCTTTCCGGCCGCGACCCCGCGCATCCGGAGAATTACGCCGGCACCGTTGAGGAATGGGACCGCGCCGAGGGCGCGTTGATCGGCACGCTCAAGCGCATGAACGTCCCCTACAAATACATGCCCGGCGAAGCTGTCTTCTACGGCCCCAAGATCGACGTCAAGCTCGTGGACGCCATCGGCCGCCCCTGGCAGCTCACCACCGTGCAGTTCGATTTCAATCTGCCGCGCCGCTTTGACCTCGAATACGTCGGCGAAGACGGCAGCCGCCACCAGCCGCTCATGGTCCACCGCGCGCTGTGGGGCTCGGTCGAGCGCTTCTTCGGCATTTTGATCGAGCATTACGCCGGAGCGTTTCCCGCCTGGCTCGCGCCCGTGCAGGTGGAAGTTCTGCCCGTCAGCGAAAAAGTCGCCGCGTATTCGCAGCAGGTCACTGAGAAACTCGCCGCCGCCGGCTTCCGCGCCCATCTCGACGACCGAAACGAAAAACTTCAGGCCAAAATCCGCGACGCGCAGCTCCAGAAAGTGCCGTACATGCTCGTCGTCGGCGCCAAAGAGGCCGAAGCCGGCACCGTCTCCGTCCGCCACCGCTCCAAAGGCGACCTCGGGCCTCGTCCCCTCGACCAGTTTCGCTCCGACCTCTCCTCCGAAGTCTCCTCCCGTTCCCTGTAGCGGTGGGCTTTAGCGCAGCATCTTTCTTCGTAATTTGTTGCAACTCCTTAATCATCCGAAGAGAATAGTCAGGAAAACCTCAATAGGAGGCCTCCATGCCCAAATTCGTGATCGAGCGCGAACTCCCCGGCGCCGGTAAGATGACCGACGCCGAAATTCAGGGCGTCTCGCAGAAGTCGTGCAGCGTGCTGCAGAAGATGCCTCAGGTGCAGTGGCTGCACAGCTACGTCACTGACGACAAGATCTACTGCGTTTACATCGCGCCCAACGAAGAGGCCGTCCGCCAGCACGCCCAGCAGGGCGGCTTCCCGGCCAACCGCGTCTCGGCCATCCGCCGCATCATCGACCCCACCACCGCCGAGTAACGGGTGGCACAGGCACTCCTGCCTGTGCGCATCGGGCGTCTGTCATTCCGAGCGAAGTCCCGGCCTTGCCGGAAGGAATCTGCTGTTTCTTCACCGGGGCCGCTGTGTAGCGGCGACTTCATGCCGCCACTTCATTCGGCGCCGCCATCGAACGACTCCGGGGCTGGCTCTTGGTGTACCATCGGCACACACCATTGCTCGGAGGGATCGTCCATGCGCACACTTCTCGCTCTTCTCATTGCCTCGCTGCCACTTCTTCCTGCCCCGCAGAGGCCGACAGAGATTGTTTACACCGTCGAGTACTACTACAAAGTGAAGTGGGGCCATCAGGACGAGTTTCTTCAACTCTTCAAGAAGAACCACTACCCGCTGCTGCTCAAGGAAAAAGAGCTGGGCCGCATCCTCGATGTGTCCGCCGTGCGGCCGCGCTATCACGCCACCGAAGACGGCCGCTGGGACTACCGCGTCACCATCGTCTGGAAAAACACCGCTACCGCCAACGACGGTTTCGACCCCGCGCCGCTCCTCCGCCAGCTCTATCCCGACCAGGAAACTTTTCGCCGCGAAGAGCAGCGCCGCTTCGAGATCCTCGACGCCCACTGGGATGTCCCCATCGTGCCCGTCAATCTCAACTGATCCCCTGGCACCGCCCCAGGTTGACATCTCCTTTTTCGCCGCCCGGTACTCCCGTGTTATACTTTCGGCCCCGTATCCAGTGCCTCGCCTGGCAGGTTAATTCCTCTCAAGGCGGCGCACTGAACGGCAGACCGAGTACCGATTTACGAGTTGCGTTTTTTATTTATCGGAGGTGGGTGTATCGCTGAGAGACGTTTTGGTCCGGTGGAGCGCATCCGGATAAACGATCGCATCCGGGCGCGCGAAATCCGGGTGATTGACGAGGAGGGTGGCCAGCTCGGCGTCATGCAGCCGTTTGAAGCGGTCAAGCTGGCTCGCGAGCGCGGCCTGGACTTGGTCGAAATCTCGCCGACGGCTGACCCGCCCGTCTGCAAGATCACCGACTATGGCAAGTACCTCTACCAGGAAAATAAGAAAAAGCACGAGCAGCGCCGGCACCAGAAAACTTCGCAGCTCAAAGAAGTCAAGTTCCGCCCGGCGACGGCCGAGCACGACTACCAGGTGCGCAAGAACCAGATCATCAGGTTCCTGGGCGAGGGTCACAAGGTCAAGGCGATGATTTTCCACCGCGGCCGCGAGATGGCCCATCAGGAAGTGGGCCGCGCCAAAATGGCGCGTCTGCTCAAGGAAATTGGCGATCATGCCCTGGTCGAGTTCGGCCCGCGCATGGAGGCGAATATCTTGCTCGCGCTTCTTGCCCCCAAGAAGGCCGCCGGCAAGACGCAGCCCTCGGCCCCGGCTCCTCAGCCGCAGGCCTAGTGCCGGGTAGCGCCAGCGGCTCGCCAGCTCTTTGAGTTCTGTAGGTGCGTGCCGCGCACGCCCCTCTTGTCATCCCGAGCGCAGCGAGGGATCTGCTTTTGGTTTAGTAGTTGCTCTTTAAGGGGATTCGTTCATGGCCAAAAAACTGAAACTGAAAACTCATCGCGGCGCCGCCAAGCGCTTCAAGGTCACCGCCACCGGCAAAATCCTGCGCATGCACTCCGGCAAGCGCCACCTGCTCGGCACCAAGCGGCCCAAGCGCATGCGCCACCTGAAGAAGCTCGCACAGGTGAGCCCGGCCGACGCGCCCAAAGTCCGCCGCATGCTCCCCTACGCCTAGCGAGGGTAGCGCCGGCGGCCCGCCGGCTGGTTGTCATTCTGAGGGAGCCCGCTGCGGGGGGCGACCGAAGAATCCCTCTGGCGGTGTAGGTTTTGTTTTTCGAGTTTCGTTTTACGAATATCGAGTTTTGGCTTTTCGGTTTTTCCCGTGCCAGGCAGTGCTCCTCCCGCCACGGCGGGCCTGCCGGCCGGTTCCCCAGTTCTTTCGGGGAAGGTTCGCTCCCGGACGTTTGGGGAGTTCCGCAACGCGCCGTGGAGACACTTCACTGGTGGCGCGGGCATCTTTGCCTGCGACGCCTCGCCTGTCTCCACTCCGCGTTCAGTTCTTGTAGCCCGCGTCTTTAGACGCGGGAATTTTCTCTCCGCCCGCTCTTTGGGGCGGCACAGGAGAACACTATGCCTCGCGTCAAACGCGGCACCAAGCGGCGCGCGCGCCGCAAAAAATACCTCAAGCGCACCAAGGGTTTCTTTCTCACCAAAAGCAAACTTTACCAGTCCGCGCAGGAGGCGGCCAATCGCGCCGAGCGTTTTTCTTATCGCGACCGCCGCAACCGCAAGCGCCAGTATCGCCAGCTCTGGATTCAGCGCATCGGCGCCGGCGCCCGCCTGAACGGCCTCTCGTACAGCCAGTTCATGCACGGGTTAAAGACCGCCGGCGTCGAAATCGACCGCAAGATTCTGGCCGACCTAGCCGTCCGCGACGCTGCGGGCTTTGCCCAGCTCGCCGCCCAGGCCAAGTCCGCCGGCGCTTCCGTGTAGCGGCGGATTTACCCCGCCAGCGCGCCGGCCATGCGGTCTCTTGCTGTAGGGGCGTCTGGCCACACATCGGCATCCCGACGTGCCCGGACGCCCCTATGGCTACGGTGGGACAGGCTTCAGCCTGTCCGGTCTTTTAGCGCCGACTTAACGCTTCGCTTGTTGTAGGGGCGCAGCCCGCCGCGGCGGGCGCCCCTACAACAGTGGCCCTGCATGGTGTAATCTTTCGCC
>CAZHLD010000045.1:0-2094 GCA_964533185.1 uncultured Acidobacteriaceae bacterium | reverse complement strand
ATGGAAAGGCAGCAGCCTCCGGTGCGCATCATTGTGCCCGGCAAGGTCTATCGCCGCGACAACCCCGATGCCACCCACTCCTTTATGTTCCACCAGATCGAAGGCCTCGCCGTCGATACCGACATCACTTTTTGCGACTTCAAGGGCACAATTGAGTATTTCGCTCAGCAGTTCTTCGGGCCGAAGACCAAAGTTCGCCTCCGCCCGAGTTATTTCCCGTTCACCGAGCCTTCGGCGGAATTCGACGCCTCGTGCCACGCCTGCGGAGGCGCGGGCTGCCGCGTCTGTAAATTTTCCGGCTGGATCGAGCTCTTCGGCGCCGGCATGGTGGACCCGGCCGTCTACGGCTTCGTCAATTACGACGCGAAGCGCCTCTCCGGCTTTGCCTTCGGTCTCGGCGTGGATCGCCTGGCGATGTTGAAGTATGGCATCAACGACATCCAGCTCTTTTTCCAGAACGATGCGCGCTTCCTGCGCCAGTTCCGGTAACGCTTTGGTAGCGCCAGCGGCGCGTCGGCTCTTGGGTTTGGTTTTGTAGCAACGGCTTTATGCCGCCATAGGTTTTCGTATGAAGGTTCTTTACACCTGGCTGAAAGACTTCGTCGAAACCTCGGCCTCTCCCGCCGAGCTGAAGGACCGCCTCTCCATGGCCGGCCTGGCCGTGGACGCCGTCGAAGACTCCGCAGCCGGCCCGCTGCTCGATTTCGACCTCACCACCAATCGCGCCGACTGCCTCGGCCACTACGGCATCGCCCGCGAAGTCGCCGCACTCGACCGCACCCGCCCCAGGTCGCCGTCACCCAAGCTCAAAGAATCCGCCGCCACCGTCGCCCGGGCCACTCGCGTTGAAATCGAGTGTCCCGACCTCTGCGGCCGTTTCACCGCGCGCGTACTTCGCGGCGTGCGCGTCGGCCCGTCGCCCGACTGGCTCCAGCAGCGCCTCCTCGCGCTGGGCCACACGCCCATCAACAACGTTGTGGACGCCAGCAACTACGTCATGTACGAGCTCGGCCACCCGCTCCATGCCTTCGACGTGGACACACTCGCCGAGCAGCGCATCGTTGTCCGCCGCCCGCGTCAAGGTGAAACCATCCGCACCCTCGACAACCTTGACCGCAAGCTCACCGCTGACATGTGCGTCATTTGCGACGCACGCCGCCCGGTCGGCATCGGCGGCGTGATGGGCGGCGCCGATACCCAGATCAGCGCCTTCACCAAGAACGTTCTGATTGAGTGCGCTTGGTTCGACCCCATCTCCATCCGCCGCACATCGAAGGCCCTCAACCTGCGCACCGAAGCCTCCATCCGTTTCGAGCGCGGCATGGACCCGGAAATGACCGCCCTCGCTTCGCGCCGTTGCGCCGAGCTCATCCAGCAGCTCGCCGGCGGCGAGCTCCTCTCCGGTGTCGTGGACGTTTACCCCGGCCACCCCGCCGCGCAGAAACTCGACCTCACTCGCCGCGAGCTGCTCCGCGTGATGGGCGCCGATGTCCCCGACAAAGATATTGAAGCCATCCTCGCTGCCCTCGGCTTCCAGCCTGTCCGCGCCGACGCCACGCGCGGCAGCGCCGGCTCGCTGATGGCCTCGTGGGAATGTCGCCGCCCCACCTGGCGCCACGACGTCTCCCGCGAGATTGACCTCGTCGAAGAAGTGGCCCGCCACTACGGCTTCGACAAATTCCCCGCGCGCCTCCCCGCCGCCAGGCAGCCCGCTGCGCGCCTGCCCTACGCTGAAGCTGACGACCGCATCCGCGAGCTGCTCATCGGCCTCGGCTACCACGAGATTGTCTCCATCCCGCACGTGGACGCCGCTCACGATGCGCTCTTCCGCGACAGTGGCGTCACGCCCGTCGCGCTCACCAATCCCATCGCCGAAGATGCTTCGTTGCTGCGCTCCTCCGGCGCCGTGAACATGGCTGCTGCGCTTGAATGGAACCTCAACCGCGGCCAGCGCAATCTCCGCCTCTTCGAAGTCGGGCGTCGCTATTCATGGGCCGACCCTGGCAACGGGGCAGAAGCGGTTGTCCCCGGTAAGAGGGCAGAAAATGTCGCGCCGGTTGAGACCCGCATCCTCACTCTCGGCGCCACCGGCCT
>CAZHLD010000044.1:7269-24109 GCA_964533185.1 uncultured Acidobacteriaceae bacterium | reverse complement strand
AGAGTTTGCAGCTTCAGGTAGATACTCAGTGCGGAGGAATCAGATAGGTTTCGCATGTCTGCGGAGTGGTAAGCACAAAGGGTTAACACCATGGAAAACTGCAGGTGGCCACCTCGCCATTCGCGGCGGGCGCATTCCCGTTTGCCGTGGTGAACACAGGGAAGATCGAGTAGGCCCGGTCAGCGGCTGAACTTCCGCGCAATCTCGCCGGCGCGGGTGAGCGCATCTTCCCAGCGGTGAAACTCGCCGGGGAAACGCGCCTGCGCGCGGCGGGCAATCTCCTCCTGCGGCGTCTTCCCATCCATCTGCGAAAGAATGAAGCGCTCAATCTCGCCCTGCGGATTGAGGGCGGGGAGGTAGCCAGCCTCGCGTTTCTCGAGGTCGGCCAGTGAGAGCGGCACACTCCAGAACGTAGACTGCTCAAAGCGGGCGCGGGGCGGGCCCGTTGACCCGCCGTCGTGTACGTTGGTTTCCCACCGCCAGACGTAGTCTTCTCCCACCAGGTCGGCCTGCAGAGCAACTGTGAAGCGGTCGCCCGCGGCCACCTCCACCGGCCCAGGAAAAGGGAAAAACATCTGGCCGTAAATCATTTTGGGCGCGCCCGGCGCGTTGGAGAATTCGACGTCGGGAGCGAGCTCGCTGTCGAACCAGACAGCCAGGCCATGGGCCGTGCCGGCACGCTGGGCGACAGCCTCGATCGGCGCGCGCACAGAGCTTTCCTCGATCGTTGTGTAGTCGAGAGTAGCCACCGTGAGAGGCGCGGTGAGCAACTCGGAGGGCCGGGCCTGGGTTTTGCAGATTGAATTGGTCACCACGCGGAGGGCGGCGCCGAGGTCGAGATGGAAAGAATTGGCCGTCCACGGGGCGGTCAGGGTGCGGTAGAGGCGCGGCGTCTCCACTACGGCGGCGCACAGCGTGTCGCGCAGCGGGATCAGCGCCCCGCCGGGCTTCAGGAAACGTCGGCGGGCGTCGGCGATGGCAGGGAGGTTGTGCTGGAACAGCGGCAGGATACCGCGCAGGTCGGAGACGATTACGTCGGCCGGCTCGGGCAGCTCGATGCGTGTGGAGAGGTCCTGCAGAAAGACGATGCGGTCTGCGCAGCCGTTGTCCTGAGCGGCCGCGCGGGCGACTTCGATGGCGCTATCTGGTTCGATGGCATAAACGCGGCGGGCGCCGTAGCGGCAGGCCAGCAAAGCCATGATGCCGGTGCCGGTGCCGATGTCCACCACCACCGCGCCCTTGCGCACCGCTTTGCGCAGCGCGCGGGAATAGGCGCGCATGCGCGGCCGGTCGGCCAGCATGTCGCCGTAGCCGCTGACGCTGTACATGGCGGAGTCAGGCTCCCTGCGGCGCGTGGGCCGCGCGTACCAGGCTGCGGAAATCTTCTGCGATCACGCGGCAAAGCCCGGGCAGATGCTCCGGGCCGGCCAGCGGCAGGACGCGGCGAACCGGCACGCGGTTCACCAGGCGTCCGAGAAAATCAAATTCCTGGCTGCGCATGGTCTTGTCCAGCAGGTAGTTCACGTAGCTATTGGTGATGAGCGAAACGAGCGCCGCCTGCGGAGCAACGGTTTCAATCGCCGGCTCGGCCGCCTGCTCGCTGCGCTCGTCGAGGATGTAGATGGCCGCCAGTGGCAGCGGGTCGGGCTGAAAACTTTCCCGGTTTTCATCCAGCGGCAGGTAGCGTTTCTCCCAGTTGGGAGTGAGCAGCGGCAGAGCCTCATCTGAGCCGTAGAGGGCGCGAACCGACTCAGGCCAGAGGCGGACGCGCGGGTAGGCAGGCTGGGCAAGGAAAAAGTCGCCGCGCTCGAGCACGGCCAGGGCATCGTCGGCCAGCACGGCGTAACCCAGGCGCGCAAAAACGGCAGCCGTGGTGGATTTGCCAGCGCCGCCCGGGCCGAGCAATGCCAGCGCGCGGTCTTCCACAGCAACAGCACTGGCATGAAGGCAAACAATCCCGCGCAGGCGCAGCACGAAAGCCATCACCGGTCCGAGCAGGTACGTGGCCGTGTCTTCGAGCGTGAGCGGCTCCCGCCAGACGGCCCAGACGCGAGTCCCCGCGCGGTCGAGCAGAAACTCGGTGCCATCAACATAGCGGAAGTGAATGAAGGAACCGCCGGAGACCAGCGACGCGGTGAGCGTGGGGAAGACGGCGTCGGAGGGACCTTCTTCCGAGAAGATGACCTGGGGCGAGCCGGAAGAGGAGTTTTCCAGCCCGGCGGGCATCGAGCCGAAGTACACGGTGACGTCCGCAGAAGACGCGGCGGACACGGGCGTTAGTCCCGGAATCGGCTGAGACGAAGCGAGGCGGAGGCCGTAGGCGGAGAAGAGAAAGGTCACGGCGTTGCGGTCCCGGACAGGGCCGCGGGGAGCAGAATTTGAAGAGCGCCGGAGCGTAAGAGGGAAGACATCGGCGAAGGGAAGTTAACGCGTAGAAAAAGAATCTGCAAGTACGGAAGAGGGGTCTGCAGCAGCAGAGGCAACGCCGGGAACTCAGCCGGCGCGAGCGACAGAGGAACGCCAAGAAGCAGCGTGAGAATCGAGAGCCACCTCGTGAAGCTGCTGCAGCCAGATCTGGAGGCTGAGCGGGCGAAGATTGATCCAGGCGCGCATGACATCGGTCTCTCCGGCGACTTCCGACACGTGGTCCACCTGCACAAATGGCTCAAGCGGGCCGCCGGGGACGAGACGGCTGGTCCAGCGCGTCGTATCGTTGCGCAGGGCGGCAAGCACCGGGTCCGCGACCAGAGGAGTCTTGCGGCGCAAGCGGATCTCATCCGGAAGAACGCCGCGGAGAGACTGGCGAAGCAGCTCCTTATCGGAACACCAGGGCAAGGCTGGGAGGCGCAGAACGAAGCGCAGGACTCGGACGTCGAAGAAAGGATGGCGAAATTCGAGCGGCAGGCGAGTAAAGCCCGGGTCGAAGGCTTCGAACATCTGATGCCAAAAACCAGAGTGCAGGGTTTCATAAGCAGAGGGACGCGGCGCGTGCTGCGGGGCAGGAGCTGGGCGATTGACCTCTTCCCACCGGGCCCGGAGGCCCAGGCGAGCGGCGAACTCGGGATTGAGCCAGGCAGGATAAAGGTTCGGGGAATGAACCTTTCCAGAGAGAACGCGCAGGCGGGTTCGCGCGTAGAGGCGTGAGAAGCGGCCCTCGGCGGAGAAGAATCGGCCCAGGTCGCGGAGAATCCGGCCGAAGCGGCGCTGGCGAATTAGGCCCCGGAAGTGGGATGAGAGGGAGGAGGAGAAGGCCGGATCGCCGCCTTGGCCGGTGAGCGTGACCGGGGCATAGGCGGCGGTGGCGATATTCAGGTCCCTTGTAAACGGGGCAAAGGGGTCAGTGCAGGGCTCTGGGGTCCGGAGTTCCAGCTGCCTCTGTTGATCAAACGGGGCGTAACCATCGCCCGGGAGAATCTCCAGTGGAATGCCCAAAGCGCGCGCCGCTGTAGCGGCGTAACGGCCTTCTTCGTCGGGGATGAGGGGAGCGCAACTGGCAGTGAAACCGCGCAGTGGGATGGAGCTTTCTGACGCGCGCCCCCAATGCAAAGCAGCTGCCGCGACCGAGTTGGAGTCGAGGCCGCCGCTGTACTGGATGGACGCGCGCGGACTGCGCAGGCGATCCTGCACGGCCGCGTGAAGGAGCGCGCGAAACCGCTCGACACACTCAGCCGGGCGACGCATTTCGAGAGGGTCTTCATCGGGGAGGCTCCAATACTGGCGCACCGCGATGCCGTCCGCGGACGCCGTCAAGGCGTGCGCGGCGGGAAGGCGCTGAATCTCGGCAAAGGCCGTGGCGGCGGGATCCCGAATCGAGTCGAGGAGAAGGAAATCTGCGATGGCCATTTCGTTCAAACGGCTGGAGACGGCCGGGTGGAGGCGGATGCAGTCGAGCGTGTTGCTGAAGACAAACGTGTTCTGAACGCGGGCGTAGAAGAACGGTTTGATGCCGAAAGGGTCGCGCGTACAGAAGAGCCGCTGCCGCCGCGGGTCCCAGATGGCAAAAGCGAAGTCGCCCAGGAGGTGCTCAGAACAACCATCCCCCCACACGTGATAGGCGTGGAGGAGAAGTTCAGGGTCCGGGGAGGATGGGGAGACCTCGCGGCCGTGTGCGTGAAGGCTGGCAATCAGCTCCGCGCGAGCGTCGAGGCGAAGGTCGGCGACAACGGTGACGTCTTCCAGTGTAAAGGGCTGGTGCTCGTGCTCGGATTCATAAGTGGTTCGGAGGAGTGCGTGGCCCATCCCCAGCGGGCCCTGGTTCCAGGCCTCCTGCGCGTCCGGGCCACGGAAGGCCAGCCAGCTCGTCATCCGTTCGAGCAGAGGGCGGTCCACCGGCGCGCCGTCCAGATTCCAAATGCCGACCAGGCCGCTCATCGAGGTGAAACTGCCTGTCTTCGCCAGCTGTGCTTCAAAGAAGAGTTTTTAGGAGAGCCGGACGCGGTCATGACCAGTAATCTGCAACGGAACGGCAGGATCGCGCAAGGGGAAAGGAAACCCCTGCTACCTCTGATTGCAGCCGCCAAAGAAGGATCCTCCACGACCGGGCGAGCGTTCCTTCCGGGCAGCGTTGCGGATTCCTCGAAAGGCCGGCGCGCGCAGGACGGTCCCAGCAATTAATTCGTCTTGGTATTCTTTCCAAGCTTATTGTCGGCGGTGGACGAGTTCATTGCTACGAGAAGGGTCAGCTCGCGGATATCGCCGTACACGCGCACATTCGGGCAGCGGTAAGGTTTCTTAAATGGCTTGGTCGTCTTCATGTGCAGGAGCCCCCGCGCGGCATTCTAGCAAGGGTGCGCACTCTGCGCAAAGAGAATTTCTCGGCTAAGTTGTTTGATCGCAAAGCAGTGCCGTCAAGCAGGGAGGAAAGTCCCGGGAGATCTTCATCGAGCGGGAAGCTGCGGCGAAGGGGAGATGCGGTGCAAGGGGAAAGCTTGCGGTCGGGCGGTCTCAAAAAAGTCAGCTAAAAGCTCCAGGGTTGGCATCCAGTACCTTTACCGAGCGAAGCTGAGTCTCACCGAAGCTGCTGCGCAAAGGCAAGAGAACTCAGCCCGTTAACGAGTCTTCTTTTTGCCCGGTATCGTATCACTCGTGTTACCCTGGTTTTGTGTTGCAAATGTCAGCTCGCGGATGTCCCCGTACACGCGGAGGGCGGGAGCCCGGTAGATTTTCTTGGCAGGCGGTCCCTTTCTCATGACACAGTACCCCTTTCGCTGCAAATTGTAGCAACACCATAACAAAGTGAAAAAGGATTTCGCAAGCTGTTTTGTCTAATGATAAACCCTCCCCAGGACGGGGGAGCAGGTTGGCGGGAGGCGAGGAAAAGGGTCAAGGGCGGGTACCCAGGTTGCGAGGGGCGGCGGCGACGGACTGCTCGAAGGCCGCAAACTGGGAGTGGGGGTCGTCGTCTTCGCCCAGTACCCTGCCGGCCAGCTCGACCCACGCATGGGCTTCGAGCGCGTCATCCTTCTTGCGCGCGCCGATTCGCAATTCAGCCGGACACCCCTGGCGGGCCAGCAGCCACCAGAGGACGAGCGATCGCGACAGGCAATTGGGACGCCCCAGTCCCTCGCGGGCGGCGGCGCGAACCATGCGCGCCGTCTGCGCGCCACGCGCCGCCGCGTCGGCTGGCGCAGCCTGGGATGAGTGCGGTAAGAAGCGCGTCAGGAAGGACTGCCAGCGGCGAAACCCAACCACCCGCAAGGCCAGCCGCGTCAGCGGAAGCATCAGCAGCGCAGCGACGAGCAATCGCCGCTCGTGCGCCTCGAGCCTCCAGAAGCGGCTCCACCTACCCACTGCGGACCTCGAGCAGCCCGTTGGCCACCAGCCTTTCCACCAGCTCTTCAAGGTTCTGCCGGAGGCGGGCGTCTTCCACCTCGTATTCGGCAATCAGGGTATCGTAGGCGGCCTGGATCGAAGGCGACGTGGTCAGCGCCGTCCACATGCGCGTGCCCACTTCGTCGAGGCCGAAGTAGCGCTCGCTGGTAAGATTCAGCAGGACCGATTCGTTTTCCACCTGGCGGACCAGCACGTGCGCAGGTACGGCCAGACTTGCCGAGAAGACCAGGGACATGTGTGGCTCACTCAATCCAGGGACGGGAATGGGGCTGCGCCTCTGAGACGCCCCGATGATAGCAAAAGCCCTGCGCTCGCGGCATACCCAAGTGCGAATCAGATACGCTGTTCCGCGCCTCCTCCGCCGTAGTGGCTCAGCTTCCGATAAGCGCGTTATACGGCCAAGTGGATTGATTCCGAGTAGGTCGTCATACGCCAAGTGGCTGCGGGTGCTTGCGGTGCCCACATCCGGCGAGATGGAGGATCATACGGGGCCACCGGTCGGCCTAAGAAAATGCAGGCAACATCCGGAAAAGATGATAAGTGGTCTTATAATCAGAACTTGGCCGCCCACCATGGCGGTTTAGGCGGAATTGGCCCAAACAAGAGGTAGACCGACATCGCCAAGAGCGGAAAGCTGACAGATGACAACCGATGCATACTTTGACATGCGCAATCTCGCCTCGCCAACGGGCGAGCCGGGTAGCTGCCCTGTATCCGGTTGCGCCGCGCCTCTAGGAAAAGTAGATAGCCAGTGGGGCAAGATGCCTTACTGTCCTGAGCATCGCATTAGGATCCATGCGGGAAGTCGCACCTTCGTTTATTGCAACGGTCCGGGTGAAACCTCGAAGCGTGATCCGGCCTTGCGAAATATCTTGTTCGAACGCGACTATTTCGGGACACACATCCTCGGTAACGCAGCCAAAGCCGAAACACATAGGATTTGCCACGAAACCAGTGAAGATGCTCTGACTTGGAATGTGTTCTCCCGACTAACGAACGGCGGGATGCTTCCAACGCTGTTATCCACGCTCACCGGCTTGTCATTGAAGAACGCGCCTGAACTGTACCTGTGGGGCCTTCATGTCCGCCTCCATGATTCGTCCAAACCTGCATCCAATGCTCCAGTGGATCTTGCTCTAAAATGCGCACGCGACATCTTCGAAAACGACATTAAGAAATTCAAAACCGAGCCGGACATCATGTTATATGTGCCAGGGGAGTTGCTGGTTCTGGTGGAGGCCAAATTCACTTCGGGCAACACTGAAGCTTCGGCCAGCAAAACCCATGACGTCAAAGGCAAGAAGCCGAAGTCGCGTGAGGGCATTTTACGACGATACGAACTTCCTGAACAGCTACGAGATACGCTGCTCGCACCGTCATCCTCGGGACCCTTTTATTCGCAGTTGTACCGCAATCTGGTGTTCGCAATCTACATGGCGGACCAGCTAGGCGTAAAGTGGGGTCTAGTTAATCTCGTATGCAAACGGCAGTTTGACCAACGACAAAACGAGGCTGAATTTAAAGACCCCTCGCAATTTATTCATGCGCTCCTCCCTGAAAAGTCACGCAATCAATTTCTTTTCTACAGTTGGGAGCGGCTCTATGCCGATCATGTTGCGATAGCGACGGAACTGAAGGACCTAGCTGAGTACATGTACAACAAGTCTGCCAATAGTGTTAAAGCACTTGCTGTTTAGTGGCGGCCATGCAGGTAACTCCTGGTAAGTCGGCTTATCGGAAACTGACCCACTCCTGAAGCAGCCACTGCTTTGACCGGCTCCGTCGGTTTCAGGTAGAGTGCGCGACGTGCCCAATGAAGCGCTCATCGTCGAAGACCTGGTGAAGTATTTTCCTCCGGCGCTGTCCGGCTGGCGGGCGCTCGTGCAGCCTTTTACGCGGCTCACCGAGCGCGCGCTCGACGGCGTCAGCTTCACCGTCGGCGCGGGCGAGATTCTTGCGCTGGTGGGCGCGAACGGCGCGGGCAAGTCCACGCTGCTCCGCGTGCTGGCGACGCTGCTCGTGCCAACGCGCGGCCGTGCCCGCGTGGCCGGGCACGACGTCGAGCACGAGTCGGCCGCCGTGCGCCGGCGCATCGGCTTCCACACCGGCTCGGACGCCGCGTTTTACTCGCGGCTGACGGGGCGCGAGAACCTCGAGTTCTTCGCCGCACTCAACAACCTCTCCCGCACCGAAACAGCGCGTAGCATTGCGGCGGTCACCGAGCTACTCGGCCTGAGCGCCTCGCTGGACAAGCAGGTGCGCACCCTTTCCACCGGCAACGTGCACCGGCTCGGCCTGGCGCGCGCGCTGCTGCACCGGCCGGAGGTGCTGCTGCTTGACGAGCCGACGCGCAGCCTCGACCCGCTCACCGCTGCCGAGTTCCGCCGCTTCCTGAAGAACGAGCTGGTGCGCCAGCGCGGCACAACGCTGGTCTTTGCCTCCCACGCGCTTTCCGAAATCGAGCAAATCGCCGGCCGCATGGCGCTGCTCCACGAAGGACGCCTGGCCGCGTGGGACGCTCCACGGTGCGTGATGGAGCAAGCCGGCGCGGCAACGCTCGAAGAGGCCATGGAAAAGCTCACCGGGCGCGCGCCGGCCGGGGACCAGCCGTCAGCGGCGAGGGACAAACGATGACCGCCGACGGCGTGCTCCGAAAGCTGTGGTTCCTCTTCCGCCGCGACCTCGCCGTGGCGCGCAGCTATCGCGTCGCGTTCGTCTTCGAGCTGCTCGAGTCGCTCTTCGGCGTAGCTGCCTTCTACTTCCTCTCAAAGTTTGTGCAGAGCCCGGAGCTAGCCGCGGCGCTGCCGCAGGGCGAAACGTACTTCGCGTTTGCGCTGGTGGGCTTTGCGTTCTTCGACTACATGAGCGTGGCCATGCACTCGTTTGACGCCAGCCTGAGCGAGGCGCGTCACAACGGCACGCTCGAAGCCCTGCTCGTCACGCAAACGCCGCTGACGGTGATCCTGGCCGGCTCGGCGATTTATCCCTTTGTGCTGATGGCCCTGCGCACGGGCGTGTACCTGGCGTGGGGAATTTTTCTCTTTGGCTTTCCGGCGGGGCAGGCCAACTGGTTTGGCGCCGTGGTGGTGCTGGTCGTTTCCGTGCTGGCGTTTGCGGGGCTGGGCGTGCTCTCGACCGCCTACCTGCTTCTCTTCAAGCGCGGCAACCCGGCCAAGTGGCTCGTGCTGGGGATTTCAGGCGTCGTGGGCGGGATGATGTACCCGGTCTCCATCCTGCCCGCGCCTCTGCAAGCAGTGGCGCGGATCGTGCCGGTCACCTATTCGCTCGAAGGGATGCGCGCGGCGCTGCTGGGCGGAGCCTCGCTCGGTGACCTGTGGCCCGACCTCCGCGCGCTGCTTCTATTCGCCGCCGTGCTTCTGCCCTTGTCGTTCGCCGCTTTTTCCTGGGCCCTCCGCCGCACCAAAATCACCGGCACCCTCACTCACATGTAGCAGGCAGCAGCCTCTTACCCCGGATTTCCGATTTCAAACTCGGTGATAAGGGTGTAGAAGATATGCGTTGCCTGTGTTCATGCGTGAACCGAGCACAGGGAAGCCTTCCGGAGGTGGACACCCGGTGGGTGAGAGCCAAAATCAGCCCTTTCAACTCTCCTTCAACAGGTTTTTGCGCGTCGATTTTCAAGGATCATGGGTGACTTCGGATGGCGGTCTGCTGCTCGTTCGCGAACTCGATGAACACCTCGGTCTGACAGGACTCATTCAGAATCACCGGGTGGATTCCCGCACCGGGCGCTCGTGAGGTTCTACAACAAGCGGAGTACAGCGGAACAATGGATTAAGGAAGGCAAGCTGGCGGTGAATTGGACGCGTCTTTCCTGCCATCGGTTCCGCGGGAACGAAGTGCGTTTGTGGTTGAGCGTAATCGCCTAAAACTTGGGGAATCTCTGGCGACGGTTAGCGGTGCCGAAGAGGATTGGGAACTGGTCGCTGACGAGCTTGTAGCAGCGCTTAGTAAAGACCGGCGGACGGCTGGTGAAACATGCGCGCTATTACTGGGTGCTGCTGGCCGAAGGGCATCTCACGCGGCAGCGTTTTGGCAGCATGCTGCGAAGGATCGCGGCGCTGCCGCTGCCGAACCAGCAACGTGACGGAAAGTATAATAAATCCAAGAGCAGAACTCAGGGAGTCGAAATCAGTGTCGGCGGCGAGGCTGGTCGGCGCCGGAAAAGAAACCCGATGAGCCATCGGAACGGCCAAAACAAACCGCGATGGCCCCCAAGCCCGCCATTGCCATCTGCGCTTGAAACAATAAGGCGATTGGTGTACAAATGCAAAGTTGAAATTGGAAATTCCGGATAAGACCTTGGATTCTTCCGTCTTCAAAGGAGGAGGTTGAGGTGAGAATCAGCACACCGTCACTCTGGCTAGCCTTCCTGATGCTTCTTGCTGTGGCCGCGCCGGACGTTGCCGCGCAGGGCAATCCGCGGATCACCATCTTCGGTGGCGGCTCATTCTTGCAGGGCGACCGCTCCTTCGTCGTGAGCGGCGACAACTTCACCACCGAGTTCATTACTGGCGGGAAGCTCCGCGCCCGGGCCAGTTTGGATCTGACCAGCCACTGGACCCTTGAAGCGGACTATACCTTCGGCCGGAATAACTTCCGCGTGAACGAGGTGGGCACTACTCCGGCGCAGCGCGACTTCGGCATCCGCGTCAACAACGTGACCCTCAATCTGGTTCGCTTTTTCACTGCTTCGGAGCGCCGCTTCCGGCCCTACCTGGGCACCGGGATCGGCTGGGTGCGCTATTCGCCCACCGATGCGGCCAAGAACCTGGCTCTGACCGGCGAGTTCATTGGTGCGCCGGCCAACCTGACGGCCACCAATGACTTCAGCATCCCCTTCGGCGGCGGGATCGAATTCCGCTTCAGCCGCTGGCTGGGCACCCGGATAGACGTTCGGGACAATATCAGCCGCGTTGCCCGCTTTGGAGTGCCAACCACTCCCAGCGGGCCGGGCGGGGCATTCTTCCCCGTCGACGGGATCACCCACAACGTACAAGTCGAAATCGGCGTGGTTTTCTTCCTCAAGCCGAAGGACTGATCCCGGTTGAAAAGGATCTGTACGAGTCTGGTCGTCTTCACCAGCGGGTTTTCCCCACTCCGGTTCGGCGGCCAGACCTTGCCTTGCCACGCCAAGCCACGATTGCGGCTCTCCGTGCCCGGTATGATACCACATGCCACCAGGGGGTCCTTTAAGGCCACGCCGGTCGCGGGTGACGGTGGGCCTGGCCTCAGGCCAGTGATGAATTGAAACTTTCAGCTTACAATCTTCCTGTACATTCTTTCGCGCGCGCGGGCGACGAGACGCCCGATTACATGATGTGGAAATCACTTTTTGGAATGGCGGGGTGCGGCGTGCCGAGCGGCACTTGCAGCCCCGGCATGGGAGCGCCCTGAAAGAGCAGCCGGGTGGGCTTGGGCAGCCATCGCGCCCAGTTTGCAGCGCGGCTCTCGCTGGCGCTATCGGTGGCGATGCCGGTGTTGGCATACATCTGGCGGTAGAGCTTTGAGACCAACGCAAACGCAAGCCGCCTGCGCAGCGACTTCACACAGCGCGAGCGCTTCCAAATGGACGACAGGCTATAGAAACCATCCCACACAGTCTGCGTGCGCCGGTGAATCTCATCCGCGGACATGACCGGATGCGGCATGTAGACCTTCGGCCGAAGACCCTGCGGGATGAGCCAGTAGCGAGTGAGCGGAATGTCGGCAATCCGGGTGGGATCACTGGCCATGGACTTTTCCCAGCGCTGAAAATCCACCGTGCCGGGGAATGGCGTAAGTATTACGAATTGCGCGAAGGCTACGCCGGCCTCTTCAGCGAGGGCGCGCGTGGCCTCAAAGGTTTCCGGCCGGTCCGTGGACAGCCCAAACATGAAGGAGCCCAGCACGTGCACGTCGTGCTTCCGGAACATCTGGAGACGATGGACCAGGTCCTTCCCTGCGGAGTTGAACTCCTTGAAAACGGCCTTCAACCCTTCCGGCGTCACGGATTCAATTCCAACCAGCGCTCCGCGGATATGGGCGCGGCGCATGGCGTCCAGGAATTCAGGGTCTTCGGCCGCCTCCATGGTGATTTGCGTAAAGAAAACCATGTCGCCGGGAAGCTCGGCTAGGCGTGCCATCAGCTCAAATCGTTCTGCGCGCAACCCCTTCAGCTCGGCGAGGCGGTGTGCGTCCTTCTGACGCGTGGCTAGGTTCACGTCCTCGAGTGTGACCGAATAGAAGTTGTCGTCGGCAAGAACCACGAACCGAAATCCCATGCGGCGCAGCTCGACAATCTCCTGAACCACGACGTCGGAAGCACGCTGGCGGGGCTGCTGGCCGTCCATTCGCCAGACCGAGCAAAACGAGCAGTGCTTGGGACAGCCGCGCACGGTCTGTACCGAGGCCATCATGTAGCTCTTGGGGGGCATCAGCTCCCAGCGAGCCGGCAGGAACTGCCAGGCTTCAATGCGGCCTCCTTCGTAGAGTGCCTGTGGAGTCCCATTCGCGCAGTCGGCCAGCACGCTGGCCCAGATGACGTCGCCGTCGCCTTTCACGGTTGCGTGCGCAGCGCCGTACTTTTGGGCTTCCTCCGGGTACAGGCTGGCGTGGGTGCCCCCGAACACCACGTAGGCTCCGCGCTCCCGTGCCATGCGTCCAATTTCATACCCGCGGAGCGCGTTGCCGCTGTGGATCCCGATGCCCACCACGTCGCCGGATTGAATCTGCATGTAATCCAAGCGCTTGAGGGTCTCGTCGATCACTGCTGGTTCTCCGAACTTTTGCGGCGTTGCCGCAGCGATCACGTAAAGCCAGCGCGGCGTAATCACGCCAGTGCCAAATGACAGATGATTGGGATTGACTAGATGCACTCGCATCGCGCGACTCCCCTCGGAATGTTTTCCAGCTGCATGGTCGCCAGAGCAGGGCCGGTAGTTCGAGGCAACCAGAGTCTCCTTCTAGGTGGTGCGCTTCTCCAGTCTTCAGCCGGTCGGCGATAGACCCCTACCAGCTACCTTGCGCCTTTCGTGCCACAGTAGAAGGGGCTCTAGTGACCCTGAGGGGGGTCTTCAAGGTGAGTTGATTGTAACTGCGCGTGAAGAGCTCTGACTACTGGGTAGTGTCCTAATTTGATTTTTGCCGTTTGAGAACGGCAATGCACCAAGATTTGCCTGCACCCATACCGCGTGAGACCTCCTATTCAGTCTTCGGAGGGAACAGTTCTGGCTTCTTGGGTCGGGGTTCCTCAAACTCTAGAGCCTTAATGTCCAAGTGTTCTTTTCGCTTTAGAAGCTTCGCATCTTCGGCGTACAGGGTCGCACAGCGCAGGCACATCGCCGTTGCGATATGGAAACAATCCCATTTTCTTCGGCGGTTATCCTCGATATGTTCTGCCGAGAGCGAACCTCCCGCTTTCTGTTGTGCTTTCTCTTGTGCCTTCTGTTGTGCCTTCTGTTGTGCCTGTGCCTTCTCTTGCGCATCTTTCAGTTGCGCTTCCAATTTCGCAGCCGTAAGTGCGATGTCCTTTGTGATCCCCTGAATCCGCGCCAGCTTTGAAACCTTTGCGTGGTTTTCATCGGCTGGAACACCCTTACGAAAGGAGAGTACGGAGACTTCCTGAATCGTTATGACCGAAGTGTAGATTTTGACTTTGTCGCGTCGAAGCTCGCGGAGAAGGGACTTAATCTGTGGGCCGCTGGCCTCTTTGTTGAAGATGGCCAGAAATATGGACGTGTCAAAGTATACGGATGCCACTTATGCGTCTCCGCGAATCTCTTTGAGGAGGGTCTTAAGGTCCGCGTCATACACTTTCTTGTTGCATCCATAGAGTTCATCGAAAGCAGACTCGTAGTCGCGTTCAACATCTTGCGTGATTTCATCCACTACGACCTTGGGTGTCTGTGCTCGGTAGTAAACGGCCTTTCCGGTTATCAGCACTTGCTTTCTAAAGAGGCCCGTGACTTTATCTATGTCCGCATTGCCGAATCGAACGCGCCATAGTTCGCCATTGTCCCGATACAGTTCACCCCAAAAGAATCTCCCCTCTTCCTCTTGTTCAGGCTTGCTGTCACGCAGTTCGTACAGTTTCCCGTATAAAGAAACGCCTTCCATCTCAAAATGTGGCGCTCGCAGAGATTCAGTCGCGGATATTCCCGCCTGCGTGAAGATAGCTTCAGCTTTCTTTCTGCCGTTTTTGAGTTCAAATCGCATTTCGGTCTTGTCGGATTTTTGAATCTTGCCGATGCGGTTCAAGTGTTTCACGACCTGTATGGCAAGGTCTGGTTCCTTTGCGCTTGGCTTTTCTGGCATTCTTTCAAGCCAGTTCACGGCGTGAATGATTTTCTCAGCGGCGACTCTAGCAAATTGCAGTCCCCGCGTGATGGCTATGTTCGCTTCAAAACTCCCCTTCTTGAACCCGGCAACCAATTCCAAGCCGAAATCGCCAGATGGTTGCTCAATACCTCTTTCTCGTTGAATCTGGCGGCCAGCTTCTTCGATCATTGACCGCACTTCCCCCAACGCACTCAGTACGTGCTCAAGCGGCAGCCTGTTCCTATCTGCTAAACCTTTGGTGAATCTAACTACGAAGATAAGGTCAGACATTTCGCGTAGGCTACCATGTTTCCGTGTCCTCTTGGCTTTCATGGTTGTAGCCCTCGCTGTGTTAGTCTCCAGGGTATCACTTTCGCCCTTTGTTCGCCAGCGCGGTAACAGAATCCACTTGATAGCCACGTAAGATTATCATCTCAATCCCCATCACCGGCAGCCCCAAGCCGTGGAACATTTCCACGTCTCACGTCGAGCGGCAGAACCTCACGATTCGTATGCAGCTTCGGCGGTTCACCCGCTTGACCAATGCCTTTTCTAAGAAGCTGGAAAACATGAAAGCGGCGCTGGCCCTTCATTTCGCTCACTACAACTTTGTTCGCGTCCACCAAACACTGCGAGTCACCCCCGCCATGCAAGGGCAAGTTACTGACCATCTCTGGGGCATGGGCGAGCTTTTGGCGGCTGTGGGCGAGGCAAATTAGGACACCACCGACTACTGCTTCTTTGGCGGGCGCGTTCTGATTCTCGTTTCGATGCCGAGGCCCATGGCCTTGAGCTGTTCGAGCCCGTCGCGAGCCTGCGCACCATAGGGGCCGTTCGAGTCGAGCTCGATGCACTTCTCGTAGGCCTCCACCGTGCCGGGCTCGAGGATGGGGATAATCTTGCCGCCTTCCTGCTTGAACCCCATCGTATTCACCAGCGAGGCCCCGAGCAGGTACCACGCCTGCGGGCTCTTTGGATCGATTTCGATGGATTTCTTGAGCGGCTGGATGGCTTCCTTCATCAGGTTGGCGTTGAACAGCACGATCCCCGCGTTGCGCCAGGCGCTGGCGGCGTTCGCCGGATCGAGCGTGGCGCTCTTTTCGTACGCGGCCATGGCCTCCTGAGTTTTGCCGGCGCGGGCAAGGTTGTTGCCGAGGTTGTTGTAGTAACCGGCATTTTCCGGTTTGAGCGCGATGGCCTTCTGGTAGGCGCCGACGGCGTCCTCGTACTTGCCGGTCGTCTCGTAGGCGTCACCGAGCTTGGCCAGAACGACATGCAGGTTCGGGTCATTATTGGGTGCGGCTTTCTCAGCCGCCTGCAGCTCGGTGACGGCGGTGGCGGCAGACTGGGCCATCTTTTCCTGCAGGGCCGCCTTCTGGTCGGCGGGCGCTTTCTGTAGATCCACTTTCACCTGCTTGGCGGCGTCGAGCGCGTCGCGCCCGGCATCGAAGTGCTCCTTCATGCCCTCAAACTGCTTCCGGGACTCTTCCTCTTTCTTTGCAGCCTCAAGGGAGGCGGCGTCGGTCTTGGCAAGCAGTTGCTTGACGTTGACGTTGACGATCTCTTCCTTGCCGCTCTCGAGCCGCCGCTGCTGCTCATGGAAGGTCTGGTCGTTGATTTTGAACGTAATCACGTAAACCAGCCCGGTGCGCAGGAAGCCCTGGGAGAAGCGGCCCTTCTCATCGGTCTTGAGCTCGTGCTTCTGGCCCTGCTCGTTGCTGATGATGACGATCACGCCCGGGAAGGGCTTTTCGTTGCGGTCGAGGACTTCGCCGCTGATTTTGCCGGTGTTTTGCGCGGCCGCCCCGATCCGGATCGGGGCGAGCGAGGCCAGCGTCAGTATCAGCACCAGAGCCAGGCTAAATGCGGTATGGCGTTTCATGGCGGAAACTCCCTCCTGAACTTCGGTCCGGCGGCGTGCCGGGGGTATCAGTGCCGAGCGTAGGCTATCCGACACAGCCATTATCGCGCAACCCCGGCCCGGTAGGCGATGGGGTCGGACGCGCCGGCGGCATCAAAGGCGGCCAGGCGCAACCGGCAACTGTCGCACGCACCACAGGCGGCGTCGTCAAATTGGTAGCACGACCAAGTTAGATGCAGCGGAGCGCCCAGCTCGATGCCTCGGCGGACAATCTCGCTCTTCCGCAAGCCGATCAGCGGTGTCACGATCTCGATGTGCGTCTCGGGGCGCGTGCCCACGCGTACCAGCTCCTCGAAAACGCGATAGTACTCCGGCCGGCAATCCGGGTAGCCCGAGCTGTCTTCCGCAACGGCGCCGATAAAGACTGCGTGCGCGCCGATCACTTCCGCCCAACTGACCGCGACAGATAGAAAATGCGCGTTGCGAAAGGGGACGTAGGTGACGGGAATTTCTCCGGCACGCGCGACTGGGTCGCCCGGCGCGGCTTCGGGGACGGCAATGCGCGCGTCGGTGAGCGCCGAGCCGCCAATCTGCGCGAAGTGGTCGAGCTGTACCACCAGCCGCTTGCGCACGCCGTAAAAATCGGCAATCTCGTCAAACGCGCGCCGCTCCCGTCGCTCGGTGCGCTGCCCGTAGCTGGCATGCAGCAGCGCCACCTCATGCGTCGTGCGCGCAACCGCCGCCGTCACGCACGAGTCCATCCCCCCGCTCAGCAGCACCACCGCTTTGGACCTTTGGGTCATTGGTTGTCTTCGACGGTTCCGCGAG
>CAZHLD010000044.1:0-7169 GCA_964533185.1 uncultured Acidobacteriaceae bacterium | reverse complement strand
CAGCACCACCGCTTTGGACCTTTGGGTCATTGGTTGTCTTCGACGGTTCCGCGAGAAGTCGGATTCAATTCGCACGATAGGTTACAAGAGCTTTATCGCGTCACCCCGACGTACCGTGCCTCCGCGTAGCACTGCGGCATAGATCCCGACGTTCGCTTGGTTGTGCTGGGCTGCTGTGCGCAGGATACTCGGATCCCTGGGTAGATCCCCCTGAGCCAGGGTAGTCATCACACAGCGAGGGCAGAGTCCAGTAACGCTCAACCAAACCTCCCCGCCAATGGTCAGGGTGTGGCCAATCCAAGCATTCTCGACAAAGTTCTCCTCGCCAGATACAAGCTCCACCACGATATTGGGACGAAACCGGCGCACCTCGAATCGCCCGAGTGGGTAGAGCCCGCTCAAGCGATTCATCGTCGCGGTTGTCAAAGCATGGACCACCGCACAATCGAAGAATGTGCCCGGGGGCAAAGACTCATCGGTGACAGTCTCCCTGTGTGCGAGCCCGGCCATATCCGGCCAGTACTCCTCCAGGCCGGGTTCACTGGGGGCCGTAGTCTCCAGGAGAACGTCGCGACCGACAGCCTTGGACAGGACCTGGTTGATATTTCCCTCATCGCTGGTCACCACGTCGCCGTCTGGTAAAGTGATCCGGACCGGCGGAAGCTTTGCTCCTGCGCCTGGCGGCTCGACAAAAGCGGCCCGACAGTCAAAAAGGTTCGGCCATTTCCGGGGATTTTTGGCACTGGCGACTTTCCCTGTAGCGGTGTCTAGCAGAGCATAGGCGCGATCTCCGACCAGCCCACGTTCCGTAATGCGCGCCGCGTTCAGCTCTTCGCCCATCATGGACTTCACAGGATATCGCCACAGAGAAACCACGGAACCAAGAACACTGTCCGTCGCGGTTGCCATGTTGCACCTCTCTGCAAAAGACAGCAGGGAATCGGGGATTTTTACTTTACACGCCGCGCATTGCGGGGTCCCAAATGAACTTGTGCAACTGCAAGCCCAGCCGCACCGGCAGCCCATCCGCGAGGATCCATTCGGCCAGCTCCCGCGGATTCAGGCCGGGCCATTTTCCCTCCGGGTCTTCAAACACGGGCGAGAAAAGCACCTGGCGGACCCGCTGGTCGAGGCCGTTCCGCGCAGTGAAGGCGCGGGCAAACTCATAGTCGCGGCGGCTGGCGATGACGAACTTGACTTCATCGCCGTCAGCGAGCGCTTCGAGGTTTTCCATGCGGAACGTGTCTGCCTCGCCTGAATCAGGGCACTTCACGTCCACAATCTTGATAACTTCGCGCGGCAGCCGGCCGATTGCTCGCTCACCACTCGTCTCGACCAGCACGGTATAGCCCATGGCCAGAAGTTTCTCCGCGAGCGGGAAGACCTCTTCTTGCAGCAACGGCTCGCCGCCGGTGATTTCCACCAGCCGCACCTTGCCTTCGGCAAGCTCCGCAACGCGCGCGACCACCTGCTCCACCGTCATCTTCGTCCCGCCGTGGAACGCATACGCCGTGTCGCACCAGACGCAGCGCAGGTTGCAGCCGGTCAGCCGCACGAAGATGCAAGGCAGGCCGGCGCGCGTGCTCTCGCCCTGGATGGACTTGAAAATTTCGGTGATGACCATGGTTTACTTCCCGGCGGCGCGGGCGCGTCGCCGCAGGTAAACATTCACCAGCGCGATCGCCGCGATGGCTCCGAGCGCGGCGCCAAACATGCGGGCATAGGCCAGGCGCACGCCAAACCCGGCAGCGAGCGCGAAGTAGGCCAGCGCCGCGAGGACGGGTGGGACCAGTGCGATGAGGAAGGCGCGGTTCATGGTCGCTGCGGGCCCCGACCCGGGTCGGGGTCAGGGCCAGTAGGTCGCCGAGGTCACGTCGGTTTCCCAGACGGTGATGCGCTTAATCTGCGTGCCGTTGGGGGTGGTGCGAAGCTGCCGCGACGCCTGGTCGTAAAAATATTTGGCGATGTTCTCCGCCGAAGGATTATCGACGGCAAACGGCTCGAGGTCGTTCAGGTACTTGTGGTCGAGCGCCTGAATCGCGTCATGGATGATTTTCTTCAGGTGGACGAAATCGTAGAGCATGCCCACTGAATCGAGCTGCGGCCCTTCCAGCGTCACACGCACCTTGTAGTTGTGCCCGTGCGGGTTCTCGCACTTACCCTTGTAGCCGCGCAGGGCGTGCCCCGCGGAAAAACTTTCGTCAACGCTGACCTGAAACATACGCTCTCTGAATTCGCCCCGCCAACGGACCTGCCGCAAGAGTTTATCACAGTCCCCGGACAGGGGATTTGCGGGCGGCCGCGACGGGATTCCGCTCTGGGCTCCCCCGCTCTTCGCGTCCATTGAGCAGTGTGAACGCGCGGAATTTCTTCAGCAAGTTGAACAATAGTTCGAAAGAACGGTTTTTTCGTCATTTCGATAGTACGTTCAAGAATCTAATATGAGCGTTGCTAGGTGTTGCGCTGCATGAAGCGCGTGACTTCGGAGATGTCCTGGGTTGCGGTGTAGTTGGGCAGGGACTCCAGAAAAACCTTTCCATACTGCATCCGGTGGATGCGGGTATCTAGGATGGCCAGCACGCCGCGGTCGCTGCGCGAGCGAATCAGCCGGCCAAAGCCCTGCTTGAGCGCGAGAACGGCTTCGGGCACCTGGTACTCGGCAAAGGCGTTGCCGCCGTCTTCATTGAGCGCGCGCACCCGCGCGGCCACCACCGGGTCAGTGGGCACGGCAAACGGCAGGCGATCCACAATCACGCACGAGAGCTGTTCACCCGGGACGTCCACGCCCTGCCAGAAACTGGCGGTGGCGAAAAGCACCGCGTTCGGAGTGGTGCGGAAGCGCTCCAGCAGCGTCGAGCGCGGCGCGCTGCCCTGCAGCAGCAGCGGGAATTTCACCACCGGCCGGACGCGCTCGGCGACGTCGTTCATTTGGTTGTAGCTGGTGAAAAGGCAAAACGCTCGCCCGCTGGTAATTTCGAGCAGGCGGACAATCTCTTCGGCAGCCTGTGCCGCAAACCGTGCGTCGCGCACGTCAGGCAACTCGCGCGGGATGTAGAGCAGCGCCTGGCTCTTGAAATCAAACTCGTGCGGCAGCACGCGCTCGCAGGTGGTCTCGATGCCGAGGCGCTTCTTCAGAAAGTCAAAACGCCCGCCCACCGCCAGGGTTGCGGATGTGAGCACGATCGTGTCAAACGTGCTAAAAAGTTTTTCCTTGAGAAGCTGGCTCACGTCAATCGGCGTAGCCACCAGGAAAACGCCCTTGCCGCGCCGCTCGTACCAGTACACATAATTTCGCTCGGAGGATTCGAGCAGAAACGCGAGCTCGCCGCGCAGCTCAAACGCGCGCCGCGCAATGGCCAGCACCTCGTCAGGCTTGGTGGGGAGTGCGGCGAGGTCGGTTTCAAGCTGCTTCAGCGCGCGAACCAGCTCGTCGTAAGCCTCGCGGTTCTGGTCAACAAAATTCGCGCGCGCGGCAATCTCAAAGGGGAAGCGTCCCTCCCGCGGCGGAAACGTTTCGAAGAAGCTGCGGGTGCGCTCGCGCAGCCGGGCGACGCGCTTGAGAATGGAAGTCGTGGCGAGACCCTTCAGGCGCAGCGTCTGCTCAGCGTCGCGGGCCAGCTCGTCGAAGCGGTAGTTGGACACCTGCCGCCCGAAGTACTCGCTGGCCACGTCTTCGATTTCGTGCGCCTCATCAAAAATCACCGCGGCGTACTCCGGCAGGATGCTGCCGAAGTCGTCGCTGCGCAGCGCCAGGTCGGCAAAGAACAGGTGGTGATTGACGATAATAATGTCCGCCTCGCGCGCGCGCTGGTGCATCCACGTGAGGAAGCAGCGGTTGAAGTCGGGACACTTCTGTCCGGTGCAGGTGTCGCGCCGCGCGTCCAGCCGCTGCCACAGCTCGGAATCGTCCGGCAGAAAGGAGAGCTCAGCGCGGTCGCCCGTCTCGGTGAGTTTCTCCCAGTCGCGGATCTGCGCAAACCAGTCAATCTCGTCCATGCCCTTGAGCACCGGCTGACCATCAATCAGGTGGAGCTTCTGTCGGCAGAGGAAATTGTTGCGCCCCTTCATCACCGCCACTTTCAGGTCCAGCGCGAAGTGCTTCTGCAAGAAAGGCACGTCTTTGGTGAAGAGCTGCTCCTGCAGCGACTTCGTCGCAGTCGAAATCACCACCCGCCGCCCGCTGCGGATCGCCGGAATGAGATACGCGAGCGTCTTGCCCGTCCCCGTGCCCGCTTCGACGATGGCGTGCTGCTTCTTGCGAAACGCTTCTTCCACCAGCTCCGCCATCTCCAGTTGCGACCGCCGGTACTCATACACCCCCGGCAAACACTTCTCCAGCATCCCGCCCGGCCCAAACACCTCCGCCATCGTCGGCGTCGCGCGCCGCGCGGCGCCCTGCGCTGAAGCGGCGGCAGCTGCGCCGGTCGTTGCCGGCGAATCGCTCACGTTTTGAGAAAGTTTTCGGGGCATTGAAAAGACTGCGTCACATGCCTTGGCAACGAGCAGCCAAGATAGCACACCTGGGAAGAAGGCAGGGCTGCCAGGCCTTTGGGTCTCGCCGGAGGACGCCCCAGAACATGGTTACACTTGACAGCACTCAACTCTCTAATATATAAGCTGCGTGCTTCCTGCCCCACGAAGGAGGTCGTGGCTCGGATGCGACTGACTGTGCTGTGCGCGGGCCTGCTTGTGTCGCTGCTGCTGACCGGCTGCTCTTTCCGCCCTCCTCGGGTGCCGCAGCCCCTCTCGCCAGGCAACAAAGAGGCCGTCTATGACCTCAAGACTTTTGGCACCGACCTCAAGAAATACAGGGACGCAATGGCCGCAAGTCCACCAAAGCTCGATGAAGCGCGCCCGGTGCGAGACTTAATGATTAATCGGATTATTACGGACGTGCAGGTGGACTATAAGGCGTATGAGGAAAAGTTGTTCAAGGGCCGCGCTTTGTTTGACACCGGCTCGGAGGTCCTCGGAATTGCAGTCACCACAGCGGCCACGATTTCCAATGGCGAGCGCGTCAAGAGCATCCTTGCAGCGACAGCCACCGCCCTTACGGGCTCCCAGCTCTCCATCTCCAAGAATTATTTCCGCGAAAAGACCACTGAAATCCTCATCACCAAGATGCAGGCTTCCCGCGAGACGATCCGTTCACGCATCATCGGAAAGATGCGCATGCCCCCTGACCAGTACTCCTTCGACGAAGCTTGGTCGGACTTGGTAGATTTCAACTACGCTGGCACCATACAAGGCGCTTTACTCGCCCTTTCTCAGCAGGTCGGAGAGCAGGCTGAGGTCGTGCGGACAGAGGTAAAAAAAGTCGACAGAGACCGCGTCGACACTTACCTGAAACGCACTTCGGCGCAAGAGGTCAAGCAAACTGATCGCTTACATAGCGCCATCCGTGAGATCGAGAAGGCGAACAATTTGCAAGAAGCTCGTAGGATTCTTACCGAAATCGGATTCCCTCCACTACCATCTGACACGCCGGAGAAAATCTGGGCGGCTCTAAAGGCAAAGCATGAAGAAGCCGAAGACAATTCCGACTTGCTCACCAAGTTGCTCAAGGCTCTGAAGATCACCCAATGATTTGTGGAGGTTCGTATGGATATCCGGCACACCCATGGCACCGACTCCCTCGAAGACCAGCGCCTCTCACTTCGGCGTCATGAAACTTTTCGCAACCGTCTTGTATCCTTTATGAGCACTGATCCGGACGAACAGGGAAATCCGCGCAACGTCGCTGAATTCGTCAAGGAGGACAATCTCCTTTCCGACTTAGTCTTTCTCGAAGTCCCCGACCCCGGCCTGCTCGAGCAAGTCGTCGAGGAACAAAAGGCCAGGGGGCGAAGCCCTATTTTTTCCTCTGAAGTATTCGTCTCCAGCCAGAAGCGCTTCGTCGCTGGCTTCCGTGAAAAACCGTAGAGCAAAGACCCTAGTTCGCAGCCGCCAGTCCCAGAAGCTCTAAAGACCACCTAACCTTTGGGCGATTCCTCCGTCTGAACAGGAGAGAGGGGGTGTGCCATGCGCAGAGGGATTCTGCTTGTTCAAGCCCTGGGGGTCTTGATTCCGGGAATGGTGTCACTCGCAGCAGCAGCCAAAGACCACAACCGTTCGATCTCGGTGAATTTCGACGAAGGCAAACCTCTCACCGACTGCAGCCAGGTGAAGATCACCTTTGGCGACGGCCAGACCGCGAGCAGCGAGGAGCAAATCACCATTCCCCTCGCCCAGTCGGCGCAACTCATCGCCCGTGCCTCGACCAACGGCGGCGTCTACGTGCAAGGTGCCGACCGCAGCGACTATCTTGTGAAGGCCTGCAAGGCTGCCGGCGCAGACTCACTCGCAGAGGCGCAGCGCATCCTCGGCCGGCTGAGGCTCGGCCGTGACGGCAACGTGGTCACCCCGCGTGGCCCGGCCGATGACGACGACTGGGTCGTCTATCTCCTCATCCAGGCCCCGCGCAGCTCATCGCTCGACCTCGAAGCGCACAACGGCGGCATCGGCCTGCGCGATTTTTCCGGCAAAGCCGATCTTCGTGTCCAGAACGGCCCGCTCAGCCTATACAACACGTCTGGTGAGATCCGCGCGGAGGCGCAAAACGGCCCGATCAGCGTCAAGGGCGGCAGCGGCAACTTGAACGTGCGAGCGCAGAACGGCCCCATCTCCGTCGAGTTGACCGGCACACAATGGCAGGGCAGTCTCGATGTGCACGGCACGAATGGGCCGCTCGAGCTGGACTTGCCGGAAGGGTACCGCTCGGGTGTGCGCGTCGAATCGCGCGGCTATTCGCCGTTCTCCTGCAGCGCCGCAGCTTGCGCCGCTGCGCGCAAGGATTGGGACGACCGGAACCGCAGCGTCGAGTTCGGCAGCGCTCCGCTGGTCGTGCGCCTCTCGACGGTCAATGGGCCGGTCTCGATTGGCTCACGCCGTTCGAAGGCGAGCCTGTAGTCGCGGGCCGAAGTAAAGCCACTTCATCCTAGCCAACTAAGATAAGCAGTCGACCGCTTCTTGCACGGCCGAGCGGCCATGCGCGCGCCGCATTTGCTATAGTGTGTGGCCGCCATGGCTGCCGGACCCAAGAAGATTTTTCTCGTCGACGCAATGGGTCTAATCTTCCGAGCGTTTCACGCGCCAATGGAGCGTCTGCGCAGCCCCTCAGGCCTGCCGAC
>CAZHLD010000043.1:21544-24211 GCA_964533185.1 uncultured Acidobacteriaceae bacterium | reverse complement strand
TCGCCTCACCGTCTGTACAGGCATTGCCGTCCAAGACCGCGAAATCTCCCTGCATTAGGAGGATGTCGTTGTCGCGCACGAGCGTGGATGCACTGATCCCGTTCGGGTGCGCCGGATTGAAATCGGCCTTCACGGCAATCCGGTGCCCGTTAGGGTCACTCTGGGGACAGTGGTCGGGGTCATAAGCAATGATCTCAAGGTTGAATAGCAGTTTCTGATTTTTCGGCAGGCCGTTGCCTTTCAACTGGGCCTGCGCAGGCAGCGCCAAGAACGCTACGACGACAGAACCGAAAATCAACACTTTTGAAACGCGACACATATACTTTCCTCCTTGCAAAGGCTGTTCTTTGCCGCTCACCGCGTGTTTCTTCTCCTTCAGGCTGGCACCTGCACGCTAGCCCCGCGCAGTGAGGAAAGCTACTGTTCTGGAGGCCAGTCTTGGGACAGGACGACGGCTTGGCCGAGGGAACGCTTAGAGGAAGAGTAGCCCTTCTTCGGAGGCACTGAGTCTCGTGAGGGCATTATCCTTGAATTGCTTGCAGCTGGGCAGCCTGCGATGACGCGAAAAACTCCGTGTAACGCGTGGTGTGTGCGCCCCCGCTACAAAGTTGAAATTCCCCTCGCCGAAGAGCAAAGAAAAGGCGCTATGCGGAAAAGGTGTGGTTCAGGAACGGCAAGTTCAGCCAGAAGCGGCAACTGAAACACAATGACCTAGCGGATCTGAATCCGGCAGGTTTCTGGCACAACGGGATCATTCGACCCGCTTGGCTGGATTCCGCCTGATAAACGCCCTTTGCAGAAAGTGGCATGGGCGCTGGAATTCACGATCGTTTCGCTTCGAAGTGACCCACTACCCGCGCCGGCCTGCGCTGGCTTTCTACAAGCCCTTCTGCGCGTCCGCAAGCTGCCGGCGGAGCTGGACGAGGTTCACGCGATGCTTGGCGATCTTGCGTGCGCCGAGAAAAATCACCGGCACGTCGTTGGTGTATTGCTCGCGCAATGCAGGGTCGGCGTCAATGTTGACTTCAAGCAGCTCGGCGCCAAACTCCACCAGCACCGGCGCCATCTGCTGCTTGGCTTCTTCGCAGAGATGGCATCCGGGCCGGGTGTAGAGCGTAATCTGCAACGCAGGGGGCTCCGACATGGGTGCGGCTCGCAGCAGCGCACCTGTGATTCTATACCGCAGCGCGCTTGTGCGCGCCAACCCGCGCGTGATACACCGGAGAGGGTTCGGAGGTACGCAGCAATATGGCTGACGTGGTGGCGCTGGTGGACGATGTCTTCTTTCAGGCCAAGCTGCACGAGACCGCGCGACACTCCGGCGTGAAGGTGGCCACGGCGGCCACCGCCGAAGCTTTTCTCGCCGAAGCCGCCCGGCCCGAAGCGGCGCTGCTGATCGTGGACCTGAACGCGCGCGGCGGCGCCATCGAGGCGCTTGAGCGTCTCCGCAACTCAGGCAACCAACGCCCGGTGATTGCCTTCTTCTCTCACGTGCAAACCGATCTCGCCGAACGCGCCAGGGCCGCCGGCTGCCGGCAGGTGATGCCGCGGTCGAAGTTTACGCAGAACCTGGCCGCCATACTTTCATCAGCCAAATCGCCAGCATGAGGCTCTCTTGATACGCATGAAAAAACTCGCCGTGATTCTGGCAGCGATTGCCATGCTGGCTGCTCCCGCCCTTCCCCAGCAGGCGCCGGAGAGCGATGCGACGGAGACGCTGGCCTCGGTGCTTTCCGCGGCCTGCCGGCAGAACGATGCGCAGTTTGCCGACCACCTGACGGCTGCAAACGCGCGGGCCTACCGCGAGCTGCCATTTCCGCCGCGCAATGCCATCCTGAAGCGCCTGGTCCTGCTCGAAGACCCCGGGCGTCCGCTGCGTTCGACCGACGCCGCGGGCCGCGACGTTCTTCGCTGCGAGGCGCCGGGAATCACCACCGAAATGCGTTTTGGTGAGTCGCGCGTGCGGGAAAACCTCGCCTTTCTTCCGGTCGAAGTGAGCATTCCCGGCCAGCCGGTTTCGCGCACGGGCGAGATGTCGCGCCGCGTGGAGTTCGGCCTGGTGCGCGAAGCCGGTACCTGGAAGCTGCTTTCGGTGGGCCTGCTGCTGTTGGATATTCCGACGCTGGCCCGGCAGTGGGAGAGATCGGACCTCGAAGCCCGCGAAGCTGCCGCCGTGGCCGCGTTGCGCCGCCTCTCCGACGCTATCGGCACTTACCGGCGCGCGTTTGGACGCCTGCCGGAGACCCTGGCCGTTCTGGGCCCCGCGCCGAAAGAAGGCATCTCGCCCGAGGCCGCAGGGCTGGTGGATTCCGAGCTGGCGGCGGGCAGCAAGGGCGGCTACGCCTTTCGCTACCGCATCGTGCCCGGCTCGGGCGGCGCCGCAGACGGCTTCGAGTTGGCCGCCACGCCCACCGACTACGGCAAGAGCGGGCGAATCTCCTACCTGCTCGATTCTGCCGGAATCCTCCGCGGCGCCGATAGGCAGGGCGCCGTGGCCGCGGCCACTGACCCGCGCATCGAAGCCCGTTAAACAATCCGCCATCCCCTGCCTTTTCGGTGTTGAATTTTACAGGCGAGAGGGAGACGATAGAGTCACCCCTTCCATATTGTCTCCGGCAGAGGTGTCCCCATCCACGGGGGCGCACCCGGCAAACAACCAACACCATC
>CAZHLD010000043.1:15118-21444 GCA_964533185.1 uncultured Acidobacteriaceae bacterium | reverse complement strand
CCGGCAGAGGTGTCCCCATCCACGGGGGCGCACCCGGCAAACAACCAACACCATCTTCTGGCCAGGGGAGCCACCAGCCATGCCAGACCGGCCTCGCAAGCGGGCCAATGCCGACGGTTACTCGATGGCTCTTCGCTCGAAGGAAAGCCGCGTTGATCCGCAAGAAGAACGCCGCAGCGGAGCCCGCTTCCCGTGCTCCGTGACTGCCGAAGTCTTGGAACCGCAGTCGCATGCGCGCATCATGGGCCGCACAACCGATCTGGGCATCGGGGGCTGTTACATGGACTCCATCAGCTTGTTTCCGATTGGCACCTCTGTCCGTCTGCGGCTGGCCGACCAGGCGCGGCGTTTCGAGGCGCACGCGCAAGTGATCTTCGCGCAGATCGGGATGGGTATGGGATTGGCTTTCACGGAGGTCAGCACCGAACAGCTGGAAGTCCTGCGCCAGTGGATCGGCGAGCTGAGCGGCGAGCTGGCTCCTTCGTCCTCCCCGACGATGCCGACGCTTCAGCAGTACGCGACCCAGCCCGCGGCCCCCACCGAGAAGTCCTCCCCGGCCAGCGACCATCTGGTGCTGAACCAGCTCATCAGCCTGCTGATCCGCAAACACGTGCTCACGGAGGCCGAGGGAACCGCATTGTTACGCGACATCTAGGCTAAGCGACCACCCAACGCTCACGGGAACAATCCGGTGGTCGGACCCGGATGAGCCGCAGACTCTCCTCGCAGCAAGTTCGTGCATGCCAGAACGTTCTCAGGTATGATTCGGCCACAGAAACTGCGGGCGCAAAGCGGCACGTAGCCGTCCGCGGAAATCTTCAGCGCGCTCGTGCGCGCACCCACACGCGAGGAGAACAATGGCTCAGCCGAGAGTACTGGCCGATTGGGTGATTCCGGGCGAAGGCGTGCTGCGCGACGTCCTGCGCATCGCCGCGGCGAACCTGTTGCTTGCGCTCTGCGCGCAGATCGCGATTTCCCTGCCCTGGACACCCGTGCCGGTCACCGGCCAGACCTTCGGCGTGATGCTGATCGCAGTCTTGCTCGGCTCGCGCCGCGCGGCCCTTGCCGTAGTGCTCTATCTGCTCGAAGGGGCCGCCGGCCTGCCGGTCTTTCAGCCTTACGGCGCGCCCGGCATCGCACGATTCATGGGGCCGACGGCCGGCTACCTGTGGGCTTACCCGTTTGCTGCCTTTCTGACCGGCTGGCTGGTGGAGCGCTTTGTCGCCCGCGTGGAGCCGGGCCGCGACGCGCGCACGCTGCGGCTGGTGGCCGCGGTTGTGCCAGGCGAAGCACTGATCCTGACCTCGGGCTTTCTCTGGTACACGCTGCTCACCGGGATGAGCTGGAGCGCTGCGTTGGCCGGCAGTGTGCTGCCCTTCCTGCCCTTTGACGTACTGAAGATCGCTCTGGTGGTGGCCGCGGTGCGCGGCGTCGAGCTGGCCACGTCGAAGTAACTACGGCGCAGGATTCGGGGCCTGCAGAGTCCAGAGTTTGCGCTTCGGGCGCCCCGCCTCGAAGCACCTAAACATGCCCTCACGCGCAGCAGAGAAGCTTGAAACCCTCGAACAAGCCGTTCGCGAGGCCAACCGGCGCTTCTACCAGGCCTTCGCCGCGCTTAGCCTCGAGCAGATGGATGAGGTCTGGCTGCATGAAGACTGGGTCGAGTGCGTCCACCCGGGCTGGGACCTGTTGCTGGGCTGGGAAGAAGTCCGCGAGAGCTGGGCGCGGATCTTCACCAACACGCAGCGGATGAAGATCGAGATCACCTCGGTGTGGGTGCGCGTCGAAGGCACGGTGGCTTGGGTGGCCTGCACCGAGCAGGTCACCAGCAGTTTTGAGCGCGGCTTCGACCAGGCGTTGGTGCAGGCGACCAACCTCTTCGTCCTGCGCGACCCTCCGGCTGACGCGCCGCCGGGGCAAGCGCGTCCCGCCTGGAAAATGGTCGCGCACCATGCTTCACCGCTTCCCGTCAGCCAGCCGCCGACGCTGCAATAGTCTGCACGAGCAAATCCATGCTCTTCACACGCAAGGGCGGACCGTGCCGGTGCGCGAATCCGGGTTTGGTAGAACCCGGCGGCATCGGCTAACATCGTCAGCGTGTGGGCTATTCCCCAACTGACGCGAAGCATTACTCTTTTACTTTGCGTGCTCCTGCTGGCGCCGGCAGCAGCAACGCAGACGCCGGGTGAGCCGCCGGTCCCGGTCTTCGAGTTTCACAGCGGCTTCTGGATCAACCTGCATCATTTTCTTTATCAGCAGGCGCGACAGCAATCGCAGGGGACACGCTCGGCCAGCAAGACAAGCGCTCCCGCAAAAGCCCAGCCGGCGCCTGAGTTGACGCCCGCCGAGCAGGCAGCCTGGGAGAGTGCGCGCGGGTACTACGCGGCGCAGATGGCCGGCCGCGACTTGCTCTTCAACCGCGACCTGGTCTTGATCAAAGACCGCCTGGCCGAGCTCGAAGCCGAGCCGGACCTGTCAAAGTCCGGCCTGCGCCCGGAACTGGTGGCTGCACTCGAGCGGGCCGCGCCGATCTATCGCGCACACTGGTGGCCGTCGCACGACAAGCAAAACCGCGAATGGATCGCGGCGGTCGCACCGCTGGTGCGGCAAAAAGGCCGGCGGTTGGCCGAGGGGCTGGCTGCGATCTATCGCGCCGAGTGGCCCGCGGGGCGCATCCGCGTGGACGTGGCCCACGACGCCGGCTCGGCCGGCGCCTACACCACGCTCGATCCCCTGCGCGTCACCATCTCCTCGAACGACCCGGATATTCAGGGCCGCGGCGCGTTCGAGGTGCTCTTCCACGAAGCCTCGCGCGCCCTGGCCGGCGAGGTGAATGAGGCGATTGCTCGGGAATGTCGCCGCCTGGGCAAACCCATTCCGCGGGAACTCTGGCACGCGCTGCTCTTCTACACAACGGGCGAAGTGGTGCGCCGCGCCCTGGTGGCGCCAGCGGGAGAGTCCAGTAGTTTGCCCGCCGTAGTGGTGGACGGCTACACGCCCTATGCCTACCGCATGGGCCTCTTCACCCGCGGCTGGCAAAACTACCAGCGCCTGCTCGAGCGCTATTGGCAGCCCTACCTCGATGGCCGCACCGATTTTGACAGCGCGCTGGCCAGGCTCGTCTCCGCCTTGTAATGAATTTGTATCCCGTTCCGCATTGAACAACCTCGCCGGTGGAAGGTTGCGGCCGAGTGTGCTAGTCTTTCCGTTCCGTTCTTCGCCCTGCCTTTCCCCGGGGCATCACGACGCGCGGCTAACGAAGCGGTGTGCTGCGTTCCGCTGGCGAAAGAACCAGTGAACACCCTGAGGACAATTCCATGGTGAAACAGCAAGCCACCAGCAAAGTGATGGAACTCCAACTGGCGCATTCCCCGGATTCCGACGACGCCTTTATGTTCTACGCGCTGGCCACCCGCAAGGTGCGGACGCCCGGGCTGAAGTTCACTCACGTGCTCGCCGATATCGAGACGCTCAACCAGGCCGCGCAGCGCGAGATCTACGACGTCACCGCGCTGAGCTTTTCCGCCTACCCGCTACTGCGCAACGCGTATGCGCTGCTCGAATGCGGCGCCAGCTTCGGCGAAGGCTATGGCCCCATCGTCGTGGCCTCCCACCCGCTCAAGCGCGAACAGTTGGCCGGCCGGCGCATCGCCGTCCCGGGCCTGAATACGACCGCCTACCTGACGCTGCGTCTGTACGAGCCGGGGGTGGAGCCTGTACCGATGGCCTTCGACCAGATCCTGGATGCCGTGCGCAACGAAACGGTGGACGCGGGCCTGCTCATCCACGAAGGGCAGCTGCTCTTCCAGCAGGCCGGGTTGCACAAGGTGGTGGACCTGGGCCAGTGGTGGCTCGAGCAGACCGGCCTGCCGCTGCCGCTCGGCGGCAACGCCGTGCGCCGCGCCCTGGGCCCTCAGGTGGGCGCTCAGGTGGCGCGGGCGATCAAGCAGAGCGTGGCCTTCGCACTCGAGCACCGCGACGCGGCGCTCAACTATGCCATGCAGTTTGCCCGCGACATGGATATCGAGCTCGCCGATAAGTTTGTGGGCATGTACGTCAACCAGTGGACCCTCGGCTACGGCGAGCGGGGCCGCCAGGCGGTGCGCGAACTGCTGGCGCGCGGCGTCAGCGCCGGCCTGCTGCAAGGCCCGGCCGAAGTCGAATTCCTCAGCGAAGATGGCGAATGGCTCTGATCCTCTCGAGCAGCGGCAGCTACCCGCGCATCGGCGATTCTCCGGAGCTGCAGGTGCTCCGCCGCACCATCGCTGCGGTGGACCGCGGCGAGCGCACGCCCGCCGACCTGTCCGACGCGGAAGCAGCGATGACCCGCCGCGCCGTTGAAGAGCAGGTGCGCGCGGGCATCGAACTCGTGACCGACGGACTGATCCGCTGGTACGACCCCATCTCGCACCTGGCCGGAAAACTTTCCAACACGCAGATCAAGGGACTGCTGCGTTTCTTTGATACCAACACCTATTTCCGCCAGCCGGTGCTTACCGGGCGCCCCGCGCGCACCGCGCCGATGGTGGTGGACGAGTATCTCTTCGCCGCCAACGCCCTCGGCTCCATGCCCACGCCCGACGGCAAGGCCGGGCGGCTGGGCATCAAGCCCGTGCTCACCGGGCCGTACACGCTGGCCAAGCTCTCCATCGCCGAAGACCCGGTGATGCGCCCGCTCGAAGCACGCGCGATGGCCTTTGCCGAGGCGCTGGCTGCCGAGGTCCGCGCGCTGGCCGAGGCCGGCGCGCAGTTCATCCAGGTGGACGAGCCCGCCATCTTGAAGTACCCGCAGGACTGGGATGTGTTCGCCCGCGCGCTCAACTCGCTGGCCATCGTTCGGCAGGACGCCGGCCGACAAGGGAAGCCCGTGAAGATTGCTCTGTGCGTGTACTTCAACGATTGCGTGCCACTCTATGCCAAGCTCTCGGCCTTGCCCGTGGACGTGCTCCGGCTAGACTTCACCTACAACCCGAAGCTGGTGGACGTTGTTTGCGCAGCGGGCGCGCCCATGCCGCTCGCGCTCGGCTTGGTGGACGGCCGCAACACCAAGCTGGAAGACGTTGCCACCGTGGCCCGGCAAGTCGAGAAGTTGCTGCCGCGCATCGCTGGCGGCGTGGCCTTCCTGAGCACGTCGTGCGGGCTTGAGTACTTGCCGCGCGAGAAGGCATTTGCGAAGCTGCAATTGCTGGGCAAGATCCAGGCTACTGTTGAAGGCCAGCGCGCTCGCAGCGCCGAGCGCCCCGCCTGACGACAAGGGCAGGAGAAGACCCCCGGAGAAAACCGATGAGCCGTGAAAAACTCCAGCAACTGGGCATGGACCTGCCGCTCTTCCCCACCACTTCGGTGGGCAGCTTCCCGAAGCCCGACTACCTGGTGAAAGCCCGCGCGGACTTCAACAAGGGCAAGATCACCGCGCCGCAGCTTGAAGAGCTCGAGCGCAAGGCCACCGCCTTCTGGATCGCCAAGCAGGAAGAGCTGGGGATCGACGTCCTAGTGGACGGCGAAATGTACCGCGGCGACATGGTGGCCTACTTTGCCGAGCGCCTGCCCGGCTTCACCACCAGCGGCGTCGTGCGCAGCTACGGCAACCGCTACTACCACAAGCCCATCGTCACCGGCGAGGTCCGCTGGCCCAAGCCCATCACGGTGGACTGGTGGAAGTACGCGCAGAGCCTGACGAAAAAGCCCGTCAAGGGCATGCTCACCGGCCCTTATACCGTGATGGACTGGAGCTTCAACGAGTTCTACCCCGACCGCAAGGCCACCTGTATGGCGCTGGCCGCCGTGATCCGCAAAGAAGTTGAAGCGCTGGTTGCCGCCGGCTGCAAGATTGTTCAAATTGACGAGCCGGCGCTTTCGGTGCGCCCCGAAGAGCTGGCCATCGCCATCGAGGCGATGCACGTCGTCACCGACGGCCTCGACGCCTACTTCATCACCCACGCCTGTTACGGCGCGTTTGAGTACATCTACCCGGGCATGCTCGATATGCCCGTGCACAATTTCGACCTCGAAATGTCGAATAGCGATCTGCACATGATCGAACTCTTCCGCAGCAAACCCTTCACCAAGGACATCAGCTTCGGCGTCGTGGACGTCCACTCGCACCAGATTGAGGACACCGCCACCGTCCGCAAGCGCGTCGAGCAGGCTCTCAGCATTCTGCCCAGGGAGAAAGTCTGGGTGGACCCGGACTGCGGCCTGAAGACGCGCACCGTTGAAGAAGCCATCGAAAAACTGCGCGCCTGCGTCGCCGCCGCCAGAGCCTTCCGAAATTGATCCGTAGCACTCTGCCGCCAACGCACCCCGCTTGCCTTGACGAGGTGTGG
>CAZHLD010000043.1:4707-15018 GCA_964533185.1 uncultured Acidobacteriaceae bacterium | reverse complement strand
GGCGGCAACGCTGTGGACGCCGCAGTCGCCGTCGGCTTTGCCCTGGCCGTGGTGCAGCCGGCGGCAGGCAATCTGGGCGGCGGTGGGTTTCTCCTCGTGCGCCTGGCCGACGGCCGAACGGCCTTTGTGGACTACCGCGAAACCGCGCCTGCGCACGCCGGCCGCGACATGTACATCCGTCCCGACGGCACACTCGACACCGGCGCGGCGACCATCGGCTATCGCTCCGCTGGCATCCCCGGCACTGTGGCCGGGCTCGAGCTGGCGCTGCGCACTTATGGCACGATGAAGCTCGCCGACGTAGTGGCTCCGGCGATTCGTCTGGCCGAGCAGGGTTTCCCCGTCAGCGAAAAACTCGCCCGGTCGCTCGCAGAGGCGCGGCCGTTGCTGCAACGTTTTTCGGCGAGCTACCGCATTTTTCTCAAGGATGGCGCGCTCTACCAGCCGGGCGACGTTCTGCGCCAGCCGGAGCTTGCCGCCACGCTGCGCCGTATCGCCCGCCACGGCGCCGCGGAATTCTATCGCGGCGAGACGGCGCGCCTCGTGGCCGACGAGATGGCTCGTATGGGCGGCCTGATCTCGCTCGAAGACCTCGCCGGTTACCAGCCCAAGATCCGCGAGCCGCTGCGCGCAAAGTACAACGCGAATGGCGCCGAGTGGGAGGTCATCACCAGTCCGCCTCCCAGCTCTGGCGGCGTCGCGATCATCGAAGCGCTGAACATCCTCTCGCCTATCGAGCTGAAACCCGGCGACCACCCGCAAACCGTCCATTGGGTGGCCGAGACGATGCGGCGCATTTTCGCCGACCGCGCCGCTTTCCTGGCCGACCCTGATTTTTCGCGCATCCCCGTCCGCGGGCTCACCGACCCGCGCTACGCCGCGCAGCTCCGCGACACGATTGACCCCGAACGCGCTTCCTCCAGCAGCGCAATTCGCGCCGGCGACCCCATGCCGTTTGAGACGGCCGCGCATTCGTCGGCCGAGGCCGGCGAATTTGCCGTGCCGGTGCGCGAGGGCGAGAACACCACGCATTTCTCCGTCGTGGACGCCGCGGGCAACGCCGTCGCCAACACCTACACGATCAACGAAAGCTACGGCTCGGGCGCCACCCTCGCCGCCGGCTTCCTGCTCAACGACACGATGGACGACTTCACCACGCAGCCCGGCGTGCCCAACAAGCTCTTCGGCTTGGTGCAGTCCGATGCAAATTCCATCGAGCCAGGCAAGCGGCCGCTCAGCTCGATGACGCCGACAATTCTGCTGCGCAACGGCCAGTTGAGCTTTGTCACCGGCTCGCCCGGTGGCCCGAGGATCATTTCGGCCACGCTGCTCTCCGTGCTGCGCTGGATGCGCTTAGGTGGGCTCGACGCCGCGGGCGCACAGGCAGCCGTCAATACGCCGCGCTTTCACCAGCAGTGGATGCCCGATACGCTGTGGATCGAGAACATCTTCCCCGCCGCCGTTGCCGAAGACCTCGCCCGGCGCGGCCACAGCATCAAACGACGGGCGTGGATCGGTCAGGTGGAAGCCGTCGCCATTGACCCCGGCACGGGCGAGCGGCTGGGCGCCGCCGACCCGCGCCGGCAAGGCTCGGCCATTGGTTATTAACGCGATGCAACGCGTCCTTTCCAGCTACGTCTTTCTGAACCGCAAGCTCACGCCTGCGCTTCTTGCGGAGGTGGAGGCTGCGGGCATCGGCGCGGTCGAACTTTTCTGCCTGCGCACGCACTTCAATTATCACGAAGCACAGGAGCTGCGTGAACTGGCCGGCTGGCTGAAGGACCGCACAATTCGCGTCCACGCACTCCACTCGCCCACCGAGCGCGATTCGGGCAGCAACCGTCAGAGCGGCATCCCACTTTCGATTTCGGACCTCGAACGCTCGCGCCGCCTCGAAGCGGTGGACGAAATCAAGCGGGCGCTGGACGTGGCCGAGTATTTTCCGTTCTCGTATCTGGTGCAGCACGTCTGCTCCTCGCGCGAGGAAGCCGACCAGAGGAAGTGGGACGCGGCGTTCAATTCGCTCGAGCACCTGGCGCTGTTTGCCCGGCAGCGCGGGGTCACGATTGCAATCGAGAATACGCCCGGCGAGATGGCCACGCCGCACAATCTGCGGCAGTTCCTCGCCGAGACGCGGCTTGGGAACATCAAATTCTGTTTCGACACGGGCCACGCACACCTCGGCGAGGGCGTGGCGGCGGGCTGGGAGATCATGCGGGACATCGTGGTTACTACGCACCTCCACGATAACCGCGGCGAGGATAGGGACGAGCACTTGCTGCCCTTCGAAGGCACAATCGACTGGAAGGCGGCTCTTCGGGCGCTCGGGCGCGAGCTGCCGCTCGTGCTCGAACTGAAAGCCGAAGCTGTGCCTGAGCATCCGCTGGAAAAGATTATCGGTGCTTTTGAAAAGCTCGAGAAAGCGACAGCCGGTGCTGGTCACGCTGCCCGCGCATCCAGTTCTCCGGAACGCTGACGGCTGAAGGCTAATATGCAACCTGCGCACGCACAAACACCGATTGTGACCATCGAACAGGTGGGGCAGTACGCCGGCCGCGAAGTCATCATCCGCGGCTGGCTTTATAACTTGCGCGAATCGGGCAAGCTGCTCTTCCCCATTTTCCGCGACGGCACCGGTCTGATCCAGGGCGTTGCCTCGCAGAAGGAAAACGCGGCGGCGTTCGAGGCGCTGCGCGGCCTGACGCAGGAATCGAGCGTGATCGTCACCGGCACGGTCCGCGCTGACCAGCGCGCCCCCGGCGGCTACGAGCTCTCCATCACCGGCATCGAAGTTGTTCAGCGCGTGCCGGAGGACAAACCGTACCCCATCCAGCTCAAAGAGCACGGCGTGGACTTCCTGCTCGATCAACGCCACCTGTGGATCCGCACGCCGCGCCAGGCGGCCATCCTGCGCATCCGCGCCGAAGCCATCCGCGCCGCGCGCGAGTATATGGACGGCCAGGGCTACGTCCTTACCGACGCGCCTATCTTCACACCGGCAGCTTGCGAGGGGACCTCAACACTATTCGAGGTGCAATACATCGACGACGCCAAAGCCTACCTCACGCAGTCCGGCCAGCTTTACGTCGAAGCGCTGGCCGCGGCGCTGGGTAAGGTCTATACCTTCGGCCCTACCTTTCGCGCCGAAAAATCGAAGACGCGCCGCCACCTGACCGAGTTCTGGATGCTCGAGCCCGAAGCCGCTTACGCCCACCTCGACGACATGCTGGCGCTGAGTGAGGGCCTGGTGAGCCACATCGTCCAGTCAGTGGTGGCGCGACGCGCGCGCGAGCTTGAAACGCTCAAACGCGATACGTCCAAGCTTGCCACGGTGAAGCCGCCCTTCCCGCGCATCAGCTACGACGAGGCCGTGCAGGTCCTGCAGAAGAACAACAAGCCGGCGAAGTGGGGCGACGATTTTGGCGGCGACGAAGAAACGGTGCTTTCCTCGCAATACGACCGGCCAGTGATCATTCATCGCTACCCGGCAGCCATCAAAGCGTTTTACATGGAGCCCGACCCACAACGCCCCGAGCTGGCGCTGGCTTTTGACATGCTTGCCCCCGAAGGCTACGGCGAAATCATCGGCGGCAGCGAGCGCATCTCCGACTACGACCTACTGGTCAAGCGCCTGCGCGAAAACGGCCTGCCCGAGGAGGCTTTCCAGTGGTACCTGGACCTGCGCCGCTACGGCAGCGTGCCTCATGCCGGCTTTGGCATGGGCCTCGAGCGCACTGTCGCCTGGATTTGCGGGACAGAGCACATCCGGGAAGTCATCCCCTTCCCGCGCATGATTTACCGGGTTTATCCTTAGTGACCCTCCAGCCGGTTTGGGGTGGGGCTGTCGCCGGCGTGATATAGCCGAACACGATGCCGCAAAAGATCCGCATCATCGGAGTGCCGATGGACCTCGGCCAGAGCCGCCGCGGGGTGGACATGGGCCCCTCGGCGCTGCGTGTGGCCGGTCTGCAGTCGCGCCTCAAGCAACTGGGACATCAGGTCGAGGACGTCGGCAATATGGAGGTCAAGCAAGCTGAAGAGATGCCCTACGGCGAGAAGCGCGCCAAATACCTAAAAGAGATCGCCGAGACCTGCCAGGACCTGGCCACGCTGGTCGAAAAAACGCTCGGCGAGGGCATGACGCCCATCGTGCTGGGCGGCGACCACTCGATTGCTGTTGGCTCGCTCTCCGGCGCGGCCAACTTTTTCCGCCAGCAGCAGAAGCGCATCGGCTACCTCTGGCTCGACGCCCACGGCGACATGAACACGCCGGAGAGCTCGCCCTCGGGCAACGTTCACGGGATGCCGCTGGCGGCCATCCTGGGCTACGGCGCGCCGGAGCTGGTGGACCTGCTTGGCTTCAAGCCCAAGGTCGAGCCGCGCAACGTTTCTATCGTCGGGGCGCGCGACCTGGACTCGAAAGAGCGCCGCATCATCAAGGAGTCCGGCGTCCACGTCTTCACCATGCGTGATATTGACGAGCGCGGCATGCGCGAAGTGATGACCGAAGCGATGCGCTTCGCCACCGACGATACCGACGGCATCGCCGTGGACCTGGACATGGACTTTGTGGACCCGGAAGACGCGCCGGGCGTGGGCACGCCGGTGCGCGGCGGGGTGACCTATCGCGAGGCGCACCTGGCCCTGGAGATGATTGCCGATAGCGAAGCGATGGTTTCGCTCGAGGTGGTCGAAATCAATCCGGTGATCGATGAGCACAACAAGACGGCCATCCTCGGCGTCGAGCTGATCCTCTCCGGCCTGGGGAAGAGGATTCTGTAGCTGGAAAAGGTGTAATTTCGAGCGAAGCGAGGAATCACTCCGTTTCCTTCTCGTTGCGTGAATCGCAGAATGCGGAGGGATTCCTCGGGCCGACCAGTTCGGCCCTCGGAATGACAAGGTCATAATTCTGAGGCAGAGAAGATTGTGACGACCACTGAAAAGAACCGATTGCGCGTGGGCGTTCTCTTCGGCGGGCGCTCGGGCGAGCACGAGGTCTCGCTGGCCTCGGCTGCATCGGTGATCCGCGGGCTCGACCCGGAAAAATACGAAGCCGTCCCCATCGGCATCAGCAAAGATGGCCGGTGGCTGGTGGGCACAGGCGCGCAGAAGATGCTGCCCGAGGTACTCAAGAGCGGCCAGCGCGTGGTCCTGCCGGCCGACCCCAATGCGGCGACGCTCGTGCCGCTGGATGAAAACCGCTCCGGGGCGATGCGCGTAGACGTGATCTTCCCCGTGCTGCATGGCACGTTTGGTGAAGACGGCACCGTGCAGGGCCTGCTCGAGCTCGCCGGCTTGCCCTACGTCGGCGCGGGCGTGCTGGGCTCATCCGTGGGCATGGACAAGGACGTGCAGAAGCGCTTGTTCCAACACGCCGGCCTGCCCGTGGCTGATTTCCTGGCCGTCCCGCGCGCCGAGTGGGAGCACGCGCGCGTGAAGGTTTTGCAGGCGATTCAGAAAAAGTTCCGCTATCCGCTCTTCGTCAAGCCGGCCACGCTCGGCTCCTCGGTTGGGATGACCAAGGTGCACGACCGCATCGAGCTGCCCGCCGCGCTCGGCACGGCGGCCGAGTTCGCGCAGAAAATCCTGGTCGAGCGCTTCGTCAACGGCCGCGAGATTGAAGTCTCCGTCCTGGGCAACGAATCGCCGCGCGCCTCCGTGCCGGGAGAGATCATTCCGCACCGCGAGTTTTACGATTACGCGGCGAAGTATCTTGAAGAGGGCACGCGCCTCGAAATCCCTGCGCCGCTCACCAAAGCCCAGGTGAAGCGCTTCCAGGACTACGCCGTGCGCGCCTTCCGTTCGGTGGAATGTGCCGGGATGGCGCGCGTGGACTTCTTCCTCGAGCGCAAGACCGGCCGCATCTATCTGAACGAGATCAACACTATTCCCGGCTTCACCTCCATCAGCATGTACCCCAAGCTCTGGGAGGCCAGCGGCATCGGCTTCCGCGAGCTGATCGACCGTCTGATCGAGCTGGCCCTGGCCGCGCACCGCGAGAGCGCGCGCACGAAGTATTCCATCGAGCTTCCCGCCGGCACCGGCGGCGCTCTGAAGGGCTAGGCGTTTACTTCCCGTTGCGGAATCTGCTAGCTTTTTCCCCGCGGCGCTGTTCTCGGAGTGGGTTGAGGAGGCAAGTGTGGGAATGATGGACTCAGGGCCGGAGGAGCCGAAATCGAAAACGCTCCGGTACGCCGTCACCGGCGTGGCGTTTGCGATTCTGCTGGCCGCCGGGCTGTGGTGGTTTGTGTTCCGCTTCTGGGGAGAGAAGCGCGCCGCCGACCGCTTCCTGGAAACCCTGGCCTCCGGAAACACCGAGCGCGCCTACTGCCTCTGGAAGCTCGGCGAGGCGTGCACGAATCAGCCTGTGGCAGAGATCTCCAGATCGAGCCAGAGCTACACCTACCAGGATTTCCTCGAAGACTGGGGTCCGGGCGGCTACTACGGCCCGGTGAAAAGCTACGGCATCGAGACGGCGCAATTACTGAGCGGAGCCAGCGGCGTCATCGTGGTGATCCGGGTCAGCCCCTTCCCGCAGCTCCTCGAAAACGGCGACGCCGAAAAGCAGCGCCAAACCAAAGAAGTGCGCATCTGGGTGGAGTCGAGCGATAAGTCCTTGAGCTTCCCCCCGTAGCGCTAATTTCCGTACTCACGAACCGCCGCCAATAGCTCTGCCGGTGAGACCGTCGCCGTGCCCAGCTTGCCCACCACCACGCCTGCGGCCAGATTCGCCAGTGCCGCCGCCTCCGGCATCGAGGCGCCCGCCGCTGCGGCCAGCGCCAGCGTCGAAAGCACAGTGTCGCCCGCGCCGGTCACGTCGAAAACCTGCCGGCCCGTCGCGCCGGGCTCGAGGCCCGGCATCCCCACGCGCGCGTAAGTGACCTCGAAGCTGGTGGCCGGGATGTGCAGCCGCTGCGGCGAGGCCTCTTCGAAAACGTACATCCCCTTCTCGCCCAGCGTAATCACTACGGCCGAGCAGCCGAAGTGCCCCAGCAGCGCCCGGCCGGCCTGTTCGATGGCCGCATCGTCTTCAAGGGTGTTCCGCTGCACCAGGAAGGCGGCCTCGGCGCGGTTGCAGACAATCGCCGTCGCGCCGCGGTAGGAAAACTGGAGCGATATCTTTGGCTTCACGAACGCGGGCACGCCTCGCCGGTGGCAGGCTTCGAGCACCCGCTCGGCCAGCGCCGCGGTCACCACTCCCTTGTCGTAGTCGGAGACCACCAGCGCATCGAGCTTCGGCAGCGCGGCCTTGATCCGCCGGATTAGGCGGTCCTCGGTCTGCGGATCGAGCGGCGCGCGCCGCTCGCGGTCCACGCGCACAATCTGCTGGTGTCGGGCGATGATGCGCGTCTTGAGGGTGGTGATCCGCGCGGGATCGGTCAGGACGCCCTGATCAGGCAGGTCGAGCTCTGCCAGTTTGCGCCGCAGGGCCGCTGCCGGCTCGTCGTCGCCCACTACACTAAACAGAGTTGCCTTAGCGCCCAGCGCCGCCAGGTTGGCGGCTACGTTGCCCGCGCCACCCAGGCATTCGCTCTCGGCGGCGTAGTCCACCACCGGCACGGGCGACTCCGGCGAAAGCCGCGTCGCCGTGCCCCACAGGTAGCGGTCGAGCATCAGGTCGCCGGCGACGCCGATGCGGCGGCCGCGTAGCGCGCGGACCCTGCGGGCGAGCTTCTGGGGGGAGAACTTCATGCGCGGAGCGGGCGCGTGGCCGGGCCCCGCGTCGTTGAGTTGTGGAGTTTCATCCGGCTTCGACGCGGGCCTCGTCCGGCAGCATCACCGGAATGTCGTCCTGAATCGGATAGACGCGGTGGCAAGTGGCGCACTTCAGCCCCTTGCTATCGGGGGTCAGCGTCACCGGGGTCTTGCAGACCGGGCAGGCCAGTATGTCCAGCAGTTCTTTGCTGACAGCCATCGGAAATTCCCTCCTTGTGCGATTCGGCAGGAAGGGGCGCTCCAACTCTAGCAAAGCCCGGCCCGCCCGGCAACCACGCACGCCGCAAGGCGGGCTCACAAGCCCTTCGAGCGGCGGAACTCGGCCACCACCTCGCGGACGTCGCGGCGCTCGCCGTCCACGGCGTAGTTCATCCGGCGCATCTCGTCGTCGGAGATTTTTCCGGCCAGCGCATCGAGCGCTCAGAACTCATCCGGTGGGGCGAGGTGTCAGCGGCGAAGCTGGCTGGAGGCGAGAACCAGGCCAGGCCAGTCAGCGGAACTGCCAAACGAGCTGCACTTGCCACCTAACTGTGGCCACGGTGATTCGAGCTTGAGACCAGAGGGTGGCTGGCATGTGGTTTTGCGCAGAGATGAAGTTGAAATCGGAAATTCCGGTTAACCGGCGTTCCCGCCGCGTAGAACGAAAGGAGGTCGCCATGCCGTGCATTGCCGCGGATGGTACGTTGAGCGCTTCCGCCAGGAGCATTATCCAGGCTCTTGCCCAGCCTGGCGCTCTTCCGCGTCCGCAGCGCGGCACGCGAACTAGCGGAGGCGGGGTTGATCGAGGAACGCGAAGGCCGTTTTGTCGCCACAGACAAGGGCCATGGGTTAGCGCATGCTGCTAGCTGATCAGGCATCGGCGGGGTATGGATTCTTCGGGCTCGATGCAACCTTCCAGCGAGGACCGTGTTCCAAGTGATGGTGGACGAATCGCCGGGGTAATAGAGGTCCCGCCCGCTCCTCCCCGACTGTCGTCCATGTTGGTCCGCCGCGTACATCATCTTGGCGCCGCCCGTCCGGATGAAAACGAACCGAAAGCTCGGGTAACACTTCGAGAGGGTTTGCATTTCTTCGAAGAAGCCGTTCCGTGCTTCGCACTGGGCGGTTTGTGCAGATAAGACATGAATTGACGGTCTAAGGAGGAAGTCATGAGCAAAAAAGCAGTAACATTCGCAGCGGCGCTTTTACTGGCCGCAGCACCAGTCGTCGCACAGGGCCATGGTGGCGGCCAGGGCAGAGGGGGCCAGCGTCCGCCGTCAGGACAGCAGGGACAGCGACCGGATACGGGCCAGCGTGGCGGCCAGCAGGGTCAGGGGCAAGGCCAGCAGCAGGGCACCCACGACCAGCAGCGCCAGCGCATCCACGCCACCGACCAGCAGCGCGGGCAGCATGAAAACTGCACGCAATCAGCCGACCGCGTCCGCGACCGGGCCCGCCAGATGGCCCAGTCCGCAAAGGGCGGCGGCGCCAACAACGAGGAGTTCCGCCAGCAGCACCAGCAGCTTCGGCAGGAAATCCGCACCATGCAGCAGGAACGTGACCGCTTCATGAACGGCCTGAGCGATGAGCAGCGGGCCGGCATGCAGGATCGCATCCGTCAAATGGACCAGTCTCGCGACCGGCTCAACAACCGTATGCAACAACTCGACGACGAGCTGGCCAAGCCCAGTCCGGACCACCAGCGCATCCGTGAGCACGCTACCGAAGTCGAAAAAGCCATGAAGGAATGGCAGAAGCAGAACCGTAACATGGGCTCCGACATGGGGATTCAGCCCTAATCGAAAAAAGGAGAAGAGAAAATAATGATGAGACACTTGTGGAATTGGAAATTTGGCCTTGCCATCGTGGCCGTGCTGGCCCTGGTGGTGCCCGTCGCCCTGGCTCAGGGCGGCATGGGCCAAGGCAAGGGCATGCCCAAGTACGACCCGGCCACTGAAACGACTTTGAAGGGCACGATTGAGGAGGTCAAGGAGCAGGAATGCCAGATGTGCCGGATGGGAACCACGGGCACACACCTGATGGTCAAGTCCGGCTCGGAAACGCTGGAAATCCATCTGGGTCCAACCAGCTTCCTCAACGAAAAGAAATTCAGCTTCGCCAAGGGCGATCAGATCGAGGTCGTTGGGTCGAAGGTGAAGATGGGCGGCACCGACGCCCTAATCGCCCGCGAGGTCAAGAAAGGCGATCAGACACTCACCCTGCGCAACGCCCAGGGCATTCCACAATGGGCTCGCGGCGGCCGAAGTCGGAATTGATCCGCGGCTCCGTCCACATCGGGTCCGTGCGACCGGGGCGGCCAGCAGACAACTGCCGCCCCTTTCAACTTTCTTCTCGGGAAAAACAAAGCTTGGTTATCCTTTGCGCTTGAAGACATCGCCACGATCCTTGAGGTTCTCGTGAAACGTAGTCGAAGCGATTCACTCGAACAATGTCAAGAACTGTGGCACCGGGAAATGGAAACTGCGGCTTAAGTCCATCGACCGGCTTCCGAACTTCCGCCGGGTTGAATGAAGACCTCCGGCGGCTGGGCCGATGCGCACCGCCCGGCGGCTCACAGGCCCTTGGCGCGACGAAATTCGGCCACCACCTCGCGGA
>CAZHLD010000043.1:0-4607 GCA_964533185.1 uncultured Acidobacteriaceae bacterium | reverse complement strand
TCCACCTGCTTCTGCTCGAGCGCGCGATAGAGCAGCCCCAGGTCCATCACCCGCGGCGCCCCGCGGAAGCGCAGGCCGTAGAGTTTCACCCAGCCGTCGTAACCGTCGGGCCGCTCTTTGAACTCGTAGCCGCAGCCCAGCCGCCATTCGTGCGCGCGGGCGGCAATGTCGGAAATCGCGCGCAGCTTCCAGCGGGCAGCGTCTTCGCCACGGACCACCATCGCAAACGTGTTGTTGAAGCCAAGCGGCTGGCCCACCGTCAGCCCGAACCGGCTCGCGTAGCCCTGCTTCACGCGCTCGAAAACCTCGGCAGCGTCGCCCGTGGGCTGCTCGCCCAACACGCCGGTCAGCGCCGTGCCGGTGTACTCAGGGTAGAGGTCGATTTCGCCGGCCAGCAGGGCCTGCTGGGCCAGCAGCGTGCCGCCCAGGTTGAGCCGCTTCTCAACTTTCAAGCCGGTGCGCGCTTCAATCTGCTGCGCCAGCAGCTCGGCCAGCACAATTTGCTCGGTGAAGTTTTTCGAGCCGACCACGACGTGCTTGCCGCCGAGCGATCGGCAGCCGGAGAGCACCATGAGCGCGCAAACCAGCACCAGCGCACAAACAGCGCCAAGCAATCTGCGAACAATCCGTCGCCGGCTCACCTAGCGCGACCTCAGCCGCTGCTCGGCCCAGCCCAAGCTCGCGTCGGCCACGACAGCCATCAGCGCCGCGGGGATGGCTCCGGCCAGCAGCAGGTAATTCTTCGGCCCGGCCACGCCGCGGTAGATGTACTCGCCCAGACCGCCGGCGCCGATGGCTGCGGCGATTGTCGCCGTGCCAATGGCAATCACCGTGGCCACGCGGATGCCCGCCAGGATCACCGGCAGCGAGAGCGGCACCTGCACCAGCCACAGCATTTGGCCGCCAGTCATGCCCATACCCCGCGCCGCTTCGACCACCGCCGGGTCCACCTGCGAGATACCAACATAGGTATTGCGGATCACCGGCAGCAGCGCATAGAGCGTCAGCGCGACAATCGCCGTCCGCGGGCCCACGCCCAGCAGCGGCACGGGGATCAGGAAGCCAAAGAGCGCCAGGCTCGGCACCGTCTGAATGACGTTGGCCGCTCCCAGCACCCATTGGCTCAGCCCGCGCCGCCGCGTCAGCAGAATGCCGAGCGGGATGCCGATGAGCACGGCCAGCACCATCGCTACGGCCACCATGCCCAGGTGCTGCAGGGTCAGCTCCAGCACCTCGCCGCGATTGCGAATCATGTAGTCGAAGACGTTCACCGGCCACCTCGCAAGAAAGTTGTCAGTTATCAGTTCTCAGTTTGGGGAGACTCCAGTGATGCCACGAACCGGCGAACTTCGGGATCCGGCGCGCGCAGGAACTCTTGTGGGGAATGGATGGCTACCAGCCGCCCTTCGGCCAGCAGCGCGATGCGCGTGCCTAGCAACAGGGCCTCGCGCAGGTCGTGCGTGACAAAGACGATTGTCTTCGCAAGCCGCGCGGCCAGTTGACGGAACTCCTGCTGTAATTCGCTGCGCGTCACCGGGTCGAGCGCGCCGAACGGCTCGTCCATCAGCAGGATGGGTGGGTCGGCCGCAAGAGCACGGGCCACGCCAACGCGCTGCCGCTGCCCGCCGCTCAACTCGCGCGGCCGGCGTCCGGCATATTCGGCCGGATCGAGCCCCACCAGTCGCAGCAGCTCTTGGGCGCGCGCGTGAATGCGCTCCTCCGCCCAGTCCTCCAGTTCCGGTACGATTCCAACGTTGCGCTCGACCGTCATGTTTGGGAACAGGCCCACTTCCTGGATGACGTAGCCGATGTGCCGCCTCAGCCGAATGGGGTCCCAGGCGGTGGTCGCGCGGCCCTCCACCAGGACTTCGCCCGACGTAGGGTCGAGCAGCCGGTTGATCAGCTTGAGCGTGGTGGTCTTGCCCGAGCCACTGCGGCCCAGCAGGACCAGCGTCTCGCCGTGCCGAACTTCGAAACTCAGGCCATGCACGAGCGCGCGGCCACCGTTCAGCGCGTAGCCGGCTCCGCGGCACTCGATGGCGACCTCGTTTTCAAACGCCCGATTCATAGGGACCCACGCCGCGCCCTGCAAGCCCCGCCGTCTTCCACAGGCCCGGGTTGACATATGCACCCGGCCGGAGATAAACAGGGGCTTCTTTCAATCCCCGGAACGCGTAAGCTCGCGCATCCCTCTCGGCCGATGCGCATCCAATGGTGGAGCGGGGAAAATCTTGGGAGCCACAGCCAGCACTCGTCAGGTTCGCCAGCAACTCGCCACCCGCCTGGCGCTCGCCCGGGCCCGCACCGACGAGCTCTTTGGCCTCGTGCGCCCGGAGGCGATGTACGACCGGCCCATCCCGGAGCGGCACCGCGTCGCGTTTTACGTCGGCCACCTGGAAACCTTTGACTGGAACCTGCTGGGCCGCAACATTTTCGGGCTGAGCGCGTTTCACAGCAGCTTCGATCGCCTGTTTGCCTTCGGCATTGACCCGGTCGGCGGCGGACTGCCCGACGACCAGCCGGCCGACTGGCCCTCGATGGCAGAAATCGAGGAGTACAACGCGCGGGTCCGCGAAACGCTGGACACGGCCCTCGCAGCCGCCTCGTTGGAAGACCCGGCGCTGCCCCTGCTCCAAAACGGCTTCATTCTCAACGTCGCCATCGAACACCGGCTGATGCATGCCGAAACGCTGGCCTATATGCTGCATCAATTGCCCACCGACCGCAAATTCCCCGAACCGATTCAGCCCGTGCCCGCAGTCAAGCCCGCGACGCTTCGCATGGTCGAGATCCCAGCCGGCCACGCCACCCCGGGTTTGCCTCGGGAGGCAAGTGGCGAATTCGGCTGGGACAACGAGTTCGAAGAGCACACCGTTGACGTGCCGGCATTTGCCATTGACGCCTTCATGGTCACCAACCGCGAATACCTCACCTTTGTTCGCGAAGGCGGCTACGAACACCGTTCGTTTTGGCCCGATGGGGACTGGGCTTGGATCCAGTCTTCCGACTTCCGCCAGCCGGTTTTCTGGAAGCGCCGCGCCGACGGCTGGGCCTACCGTACAATGTTTGGCGAGATTCGCCTGCCGCTCGACTGGCCGGTGTACGTCAGCCACGCCGAGGCTTCCGCCTACGCGCGCTGGGCGGGCAAGAGGCTGCCCACCGAAGCGCAGTGGCACCGCGCCGCCTACGGCACGCCCGGCGAAGTTGAGCGCGCCTATCCGTGGGGTCATCAGCCGCCCGATGTGCTCTTCGGAAACTTCGATTTTCACCGCTGGGACCCGACCCCCGTCGGCGCCTTCCCGGCCGGCGCGAGCGCCTGGGGCGTGATGGACCTGCTGGGCAACGGCTGGGAATGGACGCGCACGCTTTTTGAGCCGTTCCCCGACTTCCAGGCCTTTCCTTTTTATCCCGGCTATTCGGCCGATTTCTTCGACGGCAAGCACTACGTCATGAAGGGCGGCACGGCGCGCAGCGCCGCCTGCATGTTGCGCCGGTCGTTCCGCAACTGGTTCCAGCCCCACTATCCTTACGCGTACTCCGGTTTTCGCTGCGTCAAAGACTAGTTTATCGGGGGGCAGCCGCCATGCTCACGCAAACCATCGCACAATACTCGGCCACCGATTTCGCCAGCGAGGTGCGCGCGGGGCTCACCATGCCGGGCCAGAAAGAGCTGCCCTCGAAGTATCTGTATGACGAGGTCGGCTCGGCCCTGTTTGAAGTGATCTGCGCCCTGCCTGAATACGGCTTAGCGCGCGCCGGAGCCCGTCTGCTCCGCCAGCACGCCGAGCAAATCGTCAACTGCCTGCTGCTGCCGGTGGCCGTGGCCGAGCTGGGCAGCGGCACCGGCAAGAAAACCCGCTGGATTCTCGAGGCACTGGCCCGCCGCCAGCGCACCACCTACTTCCCCATCGACATTTCGCCAACCGCCCTGGCGCAGAGCCAGAAAGAACTCGGGCAGATCGACTTTGTCAGTGTGGTGGGATTCGAGCGGCCCTACCTCGACGGCCTGCTGGCCGCCGCTGCGCGCCGCCATCCGGGCGAGCACATGCTAGTCCTCTTCCTCGGCAGCACCATCGGCAATTTCGACCGTCCCGCGGGCGAAGAGTTCCTGCGCGAAGTGCGCCGCATCCTTCAGCCCGGCGACGCAATGCTGCTGGCCACCGACCTTGAAAAGCCGCTCACGCAGTTGATCCCGGCCTACGACGATCCTGTCGGGGTTACTGCTGCATTTAATTTGAACTTGCTCGCCCGGATCAACCGCGAGTTGGACGGCGATTTCAACCTGGCCAATTTCCGTCATGAAGTTCGCTGGGATGCGCAGGAACGCCGCATCGAAATGCACCTCCGCTCCACCTGCCGGCAGACCGCCACAATCCAGAAAGCAGGCATCACCGTGCACCTCGCAGAGGGCGAAACCATCTGGACTGAAAGCTCGCACAAATACCAAACCGAAGAAGTTGTGGAGATGGCCGGACGCACCGGCTACCGTTGCGTCGCCCAGTGGGTGGATGATGAATGGCCCTTCGCGCAGAGTTTCTTCCTGGCAAAGAAGCAGGGCGCGTGACGCGCTGGGCCAGCCGGAACTACAAACTGCTCACCGCAATGGC
>CAZHLD010000042.1:23278-24417 GCA_964533185.1 uncultured Acidobacteriaceae bacterium | reverse complement strand
CGTCCCCCCAACGAGCTGTTCTACGAATTCCAGCGCTCCTTCCCTTTCGACCGCTGCCTGCTGCCCTACCAGCTCGCCGTGGATCGCGCGTGGACGCGCGCCCTCGAGCGCGCCCGCGTGATCACCTCTGACGAAGCGCGCAAGCTCCTCGAGGCGCTCGATCAGATCGGCGACCGTGCGCAGACCGAGCCGGATTGGCTCGACGCATCGGACGCCGAAGACGTCCACCACTTCCTCGAGCGCGCCGTCACCGAAAAACTCGGCCCCCTCGGCCACAAGCTGCACACCGGGCGCAGCCGCAACGAGCTGGTGGTCACCGAGTTCCGCATGTACGTCAAAGACGCCGCCGCGCAGATGCGCGCCGCCGTGGCCGCGCTGATCCGCGCGCTGGTCGCGCAGGCCGAACGGCACATCGCCCTGCCCATGCCCGGCCACACGCACCTGCAGCGCGCGCAACCCATCCTCTATTCGCATTTCCTGATGGCCCACGCTGAAGGATTTTTTCACGATCTCGACCGCCTCGCCGCGGCCGCCTTCACCTCAGACGCCTGCCCGATGGGCTCCGGCGCGCTGGCGGGCTGCGCCTTTCCCATCGACCGCGAAGCCATCGCCCGCGACCTCGGTTTTGCCCGCCTCACGCGCAACAGCCTCGACGCCGTCAGCCGCCGCGACTTCGCGCTCGACTATCTCTACGCCCTCGCCGTGCTGGCCACGCACCTCTCGCGCATGGCCGAAGACTTTGTGCTGTTCGCCTCGCAGGAGTTTGGCTTCATCCTTCTCCCCGACGAGTTCTCCACCGGCAGCAGCATCATGCCGCAGAAGAAAAATCCCGACGCGTGGGAGCTCATCCGCGGCAAGTCCGGACGCATTACCGCGGCGCTCTTCGCGCTCTTCACCACGCTCAAGGGCCTGCCCACCAGCTACCAGCGCGACCTCCAGGAAGACAAGGAGCCGCTCTTCGCCGCGCACGAGCAGTCGCTCGCGATGGTGCAGGTGGCCGCCGCGACCATCAAAGCCACGCGCCCCAATGAAGCGCGCCTGCGCGAAGCCGCTGGCGACGCCGCGCTGCTGGCCACCGAAGCGGCCGACTACCTCGTTCGCCGCGGCATCCCCTTCCGCGATGCGCACGAAATTGTCGG
>CAZHLD010000042.1:21194-23178 GCA_964533185.1 uncultured Acidobacteriaceae bacterium | reverse complement strand
CCGACTACCTCGTTCGCCGCGGCATCCCCTTCCGCGATGCGCACGAAATTGTCGGCCAGGTGGTGAAAGAAGCCGAGCGGCAGGGCAAGGCGTGGACCGAGCTGCCCATGGAAACGCTCTGGAAGTTCTGCGCGCATTTCCGTGACGATCTGAAAGCGTCGCTCACCGTCGAGGCAGCGCTCGCCGCTCGCGCCGTGCCCGGCGGCACCGCGCCCGATTCGGTCCGCGCCGCCATCGCCGACGCAAAAAACCGCCTGGCAACGGTCGAGGAGAAGACATGAGGGCGCGCTGGGCACGCGCGACGGATGCACCGGCGGTCTACCGCCTCGTTTCCTATTACGCCGACCGCGGCCTCCTGCTCCCGCGCACCGAGGCGGAAATTTGCGCGCACATCGGGCGCTTCCTCGTGCTTGTCGAAGGTGAAGAGCTGGCCGGCTGCGTGGCACTCGAGCCTTACGGCGCCGACCTCGCTGAAATTCGTTCGCTCGCCGTCGAGCCGTCGAAGCGCGGGCACGGCCTCGGAGCGGAGTTGCTGCGCGCGGCACTCGATGCGGCGCGGCGACGCAAGATTGCCCGCGTCTTTGCCGTGACGCATGCGCCGGAAATTTTCGGCCGCCAAGGATTTCAGGCCACCACGCGTTTTGCCCTCCCGGAAAAACTCGCGCGCGACTGCCGCACCTGCCCGAAGCAGCGCACCTGTGACCTGGTCGCCGTCATCGCCACGGTCTGCCCCGCTCGTCCCGAGCAAGGCCGAGGGAAGCGCGACCTTCTGCCCGTGCTGACGCCGGCGGCCAGGCCCGTCGCATGAGCAAACGTCCTAGGCTGTCATTCCGAGCGCAGCGATCGAAGATTCCGGCCTCGCCGGAAGGAATCCCTCCGTCTCTTCTTCCCCTCGGCTTCCGTTTTTCCGCCACCGCCTGTGGCCTTAAGAAAAAAGCCGGCGCGCTCGACCTCGCTCTGATTGTGGCTGATGTACGCTGCGCCGCGGCGGGCGTCTTCACCACCAATTTGGTCAAAGCTGCGCCCGTGTTGCTCTCGCGCGAACATCTGTGCTGCACCGGCGGCCGCGCCCGCGCCGTAATCGTCAACGCCGGTAACGCCAATTGCTCCACCGGCCCGGACGGTATGAAAGCCTCGCGCGCCACTGCCGAAGCCGTTGCCCGCACGCTCGGCTGCCGTCGCGAAGAGGTGCTGGTCTGCTCAACGGGCGTAATCGGCGTGCCGCTGCGCGTCGAGCGCATCCTCGGCGCGCTGCCGGGCCTGGTGCGGGCGCAGCGGGAGAGCGTGGCAAGTTTTTCTGCCGTGACCCGCGCCATCATGACCACAGACACGCGCCGCAAGTGGGCCGCGGCGTCGTGCACCATCGGCGGGAGGCGCGTGCGCCTGCTCGGCTGCGCGAAGGGCGCAGGCATGATCGCGCCCAACATGGCCACCATGCTCGCATTTGTAATGACCGACGCCGCCGTTGCCCCCGCGCTCTTGCAGCGCGCCCTGCGCGACATCGCCGCCCGCACGTTCAACGCCATCACCGTGGACGGCGACACCTCCACCAACGACACGCTCTTTGTCCTCGCCAGCGGCGCATCAGGCGCCCGTGTCGCGTCGCGCTCACGCGCCGCATCCCGCACTTTTTTCGCTGCGCTCGAGTCCGTCTGCTGGAAGCTGGCGCTTCAGATTGTGGCCGATGGCGAAGGAGCGAAGCGCGTGGTCGAGGTCGAAGTCCGCGGCGCCGCCTCCGACCGCGCGGCAATGCAGGTCGCGCGCACCATCGCCAATTCGCCCCTGGTGAAGACCGCTCTTGCTGGCGCCGACCCCAACTGGGGACGCATCCTCGCCGCCGCCGGCCGCAGCGGTATCCGCTTCGACCCCAATCGCGCCGACATCTGGCTCGCCGGTGTCAAGATGTACTCCCGCGGCCGCGCCCTCCCCTTCGACGAGCGCGCCGCCCACCTCCGCCTCCTCTCCGACTTCGTCCCCATCGAAG
>CAZHLD010000042.1:19442-21094 GCA_964533185.1 uncultured Acidobacteriaceae bacterium | reverse complement strand
TTCGACGAGCGCGCCGCCCACCTCCGCCTCCTCTCCGACTTCGTCCCCATCGAAGTCGATCTCGGAGTGCGAAAAGCGAAAAACGTGGCGCGAAAAGTGGGTGCTGCGCCCCGCCCTGCAGCGGCTGGTGCAGGGCGGGTCTGGACCTGCGACTTCACCTCGGACTACGTTCACATCAACGCCTCCTACCGCACGTAAAACAGCATAGAAGAATACCTAGATGTATAATTCTACCCATGGTGCAACCCAAGAAGGCATTGAGGCCAACAAAAGGCGATGTTGCACACACTGTGGCCAAAACGGCGCTGTCTGCAATCCCTGTTGTTGGCGGTCCCGCGGCTGAAATATTCGCCGCGATAATTGCCCCTCCGTTATCGAAAAGGCGCGACAAATGGATTGAAGAAATAGCTTCTGCGGTGAAGGAATTGCAAGATCAAGTCGCTGAGGTAACGCCTGAGAAGCTCTCAAAAAACGATAGCTTCATAACTACTTTGCTCTACGCAACTCAAATCGCCAGCAGGAATCATCAGGAAGAAAAGCTCGGCGCGTTGCGAAACGCAGTCATGAATGCAGCCTTACCCAATGCGCCAGACGAAGACCTTCAGCAAGTGTTCCTGAATCACGTTGACAGCCTGACTCCATGGCATTTATCCATTCTCAGTTTTTTTGACAATCCCGAGAGATGGGCTCAGTTGAATGGTGTGACTTACCCGTCTTGGACCGCCGGTGGTGCATCACAAGTGCTGGAGCACTCATTTCCACAACTTCGGGGAAGACGCGAAATCTACGACCAATATGTGAATGATCTGGCAGCACGCGGGCTTTTCGGCGGTAGTTCCTGGCTACATTCCATGATGTCTCGCCAAGGGATGTTCTCATCTCGCACGACCGCCTTGGGAAAAGCCTTTCTCCAGTTCATCTCCAAACCCAACCAAACCATCGCTGATTGATTGCTTACTCCCACTTCCACCCCGCAAACTGCTCCCTCAGCTTTATCTTCATGAACTTCCCCACCGACGTCCGTGGTATCTCCGTCTGAAACACGAATGCATCGGGCAACTGCCACTTGGCAAAATTCTTCGCCGTCAGAAACGCGCGCAGCTCGTCGGGTGAAGGTTGGCCCGCTCCATCTTTCAGCACCAGCACGGCCAGCGGCCGCTCCTGCCATTTCGGGTGCGGCACGGCGATGACGGCGGCCTCGCGCACTGCCGGATGCCCCATCAACGCATTTTCCAAATCCACCGAGCTGATCCATTCCCCGCCCGACTTCACCAAATCTTTCGCGCGGTCAGCGATTTTGACGTAGCCCTCCGCATCAATCGAAGCGATGTCGCCGGTGCGGAACCATCCGTCTGCCGTCCAGCGGTCGGCGGTTTCGGGCGACTTGAAATAGCTCGCTGCCACCCACGGGCCGCGAATTTCGAGCTCGCCGATTGTTTTCCCATCCCACGGCGCTTCGCCATCGGGACGCATCACGCGCAATTCGACAAACGGCGCGGGCCAGCCCTGCTTTACTCGTACTTCGTACCGCTTCTCCTCCGGCCACTCCCGCATGTGCACCTTCAAGTGGCCGGTGGTGCCGAGCGGCGTCGTCTCGGTCATGCCCCAGAGGTGGATCAGGCGGAAGCCAAAGCGGTCCAGCCCGCGCAGCA